>JANQLS010000176.1 GCA_028280485.1 Planctomycetota bacterium
TATTTATAGATAGATTGCGTGAAATCCTTTGCTACAAATTAAACATTGAAAGCGATTCGCGCCCCTCAAGCCCGAAGCTTTAGCGAGGGATAAAAGAAACTTCATCGGTTTTGGGCTAAAAATTCACAGCCTCTCCGCGTGCGGATAGTAGTCGTCTCGCTCCGCGAGCCGGGACGACACCATTTATAGCTTTGAAAATCGAAGAGCTTTAGATGAGTCACCCAGTCTTGGCTGACTGGTAATTCCACTGACCCTCACGATAGTCAGGAGCCGCCCCGCGGAGCGAGACGACTACTAACTACATTGACGATCTTAAATACGCTGACTTATACTGTGGTTGTAAATCAGGGCTTAATGAAAGGGCTTATTTATGAGTTTAACTACGGGATTGTTTCTCTTAGTGGGTGCTGCACTTTTATATTTTAGATCTACTGAGCATCTTTGTATTCGCAGTGTTAAGTTTCGACATGCGTTGGTTTGTTATTTTATTGGTTTGTTTTTGGTGCTGATTGCCGTCTATTTATTCACGAGCATCTCAACGATATCGATAAAAATGACCGAGCGAAATTCTTTCGCAGACACATTTATGAATGCCTTAGATGCCATAAGAATCGCGAATTGGCTGGAATTCACTTCAAACGGGTTTTTATTTATTAGTTTTGTAAAAGTTTTTAGTGCTATCAGGGAAAGCCAACTTGCGTTACCGGATTCGGAGAATTTTGAAGCGGTGATTCAGTTTTTTAAGACTGCAGTTGCTAAATCAAAAGAAATGGAGGCTTTTTCAGTGAGTAAAAATTCTGCTTTTCTAAGATTTGACTACCAAGATCCTTTTATCCAACATCTACAAGATCGATTCCAAAAAATTATAGAAAAATATACATATGAGGGAATGCTTGAACAACACAAACGAGAGTTATTAACAGACTTCGAACAAGATCTCAATGATCCTGATTACTACAGTAAATATTCTGAATCATCATTGTAGTCAGCATGATAGTAGTCGTCTCGCTCCGCGAGGCGGCTCCTGACTAACGTAAAGGTTGTTGAACTAAGAGTGATCCAAGAGTGGGTAACTCTATTTAAGCAATTCGGTTTAAAAACTATAATTCATGCCGTACCGGCTCACGGGGTGAGCCGACTACTAGTGTGACTCGATTAGGCTATGAGTAATAAGAAAAATTTGAATCGTTGTTAAGGAAGACCGCAGACGGAGTCTGCGGACTACTGACTACTTCACTTGCTTCTTCATTGCTTCCTCGAGTTTTTTGAAACTGAGTAAGCGGTATTCATCCGCATCCGAAGTGACGAACTTTCCTTCTTCACGTAAGATTTTTTTCACTCGGATTTTCTTGAGTTGATTGATGAAAGATAATTGGCCTTGGGCATCGAGGAGCATCACCATGGGAGCTCGAGGTAGCCCCAATGCTTTAATGACATTTGAATTAAAACCTTTAGGTAGATGAGCTTGTGGGAAATTAAAAACAGGAACTTTTCTTAAGGGCCCGCCCTTGGCATCGCGATAATCCACTTCCCACGTTTTTAAGGCTTCCTTAAGTGTTTTAACTTTCGGGTCTAAATTGATCCCCAAAATATGCCCATCCCAATTCATGTTCTTTAATTTATCAATTGAGACTCTCAACAATTGAACGTGATTCAGAGCATTTGAACTTTCGGTTGTCCAAAAATAAAGCAGAACGGGCTTGCCGCGAAAACTGTTTAATGTCTTTTCTCCGATATGGGAATACTTCACTCGAAAGTTTGGTACGGTTCCCATCTCGGCAACCATTTTTAGAAACCCACGGTAAGGAGCAATCTTCTTCGCAATCTTAGAATTGGGGTTCAAGGCTTGGATAGCATCGCCATATTTTTTAGCGTCGAGGTAGCGTTCTTTGAAGAAATAGTACGTCCAAAGACGGAAAAGAAATTCTTGCTTAACCTCTTTATCTGAAGTGGCATTGAGTAAATCAGCCCAGATGCGAACCAAGGAACGTTCTCCTGCGTCTCTCATTCGATCCGTGATGTGTAATCGAATGCGAAATTGTTCGCTTTCAGTTAATTCACTCGCTTGAGGAGATTTTAAATAGCGAGTAGCAAGTTGATTAGCCACATGCGCAGCCACCAACCGCGAACTCGGACGCTCTGCTCCCGTTTGGTCCTGAAGAAGTTTGGTAACTTTCCTTTTAACCTTCCCGATCTCTAATGCAAATTGATGGTGATCTGGAAAATCTTTAGTAATTAACTCTACGAGTTCGTTAAACGAGAGCTTCTTAGATTCTGGAGTAGGTTGCTCTTCTTGAGCCCCACTCCACCCAAGCAGAGCAAAATTGATGGCTGAGGTTAAAGCTATGAGTTTCCAGAATGAGATATGCATCAAGTCTGCCTTTAAGGAGATTCGAAATCTAAAAATATTAACAAGAGCTACAGAAGGTCTCAATTCAACTTCTACTGACTAAAAGACGACAGAAGAGGCTAAGTTCCTTCATCTTCTTTTATTATTCTGCCCAAATTTTTACCCAGCGGGTCTCGTAAAAAATCTCGCTGACAATCGGGACATAAATCGTATTCGAAGCTTCGATGCACTTGATCTTGAAGTTCCTCGGGATCCATCTTCTCCATCTGACGAATCAATTTTTCCATTTTGCCTTCGATGTTTTGTTGAAGGTCATTCTTAGAAATTTCGAGGGGATCATAGGCAGCAAAGACTTCGATCTTGACTCGATACCTGACATCCGAATCGAGCAAGAGAGTTTCACCGCATCGGTCGCAGACAAGACCATCCAAGGATAGATAACTCCAGACAAGGTGCTGAAATTCGAGAAATGAGCAGAAAACATGATCTGGCTCTCAATCTATTTTCAACGATCCACCAAGTCTAGCAAGTGGAAAGGAGGGAGAATAAAAAACCTTAGCCTTCTCAAACCTATTTTTCAGTAATATCGGTGAGATGGTTTACAAGTTCCACCAAGCCATCGTTGATGTCCTGGGAAATTGTAAACGGCATTTTGATCGTATTGATGAGGGCGTAAGATTCTTTGAGAGGAGATTGCTCTTTCCGAGCCCCGATGATCAGTTTTCTAAATCCCCACTCATCATCGTTGAATCCCTTGACGAGATCGATCTGAATCCGATTTCTACCCGGGATGAGTTCCAGTGCGCGCAAATCTTCTTTAGTAGCAGCTTGGGGGAGATATTCAAGCACTCGGAATCCATTGCGAGACAATCCATTGAGCCCCCGGAAGATCACTTGCTCATTCAAGCTCTTACCGGGTTTGAGTCCTCTATAAGCGTTAGACTCTTTAAGCTTCCAAAGGCCACCGGTTTTCATCAATGTCCATACTCGTCCCCGGTCGTTCATGATATCGACTTGCTGAAGATCGCTGAGGTCGACACCGGAGATGTTTCTCTCCCGAAAGAAAATCCCACCATTCTCCAAAACTAACGGGAAATTTGTGCGCACTAAAGCGAGCTCTGAGTTTTCAGATTGAGTGACGAGATAGTGAGTCTCGGGGCTTTGAGTCCCCGCCATCGCTTCATAAAAACTAAGATCGATTTGGGCTTTGGTATCTAAACCGATCGAAAGTTTCAGCAGGGGAGATCGACTCTCTAAATGCTCTTGGACCAGTGCATTCTTTTCGACGTATCTCACCACAGGTAAGGCTTTGATGTTTTTCAAAAACAGCCCGATGATCACCTTATCTGCTGTGTACTTCGTTTTTAAATGCTGATCATCTACATTCCAAGGAGCTTCCTCCTGAGAATTTGCATTCGTGAGACCTGAGTTCGAGCGACCCTTTTTGAAATCGGGATCCGGAGCGAGAACAAAACTACGATCTCCTTCAAATGTCGACCGCGTTCCCTCCACTTTGACAATCGAACTGGCTCCAAGCTGAATGACGGTTCGACTTCTAAAATATTCGGGTGGCTTTTCAAGGATTTCTAAAAGCTCTGATTCAACGGAGTAAATGTACTTGAGTTGCGTGTCTAAGACATACACTCGGTTCGAGCCCTCTTCAGGAGGTTTGCTCGAAACGAGATACTCTTTGACTTGGCCGTAACGACTTTCAAGCCTCATCTTCAATCGAGGTTGATTCAATCCGTAGGCTTCTTGGTCGTTAGCTTTTTCAGAAACGAACTCTTCGATCTTCCAAGCGTTCATCTCATCCAACAACTTCTGAACCACCACCCGATCGGCAACTCCAGTCGAGGGAGAAGTTAGAGACCAATTCACTTTTCCTTGAGGACGTTCGAGAGTGAATGTCTCTTCACTCTTCGTCTTCGAATCGTACTGAGTCACCGAGAGGTTCACCGCATCCGCTTGAGTGATGGGAAAGAGAGCTCGGCTACGGTACATATCCGTTCCAGCCCGAAGAGTGTTTTTAATTTTACTTTGAATGTGGAAGGTATCTTTGCCATCGATACGCACGCAGGTGAGCTTTAAGACCTTATCTGGATTATCGCGTCCAATTTCAACGGTATGTTGAATGGAATTGGGACCTTTCGTTCTAAACTTCACCGTCATCGCCAAGCCATCACCCTCGAAATAAGGAGCGACTTCATCTTCAGTCAAAGTCTGAATGCGCTGCATATCGATGACCGCATTGAGAACTCCCTCCACTCGAGGAGTGAATGCCATCGCTTTGAAGGGCTCTACGAATTTCCACGAAGCCACCAATTCGCCAGGCTGTTTATCGTACTTAAACTTCAATGGAGTCTTGATGACCGATTCGCCGAGGCGTTCAACCCCAGGTCCTGGGATGAGCTCTAGTTCAACAAACTGTTCACGTGCAATCGAGGTAAAGACTCCACCAACGGGAGCTTCCCAATCTCCTTCTCCTTCGAAGTAATGAGCATAAACCGAAAGTGAGACGGCGATGAACAAAAGGATGAGGGTCGTTTTAAAATTGTTTCCCATCGATACTAATAATGACTCTAAAGATTAAAACGCGCTTAACTTCTTCGAGCTAAGAAAACCATGACTCCCAAAATGAGAATCAATCCGGGGATCACGAAAATGGGAACCCAAAAAAGGAATCTTTCGATGCCTGGGCTCCATTTAATCGTTCGCTCACTCCACTCTTGTCCGTCGGAACCAGCGATTTCTTCTTCATATCCCGCCAACCATCGAAAAGTATTCAAAACTAAAGTTCGATGGGTAAATTGATTGTACCTTGAATTGGAAAGAGCTGAGCCATCACCAAAGACAACCAAACGAGTCTTTTGAATCTTAAATCCTGGTGGAGGTCGCTCCGGGATCGGCTTGGATACCGTGACGGCTCCCACGACCTGACCTTGTCGTTCCCCAGGATCGAGAGCGCTATTTTGATTGGCGTCGATAAAGGTTACGGGGCGGGCTTGAGTTCGATACAACCATTCTCCCGAAAAATCATCCTTTCTCGTTGCAGCCGTCAAGGCTCGCGCAAATCCTCCTTTAATATAGAAGGACGAAGCTTGAATATCTCGGGTGATCGGATGCTGAGAGTTTCGACTTTGGAAAGCAACTTCATGATTCCAATAGGCGTAACTCGTAGCCCCGAGTTGATCTTTTTGAAGGATGTTTCCCGGCTCAACGGTGATTCCCCATTCAGAAATCAACTTCTCGATGCCCGTCTCTCGAGCAGTGAGAGTGATAAACAATTTTCCATCATTGAGGAGATACTCGTTGAGATACCCTCGAAGCTTTTCATCGATAGTTCGACTCGGGCTCGCCATAACGAAAATGTCACAGTCAGAGGGAACGGGACCATCCTTTAACAAAGAATGAGAGTCGATGGCGTAGCCATTGGAATTGAGTTCTTTCATCATGTACCCCATCCCGTGACCTCCACTGTCACCGAAAGGGATTTCGCCGTTACCCACCGAGAAGTAAATCTTCTTTTGGTCCTTCCGAATCAATCGAGTAATTGCACTCGTGAAGGCCTCTTCCCCTAAGAATTTGTGAATCTGAGGAGGCTTAGAATCAAATTTCGATTGAGGGCGATCGTAAATCGCCAATTCATCGATCGAGACGACTTGACGAAATTCACCTTTCTCTCCCGAGACGAAAATAAAGCTGTTGATCTGATTGGGGACTAAACCGTATTCCTCCTGAAGCCTGATCCACGTCGTGACATCTTGATGACTTCTCAAATTCAACACGTGCTCGATTTTGATTCGCGGTTGCTTCGCCACATATTGGTCTAGGAGCATTCGGGAACGAGCAAAGATCTCTTGCTGAATTTTACTCAGAGCCGATTCATCTTGAAACAAGATCGGCATGATCACTCGAACATCCTGCTCAACGAGACTCAATCGCTTGACGGTTCCTTCGCTCAAGGTGTGGATGCGCTCGAAGGTTAAGTCGATCCTTCTAGGATGAAAGAAGATGATAATCGCGAGGATCACCAAGATATAGAGCGTCAAAAAGACGATCGCAGCCAAGTTGAGCGAAAGCAAAACCCTTCGCCAACGACTGAACGATTCCCGCGTTTTTGGTTGAGCTGAAGGGAGTGTGGGAGTTTCAGTTGTCATCGCCACCTCCTCGTTTCAAGCGTTCTGATCGCATAGAATAAAACGACGATGGTGATGATGAGATAAAGTCCGGGATAACGCAGATCTAAGACCCCACGACTGTATTCATTGTAGAAGTGATGATGAAAACTGATGTAATCGAAAAAGCGCTGGGCATCGGGATCGTTAGGCAACAATCCTCTACATTGCTGTAAGAAGAAGAGGAACAAATTCACACTCAATGCGATGACCGCAGCGATCAACTGATTTCGAGTTAAGGTCGATGCCAATAAACCGATCGAATTAAAGAGCCCGCCTAAAAAGAAGAGCCCAATATAAAAAGCGATCACGGGCCCCCAGTCGGGATTACCCAGGTATTCTAAGATTCCCACAAAAATCAAAAGCGAGGACCAGATCAAAAAGAAGAATCCTTGAGCCGCAAAGAACTTTCCCAACACAGCTTGCGTATCGGTGACAGGAGTGGTCATCAAAGACTCTAAGGTCCCAGTACGTTTCTCATCGGCGAACAAACGCATCGTGAGAATGGGAGGCATCAAGAGAAGCAAAATCCAAAACGGGGCGAAGCCGAAGAGGTACTGAATCACCAGATCAATTTGACGGGTCGCTTGTTTAAACGCAGTCGTGTAAACAAAAAAGGTGACACCATTCGTGATCAAAAACAAAAAGAGCACCACGAAGGCCGTCGGGGAATAAAAGTAAGAATGCATTTCACGCGAGAAGATCGCGTAAGTGTTTCTACAAAATCGATTCATCGTACGGCCTCCATTTCTACATTGGAGGCTGTTTGCCCTTTACCCACGATTTCGAGGAAGACCTCTTCCAAGCTCACACTTTCACGGTGAAGCTCGAGAAGAGTCCAGTTGTTACTTTTCACCATTTGAAAAATGGCTTCCCGAGGGTCTTTACCCTTCTTGGGCCAAACTCTAAAACTGTGTGAAGTTCGATTCGAATCTATGTCCTGAGAAGTAATCTTTTCGACGCGCTCAATTTCACTCAAGCGCTCCAGAGATTCTAAGGTCTGCTTACTCGGGCCTAAAATCTCAATTGAAATAGGAGCGATACCTTCAACCTTCTTCCTCAAATTTTCAGAGGTGTCTTGAGCGACGATCTTGCCGCCTTGAATGATGATCGCGCCATCACAAACATGATCGACTTCACTCAAAATGTGGGTTGAAAGAAGTACGGTTCGATCTTTTCCCACCTCTGAAAGCAGGTTTCTAAATTGAAGAAGCTGATGTGGATCGAGCCCGACGGTAGGTTCATCCAAAATGAGAACTTTGGGTTCTCCTAACAAGGCATCCGCCAAACCAACGCGTTGACGGTATCCCTTTGAAAGCGTCCCGACGATGCGCTTTTGCACATCGGTAATACCAACTTTCTCCAGTGCAATACCGATTTCACGTTTTCGCTGAGATCGATCGATCCCCTTTAAACGAGAACGAAACTTGAGATACTCATTGACCCGCATCTCGGGATAGAGAGGAACTCCTTCAGGGAGGTAACCGATTTGGCTGCGTAAAGCGATGGAGTTTTGCCCCACATCGCATCCAGCAACCTGAACGGTGCCTCGGTCTCCTGGTAAAAATCCCGTTAGGATTCGTAGGGTCGTCGACTTCCCCGCCCCATTAGGGCCAAGAAAACCGATGACCGCTCCTTCCGGAACATCGAAAGAAATATCTTCCAATGCCTTTACCGGGCCATAGCTCTTATAAAGATGAGAAACGTGTATCACGGACCAGCTTTCGGTCTGAACAGATAATCGAAATTAATGGAATCCTCACTTCTTCAACGACCAGAATCCTAAAAGTTGAATTTAGGTGGATCTTAAGTCGGCTGAAAGTGAAGTGTGAAGGAAGGATTGGAGGGAGGAATCTTGGCTCAGTAGAGTTATTTATAAATGGCAATTCCTTAGATTTCTCTAAGAAAAATAAATTACATAATTTAGGCCATTAAAAATCCGCTGATGACAATGCTGGGCTATTAGCTATGAATCTCAAGTTGAGCACTTGAAGCCAAAAAGCATTCCTCTCTCAAGATAGACGAAAGAACCCTACTTTATGTTTCAATAAAGTTGCCTTCGATCGCATTCCCTCGCCCCCAGCCAAATTGGGGAGGCGTTCAATACATTCCACACAAAATACAACACAACTCATCTTTCGGCAGAATCAGTGGATGCGTTGAGTGAGAGTCATCGGATATCTGGAGAAATTATCGGCCCCATTTCAATCGACGCCCAAATTCGATATCCAAGCAACAGAATTAACTAGCCCAGAGCGTCAGCGACGGGATAAAGCTAGGGTGCTTTACGAATAGGTACTAAAAGACTTAGCTATCCCAATAATCAGGTCAAAGGCGAATTCGGCACGATGATGCATCCCGTCGCTGACGCTCCGGGCTAGTTAATGGGCCTGAATAAGGAGAAGGGGTGTATTTGGAAATCAATACTCCCGTCGCTGACGAGACGACGGAATATTTTCGGCTTCGCGGTATTTGGTGACGGTTCGGCGTGAGATTTTGATTCCACTTTCGCTTTCGAGGCGTCGTTGGATCTCGATATCACTCAGTGGCTTTTTCTTATCTTCGCCATCGATCAGGTTTTTGATCTTCTGAATGACGCTTCCCCTGGCTTCCATCGAACCATCTTCTTTTTGGGCTCCCCCCGTAAAGAAGAACTTGAGGGCCTGCAGACCTTGAGGAGATTGCATGTACTTGCCGCTGATCGCACGACTGATCGTCGAGACGTGAACTCCCACTCGCTCCGCGACGTCGACCATTTTGAGAGGTTTCAAGTGGGCGATTCCGTGCTTAAAAAATCCGCCCTGAATGTCGACGATCTCACGGGCGATGCGCTCTAAAGTAGATTGTCGTTGGCGGATCGCCGTCAACAGCCACTCGGCGTTTTCCAACTTCTTCTTGATGAACTTTCGAGTCTCGGGATCTTCCTTCATCTGCTTGTAGAGCTTCAGGTAATAATCACTCACTCGAAGCGGAGGAAGGTAATCGGAGGTCACTTGTACCTCGAGTTTCCCATCGACTTCATCCACCAAGACGTCGGGCTTGATGTACTGCGGGGCATCCCCACCGTAGAGCTTCCCGGGAAGAGGATTCAAACTGGCGATAGTTTCTTGTGCTTCTTTAACTTCTTCGATACTCACTCCCAAGGCCCGAGCGATCTTGGGCATCCGGTTGTGAGCTAAATCATCGAGGAAATCTTCGATAATACGCGTTTCGATGGGGTAAGACTGGTGATCTCGTTCCAGTTGAAGGATCAAACATTCCTTCAGATCCTTACCGCCGATCCCCGGGGGATCTAAGGTTTGCACAATCGACAGTGCGAGCTGCATGCGATCGAGGGTAGGGAGCTGATCGTCTGAAAATCCCTGTAGAAGCTGCTGAACATCTTCACTCATGTACTGAAGATCTTCGGGAGAATAATGTGGCTCTGAGTCGTCGGCTGCAGCCTGAGCTTCGCTCTCTTCAATTGCGAGAGCGCTCTGATCCGTTTCTGCTGGATTCTGCTCTACCTGGGGTAAGGTAGGAGACTCTTCAACCACCTCAGTTGCCCTTGCGGGCTCGGTGGGCTCAAGCGAAAGCCCATCGGCATACGTTTCTTCCAAGCTAGGCTTAGCCTGCTCTTGCTCGATATGGGAAGAGGAAAGCTTCGGTAGATTATCTAAACTGGAGACCCTTGAATCTGTAACGTAATGGGTCCCCGCTCCGAGAGTGAATCCCCCCCGTGATTTGGGTGGAGAGTCAGGAGCTTCTCTTTCACGAGAAGCTCTCTCATTCAAATCAGGCGCCGAACCATTTTGAGATGCCTTATCGAGCTGAGCATCTTCCAGCTTGGGGTTTAAAGCTTCAGCGACAGGATCTTCCTGATTGGAACTATATTCTTTGGCGGGTTCGGCAGGAGAGAGAGAAGGAGGAATCACACTGGCGTCGAGCCCCATCTCCAATCGAATCTCCTCCATGGATTGGCGGATCGATTTTAGGAGTGAAGCATGAATTTCTTCTAATGGATAGCGCAGATAGCCTCGTTCATCGAGGTTATAGAGGATCTCACGGCAAAGTCCGAGGATTTGATCCACCTCTTCAGAATCGATCCCGAATCGGGCGAAATCTTCTTCGTTGAGAAGAAGAAGCTGTTCTTCAAGGTGCTCAGCTAAAGATACGGGGCGATCTTCTGTATTGTTCAGGGCATCGAGCTTTTCGTCTCGATCGGTGTCGAAGGAGCTGCTGAGGCGCTTAGGTCCGATATCATCCTCATCGTGGATGATTTGATCCCATCGCTCGAGCTGTTCTTCAAATTTGGCTTCTTCAGCTTGGCTCAACTCAGTATCGGCGGGAGTTTCGACGGCCTCAGCCTTATCTTGAACTTCCAGAGCCACGTTGTCTTCGAGTTCGGTTTCGATACGCTCCTCCAGGTCTAAGGAGTTCATACAGAGAATCTCCATAGACATATACATCTGAGGTGAAAGCGTCTGGATCTGCTTGAGGGTCTGGGTGAGCCCCAGGTCCATTCTCATGCTAAATCTCCAAAACCAAACCAGGCCGTAAATACGGCTCTAAACAACTGAAAATAAAAGACTTAAAACAGACCCCCGGGTGGAATTTGCAAGACACCTACCGTCGGGGGCAACCTTCGGAAGTGAATGGGAACTCTGACTGGAACCCCATTTTTGGTTCACTCATACCTAAAATCGACGTGATTGAGGGTGGAACTTGATAAGGTTCTGCTGGAACCTTAGCAAATCTTTTTCCATTCGCTCAAAATCTGTAGTTAGTATAGATCTATCCCGCGGCTCCGTCAAGCTAACAGTCACCCCAAGGCAATTATTTAAAAGACCTTAGGATATTTCCCCCTAAAATAAAAAATGTCTTGATGTCGATAAAAGGGAGGGGTGATTGGAGATAGGGGGATTTTCCACTGCCAAAAGGGACTGGCTAGTTTCGTTGAGCTTAGTGAGATTAGGAATCCAATCTAATGGTAACTGGGCCTTAACTAGCCCGAAGCGCTAGCGAGGGGCCCTCTTGGGTCCGCAAAGAAGCATCATTTAGCAAGATTAACTGGATCAGTATTACGATATCGTTTCGTACGGCTCGAAGGTCGAGCCTACCACTACGACTCGCGGAGCGAGCCTACTACTAGCGCTTCGGGCTAGTTAATGAATTCCGCTTTATAAACAACACGAACCCCACCACGATCACCAACCACGAGAAGTGATGTCCCAGCGATGAATAGAAGCTATAGGCGCGGACGGCTTTCAATTTCACGACCTTATCCTCTGCTTTCCACACCGCCGTCCGTTGGTCGAAAGCTCCGGTGATCTCGACCACACCCGAGGGGCCTACGTTGGTACATCGAATCAAGGGCACTCGATTCTCGATACAGCGCATCCTGAGAACGGATTCATGCTGGCGGATGTGAGCGGTCTGCCCGTACCAAATATCTTCGGTGATGTTCACCAAGAAGTCAGAATCACCTAGTTGATGTCGAAAATAACTGGGTAAAACCGCTTCATAACAAATCAAGATCTTAAACTTGGCTGACGCTTCCCCTGACTCTCCACTTTGTGATTTCAAGGGTAGAGTGAAGGTTGGGTTGTCTTCACCCGCCTGAAGAGTCCCAACTTGCACTCGGTCGAGGATCCAATCGGGGTAGTAGTCTTGAAGGGGAAGCATCTCACCGAAGAGAAGTCGTTTTCGCTTGTGGTAAAGGGACGCACGAGTCTCAAGATCATCAGCTGAATTCGTACCTGCGCCTAAAAATGCCTTTGGCTCGATAAAGGCAGCGGAATTCCAAGCCTGATCGCGTTTTCTATTCTGCGGATTTGGCAGATAGGAACTGCCACCCACGACCAATGGCACCGTTATGGGATCAAAGGACAGTCTCTGATCTAATCTCCGAATGTGCTTAAGAGGGTCTTCCCCCGAAACAGGATGAAAAGCAACCAGAGGATACGCCCCTTCAATCCAAACGACCAAATCCTGAGCGCCATTTTTGATGAGAGCTTGAGTCCGATTGAGATGGTCCAGGGCAAACTTGACTCTTCCAGGGCTATCGGAAGCATGCTTCACCTCAGGTCGGGCCATGGGCTGGATCACGCCCGCCGAGACCTCCGGGGCTTCAGCAATTTGCTGATTCAGGTTCTCAACCCTGAAGAAACCGTAAACATTAAGAAAGAGAATCAGCAAGACCACCGAAGTCACGGTGATCTTAGGAAAGGCACTCTTCCCTTTTTTCCACTCCCAAAGGAGGTATAACGATGCATTCCCCAACAGGACGACATAACTGAGACCACTCGCTCCAAATATGTCAGCGGCTTGGCTCAGCCATTCGCGCTGATAAAAAACACCGCCAAAATGCCAGGGGAACAAGCGAGGAAAGTAAAATTCGATTCCCACCCAGATCAGAATGACCGCGTGAATGTGGATGGGCTTTCGGCACTTTCCGAGTAAGAGCCCTAAAATTCCCCAACTCAGAGCCGAAAAAGCTAGCCACGCTAAAAAGAATAGACTGGCGATAAAAAACCCGAGCTGGCTAAACGAATTGATCGCAAAGCCAATCCACCAAAAGCCAAATCCTTCGATGAGGGCTCCGCCCAACCATCCGTAAAAGAATCCCTTTTTGCCTCCCGCTCCTCGGAGCGTTAAAAAAAATGGAATCATTGTAAGCCAAACCAGATAATCTTGGTCTCCATCGGGGAAGGCCGTCACCATCAGGAAGGCGGAGAGGCCAAGAGCGACCAAAATCCCGAATGGATGCTGGATGGCAGGAGGGATGAGGCTCGAATGGGATTCAGAAGGTGTTTCAGGGGAAGTGGAAGAGGTGGTCATTAAAATCCGCTCGATTATAACTCAACGCGACTCCGAGGGAGCCAACGGCTAATTCGGCAAAAACAGCTCCCATGTTAGACGTAGAAGGCCCCTCGTCAATGATTTCAGACCTTCTGTGGCTTTGAAATATTGATTTAAACGGCCGAAAGAGTACCCTGGCTGTCTAAGAATTCCATTTTCTTAAAGAAGAAGAGAAGTTTTAACCCTCCAAGAGGAGATCTGTAGCTTGCTTCCCACGTATTCGCAATTTGAACGTAGAGAGCTTCTTGCTTGTAGGCTCTCTCGCCGATTCCTCGTTTTAGCAGCACTCCTCCTAGGAAGTTTGAGCTCGAGCATCATCGCTCAAGAAGAAAAAGATGAAACTCCCCTTTCGGAATCTCCGATCACGGAACGTACGGGGAACATTCAACCCTTGGGCCCGCCCCTCTTTCCCTTTTACGATCACTACCTTCGAAAATCAGACCAGACGGAAATTTTAAACGTTCTCTATCTCTACCGTTCGACGGAACGTCCCAATGGAGATGAATCAACGTTTCTTCTTCCGTTCTATTACAGGCAAAAGCAAGAAACACCTCGCGATAACCGCTTTCATTTATTTCCGCTTCTTTACTTCAGTCGAGATAGCGAAGAACATCAATACAACTTCTCTCCTCTTTACTTTCACTCCTTGTCGAAAGAAGCGGAGCATCGGTTTTTAAATCCGCTTTGGTACAACTACAAAAACTTTGAAGAGAACACCAACACCCATCACGTTCTCTTTCCATTGAGCTCCTTTACCTCCAGCAATAAACCCGACGAAGAGCCCAATTCGGGCTTCCGAGTGGGATTGTGGAGAACCTTAGAAGTCGCTCAAGCCTACTCAACCGAGCGCGAGACTCGAGTCAACGTCTTAAGCTTGTTCGATATTTACGGAGATTCAAAAACTCCCCTAGCTCTGTTTCGACATAAGAGAACTCCGAGCGCCACTCACACTCATTTGTTCCCATTATTTTGGAGCGGAGGTACGGACCGAAGCGCCTATACGATGCTCTTCCCGGCTTACGGATACTCCAAATTAGGGACTCAGAGTGATCATTGGTTCCCTCTTATCTTGTCCCGGTTCGGCGGAAGGGAAGAAGGAATCAGTCGACAAGATGTTTTATTCCCCCTGATTCAAAGAAGAACACGCCCCGGTTATTCCCGCTTTCGTTTTTCTCCCTTATTCGATTACGAATGGACCCCTGAACATCGAAGTTGGGGTTTACTGAATGTCATCTTGGGGAATATTCTTTACCAAAATGACTACACGCATGAGACTGATAAAACCGCTCACTCCTTCTTATCTCCTTTGGGCCGAGTCGATTTCGAGCCCGACGGATCGAAAGGACACGCAAGATTCTTACCGTTTTATTGGGATTCATTCGATAACGATTCTCGATTTATTTGGGGAACAACCTTCCTCAATTATCAATGGCGAGCGGGCAAGAAACTGGAGTACGAATTTCTCTACGGCATGCCAACCTACTTCCATTGGGGAAGTCCCAATGATTATTTTGGCATGGGCTTTCCTCTGTACTGGGAAGGTTATCGTCGGCCTCACGCCTGGAATCTCTTTATTCCCTTTTACTTTTCATTCTCAACTCGCGCGTCGCACGGCGTTCATGTCTTCCCCTTATTCAGTTACAACAACTACCCCTCCGAAGTGCAGCTTTCGCTTTTGGGCCCTCTCCTTATTCATCAACAGTTCTACAATCACCTAGAAGAGTCGGATGGTTTTTCCACCTCGTTGTTGTGGCCATTCATCCAAGTTAAAAACCGCTCGAATGGCTACCACTACCGCCTCCTGCCTTTGGGTTGGATAGGAAAAGAAGACGAGGAACGAGACTTCTTATTGTTCCCCCTTCTTTACCGTCAATGGGGAGGAGACCGATCACAGAATTATTTCTTCCCAGTCTACGGTCGGTATGATTCTAAAAAGTTAACCCGCGATTTTTATGGCTTAGGTACTTACGTTAAAACCGAAGAAAGAACCGAAGAAGGCGAAGTTTTTAGAACGAGCACTGACGTTCTTTGGCCTCTTTATTCCAATCAAACGAATAAGAAGACGAACCTCAAGCATCAGCGTCTTCTGCCTCTGGGATATTGGAATACGGAGTCACCCTTAGTCGATCGTAAAATTGTGGGGCCTTTTTATTACGGGCACCGAGTCGATACTGAGGAAACGCGGAAGAAAGCGAACCTGTTCATGGGAAATCTTTTCCTTTCCCTTGAAACTCAACGCCCCATCAAACCCAAGCGCAAATTGTCTCCATTGAAGGCCAAGGCCGAGGCGATCCCCACCGAGAAAGCTCCTAACTCTCACTTTAAAACCGTGGCTTCAGAGAAAGGGGTTCTTTGGCCTTTGACCCGTTGGGGAAAAAATGAACAAGGGGAAGAGTCGAGTTGGGTCCTGCCGTTTTTCTACCGAACGAAATCCCCCGAAGCATCATCATTGGGTTTGTTCCCCTTCTTTTTCAACGATGAGATGAAGGATCGTTACAACCCCAGTTACTTCCGTTACTTTTACCTCTTCGCTCGCGATAAATGGCCTAACGGACATCGGTTCAGTATTTTGCAATTAGCCTTTGACTGGATGGCCGATGAAAAACGGGAGAGTTACCGTTGGCGAGCTCTTTATCCCTTGATGGAAAACTCTTGGGACAAAGAAGGATATTCGTATCAACTCACGCCCCTACTTCAGGGTGAAGTCCGCGAGCAAGGTGGAATTAAAAAATCGAGCCACTTCCTCTTCCCACTTCTGTGGTTCGGCTCGGAGAAAAACAAGGGTCCTAACGACACCTACGAATCTCAAAGCGATCATTTCCTGTTATTCCCACTCTACGGATACAGTGAGAAGGAATTGAGAACGACCCACAACTTCCTCTTGCCCTTCTTCCATGCCGTCGACGGAGTGAACTCCTTCAAATTCCAGGTCCGGCCCTTTATTTACTACCGCAACGATCCTGAGGAACACTCCTTTCGGTTCTGGCCTTTCCATACCTTCGAAAGTGGAGAATCGGCAGGAGAATGGTGGGTTTCAAAATACCTTTTCCTCTCGAGAACTTCGGTTAAAAAGGAGAGCCACGAATTTCGTTTAGATCCCTTTATCTTCCGCACTTCAAGCACTCCAGATTCTTTCGGTATCGGGGGACTCTTCGAGCTTTGGGCTTACGATCGAAAGGGAGCTGAAACCGATATGCGTATGTTGCCCTTCCTTTATGGTTACTCCCACCAAAAGGAAGCGGGCTTAGATTTCTTCCCCTTCTACCACAGCCGAAATAACGGCGACCGTCCGATCCAATTCTTAAATCCCTTGCGCCTCTTTTATCTCTCCAGCCATCTGAGAGGAAACGATTACCAGTATACTTCGTTCTTAACTTTACTCAGTGAGTATGAATCGAACGCCAAACGCCCCGAGTATAGCGACTTCCGATTCTTGTTCCGCTTGATCCAAAGGACGAAGACCGAAACATCCTCCACCTTCGCGTTCTATCCTTTCTTCAGATATCACCGCGACGATGCCGAACTGAGTAAGCAAATCTTTTGTTTATTCCCGGGATATCGTTACGAAGAGCGAGCGGGAAAAGGAAGGCATTATCTATTCTGGTTTATTCCCATCAGTGGGTGAGGAGAAAGGGATTAATCTAAAATCCTCTTCTTGAGTTCCTCGCTTGGGATCCTACAAGATTCTTCTTTTCCAAAGATTTTGTATCGATTTCCCGCCACCATATTGTAGAGGAAGTCACGAAGGATCCGAGGAATCAGCCACCCGATTCCCAAGACGGGCCAAGGCATTCGGAAATATTTAACGATCTTGAGCACGGCCGTCGATCGATAGTAGGCTCGTCCCTCCTCAATAAACACCATCGTGTCGAAATCGTCGGTTGGCATACCACAGGCTTCTAAAATAGCTTGCCCGGAGGCGCTCTGAAGGGAGGCAAAGAGAAGCTTTCCCTCGCGGTCTCTTTTATGGGCGAAGGGAATCCAACGGCTGCAAATCTTACACACACCATCAAAAAGAATTACGCGGTCTTCAAGCGTCAAAAAATCGGGGAGGGTATCTCGGATGTCGTTCTTTTCGTTCATGGCATCCTATAAACCGTCTGATATGGGCGGGGATAACCAGTTATTTCCTCATCTCCTGAATCTGCTTCAACAACTGCTCAAAAGCCTCAGTCTTCTTATGAGTCACCAACCACTTGGCATCTGCTTCCGCCCGATCCAGTCGCACTCCTAATTTATGATAAATCTTTGCTAAGGCTTCTCTGTAAGTCGCATTTTCAGGATCCATAGTTTTCCCCAGCTCTAAGTACTTCAATCGAAAGAAGACATCGGTGTTTTGCCCTAAGGCTCCAACTAATACTTGTGGCCCTAATTTTGAACTGGGATTCAGTTCTACGCCCACCATCAAAGGTATGAGACTAGCCACGTTTTGTCGAAGCTGGGTGTAGGTTTGTCCCACTTGAATATAGGTCTCTCCGAGAGCTGGTCCCCAAGCTTGGGCATCGATTTTCTTTTTGAGTTCCTTCCGCTTCTGCTTAACGGAGCTAACTTGGTTGACCATGTTGAGCAGCCGGGGATCCATTTGGATCCCTTCATCACGAGCTTCCTCTAAAACTTTAAAAGCCTCATCGTTACCTGGATTTTTTCCAAGAAAGGAAGCGATTTGCTGAACCGCTTGACCGCCTTTATCTATAGCTAACATCGCCCGAGAAGTTTCGATAAAGAGGAAATTCGGTAATTGCCCACCCGACGATTTGAGTTCTTGAAATAGGGATAATATTTGTGCCTTCTGTTTTGAACGAGCAAACAAACGCAATTTATAAGTTTGAACGACAGGATTGGAGACTTTGAATTTACTCGCATTCAATATATGTTCAAACGCTTTGGGATAGATTTGCCCCTCGATGGCTCCTTCAACGGCTAAGACCCAAACCTGTTGAGGATTGGCCTGTCCTTTTTCAGGACCACCAGCGTCGCCTTCAGAGATTAAGGCATCCCAGGCTTGAAGCGCCGCTTGATAAGAAGCCTGATGATTATCCAATTCTTTGAGTGCGAGGGCTCGGTGCAGATATAAACCCGACACCGGCTTCAACCTTTTATTTAATCCCTCTTCGACAATCTTTAAGGCCTCGGTTGGCTTAAACAATTTAATTAGGGTTTGAGCGTAGTAGGAATGCGTTCGTGAATCGGGCTGAGGACGAGCGATATTCGTTTTATAAACATTGATACATTCCAAATATCGCCGTTCATTAAACAAGTTAAAGGCTCTTTGACTGAGACCAAATTCTAACATGCCAGAAGATATCAATCGTTCTTCGATATGTTTCTGAAAGACTTGGCGAGAGATTTGGCTGTAGATCTTTTGAAGGAATTGCCCTTGAGGCCGGCGACCTAAACGGAATTGGACTTGAGCTAACTCCGAATAAAGAGGAGGATTCATCGGGCGGTTCACTAGGAGTTCGGCAAACTTATCAGCAGCCTTTTGAAATTCCCCTTGGGTTCTTAAGGCTCTTCCCAACTCCAACTGCTGTGAGTGGAGTTCATCTGAAGAAATTTTATCTTCTTCAGAAACTTGACTGAGAAGTTTGAAATACGATTCAAAGGATTCGACAGCCTTATCACCTTCCTGCAGACGATAATACGTTCGCGCCGAAGAGAGTAATGCAGGGAGGTAGTTGGGATCGATCTTCAAGCAAGCTTCTAACTGAGTCTTCGCGATATCGAATTGTTGAAGCTGACGTTGGATTTCACCTTCGAGCCAAAGAGAACGCTTGTCGGATTCCACCAAACTCTTCAGTTCAGCTAAGGTATCTTGAGCCTCCACAGTCATGTTGGAGCGAATCTGAAGCTTCGCTTTTAAAAAGAGAACTTCGTACTTTTCCGTTCCTTGAAATCGTTTTGCTTCTTCGGTCAGATAGATCCGGGCCCGACTGATCTGTTCTTCCCGGACCCAACTTTTAGCTTTCTTCAAAATCCCCTCCAACGGAAGTGCAACCCCTGAGGGAGCTCCTCCTTTGGGTGGTGTTCCTTTGGGGCTGTCCTTTTTCGTATCACACCCGCCCAGCAAAGCTATGAAGATCAGGGAGCTGAAGACCCAAAAATGGATGCTTTTGCGTCCCAAAGTGGGAACATCCAGCCCTGAAAATTGACAGTAAATCGTTGTAAACACTAAACCTCGATCCTCTGAAGGGAGTGTGGAAAGGAACTTTGCCAAGGTCTATAAAAGCCCTTAAAATAGGAATTTGGCGGTGGAATTCAGTGCTTGGCAGATCACCCTTAGACCTATCTATATTCTTATTCTCTTAAAGAATATAACAGGCCCCTGACCTCGAAGCCATCCACCCACTTGTGTCTGAAACAATATTCAAAGATACTGCTGCTCAGTCCTACCTCAGTACTGGCTTAGTAAAGTACAGAATATCGTCTCGACTCCCGGTCTCATCAATTCTAATCAAATTGACCTTTTATGTGTTTATTTTTAATAAAAGGTCATGAGCTTCAACCGATCTTTATCATGCTCAAAAAGATTAAAAATAGCTTTTTCCTAGTTTGCCTCTTGGCTTTCTCTCCCCTCACTCTCTGGAGCCAAGATGAGGAAGTACCTCATTTCAAATACTTCTTTGAAATCGATCCCCCCATCGTGAGTCCCGGTGGAGTCCTCACGGGTACTCCCGGCGAAAAAGTAAAGCTCACCATTTATGCGACCATCGAAACCAGCCAAAACACGACAGACATCGGAGTCACCGGCTGGACTCTCAGTATTCACGGGGAAGGATTAAACTTTATTCCCGGTTCAGAGAACTCAAAAGATGTGGTCGGCATTCCGCTCTTCTGGTTTTCTCCTACTGTCGTCAATCCAAATAAAGAAGGCCACCCCGAAACTGTTTTTGCGGGCGCCCCCCAGGGTGAGGGAGTGATCGACGGCGTGGCCCTCAGTCTCTCACGAGAACTAGAATTGGAAGGCACTCAACGCATGTTGAAAGTTGAGGCAGAGGTCGAGATTCCCAGCATCGAAGACGGCAGACAAACGGTTCGCTTAGCTTTTATCGATGGTAAAACGGGGCTCTCTCAACCCATCGATAACGAAGTTACTTTCACCGGCTTAACGTTTACCCCCAATGTCATGGAAGAACTGACTTTCGATGTCGCCCCTGCGACCTTCATTCGTGGAGATGCCGATGCCAACGGTAGTATCGAAATTACCGATGTTATCTTTACACTCAGTCACCTCTTCTTAGGCGCTACCGCTCCTGTGTGCCCCAATTCAGCGGATGTCGATGATAATGGCGTCGTGGAATTAACGGATGCGATTGTAAGTCTCGGCTACCAATACTTAGGCCAAGCACCTCCTCCAGCTCCCGGCCCCTTTAACTGTGGGCCTGATACCACTCCCGCCGAACCAGCACTAGAGAGCTGTCGCTATCCGCTGGAGAGCTGTGAGTAGTCCGCACATTCCATGTGCGGCCTTCCCGATCGACGATAACCCATTCCAAAGTTTTATATTTGACCTAATCGAGTCACAATAGTAGTCGTCTCGCTCCGCGAGGCGGCTCCTGACTAGCGTGATGGTTTATAGAAGTAAAAATCGCCTAGGACTGTGTATCTCGTTTAAGACAATTCGGATTTTAAAATTATTAATCCTACCATCCCGCGCTCACGGGGTGAGCCGACTACATTGATACTCGATTCGGTTTGATTCTGAATAAAAATGAATTATCGATTCTCGGGAGACGCCCCCCGGAGGGGGGCGACTACTAGAGTTACTCGATTAGGTTAACTCTGAATTTTTTTAAACAATTATCGTTGCCAAGGATGGCCGCACGCAGAGCGTGCGGACTACCTTCGCTTCAATTTCCCCAACAACCAATCGACTTCCGGAGCGCCCAATAGCCTGGATATCGCGAAGTAGATCAACGCTCCTAAGGTAATCGTTCCCATCAAAGCTCCGCCCTGAAGCCAAAATCCTCCTTCGGTGGGGATGAAGCCCCAGGCGTAATAACAAACTCCCCCCATTATGGCTGAGGCAACGATCCCTCGGACTAAGGCCGACAGGACGCCTTTGAGATCAACCAAATCTCGTTTCAATTTAAAAACTAAGATCAAACCGATCGATTGAGTTAAAGCTGAAGCTGAAGAAGCTAATGCAATCCCCGCATGCTCAAGTTGAGTTTGTGAAAGGACCCAACACAATATCGCGTTGACTCCCAAGGCTACGGTCGCAAATCCCACGGGAATCCAAATATCTTTAAACGCGTAAAACGCCGAGACCATCACTCGATTGAGCCCCACGAAAATGAGACCGGGTAAATGGCATTGAAAGGCTCGCCAAGTCAATTCACTACTTCGAGCATCGAAGGCACCCCACTGAAGAAGTAGCTCAATAATCGCCGGCCCTAACACGAACAATCCCACCGTACTCGGCAAAGTGATAAACAGGGCGAGTCTCAACAATTGGGTCGTGGTGGTTTTGACTGCAGGAAGATTTTCATCCGCAACGTGACGTGACAAGGTGGTGAGCCCCACAATAGAAAGAGCAAAAACAAAAACCCCTAAGACGAATTCCATCAACCGTGATGAATAATCTAAACTGGCGACGGCACCTTGAATCGGGATACTCATCGCGATCATCATCGAAACTAAAACATTGACTTGATAAACCCCCGCCCCGAAAGTGCCCGGTATAAATAATTTTAAAACCTCTTTCACCCCCTTATCCCCGAAGGGCCAACGGGGAATAAAACGAATCCCTCTTTTCCAAAGGGAGGGTAATAAAATTAAAAACTGAGCGGCACCCCCTCCGAGCACTCCAACAACAAAAAACCAAGCGGCCTCTTCATCAGGGTAGAGTGCGTCCAGCCCCAAGCCCGCAAGGATAAATACAAAGTTGTAGATCACTGAGGTCGCGGCAGGGAGACCAAATTTCCCGTAGGTATTGAGAACTCCCTGGCCGATGGCTGAGAGCCCGATGAAGATCAAATAAGGAAAGAGCCATTGGGTAAGGCTTGAGGTGAGTTCTAACTTCTCCTCACTCCACGCGGCATCGCGCCCCATCTGTTCGAGGACACCTCCCCATAAAATTAACAAACTTAAAGCTAAGAAAATTCCACACGAGGTGATGAGAATGAGAGCCACCGACCAAAGCGTATAAAGCTTTTCGATGAGTAATTTAAGGCTCTCGGGACTGCGATTGCGATGGTAGTCCACGAGTACGGGAACGAAACTGCTAGTGATCGCCCCTTCACCCACTAAGCGTCTAAATAAATTTGGAATCTGAAGTGCGATGCGAAAGGCATCCGCTGAATCCCCGGTGCCTAAGAGGCGAGCTTGCGTGTTGACTCTCAACAAACCCGTCAAGCGACTCAATAAGGTAATAATCCCAACAATCCAAGCGGAACGAACGAAACTACGGCCAATCCCTTCTTCTTCTGAATCCTTGACCTTATCTTCGCTCAATGTGCCTCCGAGCTTCGACCTGAGGAATGAATTTGATTAAAAAGTTCACGCACTAAAGTGGGGTCTTTTATTCCTGGCTCACTTTCAAGTTGGCTTGAAACATCGAGAGCCCAAGGCTGCGCCGTTTCAATCGCTTCGACTGCGTTGGAGACCCCAATTCCTCCTGCTAAGATAATTTGGCGTTGAGTGCTCAAATTTTTTGCCACCTCCCAATCGAAAGTTTCCCCTGTACCACCGGGCAAGCCCTTTCGGTAAGTATCTAAAAGGATGGGAATATCAGGATAAGCATCGAGAGCCTCTGCCTCGAAATGTTCCCCTACCCTGAAGGCTTTAACTTTGAGAGCGACATTCACGGCTTCAAGATCAGCGGGAGTTTCTCGACCATGGAATTGAACTCCATGAAGGCCCACTTGATCGACGATGGCTTGAATTTCTTCAGGGCCTCGATCGACGAAGACTCCGATGGTTTTTGCTTCTTCAGGAAGTTGTGCGCGAATCTTTTGCGCTTCGCTCGGATCGATAAACCGCGGAGATGGTTCATGAAAAATAAAACCGAGCGCCCATGCGCCCAATCCGAGCGCAAGTTGGGCATCTTCCAAACGAGTCATACCACAGATCTTCACTCTGAGGGATTCGGAGTTCCCACTCACGCGAGATCCTTTCCGACCAACTGTCTCAGGGCTCTACCGGGATCCTCAGCGCGCATCAAACTTTCACCGATCAAGAAAGCATCCACTCCCCACTCCGTTAGCTTCTCAAGTTCCTCCCGAGTTGAAAATCCGCTTTCACTGATGAACACGGCATCGTCAGGCCTTTGATCTAAAAGGGTGCGCGTCGTTTCCAAACTGACCTCAAAAGTTTTGAGGTTTCGATTGTTAACACCGATCAATTTAGGGGATATCGCTTTTGCTCGGGTCATCTCTTCTTGATCGTGAACTTCGACTAAGACCTCCACTCCCACTTCGTAACTTAAGGTGTGAAGCTCTTCAAGCGTTGCATCGTCTAAAGCCGCTACGATGAGAAGTAAAGCCGAAGCACCGTTGAGCTTCGCTTCGTAGACCTGATACGGATCCAGGATGAAATCTTTTCTCAATAGTGGTGTAGTGACCTGTTCACTGATTTGCTGAAGGTATTCGAGGCTCCCCTGAAAAAAAGGCTCATCGGTAAGGACCGAAATGCCGCTCGCACCATTGTCACTGTAAGCTTGAGCGATTTTAAGTGGATCAAAGTCTTCGCGAATCAAACCTTTAGATGGGGATGCTTTTTTGACTTCAGAGATGACTTTAAAGGCGACCTCCGAATCATCTGTCAACGACTCCACCATCGATCGACGAGCTTGAACACTTTGACTTTGTTCTCTTAAGACTTCGATCGGAGTGTTCTTCTTTCGTACTTCGAGGTCTTTCTGAGTCTGAGTGAGAATTTTATCTAAGATGGTCATTTGTAGTTTGTAATTTCTCAAGAAGACTTTTCGCAGAGCCGTTAGCGATGACTTCTTTAGCCAGCGCTACTCCATCTTTTAGGTTAGAAGCTTTCCCTCCAATCAAGAGGGCTGCCGCTGAATTTAATAGAACGGCATCGGTTTGAGGACCTTCTTCCCCGCCCAAAATAGCGAGAGCACGTTGTGCGTTGTGCTTCTGATCCCCTCCAACGAGAGCCTTCAGGGGGGCGCGATTTAAACCAGCGTCCTCCGGAGTTACTTCAAAGTTCTCAATCTTGCCATCCTTGAGTTCCGTGACAAAAGTTGTTCCGGCTAAGGAAAGTTCATCGAGACCTCTTCCCTCTTCGTCGATCGAGTGTACCACCCAAACATGTTCACTTCCCAAATGATTTAAGACCTCTGCCATCAAGGACCGTACGTCGTTTGAGAACACTCCGATGAGCTGTCTTTTAACATCCGCGGGATTCGAAAGAGGGCCGAGGATATTAAAGACAGTCCTCACTCCTAATTCTTGACGAACGGGACCCACATGCTTCATCGCTGGATGGTGAGTACGAGCAAACAAAAAGGCAAAGCCAAAGTCATCGATCGCCGGCTGGCTCTTTTCAGGAGCGAGATCGATGGGGATCCCCAACTCTTCGAGAACATCTGCAGAACCACACTGACTCGACGCCGAACGGTTTCCGTGTTTCGCAACTCCCAATCCACAAGCGGCTACGATAATAGAGGCAATCGTCGAAATATTGATCGTATGAGAACCATCTCCACCCGTACCACAAAGGTCGATTAAATCTTGACGTTGAGGGCGAACAGAAACGGAAGCTTCTCGCATCGCTTCAACGAAGCCCGCGATCTCTTCACTCGACTCACCTTTTAATCTTAACGCCACCAACAAGGCTGAAAGTTGAACCGGACTGGCTTCTCCTCTGAGGATGATACCCAGTGCGTTCTTAGCTTCTTCTTGGCTTAAGGATTGCCCGTCGATCACTCGGGCGATGACCTCTTTTAAGGGAGCACTCGCTCCGGAACCCTCACTCATTCCACTTCTCCCGCAAGTTTTAGGAAGTTCAAAAGGAGTTTTTTTCCATCTTCGGTCAAGATCGATTCCGGATGGAACTGAACACCGTAGACGTCGTGACTTTCATGGCGTAAACCCATGATCAAGCCTTGTTCGTTTTCTGCTTCGATCTTTAAACACTCGGGCAAACTTTCGCGCTCAACGACCAAAGAGTGATAGCGACCTGCTTCAAATGGATTTGTCAGCTCTTGGAACAGAGGACCAGCGACATGGCTGACGGCATCACTTTTTCCGTGGATGGGTTTGGGAGCTCGACAGATCGTAGCCCCGTAAGCCATCGCGATCGATTGATGCCCGAGGCACACCCCTAATACTGGTAATTGTGATCCGAGTTGTTGGACTAACTCGACTGAAATCCCTGCATCTTCAGGCCGTCCTGGTCCCGGCGAAATGATGATTCCATTCGGTTTGAGATTCGAGATCTCTTCGATAGTCAAGGCATCATTTCGATAAACTTTGGGATCAGCGCCCAACTCTCCGATGAACTGAACGAGATTGAAGGTAAAGGAATCGTAATTATCGATCAGAAGGATCATGAGCCTCTTCCTTCCTTCGCTCGTTTCTCGCCGAGTTCCACTTCAGCCGAGCGAACGGCTTCGAAAAGTGCCGTAGCTTTGTGAACGGTTTCCATGTATTCCGTCTCGGGAACAGAATCAGCCACCAGGCCAGCCCCAGCTTGAATGCGAACTTTTCCCTTATGGAAGACGATGGTTCGAATGGCGATACAAGTATCTAAGTTTCCCGCAAAATCCAAATATCCCACGGCTCCGGCATAGATTCCTCGGCGAGTGGGTTCGAGTTCGTCGATAATCTCCATCGCACGAATCTTAGGAGCTCCCGAAACCGTTCCTGCAGGAAAACCCGCTTGGAAGGCATCCAAGGAATCTAATCCTTCCTGAAGTTCACCTTCGACCTCACTCACGATATGCATCACGTGAGAATAGCGTTCAATAATTTGAAGCTTTGAAAGTTCGATAGTTCCAAATTTTGCCACTCGCCCCACATCGTTTCGACCGAGATCGACCAGCATGCGATGCTCGGCGAGTTCCTTCTCATCGGCGAGAAGATCTTCTTCATGATCCTGATCTTCTTGAGGTGTTTTACCTCGCGGGCGAGTTCCTGCAATCGGACGAACAGAAACAACTCGATCTTCAACCTTCACTAAAATTTCGGGCGAAGAACCAAAGAGCGCAGTTTCTCCCCACTCTAAATAAAAGAGATAGGGAGAAGGATTGAGTGCACGAAGAAAGCGATACGCCGCGAAGGGGTCGATATCTGTTTCTTTCTCGAATCGTTGAGACAAAACGATTTGGAAGGCATCTCCACTGGCGATATATTCCTTTGCTTTGATGACAGCCGCTTCGAATTGCTCTTGAGTGAAATTCGATCGCATTCCTTCATCGATCATCAAGGGTGGAAGTTTGGGAATCCTTGCCGGAGCTTCTTCACCGCTGACTCGCTGAGAGATCTGCTCTTGCAAATGATCGAGTTGATCCTGTGCTTTGTCGTAGACTTTTCTTAACTCGCTTGGATCCGTCGGCAAGTCTTCGTAGAGAACATTGGTGATCAAAAGCAGTCGATGGCGAGCATGATCAAAGGCGACAACGGTATCAAAGATATAGAATAGAACATCAGGGAGATCATCTTCCCGTTCATGAGAGTCGGGAATGTTTTCGATATACCGAATCGCATCGTAACTGATGTAGCCCACCGGCCCCCCGGTAAACGGAGGCAGCCCCGGAGTTCGAGACGATTGATATTTCACCATCTCTTCAGCGAAGACATCGAAGAAGCTCCGCGAGTCTTCACGGATCCATCTCCCATCTTCAGCCTCGATACGAACGTTATCTCCCTGGGCGTAAATCTTTGAACTGGGTCCCGTCCCCACGAATGAGAACCGACTGATGCGCTCTCCCCCCTCGACACTTTCGAGTAAAAAACAGGGTTTCCCCCCCTCTCTCAACCTGACGAGAGTAGCGGGAGGAGTGAGCGTATCGGCTAAAAGTTCACGGAATATCGGAATCATTCCGCCCGAACTTTCGGAAACCGACTTAGAAAAATCCTCAAAATCCACGGATGAGCCTCTGAATTGGTGGTTGCAAAAGCTCCCTCAAAAAGGGAGCTTAATGTTGTAAGTCCTTAAAATATATAAATTAATCGACCGAAAAGTGAAATAATATTAGCATTCTCTAGACGATTTCAAACTCCATTGGGAGTTCAGCTCTCGGCTATTTTAGTACCAAAAGGCCGATGATAGGCATTCTCGCCTTAACTGGCAACGCGAAGTGAAAAAAACCTGATAGTATGGATAATACATTCTTTCCAGCTGGCATTTCACCTCAGGGCTGAGAAATGCAGGTTTTGCAATGAGGGTAAGTCTGGGCGACGACGATTTTGAATGCACGGGTCAAAGATTCCAGCTCCCACTCCATCCGCTGGTATGAGAACCGCTGGTCTGGAAGCTGAATATCAACTGACTTTAAATTCATCGGGAACTTCAGTGGAGTTCCACGATCTTGCTGTATTTTGCCCGGATGACTCAAGACGAGCTCTTAACACACTTCAGAAACAATTATATGAGATTGGTTCTCTGGACGAGGTTTCAACTAGGAAACCTTAAACGGAACGGCATGGACTTAAACAGCCGTCTCGATCCAGAAGACATCCTGCAAGATACTTACCTCACCGCGAGCAAACGAGCCGACACTGTCACTCAGCAAGATCCACCCGTCGTCTTCGCTTGGCTCCGCTCCATCGTTGACAATACGATTCGTGATCTTAAAAAGCATCACCTCGATGCCAAAAAACGAACGATCTACAAAGAAGTTCCCATCGGTCAAATGAGAACTCCGTCGGGATTCGATTTCAACTTCTCGGGAAAGAACAACGAAACTCCCAGTAAGTCCTTCGAGGAAACTCGACGTTATTCCGAGCTTTACGATTTATTTGATCAGCTTCCCGATGTCCAAAAGGAAGCGATCCTCCTGATGAAGATCGGAGGCTTGAGTGCCGCCGAAGCGGCGACCCGACTCGCCCAAAGTCGACAAGCCATCTACATCCACGTGGCCAAAGGTTGTGCACGGTTGATCGATCTCATGAAAAGTCATCGAGATGATTTTCCTTATCTCATCGAACAACTCAAAAACTAACTCCTTTAGCCCCTCATGAATGATTCTCTTCAACCTTGGGAAAAAGCATTATCCCAGCTCCTCGAAAAGATTATTGAGGAAGGCAAAGAAGTTCCTTCGGCGGAGATTCAAGCCTTAATCGATCTCTACCCTAAATATGAGGTCGAGATTCGGGACACTCTAAAGAGCGTTGATTTGCTCGATAAAATCCTCGAAGTTCCCACTCAGGCTGATTCCGCCCTACCTACGATCAAAGGTTTTGAACTCAGGGAACGCATCGGGCTTGGAGGAATGGGCGCCGTCTACCGCGCTTACGATACTTTTTTAGATCGTGAAGTTGCCATCAAAGTCATCCGAGCCGGAATCGTTTCTGATCGCGCACGGGCTCGATTCATCCAAGAAGCGCGAACGGCTGTCGATCTTCATCACGAAGGAATCGTTCCCGTTTACAGCGCGAGTGAAGAAAACGGCGTCCCCTACATTGTCATGGCTTTGGTAAAAGGAACTCCACTCAACGAGTTTCTAAGCGATGCTCCCCATTCTCCTCCTCCAGAACTGGAGAATGGTAATTTAGCCAAGAGCGTTCTCAATCAGGAGATTAGAAAACTACTTCCTGCACAACGGGTAGCAAAAATCGGTGAACAGATTTCAGCCGCACTCGCTTATTCTCATGACCGAAAAGTTATTCACCGTGATATCAAACCAGCGAATTTAATTCTTCAGCCTAACGGTCAAGTCCAGCTTACCGACTTTGGCCTATCGAGATTGATGGTGGAGGATGGGGAACATCTCTCCATCAGCATGGATGACACCACCCCCATGCCCGGAGAGCAACTATCTCGGGATGGGCAAATCGTAGGAACACTCCCTTTCATTTCTCCAGAAATTTTCGATGCACAACCAGCATCGGCCGAAAGTGATATCTACGCCCTCGGGGTCACCCTCTACCAGCTCCTTACGGATACACTCCCTCATAAGGAGAAATCTCAAGCCGCACTCATCCATTCGATCACATCTAAAAAGCCGCTGGATCCTCGGGAAATCGTCCCCGATATTCCCATCGAGTTGGAAGCTATCGTCCTCAAGTCGATGGAGAAGAATCCGAATGATCGCTACGAGAGTGCAGACGCTCTCAACCGTGACTTCAATCGGTTCCTTCAAGGTAAACCGGTTAAAGCCCCTCTCAGAACTCGCGCCCAAAAGGTAAAACGATTCATCAAACAACACCGGATGGCGTTCCTTGTTGTTGCCCTGGCCTGTATCAGTTCATTCGCATTTTTATTGAACTATTTAACTCGCCCTGGGCATGTTCAATACGACCTTCCAGCATCGGGAATTGCGATTATCGATGGCGAAGAAGTCTCTCCTGAAAAACTCAGAGCGGGTCTCCCCTTAGGCCCCGGTGAACATAAGGTCTTATTGAAGATCCCCCATATGTTTCACGAAACGGAATCGTTTACCGTCGAGAGAGGGGTCCGCTGGCCCCTAACCCCACGACTTCTAGTTGAAAAAGGGGCCATCAATCTGACGACAACCCCGCCGAATGCTAAAGCTCAAATCGTTCCATTAGAAAAGAATTCAGGTCAAGTGGATATCATAGGGAACACCCCGTTTTATACACCACTTAAGCATGGCGAATACAAGATTCATCTCGATCTCAATGGCTTTGAATCTCAAACATTCAATACGACTGTAAGACCGGGAATGGTCGTCAGTGAGATCGACAAAGTTCTCGTCGACCAACGCGCAATAATTAAAGTGAGTAACTATCCCCAGAACGTCAAAATAACTGCGGTCGACACTAGCCTATTAGAAGTGATTGCTTCTGAAGATGTTGAAGGGGGAGAGAAAACCTTCAAAATACCAGCGGGTAGATATCATCTGACTGCGATCGCTCCAGGATTTTATCCCGACACCTTCAGAAGTATACAAGTCCAACCTAAAGAAGAACTCAGTTTTCATTTCAACCTCAATCGCCAGGCTAGTTTTTGGAAACTACCTCCTAAGTTCTCCGCTCATAGAAGTATCCAGCTTTGGACCAGTGAAAAGCTGAGGAAACACTTCCTCATCGTCGCTGGCCTACAGGGTGAAGTAAACTTCATCGACCTAGAGAGTGGAGCTGAAGTCGAGCAACTTACTGTCGATCGACTCTTCGCTGGGACTCCTCATGATTTTGAAAAGCTCAAACGAGTCCCCTGGCATGAGCCTCTTATCGAGAGAACGAATGATGGAAAAATCCGTTTGATCTCTTGCTTAAGGGGTCCTCCCGAAATTGGGGCTCCCACCTTTTACCTTTCGATCTTTACTTTAGATTTTGATTCAGAGAGTCGACTCCAGCATGAACTCACCTACCATACGCAAGTCTACTTAAGTCGACTAGGTCCCGTTGCCAGTCAAAGCTTTCCCTATATCGCATTGTTCAAAGATCAACCCGATGTTGATCAACCCCCGCAAAAGGTCCTTGCTCTTTTAGAAAAAGAGCATCTGCGTTTGTTGAGAGTCAAAGACGGAAAAGAACTCTGGAAATGGCCAATTCCTGAAAGACTTTTAGTTCCAGCTCCAAGTCGTCTGCAACTGATCGATGACGACAATACAAGTCATCCCGTACTCGCAGTTTTATACCGAAGTCGAGGCGAGATTCTCGCTCTCAACTTGACCGATAGAAAAGTAGCTTGGAGCAATGACAAAATTCCCGACCGCAGCTTAGTCCCCTTGACCGTCGGAAAAAGTGGAAACGATGACATCGGTCCCTTGATCTATTTCACTCCTCAAGGAGAGAAATCTTTTCACGCTTACCGAGCCCGAGATGGAAAGTGGCTTTGGAACTATGTGGCTCCTAAGCCCATCTTCCGAAGTATGGCTGAAGAAGACATCATTCAGTCTGTGGCTGGAACTGAACCCCTAGTTCAATTAGACGATGGTAGATTCTCCCTGTTAGATCCAAGCGACGGCGGCATTATCTGGTCCACCCAAAAAACCTTAACGGAAACAGGATCCTTCACCACCACCGCGAGTTCCTTATTACTAAGAAAACTCGACCTGCCGTTCCAGCACCAAGATCAAATATTAGCTTACTCCCCGACAGGTTTATTAATGAGTTATTCGGGTGATACCGGAATACCACTTTGGGAATTGGAATCGTTGATCTCTCCCCAAGAAGTTCCTCTCATCGGCGATGTCAATTTAGATGGATTTCCCGACTTCGTCGTTAAAGGAGCTGACGGAAGCTTGCAGTCTTTCCCCGGTCCGATTTCACGTAAAAAATGGGTTTCACAGGACGGCCCCGGTAAAAATGGAAGGTCACTCTTTTTAGATATCAATCACGATTCCTTACCTGAAATCATCGTCTACGGAAACTCCTTCGGGCCACGGGCCGTCCAAGGCACTGATGGAAAACTACTCTGGAAGGGCCCCAACCATGCTCGAAGCTGTGTACTCGGCCTGTTTACTGAATCCGATGAACCCACCCTACTAAGCCAAACCACGAAAGATTCGTTTGTAGTTATCGATACCACCTCGGGGGAAAGCTTATTCGAGTTTCCAACTACCGATGCCGAGGAATTTTTAGTGGTTTCCGCTCCAGAGAAAAAAGACCGACTTCTCATTTACACTGAAAAAAATCCCGATGAGAATCGAGAAGCAAGCCTTTCCCTTTGGTCATTGAGCTTTAAAAACGGCCGGTATTCCGCAGAGGAAGAATCGATTAAAGCCCCAACCTTCAATCACATGACGGATCGATTTATTACCGCAGGAGATCTTAATCAAAATTCCGATGTCGATTTCTTAATTCTCACTTCCGGGGAAAACTCAGACTCCTTTACTCTTGAGGCGAGGGAATTCAACAAGAACAAACCTCTCTGGAAAATTGATAACTTTAGATACGCCCCCAACGGCCTCGCTCCCGAAATTGATGATTACGATGGAGATGGAAATCTCGAAATCATTTTGTCTCCGATTGAGGGAAAAATTCATTGCTTAGATGGCGCAACAGGAAAAATGAAATGGGAGTTTCCCGAAAAAGGATCAGAGTTTGAATCTGAGTTACTCGAAAAGTTCATGTTTAAATCTCAGCCCGCCCTTTGGGTTTCTCCCAAAAACGCGAAGGCACGGTATTTAGGTTTAAGCACTCACAATAACATCACTTTTTTACTCGATCCCATCACAGGAAAACTGCGTTGGGCTCGCCGTTTAGATGCTTACTCCGCTGAAGTCTCCTTAGCCGACCTCAATCGCGACGGCGTTCCTGAATTGATTGCTCCAACCGATAAGGCCACTCTCTACACTCTCGCTGGCCAAAAAGGATTATTGTTATGGAAAATCGGTATCGAGCATTCCACCGGGACTCATCCCAAGATAGAAGATTTAGATGGGGATAGTTGGCCTGAGATCGTGATCTGTACCCGAAACTTTAAGATTCTAACTTTAGAAGGGCGTACGATTCCTTTAGAAGAATCGTTTAAGGGTAGGGATTAGGATAGTCCGCACAAGGTAGTCCGCACACTCCGTGTGCGGCCATCTTTAGCGTCGATAACCTGTATTAATTAATAAATACCGATCTAATCGAGTCTCTACTCAAGTAGTCGCCCCACCGTGAATGTAAATCTTTATCGAATGTCCGTTAACTAGCCCAAAGCATGAGCGAGGGGACGATTAGTTGAGTTGATCTAAAATGACTTTAATCTACGTAATGTAGATAAGACTCCATCCTACCATTAGTAAACTTTAGTACCGATCTATTCTTTCACAATCGCTAGCGCTTCGGGTTAGTTAATTGATTCGCTTTAAAATTTCACCAGATGCCCAAAGTTTAAAAATTCAATTAAATGTTCTTCCAGCGCTAACGCTACGCCCGCCGCATTTTGTCATACCTAAAACAATATCAACGCCTAACCCTCGTTAACACTTCGGGCTTGAAATGTAATAAATTAATCGGGATGGAAAAAAGGAAGGAAAATCGTATCGCACCTTACCGTCTAATCCAGCAGCCCAGTGATTTTATTACGGGCTGGGTGGAGTAGGGAGTACGCGAGCGCAGCGAGCTTGTGCGAAGGAGCCGCCTCTGCGGCGACCAATATTTACTGCTGAACAGGTCCACAGGAGATCCGGCCGAGGCTGAAGCTCTAAACTTTACAGTTTTAGAACCCCGGCACCAACAACCTCCAGAGCGCTCTTCTCTCAAACAACCAGGGGGATAAAAAACCGGTTAAGGCTTTTTACGGAGTTATTCGAGAACGAAATGCCGGATCTCCTGCTTGGAAGATTCTTGACTCAGCCATCCAGAGCATCCATTTAGAGGCTCTACCCTACGGTTGCCGTGAAGAAAAATGGCCGTAAGAATCAACCTTGGACGTATTCAAGTAGAAGGATCTGTTTTCAGCGGATTTGAAAAACTCTCCCTCTATTTAATAAATGGATTTTTTGACGGGTTTTTTCGGAGAAAAATGCGGGAAATGAAAAAACATTTAAAAAGAGTAACTTACCCGATGGCCCCCAAACACCTAAGCAGCTAAATAAAAAAGACTTACAAGACAAGGAGGCAAATTTCAAAACTTAGATCCTTAACTAATCCGAAGCGCTAACGAAGCATGGCCGCAGGTGGAGCCTGCGGACTACACCAACGATGGCTTCGAAGGAAATTCTTGAATCAAACAACGCGCAGTCGGTGTATCCAGCTTAGAGTCGAATAAGCCCGCGGGTGGTCCTTGATAAACAACCTGCCCACCTCGATCTCCTCCCTCAGGACCTAACTCGATAACCCAATCGGCTCTGGCGATGATGTCGAGCTGATGCTCGATCACGACAACGGCGTGCCCCTGATCGGCTAATCGACGAAGGATAGCCGACAGTTGTTCTACATCCGCTAAGTGCAAACCCGTCGTAGGTTCATCTAAAATGTAAAGGGCCTTCCCGCCACCCGTCTTCTTGGAAAGTTCGAGGGCTAACTTTACACGTTGAGCTTCCCCACCCGATAAGGTCGTACTCGCTTGACCTAAGGTGAGATAACCCAATCCCAAATCTTGAAGCACTTCAAGCGGGCGTACTAACTCCTGATAAGTTGAAAAGAATTCTCGGGCCTCTGAAACTTCCAGATTTAAAACTTCAGAGATATTCAATCCGTTGTAAGTAATCTGAAGCGTTTCAGGATTGAATCTCTCACCTCGACAGCGATCACAATCGACTCTGACATCAGGGAGAAAATTCATCTCCATTTTGATCTGCCCTTGTCCTCCACATTGTTCACACCGCCCCCCCTTCACATTGAAGGAAAATCTAGCCGGAGAGTAACCTCGCGTCTTCGATTCAGGATTCGAGGAGAAAATCTTTCGTATCGAATTCCAAATCCCTACATAAGTGGCGGGAGTTGAACGAGGGCTCCTTCCGATCGGACGTTGATCCACCTCTCGCAAGCTGACGATATCTTTCCAACCCGTTAACCGACGACATTTCCAGCTCGTCCGAGTTTGACCTTGGAGTTTTTTACGAAGGTTCTTTTCTAAAACTTCCCTTACTAAGGTCGACTTCCCAGCTCCAGAAACGCCACAAACAACGGTGACATTTCCGATAGGAAATTTCGCATCGATCTTCTTGAGGTTATTAGCATCAGCCTGAATGATTTCGATCCAGGGCCCCCGAGGAGTTTTATCGCTGATCGATACGTCGAAGCTATCTCGCTCTCGCAAACATCTTCCCGTGACCGAACGCTCGGATGCCATCAATTCATCGAGCCTTCCTTCTGCTACGACTCGGCCACCTAGTCTTCCCGGTCCCGGTCCAAGATCGATCACGTGATCGGAAGCAGCAATCGTCGACTCATCGTGCTCGATGACTAAAACACTATTCCCTCGATCTCGAAGCTTCTTCAAGGAATCGATCAATCTTAAGTTATCCACCGCATGAAGCCCAATCGTAGGTTCATCGAGAATGTAGCAAACTCCACGCAAGTTCGAGCCTAATTGAGAAGCGAGCCGAATACGTTGCGCTTCACCCGCTGAAAGCGTATCGACTCGTCGACCGATTCCTAAATACCCAAGACCTAACTCGATGAGAAAACTCGACCTCGCGATGAGTTCGCTCAAAATAGGCTTCCCAATTTTTTCTTCACGCACTCCCTTAAGCCGAAAGGATTTGAGCTTACTCTTGAAAGATTCGATGGAGCCTTGGGCGAGCTCGGCAATTCCTACTCCATCCACCTTAACGGCAGCCCATTGTGATTTCAGCCGACTTCCCTTACAGGCAGAACAGGTTTCTTCACGCCCGAATCGCCGTAAAAATGTCTCGCGCTCGTCGATCTCTACGCGTTCTAAGGAAGCGTCCACAATGGCTTCGAGACCTTTAAATCCCGTTTTATTATTACCGAAAAAGAAAGCCTTACGCTGACTTGCCGAAAGTTTTGCTAATGAGGCTTTAGTGTCGATCCCCTCATCCTTGAGCTCTTTTAAGAAGCGTCGCTTCAATGTTTTCGGAAAGGGACTTTCTTCAAGAAAAGCTAATGGTCCATTCTTTGTAGTATCTAAAGCATCGTTCCAAGACACGACCAAGGACTCGGCATCGATTTGAGTTCTAAAACCGTAACCATCGCATGCAGCACAAGAACCGTGACGGGAATTGAAACTAAAGTTACGGGGATCCGGTTCCTTAAAGGCCTTAGAACAACTGGGACAGGTGCGGTAGCGATTCAAAATCGTTTCATTGCCATCGGTGTCAACAAATAAAACGACCCCACCGCTAAAGTCGAGACCCAACTCTACTGAATCTCTAACATGATGCTTTAAACGAGCAGTCGAAAAGAATTCGCCGACGACTAAATCGATGTCATGTGCACGCTGTCGTTCGAGACGGATTTCTTGGTTACGATCGAGGGTAACCATCTCTCCATCGATGCGCGCCTGTTGAATACCCGTACGAGCCGCCTTGTTAAGAAGAGTGTGATGGAAACCTTTTTTTCCTCGAACGACTGGGGCGAGAAGAATCCCCCCCTTCTTAGCCAACCGGGTAACTTCATTACAAATTTGTTCTTGAGAACGTGGTACTACCGGGACTTCACATTCAGGACAATATTGAGTTCCCACTCGAGTGTATAAAAGTCGAAGGAACTGATAAATCTCAGTGACCGTACCTACGGTAGACTTTCTCCCTCCAATCGTCGTTCGTTGTTCAATGGCAACAGTGGGAGGAATGCCTTCTAAGTGATCGAGGTCCGGTCGATGCAACTCTTCAACAAACTGGCGAGCATAAGGTGAAAGACAATCTAAATACCGACGTTGTCCTTCAGCGTAAACGATGTCGTAAAGTAGAGATGATTTCCCCGATCCACTCATCCCGGTCACGACGACGAACTGGTCTCTGGGGATGTCGATGTTGATATTTTTAAGATTGTTTTCTCGAGCCCCGATCACTCGAATGGAACCCTTTCCATTGGGAACTTGATAGCGGCTCGTCTTTAGCTTCCTTTTTCGAGCTTTTACGTAATTGGTAAGCCATTGCCCCGTGATGGAACGAGACTGAGAGAGAAGGCTCTTAGGAGTTCCTTGCGCCACGATCTCGCCCCCTCGATCCCCCCCTTCAGGTCCGAGATCGATCACGTGATCCGAAGCTAAAATCACATCCAAATGATGCTCGATGACGACGACGGAATGCCCTTTATTAACCAAGCCCTCCAAAACTTCGATCAAGCGTTTGACATCATCTAAATGAAGACCCGTCGTCGGTTCGTCCAATAAAAAGAGAAGTCTCTGACGCTTGGTTTGTAATACCTTTGAGGCTAATTTCAATCGTTGCGCTTCGCCACCCGACAAAGTGTTCAAAGGCTGCCCCAGCTTGAGGTAACCCAAACCTAATCCATCTAAAAAGACGAGAGGGTCAACAATTTCGGGATCCTGATCGAAATGCTCGATGGCATCTCGAATGGTGAGCTCTAAAGTGCTGTGAATATTGAGACCGTTGTACTCAATTTCAAGCACGGCTTCGGTAAACCGTCGCCCGTCGCAGGCTTCACAGGGAAGTGAAACATCGGAAAGGAATTGCATCTCCACATCGACAGCCCCAGCCCCCGCGCATTCCTCGCAGCGTCCTCCCGCCACATTAAAAGAAAAGTGGCGCGCTTTGTAGCCAGCCATCTGTGCTTGTTCCGTCGCCGCGAATCGATCTCGTATCGCGTTATAAACTTTGACGTAAGTGGCAGGGTTTCCTCGGGATGTTCTACCCAGTGGGCTTTGATCGACGAGAACAATCTCATCGATCAGATCTAAGCCTTCGATAGAGTCTAAAGCGATGAGTCCTTCGACTGCTTGCCCGCTTGCACGTTGACTGGCGCGATACAAAACCTCTTGAACGAGGGTACTCTTCCCCGAACCGCTCACTCCGGTCACGGAGACAACCCCTCCTAAAGGAATCTCGACATCAATATTTTTTAGGTTATTAGCGTAGGCCCCCTGAAGCTTAATCGCGTGCCCTTCGGCGAAGGATCGCGGGGGTTGCTGAGCGGGAGTGACTTTCTTTTTCCCACTGAGATAAGCCCCCGTAAGTGATCGGGAGTCGAGACAAACTTGATCGACCGTTCCTTCGGCGACCACTTCCCCTCCTTCAGATCCAGCTCCCGGACCTAAGTCGATAATATGATCAGCGGCATTCAGTATATCGGGATCATGTTCAACCACGACGAGAGTGTTTCCCCGGTCTCGTATCGCGTTGAGAATCTTAATCAATCGATCATTATCCCGTGAATGTAATCCGATCGAGGGTTCATCCAGAATGAAAAGTGTTTCCACTAATGACGCACCCAATGCGGTGGTCAAGTTCACCCTTTGAACTTCACCCCCGGAAAGAGTTCGCGATTGTCGGTCTAATGTGAGATAGCCCAAGCCGACCGCATCTAAATATTCTAATCGGCTAGATACTTCTTTGATTAAAAGTTGAGAGGCTTTATCTAGCTTTAACTTCTTCCATTCACTCACTCGATCTTTGAGTTTAAAGATTGGATCTTGCCAGAGATCGCTGAGAGTCTTCCCCTTGATTCGAAAATAAAATGCTTCCTTACGTAATCGGCGACCTTCGCAATCCCCACATTTGAAATAGCCTCGGTATCGCGAAAGAAGCACGCGTACGTGCATTTTATATTTCTTTTGTTCGAGTCGATCAAAGAAACCCTGAATGCCCTTATACCGACCGTGCCCTTCGATAATCTTTTGCTTGTTGACCTTGCTCAATCGACCGAAGGGAATATCCGTGCGAATGCCTTCTTCCTGACAGAAGCGTTTCAACTTGGTGAGATGGCGGCGACGACTTGGGGTGTTCCACGGTTTGATCGCTCCCTCATCGATCGACAAACGAGGATCTGGGATGACCCGTTCGAAATCGATATCGATGACCTTCCCAAACCCTCGACATGTATCGCAAGCTCCGTAGGGTGAATTAAATGAGAAGAGTCCGGGGCTCGGACGGGGAAACTCCATTCCACAACCCCCACAACGCAAGCCATCATGAAATGCTCGTTCCGATCCATCCTCAAAGACAATTCTTAAACTCCCCCGACCTAACCTAAAAGTTTGGTCGACCGAATCGGCGATTCGACCGGAGCGAGTTGTCGAAGATAAGCGATCAACGATGATCGGCAGGTATCCCTCTTTCAGGTCATCACTCGTTAGATCATCTAAACGAACCGGGGATGGTCCTCTAAGAAAACGAGAATAGCCCTGGGCACGAACGGAGTCTCGAATTAGATCAACATTTTCAAAAGTGCCCAAGTAAAGATCTGCGATCAATAAGGCGGGAAATTGTTCAGGAGTAGAATCCGAGAGAAAACGCGTTACCGAAGCAGTATCGTGAACCGAAACTTCTTCGTGACATTCAGGGCAAAATGGCGAAGCGCATCGTGAGAAAAGGATTTTTAAGTAATCATTGATCCCCGTCATGGTTCCCACCGTTGATCGGGAATTTTTAATCGCGCCGCTCTGGTCGATCGCGACTGCCGGTGGGATGCCTTCTAAGGACTCCGCCTCCGGCTTGCTCATTCGATCTAAAAATTGACGCGTATAGGAAGAAAAGGTTTCGACATAACGACGCTGACCTTCAGCGTAGAGCACATCGAATGCTAACGAGCTTTTCCCCGATCCACTCACCCCCGTGATCACTGTCATTTTTTTGAGGGGAATATCGAGATCAATATTTTTAAGGTTGTTCTGGCGCACTCCCCGAAGTTGAATCGCAGAGAGCTCTTGAGCTTTAATCATGAAAGAAAATCATACCGATGAATTGGAAGCCATTCCGGGCTTCGTTTGGAGAGCAAATGGCTCCTCGAATCTCAAATGGGAACTTGAAACAGGGATCGTACTCAGCCGAGCAGAATTTGTGTAACTTCTTTCCTTCGAAATGGGAACTTTCGGGCTTTTGAATAGAATTTTACGAAAGAAGTTTTATCTTAGGATTCCTGATAATGCTTCGTTGACCCTCCAAACCTTCACTCATCACCCAAGTCAAAAAAAGGCTCTGGTTTTTACGCGTTTTTGCTCCCCATGATTCGCTCATCGGCTTCATCCAGAATTGAAGAAAATCCCATTCACTCCGAAAGTGATGTCTCTCTCCCTAGACGCGCCATCATCGCGGGAGGAGGGCTGGCTGGAGCTAGCCTCGGGTACCACCTCTTGAAGTCGGGAATGAAAGAAGTGATCCTTTTCGAAAAAGAAGAGCTACCCGGCTTACATTCTTCGGGGCGAAACGCCGCAATGGTGCGACAGATCACCCCCGACGAAGAGCTCTCACGATTAGCCCGAAAAGGTGTTCAGGGTCTTTTAGAGATCGGGAAGCAAATTGAAGAACTCGATGGTTCAACTGAATTTTTTGATCAACGAGGATCCTTGCTACTCGCCTCCGGGATCCATTGTGAAGCATTGCAAAGCGATGTGAAGGCCTCAAAGACAGCGGGTCTTAAAGTTGACGACTGGAGCCATCAAGAAACGACGCAGCGCTTCCCCTTTCTAAGCTCTGCTAATTTTCAACGAGCCGCTTTTTGCCCCAGCGATGGGGTGGTCGACGTGGCCCGCCTCCTCGATTTCTACTTGAGGTCGATCCGCGAATTTGAAGGGCAAGTTTTCTTCCAAAAAACCATCGATGAGATTCGATCTTCTCAGAACGGTTTTGAAGCCGTACGAGTCAACGATGAATGGATCGAGGGTGATCTCTTCATCAATGCCGCCGGAGGTTGGGCAAGCCAGTTAGCGTCGTTGGCCGGATTGGCCGAGTTACCGCTGAATCCAACTCGCCGCCATTTATTTGTTAGCCCCCCGAGGATTGACATCCCCTCGGACCTCCCCTTTATTTGGGATACCACCAAAGAGATTTATTTTCGACCTGAAGCGGGCGGCATTCTCATTTCTGCATGCGATATCACGGAGGTCGGTGAATTGTTGGAAGACGATCGAGTTCACCCTGAGATCTTCGATCTTTTAAAGGGTAAAATCGATTCTCAGTTCCCCGCTTTAGAAGACCTCGCCATTAAAAAAGGTTGGTCAGGAGTGAGAACTTTAACCGCCGACGGAAGATTCGTCATCGGAGAAGATCCCCGCTTGAACGGCTTCTTTTGGATGGCTGGCCTAGGTGGACATGGGGTTACTACCAGTTATTCCGTGGGAGAATTAGGGGCTCAGCTCATCCTCGGTCAAGTCGATCCCGCCTTGAATCTTCACAGTCCTGCACGATTCTTATCAAATGGAAAATCTTCCTCCTTAAGGTTAACAGAGGAACTTCCAAGGTCTGTTTTATAGAAACCGCATTAAAGACGATTTACGCCCTTCAAGCCCGAAGCTTTAGCGAGGGATAAAAGAATCCCTCACCACTTTAAAATTTGCGACCACCCATGCTATAGTCATCTCTTTAAAAGCAATCGCGTCTCCCAAGCCCGCTGTCTTAGAAAGGGATAAAAGGAGCGCACAACAGCCTAAAAATTAACTTAAACTAAAATTCAAAACTGCAAAATCTCCCCCTAAACCAACGCATCATGATCCAAGATCCCACCGAAAATCCCCACGAAGCCATTCACTTAAAAGCTCACAGCCTCCTTCATGAAAGTACCGACGAAGGTGCCTTCAAAGAAGTCGTTCAATTACTGGCTGAACATCTGAAGGAACACGGTGACGACGTCCTCGGATACTGCTTGCTTTCTGAAGCACTTTTAGCTGAAGGCAAAGCCGATGAAAGTTTAGAAGCCGCATTAGAAGCGATGAAAATCGCCGAGAACACCGATGCGCATCCACCCTATCGAGCCGGGATGGCCCTTTTTGATTTAGCGGCATTGGCTGACGGTGTGGCGTTAGAAGATGGAATTCAACTCGACCCCATTATTCATTTCATCGAAGGCTTTCTCGAAATTCCCCCTTTGATGGAGCCCCGATTAGCCGAACAAGCCTTAGAGATGTTTGAAGAAGCTCAACAGCGTGATCCGGAAGGAATTGGACACTTGTTCTGGGCTGGAATTTGCCAGTTGAACATGGGACGAAAAGATGAAGCTTTAGAATCCTTCGAACGTGGTCTTGAACAAAGTTCCGATGAAAAAATGGCCGCCGATCATCTCTTTTTAGCCGGCTTGGTTTGTGAAGATCTTTCGGATCGAGAAGAGGCCAAGGCACGTTACACCAAAGCCTTAGATTTAGTGCCTGATCACGATGGTTCAAAAATTCGCTTAGAGTGGATCAACCCAGAAGATCGCAAAAACTTCTTAAGCGATGAAGAAGCGGAGGACTTACTCGATCACATCGCCGGGAAGCTCACCGAACAAGTAGAGATTACTTTAACCGAGGAAAACATCGAGCCTCGCCCCGAGCCACCTTACGACTTAGCTTTCTTGGCCAGCGTATGCTCCGGCACTCTCATTCACAGCATCGAGTGGGCTCAAGAAAACAATATCGATGGCGAAAAACTCGAAAGCTTCCTCGCCTACCACGGCGCCATCTCCGACTGCGAAGTTCTCTACAACTTAGAAGCCCAAATGAACCCCGACGAAGGATTTGAGTGTTAAAGCAAACTTATTCCAAGCCCGAAGTGTCGACGAGGGTTCCGAAGGTCTTAGCAAACAAACCGACGAACAAACTCCGAATCCACCCCAGATTCATTTCCCAATCCCCATTCCCCCCAAACCCCAATTCCCCGCTTGACAGACCCCACCTCGAAGGTTAAATTCGCCCTTCCAACTCAATAAAAACAAAATACGGTGCGCCCATAGCTCAGTTGGCAGAGCAGCAGATTCTTAATCTGCGGGTCGCAGGTTCAAATCCTGCTGGGCGTACCAGGAAGTGAAAGGACTTACGACAACGGTCGTTGGTCCTTTTTTTGTGCGGGTCAAACCTTAGTCAAACTTGTGGGATATTTAATATTATTCGCTGACAGAGCGACCAAAACTTTGAATTCCGACCCACCTCTATTTCCGCAAAATTAAAGCGGAACACGAGCCTGCAGAAACCCAAAGCTCAAACATATTTTCAAGCCGCTTGGGCACCTTCCCCGAACCTCAACTATTTGACTTCTTCCCTCCTATAATAAAAAATCTACTGCTCCCCATTGCCTTAACGCTTAAAAGCAGTAATCGATTTATAGAGAATAGTCAATTGTGACGATTAGAGCGAACCCAAGAAATGACATAGGTAATAAACTTTGATTTTTGTCATAAGCAATGAAATTTAGCCCCTTCCATTCATGCCCCAAACATTAAAGAAGGAACAAGAAAAATTCTAATGCCTCTTATTTAAGCTACATGTACCAAGAGGCGAGATGAACAAATTTTCTTATTAGTCTTCAAGTAAAGTTCAAGCTTGATCAAATCTTAAACCTCTAATGGATTGGGGCGTTTCAACTATGAATCGGAGAAATTGAAAGCTGGATTCGTTACTCCGAAGCAAGCCACAAGCCTATTTTTAAAACATAGAATTATCTGTATAATACCTGCACTCCATAACAAATCTTGAAATGATCTTCAGCTTGTGGCCAGAGGTAAAATAAAACATATGCCTGAAAAAGACTGGGACCTTATCGAAACTATATTTCAACAAGCTAAGAATCTCTCAAAGCAAGAGAGGGAGAAGTTTTTATCGACGCTTGACTTAGACTTGGAATCATTTAAAGAAGTCCAATCTCTTTTAGAATTTCAAAATGATAAATTTCTAGAAGAACCTGCAATACCCAATTTGGAAGCCATTGAAGAATTTACAGATCCTCCCAAAGACAAAAATCTTCCGAAAATAGCAGGGTACACACTCATCAAACGAATTGGTGAAGGGGGGATGGGAGAAGTCTATCATGCCGAACAAATCACTCCCATTAAAAGAGAGGTGGCAATTAAGGTCATACGTCAAGGCATGGATAATCAAGACGTATTGGCGAGGTTCGAGGGTGAACGTCAGGCCTTAGCAAAATTCAATCATCCATCAATCGCCACCGTATTTGATGCGGGCAAAACTTCGGAGGATAAACCATACTTTGCTATGGAATTTGTTCCTGGGGTTCCACTGGTGGAGTATTGCGATAAAAATAAGCTTAGCATCGATGATCGATTGAAAATATTTATCCATATCTGCAAAGGGATTTCCCATGCTCATTCTGCTGGGGTTATCCATCGAGATATTAAACCGGCAAATATTTTAGTTACGGAATTTAATGGCGAGCCTCACCCCAAGATCATAGATTTTGGAATAGCCAAAGCCCTCAATCAAAAATTAACTGAAGATACTTTTTATACCCAAGCGGGCCAAATCATTGGTACGCCTGTTTACATGAGTCCAGAGCAGGTGAGGCCCAATTCCGAAGACATTGGCTTTGGGGCTGATATTTATTCATTAGGGGTGCTTTTATTTGAATTATTAACAGGGGTTTTGCCTTTAAATTTTAGTGACCGTACTAACCTAGGAATTGACGAAATCATTCAGAGCATAAAAAACGATCTTCCAGATTACTTAAGCTCTGCGGTGCTGAAGCAAAGCGATGAAAATCAATCTATCGTTGCGCTAAATAGAAACCTCCCCCTTTCAAAATTAATTAAAAGATTAAAAGGCGAATTAAATTGGATTGTTGCCAAATGCTTAGAAAAAGAAGAAGGAAAGAGGTATATCTCTGTTCCCGAAATCGAATCTGAACTCCATCGATATATAAATGGATTACCGATCTTAATTGGTCCTCCTGGAATCATATCCTCATTAAGAAGACTTCATAAAAAAAACAAAAAAGTTGTCAATAGAGTTGGGATCGCGGCTTTTATTTTATTGAGTTGTTTAATCACTTATCTGTGGATTGGATTTACGGATCAACTAAAAGATAGAAGAACATTCAATGACCTTCTTTCTTCCTGCATAACACAGGTTGAAGACTTCAAACAATCTATAAATAATTTGAAAGCAGAATTTTCAAGTTATAAAATTTTAGAAAAATCACATGGAAAAAAACAGCAGATATGGGAATTTGAACCAGTTGTCTTTAAAGCCAAAGAGATCAATAGGATCTACCTATCATGCTTAAAACTTAAAAATGAATCTCAAGCAAAAATCACTCAATTAACATCCTCTCCTATGTATACAGCAGGTAATAAAATATTAAATATTACAAAGGAGATTGACTACTTATCAGAAATATTAGCTAAAAAAGCAGAAGACAAAGAATTTAAATATCTACTCAATTATCCTGAATTACGAAAAAATGGAAGCCAGAACAAAGAAAAAACACTCATTCAAAATAATTCAAAAAAAGGTCAGAAGAATACTAAACTTATAATAAAAACGAACCCAGCTGAAGCAGAGTTATTTTGTTATCGCATCGATGAGATTGAACACCGGAAGATTCCCGTACCACTAAATCATAAATTCAAAGAGCCCTATTCAATTTTAAAAATCGCAAAAATTATAAGAACTGTTCCGTTTAAAGAAGGTGATTGGATCAAGAGAATAAACGGATCAACAATTTTTACGACTAAAGATTTTATCAGCTATATCAAGGAGAACTTTGATAAATCGAAACCTATTAAGGTTGAAATCACACGAGAAGGATCACTTTTAAATGTAGACTGGATTCCCTTTCCCAAAGATTCTACTTTTGACGTTGAAGATTTTAATAAACCCATTCTCGACCTCTTTGGATTTTCATTTTTTGGGCAACCTCTATCCTTTGATAGTCGTTCAAAAATGGGAAGAACTTCAAAGAACCAGTCATACTCCTTAAATTTGGCTGAAGGAGACTATTTAGTCGTCATCAAACACCCTAATTACCTCGAATACAGAGTTCCGATTTCGACTTACTCAAATCAAGATAGCTCACTCGCTAAGCTTGAAATCATTGCGAATTTAATAAAGAAAATAAATGCCCCAAACGGATATATTCATATTCCAAAAAGTACTTTTTATCACGGGGATGATCCCGCTGCAGACACTCCATTAAATGAAGGTAAGAAATGGGTCAATAGTTTTCTAATCTCTAAAAATGAAATCTCAATTCAAGAGTACTTAAAATTTTTGAACAGCCCAGAAGTCATTGAAATCACAGACCCTGAGAAAGATGAAAAGAATACCACCGGATGGGCGACTCCCCGGTCTCCAATTGCAAAGAAAGCTTTAAGACAAATAAAAGCCCGAGGAGGTGGGGAAGATGTATATTATGAAGATGGGAAAATTAGATTGGTTCCCAGATTTCCTCAGTACTGGTCATGGGATAGAGGCCAAAAAAAATGGAAGACTACTTTACCTACAGATTGGCCCGTAACACATATCCCTCAATTAGCTGCATTAGAATTTGCATTTTGGAAAACGGAACGAGCGAGAAATGAAGGAAAGGATTGGATCTATAGACTTCCAACTGATTTTGAATGGGAGAAAGCTGCTCGTGGAATGGATAAAAGAATTTATGTTTGGGGAAACTTTTTAGTTTATTCCTACTTTTGGAACAACCATGCTAACCCGATAGAGGAATCTCGAAAAATACGCCCGACGGGCTGGATTACCTATGATGAAAGTATCTACGGTGTGCTTGGTATGGCTGGCTCCGCCAATGAGTGGACGAATTCAGTAAAACCTGATAATGACAGATTTATTTCTATCCGTGGTGGTGGTTGGAATAAAGTTGATAAGTTTGATTTCAGAATTGCAACTCGCAATGGGAGGTATCCATATATGAGCGATGCGAATAATGGAATCCGACTAATTGTCGACCTGAACGAATGATCTCAAAATCATATTACATATAGATCGGTCCTCAATTGAACGCCCTCAATAATAACTCCACAACAATAATATTCACATGATACATCTTACTCCAAGCACTTATCCGGACACTCAGGAATTGAAATACAATTCATACCATTGGGGTAACCTGACTTCCCTAAAAATTGATGCTCTAACATTCCAATAGCATCAGTAAGATCCACTTTGTCATCAGTATTTATGTTTAATAATTCTATGTTTGAACGATGATTGACGGTTTGATCACCACAAGGAAGTTCAAACGTGCCCAAGAATAGATGCTCTAAAAGAGTAATCACATCCGTGAGGTTGAAGAGGCCATCTGAATTCACATCGCCCTGAATTTGAAGACTATCGCTAATGCTAAATCTAAAGTAATCACTTTCTGTAATTCCATCATCGAACTCACAATTGGGATCATAAGCAATCACTTGCCATAAATAATCTCCAGCAGGTACGTCGAGTACGAGAAGTCCAGTATCTTCCAATGTTTCAGAATGAATCAGCGTTCCTTCTCTATTTGATTGCCATAGAAAGAAATCAAACTCGATGTTCATTTGAGCTAAATTCGAACGATTTAAAGTAGGTACCTCCCATTGAAACTGAACATCCACATCTGTATTCCCCGTCGCAAAAACTTCATTCATGAATGGAGATAAATTTTGTGGAGGTAAGGAACAATATTCAACTGGATTATCAACCGAACAACGATTGGGATCATCGTCCTCTTCCAAGCACTGTTGAATGGTAATTTCACCTATGTTTTCTCTACAAGCATCGATGATGACTGCATCAAAAATTATTTTAGGTGTGATTTTAATAATATCGCACTTATCGACGTTCGAAAGGGGCCTGATTTCAAAAGTAAAATATCCATGACCAGTTCTATCATCTTCGGATTCAGTACTCGGGGGAAGTATTCCGAGGTCGGCGACACAGCGAGATCCATCGTGACGATCTAGGCATTCTTCTGATAAAGAGTAGAACAAATCATCTTTCAAATCATGTTTATCATCACCCTTATCCTGAATTATTGAATCTAAATTTAAGTTCACCCCAGAAGCAGTATGATTGAGATTCACTGCCATTAACAACTCTCGTTCCTCACTTTGTAATCCAGGTTCCCAAGTCATCAAATTCGCTGGTTTAAACCAGTCATTTCTCAATATCAAATTACTTGTGTTGATAAATTTATGTGTATCAATAGGACCTTCAGGATCTTCCGATGTTAAGCTTGAATAGTCAATAAATCTTAATAGTTGTGAGTTTAAACTAAATTCAATCGGCTTAAAGCTCCAGACGTCCAAATTTGATCCAGCAAGAGGAATAACAATTTTAATATTTTGAGCAGCATCCAAATCAAACTCAGAACAATCGAATTGATCGTCCTCGCATTTATTTTCAAAAAAAACGGTATACCTTAATGTCTGATTACGAGCCATGAGTGAACCATCCCCATGGTCGACTGAGGTTTCATTAGGATCAAATGAACCCACTGGAACTAGCTCGATATTAGCAACCGTGGAAAATGGATCATGCTCTGTTAAGCTTGAAAATTCAGGTAATAAAAAGAAAGGATATAGAGTTTGACCAAAAATTTTTCTACCGTCAAAAATCCACTGAGATCCTTCCCCTGGTTTAATTTGAAACTGAGAGACTAAATCACCGTTTTGATCCGAAGGTATAATTATAGGCTTTGCACTATCATGCAAAAATCCTAAACAAGAACCTAGTCCATTAATAACCATTCTATACTCTTGATCGACCTGGAGGTTATCTACAACAAACACCCCTCTTTTAATTTTAGCCGATGAAACCCAAACTGGCATACCATCAACATCCTCAGTTACGGTTAGCCAATAATTATCCAATGGTTCTCCGTTTTCATCCACGGCATAACCCCGAATAGACTTGTTAGGCAACCCAAGTGCACTTAAAAAAGCGTGTCGAAATAAATTTTGTGCCGAAATTTCACCTCGAGTTCTAATTTCCTTTTTGTGTAATTGAAAATACTCAAAGAGATCTCCCCACGTTTCGCCCACAACATTCTGAAATTGATCGACTTGACTTAACCAACACTCCCAATCAATATCACGAATTCCTGTTGGTGGTTCTAAAAATTTATACTGCTGCCAAGGTATTTCAAGATTGTTGTTAGAACCGTTTATAATCTCTAATTTAATATTCGTAGAATCTCTCGTACTGAAAGAAACTGGAATTTCAAAGGTAGATTTAGGACTAATTAAACCGGGAATACCGCCAGGCTCATTAATTACAGTGACGACTTCAGAATCAATCGGAGAAGGCTGAAATGGAATGCTAATTTGATCGGAGCTGCTCACCCGAATGAATGGACTGGGAATTTGGAAAGCGTTTGGGTTAATTATCTCCAAATGGGCAATTCCAGGACCGTTTTTCCTAAACTTATTTGATCTGAAGTTAACAGATAAAGGTAAAGATTCAGACTCTTCATGAATGGTTACCAATTGATGAACTAAGCAGTGTGTGCCTTCGCTATCGTCACAATGATCAGGATCAGGGATTTCAGACTGATGAGCAATTAATTTATAGTTCCCGGGCTGTAGGTTACTTATATCAAATTCAGCTATAACCATCCCAGGATTCAATACTTTAGTATCGATGGCTAAAGTAGTAGTACCAAAGTTGTCAGCTAAGGCAAACTTCGTTTGTGGATAAAAATTACCCCCCTCTATTGATGTGGTAAATGTATCCGCATTTTTACTAGTGATGTCCGGAATAATTTTGTTGAGGAGTAAATCATGCTCCGTAATTTCAACCTCAAGGCTAATCGGATGGGCTCCCTCAATTAAATCAAATCTTAGGTAAAGATCTCCTATCTGAGATCTCGGTATAATTAAATCTCCAGAACCTAAGACATCAAAATCTTTAACAATTTGGCTATAAACTCCAGGGGGTTGATTCCATTCAGAAGTAATTTTGTAACGACTAAAAGTTGAGCCGTTGACTTCATTGAATTCAACCTTAATAGTTTTATCGAGTGTGTCTATGCTTGGCACTCGAATTAAGTGCGACCTTTTATTATCAGTAAAGCTAAAACTATAGGACTCATTAAAAGATACATTCGGATCCACCATCAGAACTAAATTTCGGCCATCTTTATTTACTACGCACTCAACTTTAATGGGGTTAGGCAGGCTACCAAACTGGGTTGGATTAAATGGTTTGTCATCAAAAATAGCGCCTAAACCATCTTCACTGCGGAAACTATTATTAGCTTGGTTGACAATATTGAAATGGTCTCCAGGCGTGGGAGCAAAATCATTAAACCAATGGATATTAATATTTTGGAATACATTTGAAAAGATTTCTTCCGGTAAAACTAATGAATCGTGATTTAGAATAGGCACGTAGCCACCCATTGAGAATGAAAACTCAGCAGTTTCAAAAATCTCCCAATAACCATCAAGCTCAATTTGGCCAGTTGTTCCTAGTCGATCATTTCCAGGTGAAATTACTCCTCGGAATTCCCCATCATGTGAACCTGATAAGGAACCCTCTCCTCCAATTACTGCCCCATTTTCAATTGTTAAGTCAGCTATTGTATTAAGGCCGCCAGAATCTAAAATTAAGATACCACCACCAAAAATCCGACCACCATCTAAAAGGATACCCCCTTTAACCTCCAACAAGCCACGAACGCTTAGACCATCAAGTCCGATTGAACCTCTTTCTTCAATAATGGCCACCCCATTTTTATATACTCCCATATCAGCATAATTGCTAAACCTTGAATTCAAAACCAGAGTACTCTGGCTACCAGGTTTTGGATCATTGCTACCGACTCCAATTAAGTAATATATATCAGCATAATTTTTAAAAGGTAAGTTCTCCCCAATAGTTAATGAATTCTGACCTATCCCATGCCGACCAACACTAATTAAAATACTGCTACTATCAATAGACATGGAAACATTACCATTATGGAGCTCAAGATGAGCAACCCCATCGAATTCATCGCCAATTATAAGACCATCTTTAAGAGTTAGTGTGTTTCCTTGAAAATCAATTTTATATTCCCCTTTGTTTATAAATAAATTTGTTATAAAAATATCTTTAGTAAGATTTATTTCGCCTTTTCCTTCAATAAAGTTAACATTTATTTCATTTCGCCGACAAGATTCGTAACTGTCACAATCACTTGGTGCCTTTTGATTCAACCAGTTATTGATATCAAAAAAATCACCCCACGAATCACCAACCCAGTAATAATCCAAACTATTTCTGCTTCTACATAAATCGCCAACTCCATCTGAATCCGAATCTATTTGTTGGGGATTGAAAGTTCTAACACAATTATCAATTCCATCTAAAATCCCATCGCCATCTTGATCACCAACAGTTTCACATTCATCACCTACGCCATCATTATCCTGATCGGATTGGTCTGGGTTAAAATGACCTGGGCAGTTGTCCTGGCCATCATAACGGTTATCTCCATCCCTATCGGGGTCACAGGAGTCGCCCAATCCATCCTCATCTACATCCAGCTGAGTTGGATTAAAGTTATTGCGGCAATTATCAAGAAAATTTTCGACTCCATCGCCATCTACATCGCCAGCTTCTTCACAAGCATCCCCCACACCATCATTATTCTGATCTGATTGATCCGGATTAAAGTGCCCCGGGCAGTTGTCATTAACATCGATTAGATCATCTCCGTCTCGGTCAGGATCACAGGGATCCCCAAAGCCATCCTTATCTACATCAAGCTGGGTTGGATTAAAGTTTAAGGGACAATTATCAACACCATCTTCAACTCCGTCATTATCAAGGTCACCAGTTCCTTCACAAGCATCCCCCAGACCATCATTATCCCGATCGGATTGATCCGGATTGAAGTGACCTGGGCAGTTGTCATTAGCATCGACGAGAGAATCTCCGTCTCGATCAGGATCACAGTGATCACCGAATCCATCCTCATCCGCATCCAGCTGGGTTGGATTAAAATTTAAGGGACAGTTATCAACAGCATCTTCGATTCCATCATCATCGACATCACCAGTTCCTTCACAAGCATCGCCCAGACCATCATTGTCCTGATCGGATTGATCCGGATTGAAGTGCTCAGGGCAGTTGTCATTTGCATTGAATATAGTATCTCCGTCTCGATCGGTATCACAGTGATCACCTAACCCATCCTCATCTACATCCAACTGAGTTGGATTAATATGATTGGGACAATTATCAAGAGAATCAACAATTCCATCGCCATCAGAGTCGATAAGTCCGCCCCCTTCACCAGGAGTATGCTGATTAAGCTCTGCGGGTAACACCATTGCTAACTGATATTTATGATCTAATTCTTGTAAATTATTTCTGGTTTCAAGAACATCCGGCTTGGTTGAATCGGACTCCAAGAAGTTATGTTGCGCCTTAGATTGAGACGCAAAACAAAATAAAATGAAGAGGAGAATGGTATAAACTTTTAAACTTTCCATTTGCTGCAACTATTTATTGATCTATGCCTTTGAAAGCAATCAGATTTTTTACTGAGCTTCATCTAAATAATAAAACTCTATGCGTGACCTTGTTGCTTGATATCAATCCGGAATTCGAAGAGCTCTTCAAATTGAAACGAACTAAAATGATTCTATACTCTTTCAAAAAGAGAAAAATCAGAAATCTCTGCTGATAGCAGTAGCTTTAGTAATACCGAATACAATAATTTCCTAACGTTTATTAAAATTCACTCCGCATGAGAAACCTGAAACAACTACTGATGCAGATTTCTGAGTGGGTATGCGACATTTATAACAAACGAACGCGAAAATTTTTCTTGGATTAATAAAAAAAGCCCGGTTCCCCCCCAAAAAAAAACCGCCACCAATAAAATCACAAGCCTATATTAAATTACAACTTAACACATCTCGACTCAAAGATCAGAAGCATGATCGCTATCACAGCTCAGGTCCTCCTGGGTTAAATTAACTCCACAAAATAATGGGCCTGGGATCGCTGGAGCAGGCCCGCCGAGGAAGACATGATCGAGTACATAGAGTGGGATTGAGACATCCACAGCCCCGCCATCTTTAAGATCGTCAGTGTCTAAATAGCTGATTTCAGCCATCCCATGATGACCTGCCCCTCTAACCGACTCCAAAACTTATAATAGACTTTCAAGCTTTTCATTCAGCTGGAGGGGCGTAGCCCCGGAGGCTGAATGAAAAATATCA
>JANQLS010000178.1 GCA_028280485.1 Planctomycetota bacterium
GGGATGATCTTGGCGCCTCTTCTGACGTTTTTTTTGAACGGATGGATGCTGGGCTGGGCGAGTGCTCCCTATGATCCTAATTGGGAACGACAGTTTCCACGTCGAGCGGCGTTGATGGCTTTAGCCGGCCCTGCCTCTAATTTATTTTTAATGATTCTTTCGGGGGGATTGATTCGGCTCGGGATTTTCCTCGGCTGGTTCAGTTTTGATCCTGCGGCAAATTTATTGAGTGCGTTGTACAACTTAAATCTCATTCAAGCCGAACCCAATACTTTATGGGCGGGTGTGGCAATGATTCTCACTATTTTCTTTTTGCTGAACACCATTCTCTTTCTCTTTAATCTCATTCCACTCCCTCCATTGGATGGTGCTAGTGTGATCATGCTCTTTATGAGTGGGAAGACTGCTCGACGATACCTAGACATGATTCACGGTTCGTTTTTGGGGGTATTTGGTATCTTGATCGCGTGGATTGCCTTTAGGTCTATCTTTTTAACGCTGATTATCCCTATATTGAATATTTTGTTTATTGGGATTTAGTTCAGGTTGAAAAAGTTTATTCTCTAAGACCGGGGGGAGGTTGTGTTGAATCTTCCTCATACAAATTCTGGCGAATTTGGCTACATCCGTGAATTAACTTGGGTTCTTTTTGCTCTTCCAGTGACGCTCCCAATCTTGTTTTGTGGGGTAGTCTTCAGGAGGCTTGCCGATCAAGTTTTCTAAGATCAAGGAAGCAAGGCGCTTCACGGGAATTCCCTTTTGGCCTTCTTCCAGGGGAAGGAATCTTAATCCTTTGGATCCCTTTTTAATCTTCATGATGGCCGAAGGGATTTTTGCATTTAAAGCTTCGATTAAATCGGGAATAGAGCGTCCCGACGATTTCCATAAGCGTTGGAAGGCCCAAGTGGCTTTTTCAAAATTGGGATTCGCAAGAGCTTGAATCACTTTATTGTTGGGCTGGGGAGCCGGTTTCGGTTTTTCTTGAGCCTGAGGTTGTGGTTTTTTCTTTACCTGACTTTGATCTGCGACTTTCTTAACCGGCTTGGGTTCGGGTTGGTCCTGAACTTTTGGTTGAACGATCGGAGGGGCCGTTTTAATGGGCTCGGGGTCGATGTTAGGAATCGGGGTTAGAGGATCATCATCATCATCGACACTTTGAAAATCAGCTAAACTGGGATCGATATCATAAGCTGAACTTGCCGCTGAAGATTCAATTGGATCGTCAGGCATTTCCAATTCAACTTCCCCTGATCGTTCTGGCTCTCTAAGGGTGGAGCCTTTTCGTGAGGGATATTTTTCCTTGTTCTTTTTCTTGAATGCCGCTTCCGTCATTTCCCTTTCTCGTTTGGCTTTAAACGATTGGAGAATGACGAGTTGAGCGATGATCAATACGACAACTAATCCCCCGACCCAAAGAATCCAACCAGGAAATCCGCCACCCTCTTCCTCTTCCGATGGTTCGGTTTGGATGGGAGTTGGGGGAGGCCTTCTTCGAGTGATTTTTGTGGATTGGCGAACAGAACCACTCCTTGAACTGTTTTCGGTTTCATTAGAGCGAACTGGGTTTCTGCGTTGACTTGAATTTCGTTCGTTGAGTTCTGAATTGCGTTCGGCCAGCGCGGAACCTACATCATCAGGGCCTCCGATGCTCACTGCTTCAATATTTTCAGTCGGCTTTTCGGTGTTGTCTTCGGTGTCGGTGGTATGGGTCGTGTCCGTTGAATCGGTGGAGTCGTTATTTGAATCATCCACGATGACAACAGGAGTGGGCTGATTTCCTTCATCGGGATCTTCGACGGGATCATTGACATCGGCGTTTTGATCGGAACCATCTAATACCAATTCAGGACGGTCAACTTCACTCGCAGTTAACACTTTCCCAACTGGGCTGAGAGAAGCTAACTCGATGGCTCCCGATCTTGAAGGAACTTTGAGGGGACGACTCGCGAGCTCTCGTCCTCCATAGCCCATAACAGTTAATGTTTTTTCTCCTCCCTCAGGGCCGACGGGGAAAGAGCAACGGAACTTACCCGATGAATCTATCTCGACTGTTCCTTCTCTTTGATCTAAGGCAAAGCGGTGCACATTCAAAGGTAAGGATCCGGTGATGACGATGGTATCGGGATTGCCTCTACCATTCACTCGCCTTGGGGAACTGAGTCGGAGCGGGATGTTTTGCAACTGGTTTTTAATGTGAGCTTTTCTTCTTTCCATGAATCGCTCACGTCTGGAGGCATCGAAGCTTCCTCGGAAATCTTTGATCTCTTGGATGACTTTTCCTAAGTGTTCTTCGGTGAGTACATTTTCAATTAAATGGCTGATATAGCCTTTGTAGAGCCGGTTGTTTTTACCTTTACTCAAGAATCGGTTCACTGCGGGAAACGTCGTCATAATCAAGGGAGAAGTCTCACCTCGATTCCAAGCGAGGTCGGCATCCCAAGGTAAAAGTTTCCATTTACCTTCGCCGGGAGGGAGATAGAGGAAGGCATTTTTTCCTCGTTCTCTTCCGAAGGCATCCCAGTCGTTCACGACGGCTCGAACGGCGAACTGTCGAATCCATTGATCGACATCGATAATGTCGTTTTGATTTTTGAAGAAGACGGCATCCGGAGTACTCCGAATATCCATGAACTGGATGAGCTTAACTAAAGGCTGGTAGTTCTCGACGAAGCTGTTTGATCTTAGTGGGAAGTTCCATCGATACTCTTCGGGATCCATGCCCTTAAAGGCGAATGTCGCTTGGTCCCATTTACGATTGTTGTGAGAGGGTAGCTCAAAATAATCGTCGACTTTGTAGAGCAAGCCCTGAGTCGGCATAGTGACGTTGGAACTGGCGTCTTTCCCTTTTTTGAAGAGCGGTTCGTACCAACGCTGGAGATAGTTGGTATCGATCTTTTCGACATCTTCAAAGAGGCGGCTTCCCCCGCGACCGTTAAAGCTTAGGTGAATGTATTGTGAGCGGGGTGTCGGAAGATCGACGAGGTCCATCAACCAGTAAGTTAAGCGTTCGGCGATGAAAGTTGAATCTTTGTGTTGGCCATCCAGAGTAAGAGTGCTTCGCCCATCTAGGCGTTTGGCTCCAAACTGAATGCGGTAGTTTCTATTGGGTCTAGAGAAACTACTCCCTCGATCTCTAAATCTCACATTATGAAAGATGCGACTGTTCCCATAGACCAAGGTAGCGTCGAATAGTTTGTTCGACATCTTGTTGTTACGCTGCCCACCGTATTCCTGCCATTCTTGCCTCGTGGCTAATATGGAGTACTGAGGATGGCGGCTCGATAATTCCGTATCCACCTGGTATTGGCAAACTCGCTTTGGAGCCTTCAGAGGAAACGAAGCTAACCTTTGTTGTTCCTCTTGGCTGGTGATGTAATAAGCAACCTTGCCACTGTCGTTGTCGGGGATGACCCCTCGGTACAAAGTCCCTTCCCCTCGTGCTTTTGAGCTTTCGGAATCAACGGGATTCATCTCGATTCTTTTCCAAGAACCATTGTCGTTCGAGTCGTAGTTGAGCCACACACCCTTGAGTTCACTGGGGCTTGAAACCCTTGCGTGAATTTCTACCGTTTTACCTTCTTGGGGAGAAATTGGAAATTGATGGAGGTCTCCGATGGCAGGGGCCGGTTTGTCTTCATAGATACTATTTTTCATCCCCGGTGTACCAATTTTCACCGGCGGTTTGAGGTCGAATTGCTCAGCGAGTCCTTGACCGACCACTCGAGTGAGGATGGAAGTCGATCCACGTATCCATTTGGCTCTAAAGCTGATGCGATGGGATTGGTTTTCGGGGAACGCTTTTGCGGGAATACGAACCCCGACGTAGTTTCCCTTGGAAGTACCTCGACCCTCCGACTCAATTTTGTAACACGATCCGCCCTTTGCCGATTTGGATTTAAAGTAATCGGATTTCGAATGAGATCCTCTGGCGATCCAGTCATCGGGGGTTCTTTGAGTAAAGCCCGAGTCACGAATCAATTTTCTGCGATTTTGTACTTGGAGATCATCGATCAAGCAAACGCCCTCATCTAAAAGCATCACTTGAAATTCGCGCTCACCATTATCGCTCCCTCGGAACGTAGGATGGATTTTGAGCTTCTTGACGTACTTAACAGGCTGCCAATCGGAATCTTTAGAATCATCGCTAGCACCCCAGGCAGTAGCGAGTGAATTATCTAAGCTGGGATGGATGAGTTCGAGGCTCGCTCCCATGCCATCCGCCCAGGAACTCCAGGGTGAATCATCGCTATATCGTACGGAGTCGATGGGGAGACCTCGATCATCGAGGATTCGAATTACATCGCTTCGATTACTCAGCGTACCACTGTAGGGACCCAGAACTGAATTGCCTTTTAAACCGTAGCGACTCTTTATCACAGTCGGCGAACGTGCGATGACCAGGTAGTCTTTCGAATCGATCGAAGCGCCTTCTGGGAAATCAAACTTGATTCCTCCGCGAAGGCGATAGCCATCGAGTGACACTTCCGAATCATTGGGATTGTAGATTTCAATGAACTCGTGATCATCGTTTCGAGTGATCGGGTTATAAAGGATTTCATTGATAACTAAGGGAGTTTCAATCTCGAAGGTGTTCGCTGCTTTAGGAGTCGCCTCTTTGAGGGTGACGGTTCGACCTTGACCATCGGGGTATCTCGCAACCGAGGCGAAATCCTGTTCGACTTCTTCTAAGGCTTTTATTTCCAAGGCATCTTGAACCGTGTCTTCATCCGGCTTGACGAGGATGATGAGTTCATCTGAATCAGGAGCGAGAGTCCAATCCCCTTTGAGTTGATCGGGTTGAAGAACTAAAAACCCCTGGGGAGGAATAATGGTTCCCGCAGGAATTGGGGTTAAGCCTTTAAGGTTTCGATTTTTGGTGATGAAAAATCCACCGATGGGGAAAGGCTCAGCGCCCGGATTATAGAGTTCGATCGATTTGACATTGAGAGGTTCGTCGGGATCGAAAAGGACTTCGTTGATTTTTGGATCTTTAAATCGACGTAAGAAGGGCTCTGCTGTTTTTTCGCTGGTGAGAATACCGGGTCTTTCACCACGATATCCGTTACCTTCTCCCGGGCTTCCTAATCGAAAGGGGCTCGCGGCCCAATTTTCAGGTTCATTAGGATCTAATCCGGGATCGACCAAACAGAGGGAATGCCCGGTGCCTTTAGGGATGGAAGTCCATCGATTGCCACTATCGTATCGAGCCCACGCCATCGCGACCCCATTGGGGCGTCTGAGGGTGAGCTTGCCTCCGGAGTTATCCAGCTTACCTTCGTAAGGCCCGTATGCTTTGTCTAAGTGAGGATTGAGAACAAGTAAGCCATTGGGATCATCCGTGATCACTAACCTTTTTCCCGGTTCTAAGCTGGTGCCGGGAGGAAAGGTGTAATCCACTTCTCCCGTGATCTTCCAACCACTCAGATCGATGGAGGGAGGTTCACGGTTGAGAATTTCGATGAACTCAGCGCCGGTGGTTCCATTTTGTTCACCGGGAAAGTAATGGATCTCAGTGAAGGTCAACCAGGGAGCAGCAAAAAGGTTCGTACTCAACAACATGAATACGAAACTCAAGATGATGCTTCGATACTTTCCTGAGATGGAATGATGGGAGTGTCGGAAGGAACTGAGCGGGCCCATTCAATAATCGCGTTGACGTTTACTTGTGTTTGACTTTGTGTGTATTTCTAAGTTGAGTTAGCAACTGAAATTCAGGGGGCGTTTCGCAGTGGTATTCAGAGCGAATTCATGCTCCGAATTCAAGCTAAGAACTCAAGATAGGGTAGGCGCTGGTTTGAACTTATAGTAACTCTATAAGTATAACCCTCGTCGGAGGAAGAGGTCTCCTCGTTTTTCTGATTCGGCCCTAAATTACAGCGTAATTTGTGGGTGCTGCCAGAGATTTTCGGAATTTTAAACTCCGGAAGTGGCTGGGGCTGGGGATTTCTCGATGAAGTTCAAGTCATAACCCCGTTGCCGGTAAAAATCTGTCAATTCAAGCGGTTGGTGTACCGGGGAATTAATCGATCTCAGGATGATCTTAAATGCGGATTGTTGAACGGAGTTCCAAGCATCGAAGGTGTCTTTGGGATCGTTCGTCTGGTGAGAATGGGAATTGATTTTTCGAGTTGAGAAGACTTGGCTGAGATAGCTTTCAGTTGTTTCGATCCTCCCTTGAGTAAGGTGATTCACAAATTGAGTCATGTGGTCACGGCTCTCAGTTAGGTCTTCCATTCTAAATACTTTTGAACCGGTAATGAACATGTGACAGTCGCAGACCAAAGTTTGGTAAGCGACCCAGGTGAAGACTAAATCTTCCAAGGTGATTTTAGCCCCGCCCTCTTCTTCGATAGCTTGGATTAAAGAAGCGTTTTGATATTCCTGGTAGGTGTAAGCCCAAAAATCGAAGGGAATCTTATTGGGGTCGTTTTCTTCAGTGTGACATTTAAAAAGAGACTGAATTCTCATGATGGGATCTCTGAGAATGCCACAGAAGACTCCACCTTCCTTTTCAATATAAGCTTTGATATTGACTCCGTGAAAACCATGACAGCCACCGATGAAGTTTTCCTCTTTGACGGTAGCCTTTAATGCTTGAACGTAAGAGGTTTCACTTAACTCCGGAGAATGGGGATTCTCTTCTTGTCCGGGTGCTTTTCGGGAACCATGGAAACAATCGATCTGGGGATGTAAGGAGAGCACTGTTGAAATCCACTGAGTTGCGGATCCTCCCCACGATGAAATATAAAAGATATTCGATGAGTCCATGGACAAGGCTGGGTAAAAGTTCCGAGATGATATGTACGGGATTTTTCAGGGTGACCTAGGGATGATCTCGGACTTTAAATTCGGAGACTCGCTTGAATTCTTGGGTTTTTATTTTCTTATCAGAATATTAACCCTTAGTGGGGATGGCCTTATAGATTTTTAGGGCTTCCTCGTATTCTTTTAGGGCTTCAGTCGAAATGATCCCTCGGCTTCGATCTATTTGGGATTGGACACGTTGAATGAGGTAGTCGAGTTCGACTTTACGAGGGTGAACTTTGGTGTCTCCAACTTGAATATGGAACGGGGCACTGTGAGCGAATCGCCATCGATTGTTAGGAAGTTTTTGCCAAGTTCTTACCGCATACCAAGTGGATTGAGTTGGATGGATTTGAAGATCCGTTTGGAATCTGAAGGCACCTTCAGGAGTTTTCTCAAACTGGGGATCGATGATCATGATAAGTCGACCGTTTCGAATGATCTCAATACCAGAAACAGGTGAAGAGGAAGTTGAAACCATCTCTAAGTTCCAGCCCTTTTTATTATTCTTATCAAACTTAAAAATGCCTCCAGGATATTCTCCGTTTAATTTGCATTCTAGCATGGGGCCTGTCGTCACGAAGCTTTGACCTTTGTTTAAGCCTTCTAGCCAGCGATCGATGGTAAAGGGTTTATCCAAGTGTACGTACACTCTCCCAAATCCTAATGGAACAGGATGAACTCCTGAAGCCGAACCCGCGGTGGGGCGCATCCGAAAGCCGCAATTGAGGAGTGCGTAATAGTTTTGAAAGCCGAAGTCCGTCCAACCTTTTTCACTGAATCCTTTTCCGTCGGTTTCGATGTTCATGTAAGGAGCCGGTTTTTCTGCGAAATTTTTAAAGGCAAATTCCGTTCGCCAGTGGTGATTGTTCGCTAATTCATAGAGATCGACATTCATGATAGGCACTATCGCCATCGACCAGGGCCAATTGTGTTTATCGAGTTCTAAAAGCGCACCTTGGCGACGAACTTCTTCAGCGATGGGGCGAACGGGTGGAGCGGTCAAAGTTAAAGGTTCTTTATGGTTGATAATGAAAACTGCACCTAAGGTGTGGCTCTTTTTACCTACTGAAAAGATTTCGTATTCGGTATTTCGAGGATGGATCACGTGAGTGGCATCGACATGTATTCTTTTTCCAGTCGCATCCTTGGGAAGACTTTTATCTCCGAGAGTAGGGCTTAAGCCACTTTTGGTGACCCAGTAGGGAAGAGGAAACGCGGCGTTTAAGTTTTCAACTTGAACCAAAGTCGGCAATTCAGCGATGGTACGGTGAACGTGAGTTTCCCCCGAATACCAACCCTTTGAGTTCATATCGATCCAGCGTTTGAGGTGAACGGTGAGTTCTTGGTCTTTCATCACTTCAAGCTCAAGAGTATTCGTGAAGTACTCCTTTCCTCGTTCAACCGTGAGAACATACTTGCCGGGAGGGATTTGAAACTTAGCTGGGTGGGCTGAGATCGATGTGTGAAATTCAAACGAAGATTTATTAGACCAGTTCGTTTTCTCGTATTTGATCGCCTTGCCTTGAGTTGAAACTGATTGAGCAAAATAATGCTTCCCATTGGAATCAGAAAGATAGACCCGCGAGGGAATGAGTTTCTTCGTTTTGGAATCGACAACTTTGATGGTGAGGGTGTTCAAGTCGAGATCAGGAGTAGGTAAAGCGAATGAAATTGAGTAAATAATTAGTATGAAGATGAAGCTAGTAAATATTTTCATGACCATGTTCTTTGATCTTTGTAGGTTTAAGTTTAATCAAAACATTCTAATTGAGAACGAACCTAAAATTCATCAATCAAATTTAATTGCCAAAGTCAAACTCCTTACTTTTTCGTTTACATTCCTCATTTATTGGTCTTTAAGTTCAGTGTAAAGTGATTATTTATTGGTGTTTGAATAAACAGGCACTAATTAATATTAATAGGAATTCTAAGCTTAGGAGGGTTTTGTGGGTTGTTGGTCATGATTGCTGCATTCGTATCATTATTTAGGTTTTTGGGCCTTCTCTTTGGGCTATTTCGCTTTTTACTTTTAAGCCTCTTAATTCTTTTTTCTTCTTTATATAGGTTGTGATTAAATTTTGTTAATTGATCTCGGCTTGAGCTATCAAAGATTTTATAGATTCTCGATTCATTATAATCGATTCCTCCATATCGTCTTTGTAAGATCTCTTGTGGTGGGTTGGTTAAAAAATGTTTGACGTACCTCCATTTATTTACACATATAATTAAATCTCCTTTTACCCGGTTCCATCTGAAAGGGTGTTTAAAATCAAGATGAGCGCCCCGGTTATTCTTTGCCCAAATCGTTCCTTCATTTATTGAAGGGTCGCCAAAAAACTTTTTGGTGTAATCAAAGCCTTCATGATTAAATCGGCTCTCCCTCAATAAAAGAGCCATGGCTTCTTTTGGATCTTTGGAGATTGAAAATTTATATAGTGGAGCTATTTTTTCAAATTCATAGTAGTGAACTGGAAATTTACTATCCTCAATTTTACTAATAACAACATAGAGCATTCTAGAGTCTATTATCAGATATTTAACTCCGTGCGTTTCCCATTTTAAAATCATACCTTCATCGTAAGGAGGAAGATGACTCCTGAATCCTATAAATTTTAAATCAACCATGACGGGTTTTTTATCTAACCGAGGTTTCTTAAATCTTCGGTTAGGGATTCTTGGATTTAAGCTCCGAAGGTAATGGTTGGGGTGATACTTAAGAACACCACTAAGCCAATAAAGTGTGTGATGAAGTTCGGATATAAGCTTTTCATAAGATACGTGTCTCACTGGTTTAAAATCCAGGTTGTGGAAATACTCCATGCCCTTTTTATTTAGCTCCCATTCTTTTTTGTTGAACTTCTCTTGATAAGATTTGAGTTCAGTTTTAATAGTTTTAAATTCATCAGAAATATTCTTGGGGGGAGTATATTCAAGAATAGCCTTTGGTATTTTTGTAGTAGGTTTTACTTTTAGGTTCGCGCTCGTACGAAAATGTGTTTTAAGGTTATCGTTTGTTTGGTTTTTAGAATTAGATTTTGAGCAAGAAACTATTAAAGCTATAAATAAACAGAGCGCGAGTGGGGGCATATATTTTTGCATCAACTTAACTGCCTGATGAAATTTAAATTATTGAATGCAAAATGGGGGGCTTATAAGTATGAGTCTATTTCATTATTTATAAGGAGCAAGCAATATTTAATTTCTGTGGTTATCTCTATACTAAATTAAATCTGTTTTTAATTTATACAAGAGTTGTAGGATTTTAATCCGCCCTTTCCATTTCAAGCCCGAAGTGTAAACGAGGGTTGGCAACATGAGAAATAATCGACAGCGGAATTGCCCAGCGGGTTGTATTTATTCTGAATAAAAATTCAGGTTTTACTATCGTACAAAATTGAATTAGTACTCTGGCCTGAATATGAACAAAGGGCTGTGCCCGATACTTTATAGCCCGGGGTAGAGCGAAGCGTCGCCCTGGGAGAGAAGTGTAAACGAGGGATAGCATTGAGGAAAACGAAGGGCAGCGAGCATGCTTGAGAACGAGATTTCGCGCGAACTAGTAATCTGAAGGGATGTGTTATTAATAAAGAAATAATTGCACTCGCTAACGCTTCGCGCTAGGAACCGGTTTACACTCAATCGCATGCCCTCGCCAAACCTTGCCTAGAGACAAAGGTTCCCACTTCCACTGACCGTGGAGGGAGTCGAGGATGATGGCGTTGCCGTGTTTGTCATTCTTCCAATAGAGAACGGCGTGTCCTTCAGGGCCCGCGGTGGGATCGTCGACGAAGAGGATGGCAGGGGGGGTGATTTCTTCGTAGCGACAGTAAGTTTCTTCCGTTGAGGGGTCATGCTTAGGTTGAATTTCTTTAAGCGTACACTCAAAGCCCATTTTAGACAGGCCATAGAAGATTTGTGCGGGGGTTGTACCTTTTACAGTTGTGCCTAAAAATTCGGCCATGTCTTGCTCGGTTGTCGTCTTGCCGAGTTTTTTGAGCAAGTTCGCACATGCGGCTGGAGCACAACTGTAACTTCGAGTTTGACGGATGACCCCGTCCTTGTCGATTTCAGCTAGAAGGTAAGGAGCAGCGGGCTCGTAGTTTTTGGCTAAGGTCACAATTAAGCTCCCCTCTAAACAGAAGGCAGCGATGAGCATCATCCTTCGCTTGGGGTGTTGAGTGATAAATCCAACCGAAGTGCTCAAGCCTACGATGTAAGAAGCAACGATTAAGACTCCACCCCAAAAGAGTTGAGGGGCGACAGCCTGTAAGGGGAGGGGAAGCATCCAAAGAAGCGTTTGATTACTGTTGATGACTCCAAGAGGAACCACAGCAATCAGGATGAGGATAACGGCCGGTAAGATGTAAGGGATCTTGTGAAGTATGTTATCGATCGTAAGTTCGGGGCGGCGCTTGAGAATGCGTCTCCCATCGAAGTAACCGATGACGAGCAGCAGCACGCTAATTATGAGATAAACACTTCTAGGTCCGAAGGGCATGAAGCCTCCCAGGCTACTCGTTACAAAATTCTCGGAGTCATTTACTCCGCATCCACGAGGTTTATCGACCCGTCAGGAAGAGATCCTAAGCTAATTCAGTCCTATTGACGAATAGGAACGAATTCAATCAATATGAATCAAGGCTTGCCCGTTGGCGACATGGTCTCCCACGTGAACCGCGATACTCGCCACTTTACCGGCAATTGGAGAATTGATCGGGACTTCCATTTTCATGGCTTCAATCACAAGCACTTCTTGCCCTTCTTCAACGGCGTCTCCAACGTGAACCAAGAGCTTGAGGATCTTGCCGGGCATTTCAGCTGAAATTTGAGTAGTGGTTTCAGGATCTGGTGGATCTGCTTTAGTTCCAGTCCCCTTAACTCTCATCCCGACGTTGTAAGTTTCTCCGTCGACGGTGACATGGTCTCCATCGATAGACAGAGAATAAGTCTTGCCTTCGACGGTCATGGTGTAGTCTTGAGGACCACTCGGAGGGGCATTCTTAGCGGCTTCCTTAGCCTTATCGATCTTTCGGACTCCAACTTCAGCATTGCCTTTTAAGAAATCGATACCCTTTGCTTGGCAAGTTGCGGCGATAAAAATGTTTTCGTCGGTGATTGGGAGTTCTTCTTCTTTTAAAACCTTCTTAGCGGCTTCGATCCCTTTCGTGGGATCTTCATCATTCATTTCGAGCGGGCAACGCGTTGTAGGTTCCAACTCTAATTGCTCGGAAGCTAACTTCACGATTTCAGCATCCGGGGGAACGGGCGTCTTACCGAAATACCCTAAGACCATTTTGCCGTAAGGAGGCGCGATCTTTTTCCACTTCCCGAACATGACGTTGTTGAAGGCTTGTTGGAAATAGAACTGAGAGACCGGAGTCACCGAAGTTCCGAAACCCCCTTTACGAACGACTTCACTCATCGCTTTGATCGTTTCGGGATACTTGTCCATGATGCCGTGGTCCCGCAACATTTGAGTGTTTGCGGTCAAGGCGCCACCGGGCATGGGGCTCCAGGGGATCAAGGGTTCGACGGCGGTTGCTTCAGGCGGAAGGAAGTAATCGCTCATACATTCTTTGAAGATTTCTTCGGCATCCCGAACTTTTTCGATATCGACATCTAAATCGAAATCCGTGCCGCGTAAGGCATGCCACATGAGGAGAATATCGGGCTGACAAGTTCCCCCTGAACAGGGAGCCATCGAAAGGTCGATTGCATCGGCACCTGCATCTAAAGCTGCTCGATTTGCGATGACGCCAATCCCTGCTGTCTCATGAGTATGAAAGTGAATGAAGGTATCGGAAGGGAGAATTTTTCGGGCTCGCTTGATCGACTCGTAGACTTTCGAAGGTACGGCCGTACCCGAGGCATCTTTAAAGCAAACCGAATCGAATGGAATGTCGGCATCGAGAATTTTTTTCAGTGTGGCTTCATAAAAATCAGCGTCGTGGGCTCCCTTACAGCCGGGGGGGAGTTCCATCATGGTGACACAGACTTGATGCTTGAGGCCAGCGTTAACGATACATTGACCGCTGTAGATCAGGTTATTGACGTCATTGAGAGCATCGAAGTTACGGATTGTGGTCATTCCGTGCTTCTTGAACATCTTGGCGTGGAGGTCGATGATATCACTCGATTGTGATTCTAATCCCACGACGTTCACACCACGTGACAATGTTTGAAGGTTCGCCTCGGGACCTGTCGCATCGCGAAAGGCATCCATCATGTCGAAGGCATCTTCATTACAGTAGAAATAAAGCGACTGGAAGCGTGCACCTCCGCCGGCTTCGAAATAAGTGATGCCTGCATCACGAGCGGCTTCTACTGCGGGAATAAAATCTTTGGTGAAGACACGAGCACCGAAGGCGGATTGAAATCCGTCTCTGAATGCGGTGTTCATGAATGTTACTTTCTTCTTGGCCACGCTTTTTACCTACGAGCTCTCGAAGGGTTTTGATTGTTGAGGTTGTCCAGTCTTGTGAAGAGAGCTTTGTGACTACAACCTATCGAGTAATTGAATTAAAAATGAATCTTCAGTCGATCGAATCCACATTGCTCGTTATCCTCCCCCTGCTCCGACAATGTAGGAGTAGAGCACACCAGCCGCCACCGCCGAACCGATCACTCCGGCAACATTGGGAGCCATAGCATGCATGAGGAGAAAATTTTGGGGATCTTCTTTTTGGCCTACCATCTGAACGACTCGAGCCGAATCGGGTACAGCAGAAACTCCTGCAGCTCCGACCAGAGGATTCACTTTTTCCTTTAGGAAGAGGTTCATTACCTTCGCGAAGATCACTCCTGATCCTGTTGCGATACTGAACGATGCTGCGCCTAAAGCGAAGATCAAGAGAGAATCACCCCTTAAAAAGTAATCTTGTTGAGTGCTCGTACCTACTGAGAAACCCAATAGGATCGTGACGATATCGATCATTGAGCTTCTCGCAGTCTCAGCTAGGCGATCCGTGACTCCGCATTCCTTCATCAAGTTACCGAAAAATAGCATTCCGATGAGCACGATGGCACCAGGGGCAATCAACGCACAAATAATAAAGGCGATTACGGGGAAGAGAATTTTTTCTCGTTTGGACACGACTCTTGGAACGGTCATACGAATGAGACGTTCCTTTTTCGTCGTTAGTAGTTTCATGATGGGAGGTTGAATGATCGGAACCAAAGCCATATAGGAGTAAGCGGCGATGGCGATGGCTCCGAGTAAATGAGGAGCGATCAGCGATGATAAGAAGATAGCAGTGGGGCCGTCAGCACCACCGATGATTCCGATGGCACCGGATTCTTTGAGATCAAAACCTAAGAAGAGGGCGCCAATGATGGTGATGAATATACCAAACTGGGCCGCGGCTCCTAGCAAAACTAACTTCGGATTTGAGAGCATGGTGGAGAAATCGGTCATCGCTCCAATTCCCAAAAATATGAGAGGAGGATAGATTCCGTATTCTACGCCGAAGTAGATGAAGCTTAAAACGCTGTCTTTGTCATATGGACCTAGTTGGAGATCTCCCAGGGGAATGTTTCCAACTATGATGCCGAAACCAATCGGCAAGAGGAGGAGGGGTTCGTAGTCTTTTATGATGGCTAAGCTGATGAAAATGATGCCGATCATCATCATGACCGCATTCTTCCAGCCACCATCATCAAAGAAGTTGGCAAAGCCCGTCTGACTGAGGAATTCTAAAAGAGCATCCATGGTTCTTTGATAGTACTTGGAGTCTGATTTCCACCCTCCTCAAAATGAAGGATGGTGTTCTCCAAGTATTGTGAACTTGGCCTTTCTTTTATTGAACCAGCAAGGTGATTGAGTCTTTGAAAACGATAATCGTTTTGAAGGCCTCGTCACGCTGATTTAGGAATCAGAATCTCTTCGTTGGTGAAGCACATAAGCCATCGCCGCAAGAACTTCGGGGCTGACTCCTTCAGTTTTCTGAGGGGAGTCCGTTGAAAGACCGTGCGTGGACTCAGGAGGTAAAACTCCTTCAAATCCCTTGAGGATTTTTGGTAGGAGAGCAATTGAGATGGACACCAATAGCAAAGAGGAAAAAACCACTGTCATCCCAATTAAGGAAATCTCAAGTCCGCCGAGGTTGACGACTTGTTCCCAACTCCTAAATTCTCTTCCGGTCTGAGTTGCCTGTTCGGCTTGGGCGAGGAAAAACACTGCTACGACCTGCCTTAAGTCTTTTTTATTAATCGCCTTATATCATCTTCTGCCAAGCCCTAAACGGTGGTCCTGCAGCGGGAAATCGAAGGCTCATTGGTGGAATGTCTCTTCAACATTTCCTTTGTACCTGAGACTGTATCCCCAACCTCCTGTGAAATCAAGAGTTAGGTGTACAAACCCAAGAATCAGGTCCTGGATTAGGCATCATCCACCATTTCAAGCCCGAAGTGTCAACGAGGGGCAGCAATCAAAAAAGTAAATGGATACGAGCTATCCTGAAATTCTGAATTTCCATTGAACTTACTTTCACCACCACAGTGAAGATTAAATCAATTGTGGGCACTCGCTAACGCTTCGCGCTTGAAATGTTGCGCTTGGAATCATCGACTTCAGTTCGGCCGTTCATTTGGTGGGTGAACGATCTCAATCCTCAGTCGATCTCCCGATCTCCACTTTCGACTAATTGTTAAGTAGGAATTTGACATTGCGGAAACAGCCTTCCTTCGATTCAGGGAGACGTTGATGGATTTCACTTCAGGGAAAACAGGGATGGAAATGGGAAATTCCACCTGAGACTGAGGCTCAATTTCGATCCAAAATGCCTGATCCTCTCCAGGAATTTTGCTTAGCTTTAGATGAACAAATACTCCAGCATCTTCCCCGACGGATGCCTCGACGGTTGAGGGTTGGAAGCTCATTAAGGCAAGGCCATCTCCAGCAGTTGCCATCCAGATCCTTTGAACCATGTTCAACTCAGCGATTGAAACATTATCGGTATCGATGGATTGAAGGGATCTCGCTACCAATGAATTCCAGGCAGTATTGTGAGTATGAGCTTGAATGGGCAGCCAAGACTCTTTGATGAGTTTCAAGTTTTCCGGGCTTAATGAAGGCCAGTTTGTAGTTCCAGGTCTAATCATCCTTAGCTTCAGTTGAATCTCGTCCTCATATTTACCTATGAGGCTTGAAAAAGGATCATGGGCCAAGTCATGAGCTGCATGGATGAATTGAGGGCTATCAGCTGCAGGCATTGTTTTTAATGTAAATTTGAAATTCTCAAGAAATCCCAACGCCACCGTATCTCCCGTCTGATTGTAGATACTGACCGCGACTTCTAACAATCTTGTCCTGGTCTCACGCGTTGATTCTGAGAATAACTTCGGATTAAGAGCGAGGAGCGACTTGAATCGTTTGACTAAGAGTTCTAGGTTTTGAGGATTCGAGGTTGATCGATAGCAGCTCAGTTGCCCTGCTATCAAGTGCACTGCGGCTGTGACGTTTGAAGGTAAAGAGAGGCTGTTGAGGTAGACCCCTTCCAACCTTTTTAATAGATCGAAATCACCCAATGAAGCTGCCAATGAGCTTATTGTTTCCAATTTTTGGGTGTCGGCTTCGTGGGAAGGTAAATCTTTTGTCAGAGTGTTGAGTTGTCCTTCAAGCTTTTCCTTCAGGGGGCCTTCCAGCTTGATGCTACCCGGTGGCAATACCGTAAAAATCTGACTCGCCAGGGGGGCACGAGGAGGAAAATAAAAATGATTCGCTAAGAGTTGTCTTAAGTCTTTAATCTCCAAGCCTGGTTCGGGCTTTTCGAGTTCTTCCGATTTTCCCGTATTTTGAATTGGGTCCTTAGGGGTATCGGTTGTCGTGCACCCAACAAAGATAAGGAGAGAAAGCAAAATTGCGCTTAAGACTCCAAGCTTGAGTTTTTTTAGTACAATTTGATGGGTCATGGAATCAAATTTAATTCTCCACTTAACTTGGGCATTTGCTTTTATCTGTAGCGCCTGGGCTTGTCCCAGGCTTTTCCAAAAAGTTAATGATTCAGGTAAGGCCACCCTCAAAGGGGTGACGCTACACGATGGATGGGGTGTAGCCAATGCCAAAGCCGCCAGGCTTTGGACCCATTGCGCATTAAATTTCTGAGTTTGATTTTTAAACGTATCGCACCCAAATTCTGGCGAATTTGGCTACAACACGCAATTTTGATTGTAGCTCAATTGAATTTATTACTGTATAGCGCAAGAATTATAGGTCATCCAATTGAATTAAAGTAACTCTTAACTTTCACCTCTTCCCTAGAGATATGATCACTAGACTAACGTTCGCCACCATCATCGGGTTCATTTTCCTGCAATTAAATTCTGCTCATGCCGATTGGCCCTGCTTTCAGGGGCCGAAGCGTGATGGGCTCTTGTCGGTTAAAGATGCCAAATCGTTCAAGTTTGATAAGAAACCCAAGCTTCTTTGGAAAAAAGAAATCGGTAGTGGATATAGCAGTCCCGTTGCCGATGCAAAAAACGTTTTCTTATTTCATCGAAAGGGCGACAAGGCAATATTAACTAAATATCAAATGGCTACCGGTGAGATTCAGTGGGAAAAATCCTATCCCTCCGTTTACAGCGATAGTTTTAGTAGCGATCATGGACCTCGTGCTACTCCTGCCATCGGTAAGGAACATGTTTTTACCTTTGGGGCCGAAGGAATTCTTCAAGCGTGGAATCTTAAGAACGGGGAAAAAGCTTGGAGTGTCGATACTCCAAACGAGTTCCAAGTCGGTGAAAGCTTCTTCGGTGCGGGTTGTTCGCCGTTGATTTATAAAGACAAGGTCATCCTGATTGTCGGAGGAAAAAAGAAGGATTCAGGAGTGGTGGCCTTTGATGTAAAAAGCGGAAAAGTCGTTTGGGGAGCGAGTTCTCATGAAGCTAGCTACTCCTCGCCGATCATCAAAAAAGTGGGAGATAAAGACCGGCTCTTTTGCTTTACTCGAAAAGGGCTTTTGATTCTGAATCCTGAAGACGGAAAGGTTGAAGCTGACTTTTATTGGCGCCCAAGAATTCATGCTTCAGTGAATGCGGCAACTCCCTTAGTTTTCGATGACAAAGTGTTCATTTCAACGAGTTACGGTAAAGGATCAGTTGTTCTCAGCATCAAAAACTCCCCTCTCAAAACCGTTTGGGAAGAACGTGACGCCCTGACGAGTCACTACGCAACTGCTGTTCACCACAATGGTGTTTTTTACGGGCATCACGGAAGACAAGATTACCCACCTGGGCCATCCTTTCGTGGAGTGCGTTCAAAAGATGGTCGAGTGCTTTGGGATAAGCGTGCTCTCGGCGCTGGGAATGTGAGCTTGGCGGGTGATCATTTAGTTCTCTTTCAAGAAACGGGCGAAGTCCTCATCCTAAAAGCAGATCCCCTTAAATTTAGTGTTGTCTCGAAGCACTCACTCTTTGAAGGTGCCGTAAGATCCTACCCCGCATTCGGGAAGGGTCTCTTTATCGGTCGAGATGATAAGACCATCAAAGTTTGGGATTGGAAGTTAGGTAAATAACATTTTGAATGACTTCACTCTAACTCCCTGTCAAAACCTCTGACGTTATTCCGTTGAGGATCCAATAATCTATTCTGTATTCAATTTATTACCGATAAATCCCTCCTTCTAAGCTCCCAATATCTCTCCTCCCTCAAATACTGAAGGGTTTTCCTTCGATGTGCCGACAATCTAATTGAAAGACCGCTTTATGTAGCGGTGTTATCTGAGTGAAATTCGTATTTAGATTAGTTTATTGGGAGTCTGTCGATGTCGATCGAATCGCGCATCCAAGAAGGTATCGGTGTTATCAAAGTAACAGGGGAGCTTACCCGTGATAGCCAATCTTCATTGACCAAAACTGCATATGATCTCGTTTCACAAGAGATTCAAGGTTTGATCTTAGACTTCACCTCTCTGGAATATATTGACAGTGCTGGATTGGGCGCTTGCGCTGGATTACATAAAAAACTTAGAGTAGATAATCGAGGTGGGCTTTGTGTCTTCGGAGCCAGCCCCTCGATCTTTCGCATGTGGCAAATCATTCGCCTCGACCTGGTTATCCCAGTGTACGAGGAGGAGTCTGCAGCCTTTGCCCACTATACTAATGAAGAAAACAGCATCGAGGAAGAGCCCCAAACTTGATCATCGAGAAGGGCTAAATGATTTGGGATGGAAGAGCTCTATTTAAAAATTAAAACCCGTGATGGACAGGAATCTAACCTTCCGATCGATCGCTTTCCCTTTACGATCGGTCGCGGGGAAGATAATGATCTTGTTTTAACGGATCCCTCGGTTAGCCGTGATCATGCCTTTGTAAGATTTTCTTCTAACGGTATCTCCATCGTCGATAATCGAAGTTCGAACGGTGTCTTTGTCAACAACGTCAAGGTTGTCGATTTTAAATCCCTCCGTCACGGTGATCTTCTCAAATTAGGTTCCGTAGAATTAGAGTACCTCACCAAGATCGAGGCGGAGCTTACGAGTGAATCTTCATCTTCAGGAACGGATGCCGTTATTGAATTTGTTCCTTCTAAAGAAGATTGGGATGCGGGGCAAAGTTTTTGTTTAAAGCCGGGTGAAAAATTTGAACCGGCGAATCGCAATTCCCAAGATTTACAGTGGATCTTCAAACTCTTCGTCGATGCTCCGCTCGAAGAGGTCTACGAAAAAATTCTCGATCTCGTTGAAGAGACAGTACGATTTGATCGCTGTTTTGTTCTCTTGTTTAAAGACGGTGAGCACCAGAATCTTGAAGTCGTGGCTCGAAGAAGCCGAACTTCTCGCTCCCAGGAAATTGAAGTCTCAAACGATATTTTAAATCGCGTAGCTCAGAGTGGTGAAGCGGTGATCGTTTCTGCAGGGGATCTCGATTCGATGCCTTCAGAGAGCTTCATCCAAAGTGGTGCAACGACTGCGATCTGTATTCCCCTTTTAACTCGTGGAAACGTCATCGGAGTATTATATGTCGATCGTTTCCAAGGCCCTCTAAGTTTAACTCCACAAGATATTGAAAAACTGGGCCCTCTCGCTGGGTTTGTTGCTCTCAAGATTCAAAACGTTCGTATGGTCGAAGAGCACATCAACAATCAAGTGCTCATGCGTGACCTTGAACTCGCGACCACGATTCAAGAAGGGCTTTTACCGAGTGATCCGGTCCGAGTGAAGGGATATTCCATCGAAGGGTACTCCTCACCTTGTTATCAAGTGGGCGGGGATTACTTTGATTTCCTTCGCCGAGAAAAAGAACAATTAACCCTCGTCTTAGGCGATGTCTCGGGTAAAGGTTTTGCGTCTGCACTTTACATGGCGGGGATTCGATCAGCCCTCCATGCCCATCATTCCGATGGATTGCCATTGGATGTTTTGGTTTCCAAGCTCGACCAACATGCTGAGGTTACGTTTCGGTCTGAGTTTTTTGTGACGATGGTAATGGGGGATTTAAATCTAGAAACCGGTGTTTTCACCTATTGTAATGCCGGGCATCTTCCACCTATCGTAGTCAGTTACGAAGGTGAAGTGAAAGAACTAGAAGTCACCGATCCTGCCCTCAATATCTGCCCGGGT
>JANQLS010000048.1 GCA_028280485.1 Planctomycetota bacterium
TCCAGTCTTTTTCGCACTTTCGATGAGGAAGTCCTAAATACAAGTAACGCTCTGGTCTTCCAGAGCCCTCCCTCCCCCATGGGGGAGGCGCCGATAAAATTAACTAGCTCTAAGCAGACGAAGCAAAGGTCTAATCTTTCTCAAGCTCTACTAAGTGATCCATAGTCAGGTATCTCATAGTTCCCATTTAGTACCAGCTGCGTGTTTCAAGCTAGCTGCGACGTGCACTAATGCAGAATGCTAGTCAGGGAAATTACCTACCACCTTGATCCTTCTATGAAACACTCGCATGATCCTCTCAAGAGGAATGTTGGTTCTAATCCTTACCCCGTGTTCACGTGGGAAATTATAGTAAGACAAGGTCTCGTACGTTATCTTTGTTATAGAAAGAATTTTATTAAGATGTAATAAATAGATTATCAGGAGCTAAAATAAATTTAGCTCCTGATAATCTAATCGTTGTTTTTAACGATTCGTAAATATAGAAAGCAACAAATAAGTTGCAATCGTTAATAATTTATACGAGTGACATGTCCAATGGGCTGAAATCGTCCAAAATTATCTGGAGTCAAAATTATTCCATTTCTGGTTACAGCATAACGCAAATTAGGAGTTTTGTAGTCCCAAGCCATATTACGAGCCAATGGGGGAGTCGCCCATCCAGCATGAAGCCACTCCCCAGTTATGGCGTGAACTACAATGATCTTTCGTGTGTTAGTAATCATGTAGTGGTAAGGTCTCGGATCTTGGGTGAAAAAACATTGCGCTACAAAATGTTCTGCTACATGCTTATTCATTCCATCGAATGATCTATCTGTCCGTTCTCTTATTTTAATCCCAAGTTGACCAGCCCTTCTGAAAAAAGGAGCGGTTCGTACAAATTTATTTTTTCCTAATATCTTATCAGCACGAATATCCGCCTCATTCTCAATGGCAGAGTATCCTGAGAGGTATTTAAGAGCAAATAGTTCTATGCCCCAACGGCTGTATTGTTCGACATGCGTAACTTCGTGTGCCCACCATTCCCCATTCTCAATAAAAGATCCAGGCTGTTTGTTGAAGACAATCACATCATCGACTACCACGGCATAGTCATCGCCAAAAAATTTCTGACCTTGTCCAATAAAATTCGGAAGTGTGATCTCCACTTTTCCAACTGTATATTTTACTCGTGATAATACTTTTATTGAAAAATGTGGTTTAAGTGCATTTAACACGTCGGGCGGTAGCGGTTTTGCTTTATCAATATGTGCTTCTCTGGCAGCACGAATGGCTCCTGCTAGTGGAGCTGCAGTTAATTGAAATGGATTTGATCCTCTTAGGATGTTCGCCAAGCCGATCGTACTAGCTGTTCCTAATTCTTCATAGAATTTCTTATTAAAAGTTGTTAAGTCGAATATAAATTCTCCATTTTTTCCTCCTGCTTTTCTAGATAAGGAGCGTATCTTTCGGTAGATTTCTTGTTGAGGATCCCTGATTAAATTGGATCCTCCTTCAAGTGTATTGCCCGCCATCCTGCCTAGGTCGCGATAAGGTTGGAATATACTTTTTGGTTTCGATTTTCCAGAAATGACTTTACCAGTGTTTATTACTGCTTTATATGGGGCTGTTGTGGATTTCCAGCCAGTTTTTGCAGCATCCCCAATGACATTCCCTACTTTTTTAAAGCTCCTTTTTGCTTTGTCAAATATGTCCGCATGTAAAATTGAAGATGAGCTTAAAAATAGAGTCAATATTGATAGTAAAACAACCCTATGTTTCATTGTTTGGTTTCCTTTCATAATTCGATGTTTTAAATTATAGTTGCAATGATTAGTTGTATGGAATATCTCTTCACCTACTACTCCTTTTATCGATGAAATCCAATAAGTTTTGTAGTGTACCTTTCGTAGTATATTGTTTCCTTTAGCTTGTGCGGTGGATTAAGAATCCAGTAAATTATAAACTTATTAGATATATTATTGATATACATCTAATACCGTGTCTGTTAATTATAAAAATATTTTGGTAAAACGATAGAATTTATTTTGTTGCATTAAAATTGATAGATGATTGTTATAAAGTTAAGGCTCGTTATAGAGCTTTTCTGAATGTTGCATCATTTCAATGGGAAGAGTGAAACTTTAGCGTAAGTTCTTATTGATTCGTGAAATGATATATATCACCGAGAGAGATTTTTAGTATAGCTTGCATTCAATAATAGCTATTAATATAGTATTATATAGTAATTGAGTATCTGAGTCAGTGTAAGAGGTTGATCTGATTAGTTCCTTTTAATAAGAAAGGTGAGGTTTGAATTGTAAAAAAATGAATACTCCAACTAACTTACTTGGTATTGATTTATATAGCGATGGTAAATTTGGTATTGGGCCCCTTAATTTTGACCAATACTCCAATGTTCAATCTGTCAGTTTTGGAGAAGTAGAGATTAATAAAGAGCCTGGTGAAGGGAAGCCTCGGTGGGAGATATGAAAATTCGTACTCATGAAGTCGCTTTTGAGGCCGGGCGTCCGGGAGAATGGAGGGCTGAAGATTTGGAGGTAGCTTTAAGTCGAAATCAATTCCAGCATCCTCTTCAAGCTGAAATTCCGGGCCCTTGATCATCTCAAAGAAGAGAAGAATTTAGAAATTCCGTTTTGAAATTCAAATCAAAACTTGAATTCGATTACAACTTAGCCGAACTTGATTACGTAGATAAAAATTTACAACGACTCGTCCAAAGACAAGCAGTACGCCGCGCTCTCATCGAGCACGGCATTCTTTCAACCCGGAGAGGGTGAATTACTCTACTTAATAGATTTGTTTTTTGTCCAAGCTTTTCGCAGGGTGCACAAGTGACCCGATAAGCACTCTGAGGTACTTATTTATTGGCACGCAAGATTCAAAGTGCCTTGACTCAGCAGACTCTAATGATGATGGGAAGGTCAATATGGCAGACCCAATTTTTACATTATCATATTTGTTCATTAAAGGTTTTAAGCCTCCACCTCCCTTTCCAAATTTGTGGTGTGGATGAAACTGCAGATAGTTTAAATTGTGAGGAATCATCTACTACATGCCAGTAATGAATTACTGCATGACTGTCAGATCACATCCTGACCACTACATCTATGATTTATTCGCCAACGAAATAAACAGCAAGCACACCTGTCGGAAATGGTGTATCTGAGCTTGGCTCCCCTCCAACAACTATTAAAGTATTTCCATCAGCAGTAAACTGTAACCAACAGGCTTCCCCTTTGATTGGGCCAAAGTTATTTAGTGGTCTTCGAGGGATATTGGAATTAGTCGGGTAATATTTGGGAGCTAACCAGGCTTCAATGTTTCCGTTTTTATCTAAAGTTAAAACTCTGGAGTTGTCTGGAGAATATTGAAGGCAGTTTATTTTTATTAGTCCGGGTTCAAAACGGTCTATCTTAGACCACGTTTTTGTTTCCCAGGTTTCCACTAAACTTCCTCTTGTAAAATCTTCTTTTGATCCAACTCCGAGTTGAGCTACTGATAAATATTTACTATCTTTAGAAAATGAGATAGCTGTACATTTTGAATTCAAATGTTGGAGTTGTTTGATTACTGAACGTGATTGCCAATCAAAGATTAGAATTCTGTTATTGTTTTCCCCTTTATTTCGAGGAGCCAAAGCTAATAAAGTTGAATCCGGGCTGAAGCTTAAATCTCTAATATGCAGGTCATGAGAAATTCTTTGGTCTAATTTTAAAGACTCTGGTGAAAGAATTTTTATTGGTTCCAAATTCTCAGGAAGGTTTTGCCCTTGGATCTCAAATAAATGAATTAAGTTTTTTGCAGTATCATTTCCGTTTCTATTATCAAAGTTAACCACAGCTATCTTTGATTCATCGGGGGAGCAGAAAGCTCTATTTGTTCTCCCGCTAATGGTTAGGCTTGTTAAAGTTTTTCTGTCTAATGTGCTTGGGTTTAGTTTTTCTAAATACGCGATTCCGTCTTTAGGGCTTACGAAAAGATAAGAACCGCTTGGGCTGATAGCATAAAAAGAATTAGAATTTATGGGTACATTACTTTTAAGTTGTACAGTGTTCTTTAACGTCAGAGAAAGGAGTCCACTAGGTTGGTTTTGTAAGTTCCAGGCTCTTAATTCGCCAAATTCATTTCCCGTAATGACCATGTTTGAATCTGGATTGAAGCCTAAATTCCAAGTGACTGATCCAAGATTATGAGAAAGGAGTTTAGTTCCAATGTTTTTAGGATATCTCAGTGTATGGGTATTAAATTGAACCCAAATGGCGTTTTTCCCCACTAGCAAATCTGTGAAATTAAACTCTTCTATACCAAAATCATCAGCTGATAGATAAAGCTCTTTAGCTATGTCTCCAGATTTGGCATCGAATATTTGAATCCATCCATCAGACATTGAGCAGCTTATTTGAGTTGGATGAGCTGATTCTGTAGGCCTGTTCCATGGATCATTAGTCCCTAATGTTTGAAGATTTATGGATTCCGTTGAATGTAACTTATCGTTTTTAGATTTGAGGTTATAGAAATTAACTCTTTGTTTATCTCTTAGGCTAACAGCCAAGTATTCCCCAGATTGACTAAGATGCAAATTACTCACATAAGAGAGCTCTATATAGTAAGGCTCTAATTCTATCTGTTGATCAAGGGACCACCTTCGTAAAACTCGGTAATTTGCGTTTTTAGTTTTTGGGTTATCGTTAATGAGCACTTCATTTTTAAATCGATCAAAGACAATTGGAGTTCCGGGATGGTGGTATGTATTTAAATCTTGCCACTTAATAACTGTTTCAAAGGTATTAGCGCTTAATATTTTGAACCCACCTTTTAATCCACTTGAGTTCTCTCTCCATTTAAAACCGATATACAAGTACTCTCCATCTGGAGAGACTTCTAGTTGATTGACAATTTTATTTGAGTCGGAAAAAATGTGTGTTTTAAGAACCTCACCGTCGTTTACTGATATTTTGTAAAGATAGTTTTCTCTTTGATGGCTGTTGGTCGTGGCGATATACAAGATATTGGAATCGGGGCTCCAATCAAAATCTGCGACATAATAATTATGAGTTTGATCCTCAAGGATGTAGCTTTGAAAATCTTTTTTCCAAATCAAATTTTGAGAGGGGTAATGAAAAAGGGAATATCCTTTTTCATTAAAACCTAGGTAGTGATTTTCATTTTTACTGACTGTTATTGATTCAGATAAGGTATGCAATACCTGGGGATATTGAGGTCTTTGATTATTTGACGAATCAGTTCGTTTTTTCAAGATTGCGCTTAGGTGATTCAGTACGATTGAACTCTTAAATTCCTCGAGGTTGACTTCAGATTTTTGATCTTCTATGAACTTTAATACAGATGGACCTGGTTCTCTTTGTGAGAGGGATTGAACATTTAATATAAAATTCTCAAATTTTGAAATTTCTGCAAACTGGAAAAGAATTAATAGATGGTTTAATGACCAGATTAGAAGTGGGCAAATGAATAGCATTAGTAAGATGCAAGAAACTAATACTCTCCTCTTTTTTCGGCTCGAAATTCTTCTAATGGTCAATTGAAGCCCATTTAAGGGACGGGCTTCAGTTGATTCATAATTAAGAAAACGCCTCAAATCGCTTTCGAGATGAGAGGCACAAGAATATCGGCTTTTTGGATTTTTCTCTAAGCATTTTAAACAGATGGCTTCGATGTCTTGAGGGATGTTTCTTCTTATCTTTCTTGGTATTGTAGGATCTTCATGAATTATTTTGTTTAATAGGTCTAAAGAATTAATACTGTCGAATGGTGGCTTCCCAGTTAAGCATTGATAGAGCACTACACCCAAGCTGTAGATGTCTATTTGGTGGGTTAGTTTTTTGCCTTTGGTACTATTGGCTTGTTCTGGAGCCATGTACCTGGGTGTGCCTATTAATTGATCAGAATTGGTAAGTGACTGATTAGAATTAAAATTTAACGCCAATCCAAAATCTGTTAAATATGGAGTATTGTCATCACTCAGTAAGATATTTCCTGGCTTGATATCTCTGTGGAGGATTCCATTTTTGTGAGACTCTTCAATAGCAGATGCTAACTTTTTAATTAGTTGTGCGGATTCATGGGGAAATATAGTTGTTGATTTTAGTTTAGTAGAGAGATCTTCTCCTTTTATCAATTGCATTGCAATAAAGCCATGGTTCTCTGAATAACCATAGTCATAAATCTTTACAATGTTTGGATGTTCTAATTTGGCTGTAGATTCTACTTCTTGCTCAAATCGTTTTTTTGAAATCGGATCTGAAAGGTAGTCTTTATGAATGATCTTTAATGCTACATCTCTTTTTAATTCGTTATCAAAGGCTCTATAAACTACACCTATGCCACCATGCCCAATCATTTCTCTGATGGTGTATTTTTTTATTGAATTTCCAGGTGCAAAGTCGCTCTTAGTAACAAGATTTTTAAAGTCTTGGCAGGGGTTTTTGTATAAGGGGGAAAACAGATTTAGGTCATCTAGGAAGTTTACTAACTCAGACTCGAATTCTGGATATTGCTTTAAAATTTCAAATCTTGATGGAGTATGGCCATCTCTGCTTGCATCGCAGATGTCTGCAATGATTTCATTGATTCTATCTTCTTTACTAAGTGTCATATAGGGCCTAAGACTTGGAAGAGTTTAAGTAGGTGTCTATTTCTGCTCTTAGAGTTTTTAGAGCTCTTTTGACTAAGCCACCGACTGAGTGTCTCGTTTTCCCAAGCATTTCTGCAGCTTCCAACGTTTTCATTTTGTCTAAGGTGACTAAGATAAAAGCATTCCTTTGATCTTCAGGAAGTGAGGTTATGACTTGTTCAATCTTTAGAAGTAGTTCTTCAGCTTGAATTTTATCATTGGGGTCATCGCTAAAAGAATGGGCTAAATTTTCGAGCTGAGTTGAATTTTGATCTAGTGACAGTTCTAAGTCGATATTTCGTTTTTCTCGTTTCTCAAACTTGATTTCATTTTTAACCGTATTGACTAATATTTTTCTCAACCATGCTCTTAATATTATTGAGGAATCACCCTTGAATTCATTCCTCTTATTATGAGCGTTGATTATTACTATTTGAGCGATATCAGATTCATCGACTCTTGCTTTACAATAACTGGTTAATAAACCATAGGCTAAGATTTTTAAATACGATCTATAGTTTTCTAAAATCATTCCATCGTTGTCTAACATTTCTTATGTTGATCCTTCAACTGAATTGTCTATTTAGATACAAATTAGTTTAGGAAATATAGTATGGATTTTATGACTACATTGCCAATAGAAGTTGTCTACAACAATTAAATAATATTTATAGAATCTCGAATAATTGAAAAATACTTTAAACTCTAAATTTTAGTGACTCACTTAGGAGAGCACGTTGTCTAAGTAGGTAGGGCGGTAAGATTTGCCCTTCTAACATAAACTGAAATATTAGGGAGTTGCATCAATGAAAACTAAGACGGCAATATTGATTATAGCCTTGGTGGCTGGCCTTACTCTTACCATCAAAATGCTTTTTACACCAATTACCGGAGATACAATTCATGCTGGGATTATTGACGCATTTGGGCCTATTAATATAGATCGAAATGCTCAAGTAGAATTTTTGGATAGCAATGGGCAACCTTTAATTGGAGATGACTTAGCTGCTTTGGTCATGGTAGATTTAGGTGCAACAGGAGATAGAGCGAATGCCACCTCTTTGCAAACAGGAACCTTCACTGCAAATCCAATTAGGCACAACCTTCCTGGTGACATTGAAGTATATTTTTTATGGGATGGTGGAATTGACGCAGTAAGAATCCATGGCGATGAGCGAGGGGGCCCTGGGGCAGGTGACTATCAGTTGTTTAGTGAAGGGCAATTAGTTGTAACAATTAGATCTACAGGAAAAGAGAACACTCTATCAAACCCTCGATCTAGTTTCACGGACTTAAACATTAACGAAGATTTCAATCTTTATACACCCGATTCTAATGTAGTTGGTGTTTTCCAGATTGAAAATATGGGTTCTGGCTCTGTGGAGATATATGGACAAGACCAAAATACACCGATGCAAATACTTACAGAAAGAGGGACATATGTTATTTCATCAAATCGAATTACCTTAAGATCAAAATCTGATGGAGGGAGAGTTCTATATACTCCCTTGTCTTTTATCAGATAATAGGGGGGAGAATGAAAACTCTAATAAGTTTCTTTATTATTTTATTTTGTACTTCTTTGCTCTCCTCTCAAGAAAGATTTATGAGGGGAGATGCAAACTTAGATGGTGAAAGCTCAGATATAACAGATGCTGTATATGTCTTACAATATCTGTTCTTGTCTGGTGATTCACTATGCCTTGATTCAATGGATGTTAATGATGATGGCAGAATTGATATTACAGATCCAATAGTTGCATTGACATATCGATTTTTTGGGGCAAAACCCCCAGCTTACCCGTTTTCTGAGTGTGGTACCGATCCTACCCAGGATGAGCTTACCTGCAAGGTCGGGTATAAGAACTGTAGTCAATTTGAGGGAATTTGTTTACAAAACGATCTTTCGACCACCATTGGTGAAACTTTGTGCACTATCTTTAAGATTCAGTTGGAAGAGGGGAAATTGTTTGAGATTTACGTATCTGAATCTGGATTAGTGGGAGAGTTTAAAATTAAAAATGTCGGCCCAGGAGGATTGTTTATTCATTCAGTCAATCCTAATGGGGGAGAAGAGTTAAGTTTGTCTAAAGGACAAGAGACTCTAGTGTATGGAACAAATGTGTCGATAATTTCGACCGCGGCATCTGTAGTCAGAGTTTGCTCATTAAGTTTTGATTGATATCGTTCTCATTAGTATTTACCTTAGATAATAGGAAAAAGGTAAATTTCTTGAACAGTATTCAACTTGAGAACTAAACTTGACATTTAAATTGAAACAATGAAAAGGAAACTCATCCAAAATTGCCCACCAGAAATTAAAGAGCCATGCCCAGTAGCTTGGGAATCTTTAAAATCGACAGACAATGAGAATGTTCGATTTTGTAAGGTGTGCGATAAGAATGTTTATTTTTGCAAGGATTCGGAAGAGGTTTCCTTGCATGCAGGTCTCAATCATTGTGTTGCAATGAATCACCAGGTGGGCCTTGATTTACCTATTCTTTTTTTGGGAAAGCCTAGGCAAGTGGAGTATACAGAAAGGCAAATGGCTGATTCTAAAGTTGATATGAAACAAATGTGTCGATCGGCAGTTCTGGTTGACCTAAAGTACTCCAATCGTTGTTGTATTAAATGCCGATTTCCAATTGCCTCTTTTATTCGAGAATGCCGAATGTGTAGTGGAAGTAAATCATTGGGCTTTGACATGAATTCTTGAAGGGCATTTTTTATTGAATTTAAGGATTAGAATTCATTGAGTTGCGTAATTCACAAAATCCCATTGTGTAAAGCGATAGCCGGAATTCTTCATCTAACTTGTAAAGAATGATTAGAAGAATTCATTCAAATCATCACCGTATCATTGATACGTTTCACCCCAAAATCGGGCGATATCCAACGCAAGACTTGAAATTTGGGATTTGTGTTAGTATAAGATTACTAAGAGGTTACAGTTTTTAGCGAAGCAAATATATTTCTCTGGGGGTCAGAAGGTCGGGGGTTCAAATCCCTCCGCCACGACCAGTTATTATTAATAGACTCACGACGGAAGTTGTGAGTCTTTTTTTGTGAGTATGGCTGGTGCTGAGTTTCGCACTTGCGAAACACCCGTCGTTCGAAGGCGCGGCTGTAACCCTTAAATAAAACGTATCAATTGATACGGTGATTAAAAAAAGGGAGTTGCCGCGCTGTTCGTTCGCACCTTTTTCCTTCCTTTGCGAACCTCTTCGCGATTTCCTCCCTTGAGACAAATTGGCTTTCTCGAGCAATTGGAGTGCTTTTAAAAACCTGATCCATCTGTTATGAAGGTAATTACACCAATTGGTAAGGAGACCTTCAATGCCCAGAAGAAGAAAACGTCATTCCCCTGAACAAATCATTAAAAAGCTTCGAGATGCCGATGCCATGCTGCAAGCAGGCAAAGATATCGCCGCAGTTCTGCAAGCCTTAGAAGTCAGTGAATCCACCTACATTCGTTGGAAAAATCAGTACGGCGGAATGAAAGCAGAAGAAGCCAAGCGTCTCAAAGAGCTTGAAGACGAAAATAAGCGCCTCAAGCAGTTGGTCGCCGACCAAGCCTTGGATATCCAAATGCTTAAGCACATCTCTGAGGGAAACTGGTAAACCCTTCTTGAAAGCGTGCCGCCGTCAAAGAGCTACAAGGTAGATTCGAAATTTCTGAGTGACGAGCCTGCAAGGTTGTCGATCAGCCAAGAAGCAGCCAGCGCTACAAAACGAAACCAAGGCTCGATGAAAAGCCCTTGGTTGACCGGATGCTGCATTTAGCTCGTCTTCGCCCACCCTTTGGTTACCGAAGGGTAGCCAAGCTTCTTCAGGCTGAAGCTTGGAACGCAAGCGAAACTCGAATCTACCGACTCTGGCGCCAAGAAGGGCTAAAAGTACCGCAGAAAAGACGTAAACGCAGGCGATTAGGCAACAGCCAAAACGCTTGCGATAAGCTTCAGGCAACGCGGCCCAACGATGTTTGGTGTTGGGATTTTGTTTTCGATCGGACTCATTCAGGAAGCCAATTAAAGTGGCTGACGATTGTCGATGAATTCACCCGAGAATGCTTAACATTAAAGGTTGATCGAAGCATTGATAGTGAAAGTATTATCGACACTCTTATCGACCTCATCGCAAAGAGAGGAGCACCCAATAAAATTCGAAGCGACAATGGCCCTGAATTAACCTCTAAGAGAATCAGGCGATGGTTGAAGGGGATTGATATCAACACCCTTTATATCGAACCTGGTTGCCCTTGGGAGAATGGGTACGCCGAAAGTTTCCATAGATGCTTTCGAGATGAATTCTTAGCCATGGAAGAGTTCGAAAATTGAACCGCCGCGAAAAAACTTACAACTCAATAGAGGGACGATTACAACTACCACAGACCTCACAGCTTACTGGATTACCTGACTCCAGTGGAATTCGCAACTCGTTGTACTGCTTCCGTTACGGCTTCGGCTACGCCTCAGCCTTCACTCCAGCAGTACAACGGTGACCCCAAGTTAAACTGAACTTTCATAAGGGGTGGTACAGGAAATTAAAGCCATCCAGTGCGATTGGCGTTGGTTTTAATTCGTCGAATCCAAGAGGAAATTGAGTTTTAGTACGGATTAAAGTGACTTCTTAGAACGCCAATAGTGAGGCACCTACCCGTGAATTTTAGTTCCGAATCGAGTTCGGGAAGTCTTTATAGACGAAATTTAAAAAAATCTGAGTCTCAATTTATTCTGGTCCCCGGGTTAACCTGATCTAAATAACCCCAAAAGTGACCCCAATTAATCAGAGCCCTGTTAGTTTGAGCAGAAATGTAGTTACTTTCCGTTAAATTAACAGGAAGGCCAGTAGGACGAGTTGCAACTCAATACAGTGCTTGGATTTATGGGTTTGAGGTCTTCCGGCTTGGAAGGTATGATCTGGGAGCTTGAGTTTCTAATTTCAATCTTAAAGCCAAAAGGGAGGAACCATGATGGCTGAGATTTTATTCTTAGGAGCAACCTCGTTCGCCTTGGCGATGTTGGCTTTAGTTGTGGTGATCGTTCTTAAAGAAACGTTCACACCCCCAACTAAGTAAAGTCAACACAAGTTGTTCTACTTAAAGCCAGCTGCAATGTAGCGATTGCAGCTGGCTTTTTTTATGGTTATTGGGCCCACTCCTAATTTCAAACTCATTCATTTTTATGTCGAAGAGAAACGAGCACAGAAGTGTTTAACCACGATTAATCGGATTCTTAATTTGGGATTATTCTTTCTTCGCTTGCTCGGAGTTCTTAGATTTCTTAGTTTTTAATACCATGCAAACTACCCCATTATCTTTCGCCCTTTCTACAAAGTTTTCAACATCCTCCGAGTGCTCATTTGCTATCCCGTCATCAACCAAAACCAAATCAACTAAAGACGGAATAATTTGAGCGAATTCTCGAATGAAGTATTTTCTTCTTAGTTTTGCGCTGTCAAATAATAATACTTTTAAATTCCCCCTGGAAAGGAGCTCCGACTTCATTTCTGCTTCAGCCGGATCATCACAATATACTTTTCCTGACCTGTAGCCCGTCACTCCGATTACGGACAAGTCAAAATTAAACTGCCAATCCTTCAGTGCTTGTTGAGCGAGTAAGCCACATACACTATCCCTTTCTGACCTAATTTGACCTCCAATAATACAAACAGCCGTAGTGTTAGTGACTTTCTTTGAAGCGGTAAGACTGTGAGCAATTGAAGGTGAGTTTGTGATGATTCTAAAAGTAATGGTTTTCTTTTCGGGAGTCCCATCAATATCAAGATCAATGTCTAAAGGAAGTTTAACTACTTGTTGAACCATTAGCTGAGCAATTTGGGTGGTGGTGGAACCAGAATCAAGTGCAAGGTTTACTTTGGGCTTTTCCCAGATCTCTATTAGCTTCGTATTTAATCTCTCTTTAGCCTTAGTACTGCCGTGTGAAGTAAATTCAATTTTTGGATTTTTAAAGCTGCATTTAAAGATAACCTCATAAAAAAGCTTAGCTAGGTTTGTTTTACACTTGGGGCGATGCTGTTCTCTGGCCGTTCGAGTTTCTTGGTGGTCTCTAACCAATTCTGCGGTGGCTGTCGGCCCGCTCTTTCCAGCTTTGATTTTTACTTGAGCTCCGGAGCGAAAGAGGAATTTACTATTGAGGTCTTCGATAGCGGTTCTGACTTCAGCGTGGCCGACTGTTTTTTCGCCCTTCTTACTTGCCTTATTAGGAAATTTTTCAATATGGGTTTTTAGTTCCGTTAAGAAATTTAAGTCTTGTTGGTCAAGATTAGATTCAATGAACTGAATCGTTTTCTGAATATATTTCCCTCTGTTGTCATTATCTTTATCGTAGGCAAGATTATATTTATTAGATAAATCTTTTAAGGTGATTACTTTACCTAATTGATCTACATCGAAATAATCGATTAAATAATCTTTAAGGTGCTGTGACTTATCCTGTTTTACTCTCGGTTTTTTTTTGCTTTTCTTCGATTGTGACATGTAAATCTCAACTCCGTAGGTGATCGTATTATTAGATGAAATGGTTGATTGACTAAAATGAAACCCTCGTCAATTTGGCTGAAGTGAATTTGTTAATTATTATGATGCTAAGGGATCAGTAAATGGATTTATTTTTTCTAAACTAATAATATATCAATTGTATACTTAAAAAATTATCCCTTTTGAAGATTAAATACGCATTATTCTGTTCAATTAACTAATATCTAAAAAAATAACAATTCTGGTTTATTTTGAATCATTCCGGCCGACTTGTAGTCGGCGTTCATCGTCTCGTAAAGCTCTTCACTCAGAATGGGACACCTAAATTTAATTGCTCTGATATTGATTCAGAATAAACGGATTTTATTTGCTTTGTCGTCAGAGCTACTGCCGATAAGAACAAAGCTTGCGAGAGCAAACGAGTGCTTCTTTAGTTCACCTCAAAGGGGAATGGTCTCGGCGAATCAAAGGTTGCGTTGTCATAGCTATTACGCATTTTCTTTCCTGCTTGAGGATCTTGGACAATTTCTAATTGAGCTCTAGCTATCCACCAACCTGCAGTCATTGAGATTTTAAAATAATAAGACTGTCCCGCCTCAACTGGAAAGGAAGCTTCTGACCTTGCTTCAGTTCCTACAAACATTTTTACATTTCCAGTTGGAACATTGTAGCTTACAAAATCGGAGACACCTAATTCTCCAACATGCATATCATTGATGTACACTCCCGGGCTTACTGCAGCACCCACCCAGCTCCCATCTCTTAAGACAATAATTTCAGCGGAGTCCGTCCCATTTGGAAGGGAGGGAGGAGGAGTGTTGAGTTTAATAGGAGTGAGACTACAGCCCGCCAATGTGACAGAGGAAAATAAGATAAAGATTAAAGAAAGCGTTTTCATGGTGATACCGATTAGAGTTGAGTTAGTTTAAAGTCAAATCTTGTAGCTGAGATCTTTAAAAAGGCTATCGCAATAATCAAAAAAAATACAACCTATTTCTTCAACCATCGATCTCCCTGCTGACTAAAGGTGAATTGAGATTTTTAAAGAGCGCAGATTTGGATCTCCTACCAAAATAACCAGAAATGACTTAATAAAATTATGGAATCCTCGTTTCACATTGAGGGTGTGCAATTCCGTTCAAGTAACTTCGTCATTGCTTCTTTGTTTCAACCCTTTCAGTCGAGTGTTTGAGTCTTTGTCTCTAAATTGAGCTCCAAAATCTCCTATCTCAATTCATATGTAATAAATGGTCGTTTTCTTCGAATTACTTAATGAAAACATGGTGGGTGAGTGTCGATTTTAGGCTCATTCCTTTATTAAGCGAGCTTGCTTTAAAGTGTTGCAATTAATTGATTTATGCCGATTACGCTGGAATCATGGATAAGACAAAAATGATCGCACAGAAAAAAAGAATTCTTCTGACTGGAGCTACGGGATATGTCGGTGGCCGTCTGCTCAAGGCTCTCGAAAACAAAAATTATAAGGTTCGCTGCCTTGCTCGAAAGCCCGAGTATTTACAGTCTCGGGTGAGTTCTGAGACAGAGGTCGTCAAGGGAGATGTTTTAAACCCAGAGTCGATTGTTTCTGCCCTTAATGGAATTGATACTGCCTATTACCTGGTTCATTCGATGGGATCCAATCGTGATTTTGTTGAAGAAGATAGAAGAGCCGCACTCATCTTTTCGAAAGCAGCAAAAGATGCTGGGGTGAAACGAATCATCTATTTAGGGGGTTTAGGGCCTAAGGAAGTGGAGTCGGCGCATCTATCCAGTCGACATGAAGTGGGGCAATTACTTAGAAGCTCGGGAGTTCCTGTCATTGAGTTCAGAGCCTCGATCATCATCGGATCAGGAAGCTTATCTTTTGAAATGATTCGCGCCTTAGTAGAAAAACTGCCGGTCATGATTACCCCTCGATGGGTACGATCTTTAGCTCAGCCCATTTGTATTGAAGATGTCATCAGTTACTTATTAGAGTCGATTGAAATTGAAAATCATTCGAGTCAAATCGTAGAAATTGGCGGTCCTGACCGTGTCTCCTATGGAGATATCATGCTGGAGTATGCCAAGCACCGAAAACTAAAGCGTTGGATTATTCCTGTTCCCGTCTTGAGCGCCCGTCTGTCGAGCTTGTGGTTAGGTTTGGTCACCCCTCTTTATTCCAGAGTTGGGCGAATTCTAATTGAAAGTTTACGTCACGACACCTTAGTAGAGAATCCTGATACCCAGAAGTTATTTACGGTAAAGCCGGTGGGTCTTAGTCACGCTATTGAGAGAGCCTTGACGAATGAAGATCAAGAATTTGCTGAGACACGTTGGTCAGATGCATTATCTTCTACAGGCGCCGAGAAACAATGGGGTGGAGTTTCTTTTGGATCACGACTCATTGAATCTCAAAGCATCCAAGCTCCTTGTAGTCGGTCTGATTTATTCTCTCAAGTAGAAAAAATTGGCGGAGATCACGGTTGGTTTTTCGGAAATGCGTTGTGGAAAATTAGAGCCGCTCTCGATTTTCTTGTTGGAGGCCCGGGCTTAAGACGGGGAAGGAGGCATCCACTGAATCTTGCTCCAGGAGACACCGTCGATTTTTGGCGCGTAGAAAAAATAGAAAAGAATAAACTGCTTTTACTTCAGGCAGAAATGAAAGTACCTGGCCGAGCGTGGTTACAATTTGAAGTCGAGCCGTCTGGGAATGGATCCAAAATTCGGCAAACAGCTATTTTCGATCCTGTCGGTTTGTTTGCCTATATCTATTGGTACAGTTTATTCCCCTTGCACAAGATTGTGTTTTCTGGAATGTTGCGAGAAATCGCTAAAGCAGCTACTCAAAAACTACAGGATGAGACGGGAGAAAAATGATCCAGAGCAGTGTCTGGTAATAGAGTGAACAAATGAAATGAGTCAAGCTGCCCTTATCTATCCTCATCAGCTTTTTAAAGAACATCCTGCTTTTAATCTTTGTGAAAAATTTTATTTAATCGAAGATCCTCTATTCTTTCGTCAGTACAAGTTTCATAAACAAAAGCTGATCCTTCATAGAGCCACAATGAAGATGTATAGTGATTACCTCACCAGCAAGGGGAAGGTGGTTAGCTATGTGTCGGCGTTTGAGATTCAACGGTCCGAAGAAATTTTCAATTTATTGGGCGATTGCAAAGAAGCTATTTACGTCAATGTCGATGACTGTTGGCTGGAGAGACGGCTTGAAAAAGGTGCAAAAAGCCGATCGATTGATCTAAATGCATTAGATTCTCCTCTCTTCATATCTGATCTTGAATCTTGTAGGGCGTTTTTTAAGAAGAAAAAAAAGTTCTTTATGGGCTCTTTTTATCAAGAGCAAAGAAAGCGTTTTAATATTTTACTCGACGGAAAGGGGCCCGTTGGGGGCAAGTGGAGTTATGATTCTGAAAATAGAAAAAAGCTTCCTAAAAATATAGCAGTTCCGACTCTCCCCAAGCATCGGGTTAATAATTATCTAAAGGAAGCAAAGGAGTATGTGGCTCAATATTTTCCCGATAATCCGGGGAATGGAGATACGTTTGTTTATCCGATTACTTTTAAGCAAGCAAGAAACTGGCTGACTTCTTTTTTAGAGCAAAGATTTCGTTTCTATGGTGATTACCAGGATGCGATTGCCAAGGATGAAACCTACTTATTTCATTCTGTACTGACCCCTGTATTGAACATAGGGATTTTAACCCCTCATGAAATTATCGAGCATACTCTTAATTATGCTGAGTCTAATGAGCTCCCCCTAAACTCTTTAGAGGGATTTATTCGACAAATCATCGGCTGGAGAGAGTATGTTCGAACCGTCTACGATATGAAGGGGGTTGAAGAGCGGACAAAGAACTTTTGGAATCATAGCAGGAAAATTCCAGATTCCTTTTGGACTGCGAGCACGGGAATCGAGCCTGTTGATGTCGTCATTCAAAGAGTTTTAGACTCGGGCTATTCTCATCATATTGAAAGACTAATGGTACTTGGGAACTTCATGTTACTCTGCGAATTTGACCCGGATGAGGTCTATCGTTGGTTCATGGAGTTATTTATAGATTCATATGACTGGGTCATGGTTCCAAATGTCTATGGTATGAGTCAATATGCCGATGGTGGATTGATGTCAACTAAGCCATATATAAGCTCATCGAACTACATAAAGAAGATGAGCGACTTTCGAACCGATTCATGGTGTGAAATCTGGGATGGCCTCTATTGGCGATTTATCCATAAACATAGAAATTTCTTTTCTAAAAATCCTCGTTTATCGATGATGGTTCACCAACTTAATAAAATGACAGATCAAAAGTTAAAACAACATTTGATAAAGGCGAACGAGTTTCTTTCTGAGTTAGATAATTAGTTCCTGTTGAATAAACAGGAACTAATTAGTTTTTGGATAGAACCATATTCAAAGTGATGCATCCTCTTGCGGTCCAGGCAAGAGTACGAATCCAATTAGATCGAATAAGTTGTTGGATCAGGGCGGTGTCATAGCCCTTAGAAAGTTTTTGATGCAAGGGTACTTGCCACAAAAACGTAGAAAACCAAATGATGAGTAAGAGGGAAAAGCCAGCAATAGAACTTTCGATGGTTATAAAGCTGGGTCTCTGAAGCACTAAAAGTAATCCCGTTGCTAACTCAGTTAACATTAATGGGGCAACTACGATAGAAGTTCGAGATTGATGCGAAACTTCATATTCTTTGAAGTTGAGCTCACCTACTTTCAGAAATAGAGGGTAGTGAACGATCTGCACAAACCAAATGAGGCCTATCGATGCGATCGTAGTCAGAAAGTGAGCCCAAAGAATTAAGTCTAGCATGTGATAATTTAACTATAGAGATTCTACTTCAACCTGAATTCTTTGGTCTATTAGATCAGTTAAGGTGAGCTGCTTAATCCTTCGTACGTTGTTGGTCGAGCCAATCAAAATAGTTAGGCTTCACTTGAGATGTTTTTTCTTGCTTGAATGAATGAATTGATACAAAGAAGAAGGAAGGCTAAGGAAACGATGGAGGCTGACAACAGCATTATGCTTCCCAGTTTCCATTCAAAATTTTCCTTTGTAATTAACATTCCTAATCTTCCAGCAGGGAGAATGAAACCAAGCAAGCCAAGAACTGAAGCAGCATGGAGAGCATGTTTTCTCTTTTGAGGCTGGTTAGCAATCCATCCACATAGAGAGATAAGAAATCCAATAAATGCAGGAATTAATGCCGTAATCGCTTTTGCTTCAAAGCCAGCAGCGGCAAACCCTCCAAAACCAATTATAATCAGGATCAATCCAGTAAAGATCGCAGCTTTAGACATTGTTAGGCCTCATAAAGTTAAGGATTTTTGTTGATTCGAACTCGTCTTTTTTTCTTTTGGAGGTCTTGCTTTTAAGCTCGATAGTCCTCCGTCTACTGCCCAAACTTGCCCTGTAACCCAGCTGCTTTCAGGACCTAAGAGCCATGTGACCATTGAAGCGATATCTTTGGGAGTACCCAATCGTCCCAATGGATGAAGAGCGGTCGAGGCCCTGGCGACAATCTTGTTCTCAAAAAGATGGTTTGTCATCGGTGTCATAGTGAGCCCTGGAGCCACTGCGTTAACTCGAATATTTGAAGAAACGTAGGTGGCTGCAGCAGAAATGGTTAATCCTGATATGGCAGCTTTTACAGCTCCAATCGTTTCATGATTGGGTAGCCCAATTTGTGCTGCAGCTGAAGAGATTAATACTATGGATCCTCCATTTTCTTTCAAGACACGATGAGCTGATCTGACTGTTGCGAATGCCGTAGTAAGATTGGACTCAACCGTTTGGAAATACTCCTGCTGGGTGGTTTGGTGAGCTGGTTTCAGTAAGAGTGAACCTGCACAATTTACTACTCCTGAAACAGAAAGTCCAAGGTTTTGAACCTGCTCAAACAAAGAGTCGACTTCCTCAAACTTAGACGCATCTGCCTTTATTGAGATCGCACCAAGTTCTTCTTCGAGTTGTTTTAGGCTTTGTTCTCGTCGAGCACTGGCTACAATTTTGGCGCCATGAGAATGAAGTTTTCTGCAAACCTCAGATCCGATGCCACCACTTGCTCCTAAGACTATATAAAGAGGAGGGGTAAACTCACTCATTGATTCGTTCCTGACAATACTCGTTGAGGTACGGATGGTTCTACCTTAGGTTTTGTGGATACCGCTGTCTTTTTGTTTGCAATCTTTTTCTGTTCCTTGGCATATTCAGTCTGTTTGTAATACTCATTCGCACGAGCAATTCCATTTAAGACGATCAATGTGATTACAAAACCAAAAACAAAGATTCCAATTAATGTTCCGCCGATGGAGTCGAACACTTTAATTCTCCTTTCTCATTGAGAGTTTTATTCCTACCCAAAGTGAAAGGATGGAGGGCACCCAAATACCCACGAAAATTCCATAGTCATGATTCACTAAAAACCAAAGAGAAACGCTTACGACAAAGCTTAATAGCGCAGAGATGAGGAACGGATAGTCGTAACTTTCAAAGAGTCCATCACGTTCTGCTGTTTCCTCGGTTTTTGATTGCCCGTTTATAATTTCCATAATAAAGCTCGCAAAGTTTGATTAAATTTAGTTTGGAGAAAGCCTGAATAATTCCATCCTTCATTTAGGATTTGGAGGTATTCAAAGCCATCTGGACGATCGTATTGTTTAATCAAAGTTCGTAAATGCCGTCGATCTATTACAAATTAAATAGCTGAATTTATCGGTAATATAAGGTTAAAAGAGGTGGGTGTATTTGAGGCAATTAAACACCAATTGAGTAAAACCGTATTTAAATCTTAAGATTAACTGAAATATTTAAGCTGATCTTTTATGGTCATCGGGATATTTAAGTCGATGCATACGACTAACGTTTGTTGAGAGCTGGCGTGAGGAGGCTTCAAGGTTAAAGCTTTCTTGTTGGTAATTGCGGTAGCTCGTACTTTTCTTGACACATTGTCACTAACTAGGGCTAAACAGAATGAGTGACCGTCATTGGCGACGAGAAAGGACCCAACTCACCGATCTTTAGAGTCGACGACGGTGGCTGCGGAATTTAATCATGAAGACGTTAGGGAGAGGTAGTTAGCTGCTAAGGAATTTCTTGTTTCTGGGAATTCCTGTAAAGAGTAGTGCTAACTATCGCATTTTAAAACCGCTTCCTCGTCGGATCGTAATACCAATTCTCAAAGAGCCTGAGCGTTTGCTCATCTCCTTCACTGAAGGCGATGACTAACTTTTCTACTGATTCTTGAGGGATGTTTTCAACCCAGTAGCGGTCTGAATCATTGGCGCCGATGTCTCCCCATGTGACGTGATTGATGCAGGGATCAATTATCAGCGATTTATTGTTCTTGCTTATGAATTCTAAATTGATTCCAGATGACCAATTTGAATCTTTAAGCAAGCTGTCGGCATGCCTCAATATTTTGATACAGTCTTCTGGGTTATCTGAGCTTAAAGTTACGCTTTCGAAATTACTCATCTTTTAGAAGCTTCTCATCGGAAGCATAAAATTGGAGAGACTTTGCTAAGTGGGGATACGTTGCGGCCCAGACTTCATCGAAGACAATTACCTGGGAGTAGATTGCTCGAACTTGGGAATCATAATCCTCTTCACCTGCAAATTTTCCATCGTTCGTATCCAAATGGAGTTGGTAAATATGTTTCGAGCTCCACCCCTCAGTCCAGTTATAACCATGAGGGCATGAACTGCGTTTTTTGTTTGCTATCGCTTTTAAAGCATCCAGCCAATTATTGGTAGATTCAGTTAACTCCGTTAATTCTTCTAACATTTCTTTGGCTTCGATATTTTTCAAAGAACCATAGGCTTCAACGGCTGCTTTGAAATTCTCAAGCTTTATTCCTGGGCAAATCACTTCATCCCATTTTTGCGAGTTTTTTAGCCGGGTGGGGGCGTGCACATAGAGATAAGTGCACGGTTCTAAATTTTGAGGAGTAAAGCCTGCAGGAAGAATGTCTCCGTGCCTTAAGAAGGCACACTTGTTTAGATTTTGATCAAGAAAACTGTTGTTTAAGAAATAATATCTAAGGTCGAATTTCCCGTCATTGGTTCTTATTTCTACACCATGGGAATTAACAGTTATCCCATTCTTCGCATTCAAGTGATGTAAAAAAATGTTTATAAGTTCTGAATGTGATTGTGGGGTTGGTATTTGGTACTCAATAATTTCATTAAAGAAATCATCAAGGATCTCTATTTCTTGGCATATATTCCTTTCGCAAAAAGTGCCGTTTAGCTGTTGATGGTTTTTAGCTTCGTATATTCGAATCTTCCAGAAATATTGGAATAATGACAGTAATGTGTTTTTCTTGTAGTTTATAGAGCTTCTACCGGCTGGAAGACCATAGGGACTCCGAAAAATAAGCGAGATCGACATTGATTAAACAAGGTAGATTCCTTGTTCGGCTGGAGAGAGAAATAAAGCACAGCTTCAATTTCTGTCTGTTCACTTGCTGTAGTTAGTAGTTTAACTTTATGAGCTTCTAAGCAGTCGGTAAATCTTGTCTACCGGTTCATCTAATGAAATATCCTCAAACAAAACCTCTGAAGAACGATCGTACTCACACTCTTCAATTGCAAATTCGATGAGCTCAAAATACTCTTCATCTTTTTCTGGGTCCAATGTCTTTTTAATTTTTTCTAAAAATGGTTTTGCTTCAGGAAACGAACCGGCTCGGATAAGAGTGTAGATGGCTACTTTGATCTGTTCTCTATCATTTGATTTTAAAATATCGAGTAGAAACTGATTCAGACACGACTTCACTTTTGGGTCTGTTTCCATTTCAAAGTAAACGACGCCTTCAGTATATTCCGAACCAAATGCAGAGTCTTTAATATAAGATTTTAATCGATTACAGAAATCAGGGATTGGGATCCTTGTTCTGAGAAGATACCAAAATACGGCTTCCGTTAAGTCTTGAGATTTCGATGATATTGCCAAATCGAAGACCTCAGGAATAAGGTCCTTCCCGTGTTCTTTAAGTTGTTCTAATGCCTGAAGGGCAGCGATTGCAATTTGAGTATCCTTATCGTGAATGTACTTCTTTAATAGCTTTAAGACTTCATTTCTTTTCGATTTAAAGACTCCTAAGCAGTAAATTGCATTTTGTTTTGCTGTTCTATTTTCGTTAGAGCATTCGGCTAAGCAAAACTTAAAAAATGCTTCTTCATCTACCCGAGTCAATGAATAGGATAATCCATCCAGGTTTAAATGGTTTTTTGTGTTTCTAATGACTTTAAAAATATCAGGAAGGATCGGTTTGGCTGAAGGACCTAATGCGGAAAGAATAGGTTCTAATAAATAAAGATTTATGGTTTTCTTTGAAAGCTCACTTAAAAGCTCTTTTGTAAAACTTAGCAGCTTAGGATGGCTTGGAGAGATTTTCTGTAAGAGAATGATGAGATTCACTTTTTCAGATTGGTGAGCTCTTTCAAAACTCTGAATAATATCGGGGATGAGTTCAGAAGCTTGAGATTTGAAACTACCTAACAATGAATACAAATGCTTTTTGATGTAGTAGTTATTTTCATTTTTACGAAATTGTTGGATGGCCGTTTTTAAAATCTTAGACTTGAACTTCTCAATACTTTTTGGCTGAAACCAAGCTAGTTTAGCCAGCAGCTTTACGGACGTCTCATACCTTCTTCGAGATTGCTTAGCTGGTGTTTGAGCACTTCCACCCTGAAAGATTTGATAAACATTTGGAAGGACAACCGACAGATCAGAGTCAAATTCAAGTAGTGTACTTAGAATGAACTCATGATCCGTATTCTCATCTTTCAAGGCATCGGCTAATAAAGGCAAAGCGTCTGGGCCGAGGCGAGCTACTAACTTTCTTCGATTAGACAAAATACCTAAAATCGTACCGATGCTTCCTCGAGCTGGATTGTCTTTCAAATACTTCAACAAATGAGGTACGACTCTTTCACATTTACGGTGAATGAGGATGGCGAGGAGAGCTGGATGTGATTTGTCGATGTTCTCGTTTAAAAGAGAAAGCAGTTCGTCATTAGACTTTGATTCAAAGAGCTTCTTGTAATCCTTTGTTACCTTTTCTCCTGATTTAGAAAATTCACCAGGATTGAAAACCGTGCAAAGAATTAATGCAGTTGATATTAGAGATGTTTTAAGGCGCATAACAAATCGAATCAAGAATAGCGTTCTAAGACCATATTTAAGTTTGGAGCTTTATACTAACCTATTTTTCGGTTCTGAAGAACTTAATGTTATTTAAAGTTTTGTAGGGTGCATTTAAAATTTGCGATATCATTATCGTTTTGAATCCTTGTACCAATTTTAATGAAATAAAGTCAAAGATGGGCTCATGAAGGGGAAGGAAAAATCGTTGTTATGGATGCTCTTTGTGAGCAATGACATGAGACTGATATGATGAACCAATTAAAAATGAGCGTTAAGATTCTCTTATGCCTGGTGATCTATCATCAGTCTACCACCGCTCAGCCTTGTGATTGTCCCATCCCCATTGAGCTTGAACACGCTTTGATGTCTGCGGATTCTTTTATTTTGGGGGAAATTCAAAGTTCAACAATCGAAGAAAAGAAGAATATTGTTACAGTCGAAGTTGAGGCTATTTGGAAAGGTCCAATCCTGAATGAACTAGAAGTGAGCTATTTACTTACAGATTGTCGTTTGGATTTTAAAATCGGAGAGAAATACATTATTGATTCCAGGTTGATTGACGGGAGCTATCAGACATTTAATTGTACTTACACCGAAAAGTTTTCAGAAGGTCTACTCGACCGTTACCCGCCACCCTGTGTGAGTGGAGAAGAGATCCTTACTACAAATAAAGTGGATTGTGAATTTCCTTATCGATTTATAAGGGGAGATATAAATGAGGATGGGCTTGCCGATATTTCTGATGTCATTATTTCTTTAGAATATATGTTTATCGCAAATGAAAATATCCTTAATTGCATGGATGCCGTAGATTTTGATGATAGCGGCTCAATTGATCTAACGGATCCAATATACTTGCTTGAACACTTTTTCTTTGGATCTCAAGCTCTTCCACAACCCTTTCCCAATTGTGGAGTGGAAGACAGTCATGATTTTCTGTCACCTTGCCTTGATCATAGTGCGGTTTGTAGGGATTGATTGTGGGAATTTGTTTTGGAGGAGATGAATGTTCTTCAGTAAATGGAGTATGTCTGTTATCGGGAAAATATTGAAAACGACTTCAATTTTAGTGACCCTGATGTGTCTACAGGGATGCTCGACCTTGTTTTCATTATATGATTCGATAGATCCAATCCATCCTGCTACCTATGGTGGGACTCGCCGAAACATAAATTTGTGGGGGAGGAAAAATCGATATATTGCCACTTGGATAAGTAATACAACGACAGTAATCGATTTCCCGTTCTCATTAGCTTTGGATACTTTAGTTTTACCGATTACTGTTCCTGTCGATCTGTATCATGGTGAAGAGTACTATGAGCAGTTTAAGGATGTGTATTATTATTAAAAGTGATCGCTCAAGCTCATATTCATGTCCATTCTCCACTCAGTTCGTTGGCTAAAAGATAGGATTTGATAATTGTCCGTCAAAAAAGTTTAAGATACATTGGGAAGATTAAATCAAAATATTCAGTGGAGGCTTATCAGATGAAGAGCTTTAAAGGTCTAAGCTTCATTCTTTGCGTATCTTTAGTCTTCTCATTGATGGCTTCTGCTGCAAACGCCTGTTTATGGATAGACGGCACGACGATCGATGGTGGGCGTACAAGACTTTCGGGTCACTTCATCGCTTCTCAACTGCGATCAATCATCGCTGAAACTCCTAAAACGAAACTTGAAGAATTGATGGAATTGAGGCAGGCAGCTGAAGTTCCAGATTCGGATCAGGATTGGAATAGTGTTAAGAAAATTCTGGCGGGTGATCTTGATTTGGCAATTAAAGAACTTATAGAGTTTGAACGAATAAACCCGGGTGAATACAGTACGGCTGCCAATTTGGGAACAGCCTACGAATTAATTGGTGACAACAAACAAGCTTTAAAATGGATTAGCGAGGCAATAAATCGTAATCCTGAATCTCATGATGGAACAGAATGGCTTCACCAATTGATCTTAGAAACAAAGATCCAATTAGAAGCTTCTCCCAATGCCTTTGAAAACGAAAGAGTCATCCCACTTCCGGAGTATTTTGACATAACTTCAAAGGTCACTATAGGTGGTACTCAATACGACATTAATGAAATCGGTAAAGCTTTGGAATTTCAACTCCATGAGAGATTAGTATTTGTGAAGCCTAGGGATGTTGTTGTTTCAGAATTACTCTTTTCATTGGCCAGGATTCTCGCTCATACAACTACGGTCGAAGCAGGTATAGATTTATTGGAGCTATCTAACCAATATGGATTTAAAGATAAAGCTCTACTTGATAAGACAATGGCAGAGTATCAAGCTGCCATTCAATGGAGGAAGATTAAGGGCCGAGTAAAGATCACACTTGGTATTCTTGCAGTAATTGGATTCCTCTATATTGCGTATAAAAAGAAGTGGATTGTTTTTCCGAGTGACTTCCGAAAAAGGACCTCTTCAGGGTGACCCAGAGACGCAGGTGTGATTATTCTATTGCTATACTTAATTTCAGTTTACGACTTGTCGGTACGCATAGAGGCTGTGAATTTTTAGAACAAATCAAATATTAAGCCAAATGACGCTTCATTATCCCTCGCTAAAGCTTCGGGCTTGAGGGGTACGAATCGCATTCAATGTTTAATTTGTAGCTAAGGATTTCACGTAATTCATTTATTAATTAGTATTGAATTGACCCACTTACCAAGCCCGAAGCTTTAGCGAGGGATCGAAGGGCTTCATCGGTTTTGGCGAATAATTCACAACTTCAGAGTGGAGATTTTTCAAAAGCAGCCTTCAATTTCATCCGATAATTAGAGTATGAAGAGAAAACGTATAACCAAAATCTTTGTGCTTCTATCCATTACCGCATTCATCGTAGTGGGCACTTTTGTGTTTATAAATCGAAACGCTATTCACGCATCTTTTGTGCATATGAAATTGAGGAAAGATCCTTCTCAATTTTCTTTATTATTAAACGAAGCCGGAAATCCAGCAGTATTGAAAGCTTTGAAGCGCTTTGTTAGCGAAAGAGAAGGAGCGGTACAATTAGTAAATTTCTTGTTAAATGAAGATTCCAAAAATTTGTTTTTAATCTTATTAAGTTTGGAGAGCCGTCGAACGTACTTAATTGACTTATCTCAAGAGAATTGGGGTAAGGTAGCAACCAGCAGAGTATTTGGAGAACAAATCATCACGGAAAATAAATTTGAAAACGTCCTTCAACAGTTGGTACATAATTCTTCTGACCAATCTGTATTGATTAAGGGTGATTCTTCATTTGTTTGTAAGATCCTAAAGAAGGATTCCATTAAACTGGGTCTTCCAGGCATTCCTAAGCAAATTACCTAGGCCCCACCTCAAGTTGCCTTGTTTATAGAGTATCGTGGTCAGCCTTTACCTCAGCAGAATGCTCAATTCATTTGTGTGCTTCCCGTTTCACAAGAGGAGTACGTTGAAGGGATCCTAAAACTTTATAAGAAAACATTTTGGTTTGTTAAATTAGAGGATCTGACTTCGGCAAAAAAAACCTTTGAAGAGTTTGAAGAGAAACTTGATAAAAGTGATTTCATAAATATCCCAGAGCATAGAGAAAAGGTATGTATGTTTAAGGATCTATCGATGGAGCTGTGGGAGTCGATTGAAAAATTGGAGAGTAAGTATAAATAAGGCTAGGTGTGATTGCTAGTGCTTCGGGCTAGTTAAAGTTGGTGCTTAAACCTAATGGATAGATTTAAGACCCATCAGAAGCTAAAAAATCACACCTTCTGTGAGGAGTCCGTACTTTATCTCTTAAAACCACCAACGATTTCTCGCTATATTCCCCTTCGCCCTAAAATCCTAAAACTATGCCCAGGAGAAAATGAATATTGAGACGATTCCATCGTCTCAAACTCCCATGAGAGTGAAAGTGGTTGGAAATCTCATTATGGGTCTCGCGTGTATGGGAATTGCTGTTTTTCTGGGGATGTCAGAAAGGAAGCAAATTCCTCAGCACAACTTGTCGTCATTTAAAAGTAAGATCATTTGCTGTGGTCAGTTGGATAGGCACCTTCAAATCCCACCTCCTCGTAAGATTCTCAGCCCTATCAACATGCGGCGCAGACTTCGAGTTCATCCTTTTCGAAGATCAGTAAAATCATCAGTTCGCTCTAATATAAAAATTCCAACACCTATCAGGATGACTTCTGACTCTGATGAACGAGAGGACAGAGTCGTTACTGAATGCTATGGGCGAGTACTCAGCTTGGATGGCTTTCCTATTCCCAACACTAATGTTTATATTCATCGTTATGATTCTGAGACGAATGACTTTAAAGCCTATGCAACCACAATACCGGATGACAAGGGATCGTGGGTCATCGAAGGATTGAAGGAAGGTCACGAGCTTAAGCTTGAAGTTAAAGCTTACGGATACTTCAAATATGTTAGTGACCCCTTTCAAGTTTGGAAGGGCGACTCTCTTAACTTAGGCACAGTCAGCCTTGATCCAGGTGGTGCGATATCAGGAACGGTTGTGGATGAAAGTGGAGCCGGTGTTGCCAATCTGACCGTTCATGTATTTGATGAATCCCACGAGACGCACCGTATCGAGATGCCAAAAACAGATGAGGCGGGGCAATTCTGGGTTTCAGGGCTCACCACCGGCTCTTATGGACTCATTGTGAGAAAAGAAAGTATTAACCTCAGTTCTATGAGGAAGATCAGGGTTGAGCATGGATTTGAAACGGGTCCTTTGATCGTTGAGGTGTCACGAGAAACAAAGCCTAAAATTATAAGCTCGGAGGCTGAGCGACTCTATGCTGCGGAGAACGCAGTCCGATGGGATGTTGAGAAATTCCGAAACCTGGAAGCGGCCAAACGTTTCGTCATGGATGTGATCGACTCTCCCTGGTGGCAAAGATTCTTTTCAAAAATTGAATCGATTGAAGTTAAAGAGGGAGGGTCAAGAAGATATGCCTATGGGAATCGGTATTCAGGGGGTGTTGATGGACGTTATCATGGTTACATTTCGTTGCCGTCCGGTTGGGGCTTCAACAAAATGGTTGTTCTTCATGAGGTAGCCCATGTCGTTGCTTATAAAGATGGTCATGGCTCTAAATTTGCCTCCGTATTTCTTGAGCTTGTTGATGTCTTTATCGGGAGAGAGGTTGCCAACAAGCTTGACCGTGAGTTTGCAAGACATGGGGTTGCGGTTGCCAATTTTCAAGAAGTTGTTTTTGAGCTTTACCCCGAATCCTTATAATCATACGGTATATAAAAAGAAGAATGTATCGAACTACTAATTAGTTTCTGTTGAATCTTGCTCCTGCGGAGCCTGATTCAACCGTTTCAGCAAATCACAGATTTGCTTTCCACTCCGCTGAACATAGGCTCTGCGAACCAATGTCCGCGGCCGAGTTGATCCCAACTCGGCTTAGTTCCTGTTATTCAACAGGAACTAATTAGTTCGGATTTATTGAGTAGATGGTTTTCTCTTGTTTATAGGTAGATTAGGGTTGTTTCTTTGTGGAGATTTAAAAAATGGATGAACTCGATCGCTTTTTCTTTTTCTGGAAAACGTCTGATTTATTTAACCTGGAAAAAGTGTCTCCCATCGTTGATGAATTAAATAACAATATTTCAGAAGAAACCACCATCAAGGATTTCGCGACCATGATTCACAAACATATCCATGCTTGTGTTCCAAGCTGTGAGTCACAGTCAGCATTTTATCATATGAAATACAAACTCCGCTTTTTAGATTTAAAAATTATGAAACCTTCAAAATCCTGGGATGAAATTTTACCTGGGAATTTTATATCCAAGTGGTTTTTGTGGCGTAAAGTTTTTAATGAGTTGGGTATTAGTAAAAGAATGCGTTATTTGAGTCTTTCAGAAACAGTAAGTCATTCCATCGATAAAAAGCCCATTGAATATTCAGCGAAGGAAAGATCAAAATTAACCATTAAAGAGATCATGGATTTAATTTTCTTGAATCTTAAAAAAGAGTACAGCTTCATGGAAGTTGATTCGAATTCAAAGATATCCACGATCTTCTTATAATAGATGCTTATGTTACCACTCTAAACTGGTAGGGGTATGTTCTGCGATTGAAATTTGGCATTGGAGCCGGTGTCATGAAAAAGTCTATTTTGATTCTATTTCTTACCGTGATGCCGCTGAGTTCTGGCTGTATGACATTAGAATCCCAAAGTTCATATCATAAAAATCCTGCTAAAACTCTTAGGTACTACAACGGAAATATGATGTACGCTGGGACGCGGCTTGATCTTGAATGGCTAACTTCAATATTTTGGTACTTCATTATTCCCTTGGCGGACCTACCATTTAGCTTAGCGGCGGATACTCTGATTTTGCCACTTACTATTTATCAGACGGCTACGGCTTCAGATTACTTAAATGAGAGTGAAGATGAAGGGGAGTGGTCAAACGCTTTAACCGTTGCCGAAAAACTCCAAAACCTCCGCAATGGTATGGAGAATTACATGCTATTAGGAAATGCTGATTATTCACAAGAGCATATTAACAAGTGTGAAAAAATTCTATATGAGTTCGTGCTTTCAGTGCAGCAAGCGGGAAGGGAAGGAACATCTCGGGATGCTTTTATAATGGTTAATGTGAAGTCCGCCGTTTTAAAATTAAATGTTTTAAACAAAGAATGTAATGGGGGCTTAATAGAAACAGATCAAAGAGAACAGATCTGTGATCTCATAACCTATGCTGCATTGAATGCCGGATTGGTGACTGACTTAGAAGATATTACCTGGGAGTGGCGAGAGTGGTAAAGTTTAGTCATTTATACTGATGCACAAATCAGTCAAAAATCATGGAAACGGGTGGTTATTAATAAAAAAATCTTAGCTTGACCGTCTAATGAAAATCACTTGGAAAAATAAATCAGAACAAGTCCTTATCATTTCTGTTGTGACCCTATTTTATTTTGCTTCAGTAATTCTGATATCAATTTCTACTATAGATGTTGTCTGCACTAACCGAATGATGGACGACAATGGTCATTACACCGATCGATTCTTAATTAGCAACTTAATCAAGAATCGAGAGAAATTTGAAACTCTCATTCGAATGTTTCAAGAAGATAAATCTCCAACACTTATTCATTCAAGTTGGATGATGCCCGAGGGTGCAATATCCAATTCAAGATGGGCTGAATACAAAAAAATATTTGAGGAATTGAAGATAGATGTTGGAATGAGTTCCAGAGGGCCAGGAGAAATTAAGATCGTTGTTAATGCAAGGGGATTCGTTATTGCGGGATCCAGTAAAGGGTATTTTTATAAGCCAAAAACGCCTACACCATTATTTAAAAGCTTAGATGAAACTCCTCCAGAGTTAATGTCACTCGAGGAGGGCTTTTTGAAGATTGGTGAAAATTGGTATCTTTATCATGAGTTTGATGATTAGGTAAAGATGAGGAGCTAGTGCCTATTTCGACTCGTATAAAGTTAAGTCCCTTTACAGTTGCCTTCACAGCCACGGCAGATACGTGTAGACTACATCGGAAGGAACAAACTTGGAATTTTAAGAAGTCTCCAATGAGCTTACCTTTATTAACAGGCTACGGTAATCCCTTTTATTTAGGTGCAGCAATGATTGGCTTTGTTGCTGTGCTCTTCTTCTATTTTTGTCATAAAATTCGGAACAACGTTCTTAAGGTTGATTATGGGGCACCAGAACAACCGAGAAAAATGACGTTCTACTACGTTTTGTACATATTCATAATGGTGATGTTGATTTTGTATTTAACTAATGTTCCAGGTCCAAGGTGGGGTTGATATATTACTTTCAGGAGAGATATATAATGCGCAGTTTATTATGGGTCATGATGCTTGCACTTGTTATGGGGATTTCATGTTCACAAAAGGTGAATAAGAATCCTTCAACGTTAAAGAAAGCTACAGCTAAGATTTCAAGTACTGACGCAAAATTTTGGTTTCCAATTACAAAAAAAGATTCATGGAAATGGGGGACCACAGCCCATAGTTCATTAGAATATGGATGGACTGTTGAATTTCCCACTGAAGATGGAATGTGTGAAGCTGGATTCACTTACTGGAATTTTCCGGGGCAAGGAAGTGGATCAGGTACTTTAGTTCGCATACTCGCCAGTGGGCAGACCAATTTTTGGATGAATCACTCAAATGTTCCGCGGGCATTTGGAATTCGATCTTCGTACCACAATGAGGGGGTGTTGATTAAAATAACTGAGCCAAAATTTTTGCTTAGCCTGCTGAAAGAGAAACCAGAATCAATTACTTTTTTTCAGAAGGGGGCTTTGCAAGAAAACCGTGAGTTTAAAGTTGTAGCTGAGTATGAATGATAAACCCTACCTGAGAAGTGTCGAACTCGAACGAGAAAATATTGAGTCTTTCGATGAGTTCCCCTTTTCAATTCCAGCTATTCGGGATATGGAAACTCTCGAGTTTCATCCTGACGTTACATTTCTTGTTGGAGAAAACGGATCAGGAAAATCTACACTTCTTGAGGCTCTAGCTTTAGCAATTGGTTTCGGTCCCGAAGGTGGAACATTAAACACACTGTTTTCTACTGCGAACGATCAATCAGATCTTGTCGATTATCTAAAGCTGGTAAAAAGCTTTGCTAGACCGAAAGATTTTTATTTTCTGAGAGCAGAGAGTTTTTATAACGTCGCAAGTTATATGGAAGAGACAGGGTATCTCTCTGGATACGGGGGGAAATCCCTTCATGCTAGGTCTCATGGGGAGGCATTTCTGGCGACACTTAACTTAAAATTGAAAGGCAAAGGCTTATATTTATTTGATGAGCCGGAGGCTGCCCTTTCACCCCAGAGGCAGATGACGGCTTTGGGCTCTATCCACGAATTGGTGAAAGAGGATTCTCAATTTATCATCGCCACTCATTCACCCATATTAATGGCTTACCCGAACTCTCGTATTATTCAGCTCGATGATTCTGGCTTAAATGAAGTTCAATATGAAGACACTGAGCATTTCTCGGTTACTAAAGAGTTTCTTAACAATCATAAAAGGATGATTCATTATCTTCTTGAAGATGGTGAAGGTTCATAAATAAGACACTTTGCTTTTTCTTAAAATTACCTTTTCGCGAGTTTTCGATAGACTCAAAACTGGTTATGTAATGATCTAATTACCCGCGTTGATGATACGAACCAAATAAACACCCGTTAAAACAATCATCCCCATCACGATGCACGGGAGGGCCGTCGTCGACCAGACTTTAATCCCCTTGCGGATGTGTTCAATGAACCAAGTTCCCTTATCTTGACGCGTGATGTATTTCGCAAGATCGAATCCCACGGCGATGGACACCACAATAGAGAAGCTGAGAAGAGTGATCGAAGGAATATACCCAAAGATTTCGATGAGGCTCCATCCTGTGCCATCGTTTTGTGTGTTCCAAAGTCCCCGACCTAATGTGATTCCAAGAATGATGTCGACTGCGGCTGGAATAAAACCCAAGAGGAAACCCAATCCTATACAGGCGAGACTCACTCCCAACACCACAATCAGTACTGTGAACCAATACAAAATAAGGGTTGTAGGTAGTGAAGGCTGAGGGGTGGGCTTGTTCATGGCCGCAATCGCCCACTTATTCATGAGGCGCTTGCTTTCTTCATTATCTCCTTCGCGCAAAGCATTATTAAAAGCTTCCCACTCCTCATCCGTAAGAGAGTCTGGTTTTGCTTCTGCTTCAGCTTTTATTTCTATAGTCTCATTGAGCTCGTGTGAACTCGGCTCATTGCTAAGCTCTTCCGCCATGGACCCGAGGTATCCAAAAGCGAATGAGGCAACAAAAAGGGCTATAGCGATGTAAAAAGGGCGTTTGTAATCTCCATGTATTAAGGACAGGAGAGGAGTAGGATTAAAAAGCCATTTGAAGAAGGTGGCGAAAATGATCTTGGAATGCTTTCTGTCTGGGGGATTCATTGAGGGGGCTTTGTTTTTATGCTTAAGACTAATTTATTGTTCCAGCTTCACGGGGCCAATTCATTCAATTTCTTTTTCCTTAAATTAGTTTCAACAGAAACTAGTTAGCCCCAGATGGAATACTTTCTGAAACTCTCATTGGCGCTTCCCCGTACCAATCCGGAAATGGAAAGTTAGGGATCGTCACTTTTCTTTTTGATAATGGTGTTTTGTCTTCTTTTCCATCGGAGGTTTTTTGAAAAATAAATCTTCCAGTGGATTTATCGAAAACCATACGTTCTTTGTTTTCTTTGATCCATTTCTCTAGCTTTTGGTCAATGGCCGACACGTTGAGTTCGTGTATTTTAATATTATCAAGAATTACTGACTCATTATTAGACTGGGATATTTCAACCTTAGAAAATTTTGGAGGCAGTTCAACTTTGAGGATCCATGCTTCTAAGTGATACATGACCATGATCAATCTCAAGATCGATTCTGAACCTTTTGGTTCATTCTGGAAATGGTCAACGAAAATTCTGTCTAAATTAAGATCTATACCGCCAATGAAAGAACCTACAAGTGCCTCAAATAATCCCAATCTTCGAGGTGGTTTTGAAGGTTTATCTATGTAATTCCAAAAATCTGATCCACACCAACGTAGAAAATGTCCTAAGTAGGCTAAGAATTTCTCGTCCTGATGAATGCGATTCTCTATTTCTTTAACTAGAGGAAGGAGGTCGGCAAATTTACTTAAGCTATGATCTTCTTCCGCATTCAGGTTTTCGGCAAGGAACAAGATACGGTGAAAAAACCAAAATGTTTGTTTTGGACTACCAGGACCAATCTCCTGAACAATGAGCTTAGAAATTTCAGGATCACTAGAACTTTCAATGAGTTTATCCAACCAAACGTTTGCCTCCTCCATTGATTTAGCTTCTTCAAGCTTGTTGAGGTGATATTGAGCGACGAAGGTATCGAAGCTGAAGCTTAAGTAGATAAGGGTAATGATGGCAAAGATGCAGGAGCTTACAGTAAAAACCTTTACCTTTTTAAATGAGGGTTTGGGCATTTTGGAGGCTCCTTAAAAATAAAGTTTTATTATTTTAATATGGAGGTTACTTTGATTGGATGTTTATTGAAGTCCTCTGACATTACCGTTACGTTTTTTAAACGTTCAGCACATACAACCTTTCAGTAACTGGCCGGCTAAAACAACAAGAAGCAAGCAGCCGATATAAACCAACATGCTTTCCTTAACTTGCTTGCTTAGCATCGTGAATGCTCCTATTGAAATATATTAAAAGTAAAATCACTACGATTAGTAAGGATAGTTTAGAATCCTTTATTTGTAAAACTTATACTGAAGACAGAATACTTAAGTGGCAGTAACATGGATCCAATCAAAGCAACAATTCTGGGTCAACTTCTTTGTCGTGCATCATCGAATGCTGATCTTAATGTCATGACTCAATTAATCGATTTGGGCGCACCGCCTGGAGGTCATTTCTTCATCGAAGGGGTACCTGATCTACTGAAGGGTGAGCCGGATCAAGTTCTATCTGAATTCGAAGGCGCTGAAATCAAGATCGAAGGTGTTTCAGCCTCTGAAATATCTCACTGTTGTCAAGAAGCAGCCAATTTATCTGGATACTCACCCCAGCAAGAAGAACTCCCTCTCTTTTGTGCCATCAACTCAGGCTCTATTGAAGCGGTTGATCTCTTGATTCAATTAGGTGCAGATATTCAGGTTAAAGATGAATGTGGGTGTTCACTTATTTATGCGGCCCAAACAATTGAAATGATTGAACATTTGTGCGGTTTGGGATTCAACTTAGAAGACAGAGACCATCACGACAACACTCCACTGATGGATGCGGTTATGTGGGGGCGTATCAAACAAGCTTTCACATTCATTAAGGCCGGGGCGAATTCTAACGCTGTTGATAATGAGGGTTTTACTGTCTTTTTGAAGGCTTGTTTTTCACCTCATCCATCCTTAGAGTGCGTAAAGGCTTTAATGGATTGTGGAGTTGATCCTCATGCCGTTTCTAAGGAGGGCTTTAATGCCTTTCATTTGTCGGTAGGGTCGGTTGTCTCTTCAGATGAGTATGGTGCAAGAGAACAAGTTCTCAGATTTCTCAAAACCTTAAATGTCAGTTTAGAGCAACGCGATTTTAATGGCCTGACTCCCTTGGGTCATGCCGTTTTATTCGAAGATTCTGAGGTTGTTCAGCTGCTTTGTGAGATGGGGGCTAATCCCAATGTTCGTTCGAGGCTACCATTTGATAATTATTCTTTTGCGGAAGGTCAACCAGAAGAGCCCATTTTATTCGGTTGCTTTAATGGTTTTGAAAGTTCTCTAGGAAATTTAAAGCTACTGATTCAAGCAGGTGTAGATCTTGATGTCGTCGACTCAAATGGCCGTACTGCTCTTGAATTCGTTAAACATGAATTAAACTGCGCAGAAGAAGAAGAGTTAAGTGAAGAAGAAATCGAATTTCTAAAGAACTGTCTTGAGGTTCTCACCTCGTAAAGGAATTTTGATCGCACCTTCAGCTCAATCAGGGTCTCTATTATTTGCTACGTGCTTGAGAACAGATCCAATAATAAATCCGCAGAAGTAGGGAAAGAGAAGAATTAGTAACAAAGTAATGCTTAAATATCCAACAGGTTTTGTGCAATTATAAAACACGAAACCAAAGCTCCCAATCAAGAGTGAGGAAATTAAATAAGGCCCCCAAAGCCATCGAGAAATTAATAGACCAACCAAACTAAAAAATAAGGCAAGGAGAGGAATCACTGATATTGTGATCAACTCAGAGGTGCTAAGAGAATGATATGTGGCTAACAACAAAATGCCTTAAAATTAGATTTAGGAATGTAATTTGTTACTCGTTCCAAAATATAGGGATTGATTCTTTAGAACCGTAATCAATTGGGTTCCTTAACCTTATTTCTTAAAAACAAAAGAGAGATCCTCATGATCCGGAAGCCATCATTATGGTTTTTCCTTATATCTATTTACTTAGTTTTACCTTCCTGCTCCAGCGAGAATGAATCATCCCCACAAATGAGTAAACGTGTCGTTGAATTAATGGGCGGTAGCTCTCAGGTTGAGATTATCAAAAAAACTGGAACGGCATTCGCTTATCGTATTCAAATGAATCCAAAGCTTGAATATGGAGAAGAAATTATCGGTGAAGGAGTCCAGCTTACACCGGAACAACAACAAGGCCTTGTCGGGCTTCTCGTTCGGGATGATGCTTACGGATGGGAATTTGCTAAGCCATGTAAGCCAAGGTACGGTGTGTTAATAAAATTTGAAGACGAAGCTAAGTCAGTGAGATTACGCTTTTGCTTTTCCTGCCAAATGTTGGAATTCATGCCGAGTGAAAAAGGATCGGAAGATTTTGACCCGATCAATGGGGAGCTCGTTCAATGGGTAAAAGGCGTGTTTCCAAATGATACGGAGATCCAAAGTTTAGGTACTCCTAATGAGGTGCATGGTTTGTAAAATTCACATTTGAAATTTAAATTGTGAGGTGTTCGTGGGTAAAAAAATAATGATTCTCTGTGGTGTTGTATGCGTGATCCTTGTTGCCACTTCAGTTCCATCGATCATTCAGCACTACCGGATTAAAGAATTTGTTAAAGATCTAAAATCTGAAGATATAGAAATCCAAAGGAAAGCTATAAATGCTCTGGCTGGGTATGGAGCTGAAGTGGTTCCGAGACTAATACTGGAAATCGAACAGTTACCTGCTCTTGAAAATCGCGAACCGTGGAATTTCATTCTATTGAGCAATTTTAAGAGCAATAGAATATTTGAATACAATTTGATTAGAACTTTTTTGAAAATTGGAGAATCCTCGATACCCTTATTGATCAGTCGACTTTCAAATAAAGATCTTCGATTTGAATCCTTCGTCATCTGTGTGATCGTATTTTTCTATTCTGATTCAGCTCAATTGTTAGAAGAAATTGAGAAGCCTTGGGTAAGAAAAACTGTAAGTGATGGTGTTGGATCTACCGGTGAAATACCTAGATCATCTTTTTGTACTACCATCGAAATTTATAAATCAAAAATGAAAATATATAGAGAGGGGATAATAACCGATCGAGGTCGACGCTATGAACTAAGACTGATACCAAGTATTGTTCATCTTCTGAAAAACTTATCAAAGCAAAAATCAGATCCAGGACTCCAATCCTACTGCCGGAGAATTATATTGGGGAACATCAGTAGGACCGAAAGGAGTGTACCATCAGAAAGTGTTTTGATAGAGATTGAAAATGTATTGCCAAATCTCAAAGTTAAGCCATTGAGAGCATTTTAAGATCAAGCATTTCGATTCTTTCCTCGTAAATTTTTGAATTTAAAATTGTACACCTACTTACACTTAAATTCAGTTGGAAATGAATTTTTGAAATAAGAAACAATGGAGATAAAATGATGAAAAGAATGAAGAAAGATGTTCACTAAAACAATAAATCCAAAAGTAACATTTATCTTCACGGGATTTATCTTGTTGAACCTTCTCCTATGGTTAGTTTTTCAATCTCAATCCTTACCTGATAAAGGTAGAATGCTTTTTCCAGGAATGGGCCGCCGTTCGGTAAAGTTTATTTTAGGAGGCCCTGTTTTTGAGAGCGACCATATGATGTTTTGGAGTGGTGAACAGGGAAAACTCATCCAAGATCTTTCAGATGTGAATATGACTCAGGGATTCATCTTGTTTTTTAAAGACGGCGAGTTAGTAAAACCAAGGCTATTTAAAACAACTCAAGTTGGGGTGTGGGAAGCTTATTGCATTGTGTTTGATGTCAGCTTAAAGGATTCTGAGATTGCATTAGGCGAAAGATCTGAGATGTTCAATGAGTGAGTTTAAAAAGACTTTTCTAAGTATTATGGCAATTGGATTCATCCTAATTTTTTCTGGCTGTAAAAGCGTGGATCCAAACTTGCCTTTATTACTCGATTTTCTTGGAAATAGTTCTGAGATTTATTTCGAGCCCGATTCAATATCAGCTGAACGTGTAACGGCTTCACCAGAAGGACTAAAAACGCTGCAAGATGTGGGATCCATTACCAGAACTCAAGAATCTCGCTTATTAGATATTATTTCAGAAGTAAATTCCTATACCAATCTCACATTAATTGTTGAAGCCATGGGAACTGAAGATGAGCCTGCACAAGTTTATAAGTTTTGTAGTTTCCAACCTGGAGTAAGGTTTCGTTTTTGGCGCGACGACCAATATAGAGATCTTATTATTTGTCTTATATGCAGTGAATGGCGATTTCATACTACAGTAGATTCCGATACAAACTATGCGATGGACTACTTCGGCTCGGCCTATTCAGAATTGGCTTACTTAATAATAGATATTTTCCCTCATGATCAGGCGTTACGCTTGGTTATTGAGAAGGAACTTGGTGAGATTCCGGAGACGATCCAATAAAGGGGTAAAAAATCCAAATGAATAATCGTCAACAAATGGAGGCTCTTCTAAAACCTCTGTTATTACCTACAGTTGAAATGACTTACTCTCCAGATAAAGATCTTTCAGCAGTGGAGGCAAGCGTAAGCTCATACTTCGGTGGGCGGCCATATATTGAAGATGGTGAATCTTGGCCTGAATGTAAAGAATGCCATCAGGCTATGGAATTTGTCTTTCAAATGAATTTACAAGAATTACCTCAACCGATTTCAAAAGAACTACAAAATTTTGAGTTCGATTTGTTTGCATTTTACGTTTGTCGTGCTTGTGAGTATTGGCCTCCTTTTTATGAATTAAGAACTTATCGCTCAGATTCTAAGAAAATTTCTAAATTAACGACTCGTCCAAGGCTGTTTCCACGATTTAACATCGAGATGAAATCCAAGCTTTCTCTTCCAGATTGGGATGGTATTGATGAGTTGTCCGATGAGATTCCGTCACTTAGTGAGGAGTCGAACTCGGAGGAACCATGGGAACTCTTTGAGGTATGCTCTGAAAGATTAGTTCAGCAATCCGACCCACCTGAAAATTGGTTTGGAGTTGTTGGAGGATATCCAAATTGGATCCAGGGAGACGAGACGCCGATATGTAATAAATGCGGAAAATCGATGAAGTTATTTTTTGAATTGGGGAATGTTGAAGAAGCGAACTTAACTTGGATGGATTTTTTGAGCGCTATTTACCTTTTTTATTGCCCTGAACATTTTGAAGAGCAAGAGCTCGTTCTTCAATCTACTTAGTAATAATTTTACATGGTGGAGATTTTAAGAATTCAGTCCAACTTCAATTTAGCGAGACGAGCACTGACTCTCTCTATATTTTCTTTGTAGGAACACTCAGATACTTGATCTGTTTTCCCCAAAAGCTTTTTCAATTTCCCTAAAGTGACCTGAAGTTCCATCTTCTTTCTCTTATATTTAAACCAAAGCAATTGCTTTAACTTTTGTTGGCTATCGTTCATTAATTTTAATTGTTCATCCCAACTAAGCTGAGTTGTGGAATCAGGACGAAATCCACACTTGAATCCTCCTCCTCCCCAAGAAGTCATTGGGTCCTGAATCCTTTTAGATCGAATCTTATATTTATGATCAAATAGGGCAATTTTGATGATCTCTGGATGGTCTTTCAGTTTACGCAAAATGGGGAAGCTTTTAATATCTTTCAAAATGAAGCGCCCATTGAGTGAGGCTTCTTTGAGTTGTTCGATTGCCTTCTGCTCTTTCCCGAGGGCTAAGGAAGATTCTGCTCTTAAAGTGTGTGACAAGGGTTTTAGATCGGGATGTTTTGTGCTTGTTTTGAAGAATCTTAAAGCTTCGTTGTGGTTTTCTTTTTTTCTTAGGTTTAATCCGAGAGCGAAATGGTATTCCTGGTTATAAGGATCGATTTCTATAAGTTGGGACAATCCGCTGATTGTACTTTTGTTGTTCTTACTATGAAAAGTTTTAATCGTGAGAGCTTCTAATTTCTCGATCGTTTTTTGGCGATTCGTTTTCCACTCTGATGATGCATGGGGGAAATATCTTATGAGGGCAATCGAAATGGCATCATGGGAGTAAATGATTAGAGTTAAGAAGGTGATGACTCCAATAGAGAGAATGCTAAAGAGGAACGTTTTCTGCTTTTTCATGCGAATATAGGGGAGTGAGGGATGATTATTAGTTTATAGAAATTATCGGTTCCGTTTAATATAAGGCTTTAGATTTTAGATCTTAAATAAGGGATACCTTTTACGGTTGGCATTCTTATCGCTACTTTATCGGTTAAATAATCGTAAAAGCATCTACTTGGGAAGGCTAAAAGTTATGGGCAAGAATGATCCTATCATTGAAATAAAAGAGAAAGGTAATTCCTTAATCCAGCAGAGCGATCTTGTTAAACCACCTCTAACAGTATGTATTGTGGGTGTCATGTTTATTTTCACTGGGGCTTCTTCCGTCTCTGGTTTGGTCATGGATATTCTGAACGGAAAGGTTCTTCTCAATTTAGGCATACTTGGATTGTTTCTTGGTTATGGCATCTTGAAGGGGAGTGATAGAGCTCGCTCCATCTCACTTGTCGTTTCAGTTGTCACCCTGATTATAGTTGTTGCTGTATCCGGCTTGGGGATTTACTTGATGACGGTATCAGAATTAGAAATATCTTTATTTGATCAAATTACAATTTACCTTTTTGCTCTTTATGGAATAGTTCTGTGCCTTTTTTCGTTTTGGGCAATCAAAAGGGAAGCTTCAGCAAACTGGTTTAAATCAACGAATCAAGGAATTTGGAGTCTCAAGAACTGGGTTTGGGCTATTTCAATTGTTGTTGGTTTTTCCACGCTAGCTGATGTTTTTGGGGCTTGGAGAAACCAAAAAATCTTAAATTCAATCTACCACTTTAAATCAGAAATAATTCTCGTTGACTCCATTACAAATGAACCCTTACCAGCAGAAACCTATGTTTGGCCAATGGAATATAGGGAGGGATTTCAATTTTTCATTAAAGGATATGAACAGTTTTCGAAAGCAAAATACTCAAGTTCGACTTTTACGTCAGACGGAACGGTCTATCATTATTCCGGGTTAGTAACACAGCCAGTAAGAATCACTTTGAGAGCAAATGGGTATGAACTTAAATCATTCTATGTCGGTAAAGAGGCTGAAGAAAAGCTCAGAATTTCAATGATAAAAATACCAACTCCACCTAAGCCATTTGTTGGTCCTGAGAAGCCTGTTGGTAAAAATTCTAAGTGAATGATCGTTGAGGGAGCAGAAAGTTATCCCTTCAGCAAGCTTTTATCTTCGATTAATCCTAGTTGAGAAGATCTCGGAAATGGCACTCTTCTTTGGAAAAGTGGATTCGTCTTTGAACTAGGCTTTGCCCCGTGTCAGAATTTCTGTCATTGACTATATGAGTTCCTCTCCCCAAACAAATATTCCTGCAAGGGCACCGAGCTGAAAATTGGCTAAACTTTTAGTTGGGAAATATTTCTTTGAGTCCCTAGCAGTATTGAACAATACACAAATGGATATAGCTTTCTGTGAATCAGTGCCACTTTCCAAGTATGTATCCAAAAGCTTCCGAGTTTTTTCTGGGAAATGCTCAAATAATGATCGAAGAACATGAATGTAGAGCTTGGGCTTAAATCGATTTGCGTTTTTCTTGATTTCTTGAAGATCAGGTCCAAATCCATGCTTCAAATTATAATATTTAGCTGATTCTAAACTGAACACCCAGGGAACATAAATATCTAAACGGGATTCATATTTAGGTTCATTCCTCCTAAAAAGGATTTTTTCTCCAATATACCAATCACGGTTTTCTTCCTCCAGTTTAGTTGAAAGAATATCTATGATCATTGGGATCGCTTCAGTGATACCTAAGTTTTCGATATTTTTGAGGTAGGGGGCGCAATCTTCAGATTCACAAACTTTAAGATTCCAGATGAGGTATTTTTTGTGAATGGATTCCCATGAAATAAAAACAGAGATACCTATAGTTAGGATTAGATTCGCAATTATTATTTTAAAGAACAGCTTGTTCTTAAAATTCAAAATGGCACCTTTTTCCATTCCAGATGAACTTAAAGCAATTTTAGGAAGTGCAGATTAATATGGAATCCATCGAAAACTTTATAGTTTTGAGCTCTTTTAAGAATTGTAATGAAATAAAGTCACTAATTGGTCATGGAGGAAAAGATTTTTGATTTTGTAAAAATTGTTTTCAGTAGTTGGCGCTCATTATGTTAGGCCTTCATATTTGTTAAACTCATGAATCCACCCAAAAAACGATTCATCCTATTTACATTAATCATATTTATTAATCTACTCAGTGTGGTCTGTCTCAACTGGGATGGACTCCTGCGCGAGTATCGCTTCTGGCAGGACTTTGATTTTATTGAAGTGAATGAACAGGGTTACAAAGAATATATGCACCTTAAGAGTGGGGTCGTAATGGTTCTACTGCCCGGTGGGGAGTTCTTGATGGGGTCGCCCGAGGATGAGGTCGATAGAAGAGAAGACGAGTTTCTTCATAGGGTTAGGGTTTCGCCTTTTCTAATTGCGAAATATGAAGTTTCTCAGTCGGTATGGGAGAAGGTTATAGGGACCCACTCCTCTGTTCGTTTAGGGAGTTCTCTCCCAGTGGAAGTGTCTTGGGATGATTGCTATGGAAGCAACAATTCATTTTGTAAACAGCTTGGCTTGCATTTACCAACCGAAGCACAATGGGAATACTCTTGCAGAGCTGGTTCCTCAACCAAGTTTTCTTTTGGTGAAAAGCTTAATGTCAAAGATGTGAATTTTTCATTACCAATAATTCTATTAGACAGTTCCGATGGTAAAGTAGATCAGACTGAATCCAAAATGGATTACAACGATCGGGGTCACCTAGTTGATGTGACTTCCTTAAAAGCGAATTCCTTTGGTTTGCACAATGTTCATGGCAATGTATTAGAGTGGTGTGAAGATGTTTATAACGAAAAATATTATTTAAATGAAAATGCTAAAAATGGTGATCTTGCATCCCTGTCTGGATCAATTTATAGAGTTTTACGTGGGGGGAGATACAACCAAACCGAAAGATTTTGTCGTTCGGCAATGCGTTTTTTTCAACGGGGAGATTCGGAGATGTCTCCCGGGCCAGAGTACTTTGGGCAATCAACTGGAGGAGTTAGTTTTGGACAATTTCATGGCCATGGCTTTCGGCCCGTCTATAACCTCACCCTCTCACGGTAAAAGTCGCCTACTATTTTTCACTTAGGATTTCAGATTCCGATAGATTTATACCTTTAGTGAGTTCTAAAACCACGGATAGAGTTCTTTCAGATGAATCTCCCGCTACGGAACTGGGTTCTTTATTATTCAATAATTCGGCTAAATAGTATTTATCATTCTCAAACTGAAGGGGCCCAGAGGTGCTCCAGCTCCAATTGCCGTTACTGTTGACTTTTAGCTGGTAGTTCGTCGAGATCATTCCGTTTCTTAATTTCCCTTCGATTTGATTGCTCGTCTTATTAATTGTTACAAACGCATATCGATTGTTGGAATGTAAACCCATTGGCTTTTTACTCATTATTTGCCCTGCTTTAGCTATGAATTCGTGATTAGAGGTATAGACGGCGATTCTTAATCCATTAACGTTTTCATGGCCGTGTAGGTCTATCTTGAAAACCATCGAATCGGATGCCCAGGCCATGTCATCTTGCGTGAAGTAGTAACTCTCAATTTCTTTTTCCGTATACCATTTATAAACAAAGAAGGAACTGAACAATAAAATTATGATGACCCAAGGAAAGATATAAAAACGTTTCATTTTGACTGTCCCAGAAAGATGATTAGAGAGTTACTTAAATAAATATAGTCGATTCCTTGGCCAATTGCTCGGTTCAATTCATCTTATCCCAGTTTTGCGTAAGCCGACATCGTTGTGATGTTTCGAAACTTGTTAAGGGCATCCTTGTTCAACAGCATTCTAGTTTTGTCGGCTCTGGGGATCTCCTTTAAAACACCGAGAATCGATAAGTTTGGCTATTTGGGGGCTAAATTTAAAGAGGAGTATGGCTAAAAGAATTTGAATTAGGAGAGTGAACAGGGATCCCAATGTCATCCCAGGGATGGGTCGCATGGCCCTTAAAACCGCAATAACATTTGGAATCGCTGTCATAGATTGAACAGTAAGAATAATGGCATAAAAAGCTAAAGCTGCATTCAGTAGGGATCGAGTGCATAGATTTTTCATGGAAGCTCCCAGGTTACTATTGCTTTGAGTGAGGATTTGAAACAGATGACTTTTACTGCCTAAGGATAAGTCGGGATTGAATGAAGAGATTACACTAATTATTGAATAATAGAACTGTGATTAACTATGTTGTCATATTTTGGCTGTAAAATAGTAACATTATGATGTGCGCTCTAAAAAATTGTTTAACAAATAGATACAATTCCAAATAGGCAAGTAAAGATTCCATGCTCTGTACTAGTAGGACTGTAAGATGCAACCGTGGATACTTTGTTTTCCTTTCTCCAACCATGGAAAGGGATTTTTGGATTGACTTACAAAAGTTTCATCATCCGGACATAGCAATTTAAATGGTGGGGAAAAAGCGGTGCTGTTTGCCTCGCAGCTAAAAATCAATAGCATAAATTCAATACGAGGAAAGAAATGGGGAAAAAAGCAGTAGTTATCACTGGAGGGGTTTGTATTCTTCTGTTTTCTTTTTTAGTACCTTCCCTTGTTAAATACTATAGAATTGAGGCTCTAGTTCAGCAGCTTCATAGCACAGATCAAGAAACTCAAAGTGAAGCTATAGATCGTCTCGCCGAATATGGTCCTGAGGTGATTTCAAGATTAATTGAAGAAATTGAACAATTGCCCAAGCTTGGTGAAAAAGATGCTTGGTGGTTAAGCGTTTCAGACAGAAGCAAGACGAATAGATTGATTGACTTAAATTTGATTAAAACATTCCTTAAAATCGGAGAGTCATCTATTCCTCAATTGTTGAGACGCATTCCTTCCGAAAATTATAGATTGGAAAGTATTGCTCTTTGTGTGGTCGTTTTTCATTATTCAGAAATGGTTGACAAAGTCATGGCTGGAAAGAAGTCAATCGGAATGTGCCTCGTAGATGATGACGGTAATCCTTTTTATCACACTATGACGATGGTCGATTTTGAACCGCAGTATGTAATAAGAATTACTCAAGAAAGAGGTTCTTTTACGGGTGAACCCGACTCATCTTCCAAAGTAGTACCAAAGATTTCTTACGTTTTAAAGTGCCTCCATAAAAGTCCTTCTAAGAAAGAGGGGTTTACTCGATTGCCTGATTTGAATTTGGTGAGTGGTTTGAAATTTACTAACTTGGCTCCAGCAAGGATAGTGTTAAATGAAGTCAAATTGGCTCTTGAGCGAATTAATTTGAGTAAAAAGTGAATGTTCTCCCTTTAGCTATTACTCCGAGCCGCCTTGGTTCCAAACCCTAAGTGGGCTGATCCCAAAATTTAAATTCCAAAACCAATAAACTTGCTTATACCCTTTTTCTGCTAGTATGGAGTCGATTTCTGATGTTTGTTCGACTTCACTCTGAGGCTTAACTTTACATAATCCGATGACTGCTTTGGTTCCGGGAGTTACATCTTGCTCAACGGTTTTTTTGAAATCTTCGAAAGTTTGACCAAAAGCCCAAAATCCGATGTAGTCGGCGTCTTCATATTGGCCCAATATTTCTATTTCTTGTTCGTACTTTAGAATCCTTTGTAGGCTTACGGGATTGTTATTTTTATCACGATTACCATTGAGTCTTATTTCTTCCAATTCTTGCATATACCATTTTTGAGTATTCGCTGCTGCCCACTTAAATGTGATTGAGTGTTCAGGTTTGTCTTCTGAGTTTTGGCAACTTACCAAAGAGAATAAAACTGAAGCTACAAAGATTGGGCCTGAAGTATTTAGGTTCATTAAGATTGAGATTCCGTTTCTTCATCATCTTCATCAGAAACGGGAACCATTCTCGGTTTTAGCAGCCACCTGAAAAAATCAACATGTATGAGAAGGCTGTCTAGGGCAATGTCAAAGGATAGCTCAACTAATAAAATGGGTGTTATAGCTATGAATAAAATTCTTGAGTTTGGATCTTTATCTTGAAGTATTTCATAAGATCCAACTAAAACATTTGATACTCCTGGGTAAACTGGATACTTTTTAAAGCCTCTGGATCCCCCGCGACTTAATATCGAAACACAACCAGTAGTTGAAATTAAAACCAAGAGTAGAAAGACTAAGAGAATTTTAACTTTCAAATTCTGGCCCTGCCCATTTTTTTGTTTATGATAAATTTAGTTATACTTTGTTCCATAGCCTAACCGAATTAGTAAGAAAAGACCAAAAAGTGAAAATTATAATTCTGGTTACGTCAATCCTATTTTTACCAGGTTGTTTAAGCGTTCAAATGACCTACTACACTTATCCTCTTCCGATTCAAAGTTATCGGGGGACTGTTAGTCACGTCAGTCACTTTCCTTTATATCGAAAGACAGCCCCTGGGTATCGTTTGTACGGGCCCTTCATCATGGTTGTCGTAGGTCAGTCCTTTGTTGACTTATGCTTATGTGCGGGTTTGGATACTCTTCTTCTTCCAGCGACCTTGCCTGTAGATATTTATGGCATTTTTTATCCAGATGATTTTGAGTATTATCGTGCCAGAGCTATGTCAGAGGATTGGTAGTGATTTTAAATATTTAGAACTTAAGAAATTAAGCTTCAAACAGAACATTCTCAGAGTTAAATAATATCGAGTGAATGCAGGGCTCTATGATTGGATTTATGGTAATTGAATCTCCGCGATGAACTTACTACCTGTTAGGGTGATATTGAAACGTAGTAGGTTGAAGAAAAATAAATTACTACTCGTTAGATTATAGATACGATCTTTTCCTTCTGTTAGAGAGATAAACTATTCTTACTTCGATGAAAAGAAAACTAATCTTAGGAGCTGTGATTGCCTTTCTCATTAGCGCGTTGTCCTCGGCGTGTTATATTTACCGCTCAAGTATCAAAAAGAAATATTGGTATTATAGATTATTGAATTGTAAATCCTATTCGGGCTGCGAAGAAGCAAGTGATGGGTATTTCAAGAATTGTTCTGTTGATGATTTTGAAAAAGTAGTATCAAATTTTTTACCTAATCTAAATAAATTTGATTGGGAGATTGTTCAATTCCAGTGGGGTTTAGGTATTAGTGCAAATGAAATTGATGCCGGGTTTATTGATGATCCTCAAATACGGTGGGGGAAAATTACATATGAAAAATATGTCGACAAGTATCGAAGTGAGTTAATTCATAAGGGAAATAAATATATAAAGATGAAAGAGATAAAGAATAAGGCCATTGGTATTTGCATATTGTTTAAAAGCATTGAAGAAGCTAAAGGCCATTTGAAAGGGATAAAGCACAGTATCCACAAGGGGGAGATTTTAGAGTAGAGTTCGAGTATCAAATTAAATAGATCTTAAGTGAGCCCGTTGCTTGAGCGCCTTACTAGGTAGAGGTTTTGTCAGCTCACTCTAATAATTTTTAATGAGGCCTCTAAATTTATTTATTACTCTTTTCTGGAGCTTCAATCTGGGATAAGGAATTCTTTAACTTCAACGATTTTAAAATCAGAATCCAACACCTATCAATGAGAATACCAATAATTAAAGTAGGAATACTCCAGATGAATAATCCTAAGCTGTAAGTATAGGTTAGTGGGCTATTAAATGTACCATGAAATATATGAGATCCGACAAACTGAATATTAACCATCAACCAACCGCCAAGTGAAGAGTACAGACAAGTAAATGGCCTTTGATTAAAATGGGAATAAATTGATCCAGAGATTGAACCCAGAACGATTACGAATAAAAAGGAAGCAATTGAACTGAAGTGTAAGCTGTCATTTAATGCTGAGCTTAAAATCGCAATAATCAAGGTCATTCCAATTGTAATGAGGAGACCAGGAATTGTATGAAGGTTTCTAATGGTTCTCTGAATGGAATGAACTAAAAATATCACTGATAGTTTGATCCAATGGTAGTAGGGATGGGGTAATTTTTTTGAATTGCCTTAAATGTGTGATCAAGTGAACTACTCACGTATCTCCTCTCGAAGCGGACGAACGTGTGACGGGATGTCCTCTGGATCAATGTCATTGAGCCTCTCTACATTGAAGTAACCCCGATAGCCAAAGAGCTTTCCCCAAATGCGATTTCGAACGTCCACTTCAATACCGAATTGACCTTTCTTTTCATCAAACCATTCGTGTACGTTTGCAAATCCTGTGAATATTCCAGGGAATCTAAAGGCTAATGGACCTTCGTAGAATCGTTGTTCCCCTGATCTGATTTTTATCCCTCTGACCTCACTCACACTGAACTCTAAATCAACTGCTAAGTGTTGGTGGTCTCCAAGGTAGTCGACAATACGATTTCGTTGATTGCTATATATCATAGTAGCGTCGAACCGCCTCGTCTTGCGAGCGTTAAATGTCCGCACCCAGGTTACAGTTTCACGCCCAAATCGATCTATATAAGCGTAGTTTTCAATTTTAAATGGAATACCACAACCTTTCTCTGGGAACATGATCTTACGCCAAGTGCCAAGGTACAAAAATGGCAGAGTATATAAAGGGCCATGCCAGATTTTTTCCATGACGCCGCGCCCAATTAAGGCGCAGCGATCGTTACTATTAAATCCGAATCGCTCACGAATTTTTGGGTGGAGCTTTGAAAAATTTTCAAACCCCATTGCTTGTTCGTAAATAGAACAATGTGAATTTTGAATAGGTGAGGTATCGCTCAATCTGATTTCCTCTCAGATTCAGGTTTTTTCCGGAGGCAGCTTCGCGCAGTAGGCAGATCCCTTTTGAGAATTAGCGCAATCACAGCGAGTGTGAAAAGCTGAACATTGAGAGTGACTGGATTGAATGCTGAAATCAAGTACTGAGGAGAATTCACAGCAACTCCGATGGTGGCGATGATCATAAAGATGAGAGTAGCCCATAAAGGAGCGACCCAACGCCAGAGGCACAGAACTACAAGGCCAAAAACTATTTCGATGATTCCTACCGTACTAACGAGTAGATTCGCCAATTCGGAATTGATCCCTGCGTCCGTGAACATTGCCAATTCATCGGGGTGATTAAAAATAAGTTTTGGTATAAGCCCATGCCATATCCAGACAAACCCTAATGTGCTACGGGCAAGTCCGTATCCGATGAACTGACGCAAGGTGCTGTCTGGGTGTTGTGCGTGCTCCAACCAACGACGAAGACGATCAAAACTCCAGGCAGTTGCCCAGCCCATAATGGGTCGAAAGATAAGTTTATCAAAACATCGTCCCATCAACCCGAATCGAACTTTGTAATCATAGAGTGTTATGAATCGAACCGAGTCACCGGCCTGCAAGTACTTCCAGTATCCTGAACCTTCACGAATAAGAGAGAGTTTGTCATCAGACCAAAATCGAAGTGCGGAAGATTTTGAATCAAGGGATGTGCTTTCCCCTTTGGACTCACCTTTTCCAGCTATTTCAATTCCAAAGCCAATTCGTGTTTTATAAAGAAAGTTCTGAAGCTCGCTACTGTTTGTCACCGGTAGGTAATTGATTTCAGAAAAACGTAAATCCCAACGTTCGTGGAGTTCTGGACTTTGAGTATATTTCCAGATTTTTTCCATAGGCACATTCATCAGAATTTCGACATAAATGGATCGAGATGACATAGATGGACCTTTTGCTGAACTTTTCCTGAGGATCGCAAATTTTTAGTGCTATGGTTTGCCGTTCTACCCTAGCCACTGAATTGATGGAAATCATGAAGATCTGAAGATAAGTTTGAGTCCCAAAACTCGGGCATTTAAAATTCATAGAGAACGGGACTGATTTATTACTTTCACAAAACCGTATAGTAATTTAAAAATTAACATCAGAATTTATCTTAATTCGGTTTAGAAGCATGAAAGGATTTTTTAGTTTAATCTTAAATGAAATCTAAGCTCCGAATACTCATCTTCCTCATCGCAGGTCTTGTAACCTTAGCAACCCTCGGAACTGTAGCTATCTACTGACAATCCCTAGTCGCCTGGTACGAGTTCCAGCGTGAGTTTGAGAAGTTACCTGTTAGCGTGCAGGGCCTCCCTGAGTACAAGCATCGTCAGACGGGGATCATCTTCGATAAGGTTCCTGGTGGGACGTTTATGATGGGGAGTCCGGAGGATGAGGTGGGGCGTAAACCAGATGACGGTCCCCAGCATGAGATCACCCTTTCATCTTTTCTCATAGGTAAGTATGAAATTTCACAAGAGCAGTGGGAAAGTGTGATGGACTCAAATCCTTCTCTATTTAAAGGTAGAGATCTCCCCGTTGAGAATATTTGCTGGGACGACATCCAAAAATTTAGGGAGGAGACTCAGTTAGTACTTCCGACTGAAGCTCAATGGGAGTATGCCTGCCGGGCAGGATCGACGAGTTCATACACTTTTGGAAAAACAATCTCAAATAAAGATGCGAATTTGAAGAATGAATCCAAGTAGCATTAATACATCCGGGCAGAAATTCGCGGGAAAAACCATGCCAGTGAATCGATTTAAACCTAATCGCTTTGGGATGCATCAAATGCATGGAAATGTAGCGGAATGGTGTGAAGACTTAACTCAAACCCGTAGTATTTTTGGAGGCTTAAGAAACAACCGTATTGTTCGGGGTGGGAGTTTTTATCAAACAACCTCTGAGAATCGCTCTGCTTCAAGAAGTTCTATGCGTCAAGGGGCTCGATCTCCAATGGTCGGCTTCCGCCCGGTCTGGAATCTGAAGTAGGGGAGAGGAAGGGAGGTAAAGTAAAATTTAGAGAACGACACTGTTTACTTATTGAGCTACAAGGTAACAGGAGCTTTGTTTGATGGGTGCACTCTTATATTTTTTTGGAATGTTGTCAGTGGCCTGTGGAATTTTAAGTATTTTACTCGGCTATTTGAGGTTGTTGTATGTTGCATTTGAAACGGTCACCGAAAAGGGGCAGGACAAGGGTGTGTTACTACTTTATTTAATTTTGCCGTTTATGTTGATTCACTTTATATTCAATAATTGGAAAGAGGCGAGTCTTCCCTTTTCTCTTTGTTGCTTTGGATTAACATTAATATTTATTGGCTCTTTGTCTGTTGGATTCGCATGGTACTTTTGAGGGGATAAGGATTATTTTGGCGGTTTAAGATTTTACTAATCAGGGCACACCCTTTTGTGGAATGTCTATGTCTTGGTGATTAACTGTGTGTGGTCTATCAGTCAGTAGAAATTTTTAGCATTAAAGTTCATCTAATGAAGAACCTGTTCATGTTACTTGTTTTAATACTTGTATTTGTTGCCGGATGTCAATCAGAGGGCAAAACTCGTCTTGAATCAGCTCAAGAATATTTGAACTCAAGAACCGATGTATCGCAGGAAATCAAGGATGCAATACTAAAGGGGAGAGTCTTAATTGGGATGTACCCCGATGAAGCCTACTATGCAGCAGGGCATTTTGTGTACGAAATCACCGGGCAGCCGGAAGGAGTGTTTCCTCCGGACGTTATTTTCTCACAACGTCAAAATCCTGACCCTAATATCGTCATCACACTCCGATTTAATAATACGAGCCAGTTTGAATCTAAATATTCTGTGCCATTCAAAGTCGTCTTTCGAAAAGGTCGAGCCACGGAGATCGTCAAAAATGAAGACGAAGAGGAATCACTGGATGATTTACCTCATTGTAAATCAAACCTTGAAATGGAAGTATTAGATAGAATATCTCATGTGTACCATCCCCAGAAAGGAATTGGAGCTGATCCTGAGCAGGTCATCCCCAAGCTCATAAATTTATTGGAAAATCAAATGAAGCAAGAACAGGCATCGGTCGCCTTAGGTAGAGTTGGAAAACCTGCTGTTCCGAGTCTCATTCGAGCTTTGTCTCATCGCGATTTTATGGTTCGGCAATACGCTAGTAATGCTTTGGCCTCAATCGGAAAAGAAGCAGGAGGAGCTATCCCTGCACTTAGAAATCTTTTAAAGAGTGAGAGTAATAGTGACAAAAAAATTGCTGCTATAGCTTTGGGATTTATTGGTTCAGAATCGAAAAACGCAGTTCCAGACATAATAGAATTACTTCGTAATCGCCCAGTCTTTGTCAGGTATTCCGCCGCAAAGGCACTCGGTCTAATTGGAGATGCTAGAGCCATCTCTGCTTTAGAAGCTGCGACTAATGACGAGGACGATTATGTTCGTCGCATAGTGAAAGCAGCGTTAAAGAGGCTCAGGAGTTCGATTCAGAAGCCAGTTGAGGGGAGCTAGTAGCTCATGTGAATTGGCGGTTTCCGTCGCTCTGGGACTGGACTGAGAATGATTTATAAGATTAACTGTAATTAAGAACAAAACATGAATAGAAGTGACTGGAGTCTTCCCATAGAACTTGATGACCTCATCCTCCGCCGTGCGGATGAACGAGATACAGAAGCTTTATGCAAACTTTACTCTGAACCTGAGGTTTGTCGATACCAATTTTGGACTTCCGAACAATTCCAAGAAGGGATTCTTGAAGAGGAATTTGAAGTTGGAGCTCCAGGTGTTCCTCTTTTTCTCGCAATTATCTCCAAAGAGCACGGTGGCTTGATTGGGGATTGCCAGCTAACAATTGAAAGCTCAGAATCTCGCCAGGGGGAGATCGGTTTCTCGTTGCACCCCTCATTCTGGGGGCGTGGATACGCAACCCGTGCCGTTGGGGCTACCTTCGGATTTGGATTTGATTTTCTGGATCTTCACCGTATCTATGGAGCAACCGACATCCGAAACGAACGGTGTTGGCGCCTTATGGAGCGTGTGGGAATGCGAAGAGAAGCACACTTCCAAGAAGACAACTTCTATAATGATGAGTGGTTGAGTTCATACGTTTATGCGATACTCAAAAAAGAGTGGTCTGGATGACTCTATTATCTGGTTCACTTCAAATTTAACGTTATTGTTAGCAAATCTGAATTCAATTACCTTCCGTTTAAAAATCAAATTGAAAGTGAGAATGGTGGGCTAGGCAGCCCCGTGATTTTCTTTTAAATCGTAAGGCTATTAAAATGAAGGTAAAGTCCCATCACTTGTTTTTGATTTATATCTTCTTCTTTGGTTGCTCTGAAATAGATGATAGTAAAATTGACGAAGATGAACCTGGAGCTAAAAAATCGTTACATTCAAAATCGATACAGATCTTAGATGCTTTTGGTCGTGATATAAATAATAAATCAATAAAGCTTGTTGATTGGGAAGGGTATCTCGCTAATCCATCAATAGAGCTTACTATCAAAAATCACCATAAAAGCAAATTAAAGGTACATCTTACGACGAATAGTTCTTTTGCTTATTTTAATCTACCTTCAACAATTTCTGAGAATAGATCCTATAAATTAATTCAGTTCTTAAGCAGTGATGAATTTAAAAAATTTAAAATTGGCCTATACCCTGATTCAAACTCTATTAACGAAAAATTAAAGCTAACTATTAAGATTGAATCAAAAGATAAAGCGATTTCCTTTTTTTCAATCCCAATAGAAATTTATGATCAGGATAAAGGGGAAGAGAAATACAACTTTGAGATACGTGCTGATTATTCAATGGATAGTCGGAATTTTTTAGATGAACCCATTAAGAGGAATGCCATACAAAAAGCCTTAAATTCATGGGCCTATTTTATTGATGGATCAGAATTTCAAATTACCTCAAAGGAGCAGGAAAAAACTTGGGTATGGATAGATAAAAACTTCCTCAAGGGGCGCGTCATTCCTAATGTTCAGGAGTTTAGCGGATTCCTTCTGTATGTTTATGGATACTATAATTCTGAAATTCGGGCTGCAGGAGAGTCCACAGAATATTCAGGATTCCAAAGAAATAGTAATAATGAAATGTTGAAGTTAAGGAAATCTGGAAGTGTTTCTTTTGATATTCGAGGCAATTGGGATAAATCAGGTTGGTATTATTTGTTGGATGAAGAGGATTGGTGGAAAATTGAGAATTTTTCAGGAGAACAAAAAGATTTATTTTCAGTAGCACTTCATGAAGTTGGTCATGCGATTGGTTTTAATAAGAGTTATCCAGAGTTTAAAAAAATGCTTCAACAAGGATTTGTAATCTCTCCACAAATTCAAAGTTATTTCAAAGGTGCCATTGAAATTGACCAAAAAACAGAACACTTTTCTGATCAAATTGACCCAGAAAGTGGTAACGGTTTATTTGGTAACCACTTTGGTGGAGAAATGCCAAGAAAGAGATGGTTAATTACGAAATCAGATCTCTTAATACTACAGGCGGTGGGATATAAGCTGAAAGAATTTGATTATCTGAAAAAGTTTAAAGTCGAGTATCCTTCAAAAATAGAAATTGTGAGGTCTCAGGAAATTCGATTCACCCCTAAAATAGCAGGCGGGATACCTGGGTACTTGTTTGAGATTTCAAAAGGTGTATTACCAGATGGCATTAGAATCAACTCTTTTACTGGAGTCATTTTTGGTAAAACTGAGAAGCGGGGTACATTTCAAATAGAAGTAAAGGCTCAGGATCACTCCGTTAACAAGCATAGCGATTCAGTAAATATTATTATTGTCGTAAAGTGATTTTGAATTAGATCTCATTGCTTTCTGAACCTTTTCGTTCCGTCTTCTAAAGCTCGAATCTCAACTACTCCCTCCTCCCGGTTTTATATTGACCATAAAGTTGGTCCTAAATTTTATTGAAGCATGAATTCGAATGGAGTCCATATCATTCTCTTATAGACATCAAAAATCCAGCTCCAAACTCTCATCTGAATCTGCATCCGGATGTTCAATTCGTTCAAGCAGAGAAGGGGTTTCCACTTCAATAGATTTCTCAAGTAGTAGTAACTTCATATTCGCGTCAAGCTTTCTCCATTTGTTCTTTTCTGGACCGGTCATTTCGCAGAAAGCCGTCCAAAGCTTATGGTTTTCTTCTGTGGGATTTTCTAGGACAAAGGCTCCCATCGAAGCAGAGAGATGGGCCATTTCCTCAGTAAAGAACTCATTATTGTCAAGAAAAGTTGAATTGAAGGCTTGGATTTCGTTCCAGGAATACACGTTTTTAAACTGTGAATTTGAGAGATACGATTCCTTTAAATTTAAATTTTTAAAATCACTGTTAAGAAAATTAACGGTGCTTATTTTAGTGAGATTAAGTTTCGCGTTTGAAAAATCAGATCCGGATAAATCGGTACCTGAAATAAAGGAATTGTTGATTTGGGCATCTTTAAATGTCGTATTCATGCCCTGCGAGGAACTGATTGAAACGTTGTTGAGGGTTGCCCCTTCGAAATTGGACCAATGAAAAGTGGTATTGCTGAGAGATAAAACACTTATATTGGCTTTGGTGAAGTTGACGTCGAATAGAATGCTATCTTTAAAATTTAAACTCGAGAAATTCGATTCGCTGAAGTCAGCTTTGTTTAAAGTTGCGGCTTCAAAATCTGCATTTACTACGATCGCTCCAATGAATTTTGAATTTTTGAGATTTGCTGATTTAAATTGAGCTTTTTTTGTATTCGAATAGGAGAGATCTGCGTTTTCGAGATTAGCGCCATTGAATTTAGTTTCTATCAGTTTACATTTAACTAACTTACTGTGACTGAGATTGGCATCTTTAAAATAGGCAAATTGAAGATTTGCTCCACTGAAATCGGTATGTTCTAAAGTTGCTCCCTCAAATAAAGAATTATTGAGTTTAGAGTATCCAAATGATGAATGGCTAAGATCGACTCCTTCAAAATTTACATTTTGTAGGTCTAAGTTACTGAGGTCGACATGTTTTAGTTTGATCTTTATATTCGGGTTTTTATTTCTCCATTCGTTCCATAGGGAGACCCCGCTTTTTAATCTACGGACATTTTGATATTCAACCCACCAGTCTTTAAAATCAGGCCAAAGTGAAACAAGACAAAAAATGGTCGCCATTCCTGCTAGTGAGAGTGCTATATTTATAGATTTAGACTTTTTCATTAGAACTAAAAGGGCTCTTAATTTACGCGGCGAACAGTATAAGGGATTTAAATGGGCTTAAAGATGGCTTGATCTTGATCTGATAAGAGTAACACTCATTATTGTAAGGGAATTTATTGAACCTGATATATGTTTTAAAGATCCTTCCTAAAATAAATTGCTACATTAATCTTCAATTCAAATGAGCTCTTTAATTATTTAGCCTCAATCTTCCGTTTCAGTTTTATCCGATTAGATAATCAGCGTAGTTCAGTGGATTCTTTTCCAGCTGCTGAAACTCTTTTTATAGATTTAGGAATGTAGCTTTCATTTGATTCAATAAAATATGTAGTGAACTCAACGGAAGTAGTAGAGATAAAAAAAGTGATTCTCGTGATCTGACCACTTGAGGAAGTTATTATAGTTTAAATGAATTCTAAGGAGGTGAAGTTGAGAAGTTTCCCTCCTCTTTTAGAATCGATTAGCATCAGGTCAAAAGTTTGTGATATGAATCAAGTAAATGGATACATGAAATATATGCAGGTGAGAGACAATTGATTTTCAATAAACAGAGATTCGTTCTTATAATTTTAATCTTTCTACTTCTAACGATGATCTTCTTTGTTTTGAAGCCGACCTTAGATAACTATCTTTTTAATTTAACTGTTGAGGGGAAATTAAAGGAAGGGCCCAGGGTTTGGAATGAATGGAGGGAAAAGAACAATTTCGAAAATTTGCACCTTAATAATCTGAATCTTGTTGGCTTAAATTTACCGTGGAACGAATCGGCTTCGTACAATTTAAAAAATTTAAGCTTTTACAATTCCAGCTTCAATAAATGTAATTTTGAGACAATTAGGTTTAATGGAAGTACCTTTGAGTCTTGTCGATTTGAGGATTGCGTTTTTAGCAGTGTTAGTTTTAAAGCTTGTAACTTTATTTATTCTGAATTTTTTACATGCGAATTTTCAGGGAAATTTGAAGATTGTGAATTTAACCAATGTTTATTTCATTCCACAAAATTTGAACGTAAATATTTTATTGGTAGTAAATTTGTTGGAGGGGGATTAAAAAACTCAAGTCTCTATAACTCTAGAATTAGTGGGAGCTCATTTCTGGCTACTGATTTTAAAGAAGTCGATGTCGACTTTGTTAACTTTGATATTGCTAAATTTTTTGGAGTAGATTTAACTTCCTTAAAAATTCATCAATCAAAGATTGAAGGAATGTTTTTAGACCGTGACAGTCAATTGCCCGAAAAATGGATTCGTTTACATCGGCTACTGAATAGTCTGCAAGAAAAAGAAATATCGGATAACGATTTGTTTAACGGGCAAGATTTAGATTTGGCTGGGATTGATTTTTCTCATGCTTGGTTGCATGGATATGATTTTTCAAAATCTAATCTTGAAGGATGTGATTTTTCTAATGCATATTTGTGGGAGGTTAACTTGAATCAAACAGAGGTATTAGGTTGTGATTTTAGTAATGCGATTTTTAGAGATGTAAATTTTAGGGATACGAAAGGTTGGCAGTCCGCTAAGTATCATAAAATGACTTTTGTGAATTATGACGAAGATGAGGTGCCTGTCGAAGTGTTGAATGAGGCTAAAAAGCAAGGCGCGATGATTGTAGAGCGATCTTCAGATGAGGAGCGTTAAAAATTTTCCGTATCGGCAATGGCTCCAAAAATTATAGATTGTTGTATGTTGCATTTTGGTAGATATGAATAAAGACTTAAGTTTAATACGAATAGCCGTCAGTAATAAATTACTCTCGATAGGAGAAATTCTTAGATGGTCTGAGCATCTAATGCTTAGCGAAGATGACCCACCTGATGTTGTCTTTGATATTGGGCTTGAATCAACGGAGGAGGGTATCAGAGAGCTTATTCTTACCAAGATCGAGTCCGTGGAATTTAACAAAATCCTCTGCTTAGATTTGGCCTATTCTAAGTATATGTGTCAGCATTTAAGTACATTTCAAGATCTTGTGGAAGAAATTTTTGACTGTGTTTGGACTCGAGAAAATCTAGGTGAGCAACCTGAATACCTCAATGATTTATCACGGTTTTTAGCCGAGTGGGATCAGACATTAGAGCTAACGAAAGATTTAAGCGAAAGAATATTTACAAGTTTAAAAAATTTAGAAGCTAATTTCGATCTGTATCGGTTAGTAAAGAAGATGAAATTGAAGTATTGTGGATAGTTGAAAATCTTGCTGATTTTCTTTATCTCACTTGCTGCCCAACCGGGATTGGTGATAGAGATCTTAATAATTTAACGTTCTTTGATTTATCAAACAAGGTGCCGCCAGCCCCTTACCAGTTACAACTTTTTTAATAAATCTTACCCCCTGAGCATCAACCGTTTACGATGGGGCTATGAACAAACCTAAGAAACGAACCATCTGGATTCTCTCGATCGTAACCACCATGCTGTTACTGGCAGCTGTTTTAAGTTTCCAAGGCAAAATTAGAGAGCGGTACTGGATTTGGAAACTTAGAAAATGTTCTCCCTCGGATTGCGAAAAAATTTGTCAAGAGATTGTCGAACAACGGATCTATTCATCGATTCCAGTTCTTTTTGATAAACTCAAGGAAGAAGCTAAATTGGAGGATTCCTGGGGGATTGGTCGACTCTACAGATTGAAGGTTAATCATGGAGAATTGGGCTCGGGGGTATCTACAATAATTGATGGTTTTAATGATCTCCTCGACGAAGATTTCCAGTGGTCCATTTTCTATTCTTCACCTGATGGTCCTCGAATACCCAGAATGGGAATGTATCCTGTTGAAGATGAGCTAAATAAAACATCTGAAATATTTGAAACGATGTATTCATTGTTTAAAGAAGACCCGGAAACCCTCAAGTCTGTTGTGATTCCTTATCTAAATGATAAATCAGATTTGATTCGAGCTACGGCAGCGTGCCTAGTTTTTAACGATCTGGAAGAGATTAAGAAATACGTCCCTAATGTAACTTTGGGCCAAATACACTTTCTAAGTCGATTGTAGGGTGATTTGAATCATTAAAATTTCCATTCTCACCCTTCCGATTATGAGGTGATTTCCGATCATGCCTTTAATGAAGTCAGTTTTGTTATTAATCACGCTGTCACAATGTGGCTGTATCGGTTTTTCAGTTGTTTACCCAACTACTCTTAGAAAAGAGTACGAGGATCATTCTTCTTCAAGATTTGAACCGAACTCAAGCAGGCAGTCGAGGTCAAATCGATCCATACAAGAAAGTATGGAAGACTATTATTACTTGAGAGGTCAACCCGAAATAGAGCATCTTGAAGATGGATCCATTACTTACACCTACTCACTTAAATATACTTGGCTTGGAGGTTTCGTTGCCTGTATTTTACCCGTTCCCTTGCTCATCCCAATTGGGCGTGACTATTTTAAGTTCACCGTAAAAGATGGTTATTTGCTGAGTAAGGAGTATCGTTATACAAAAGATATATTTTTGGGAATAAGACCCCAATTTGGTATTCATGGAGTCGGTTGGGTCTTAGGAGTGTCGAGTAATTTCAGGCGTAAATATAAATTTGATGGTCAGTATCATTAGTTAAGAGGCCAATTAATAAAGGTGATTAATATGAAATTTGTTTTACTGTTTTTTTACTTAGCTCGCTTAGCATGATTTTGACTTAAAAAACCTGGCAGTTGCCTTCCTCTACGCAGTACCTCATTGAGATTCAGAGGAATCCCATTGAGCAATCTTAGATTGCTTGAAAAGCAATCCCCAAATTCCAACGACCAATAATGTTCCCTTGTACAATATTCCTGTGAGCAGGCCTTCGGGAGCATAGATTGCTTCGATGGCCAGTATTAGGCATAAAACAATCAAAGGGATTGAAGCCGCTGCTTTTAAAGAATGACGGGAGTAAAAAAAAGAGGTTAAAAATCCAATTGCTATCGCTCCTTCAAGAAGAGCAGGGAGAAGTACTGATTCTGGATTTTCAAAGGAACGGAACATTCTAAAGCTATGAAGGAGGCAAGCAAACATCATGATGAATCGAAAGGGATAAATCTGACTGTGAAGTTCATTCTTTGGAGTGGAATCTTGATGGCTTTTATTTTGCATTTCAATAACCTCTAACTTATAAGGCAAAGACACATACTTTGCTTTCCTCTCACCATACATGATAGGTGATTACAGTTTCTCTTGAATCTTATCTGGTAAGGAATTTCAATTGGGATAGGTTGAATTTGTTTGAGGCGAAATTTGGGATGGTTCAGGATTTCCAAGATCGAACTTGTTCTGCATAATTTCAATTATTTTCACTCGTTGCTCTTTTCAAAATTAATTGTTGGGGAGCTTGTGATGCGTTGGTTAGGGTTAGTGTTTCGTTTTTTATATTTGCGTGGTAGCCAAATCCATCGGCTTCTTTAAAAAGGATTAAAAATTTGTCTAAGCTTTTTCCTTCAACCCAGTAAGAATATTTCATGGGTTTAGAGATTGTTGTTTTAGGGTACGCATTGGAATTCCAAAGGGTTCTTACGAATGGTCTTTGAAATATTATTTTCTTTTTATTATCGATGACAATTTCATAATTGAAGACAATTGTTTTACCATCTAATTGGTATTTTTGATTCGCTACCCATCGTCCGACAAGTTTATCGATAATATCTTTTTGGGTTTTATTTACATTTTCATATGTAACTAAAAAGTAGATGCCGGATGTTAAAAACGATATAAGGACAAAGGCATAAACTGTCATTATTTTGATTGAGGATTTCATTGGATTCATAATACCCCTGGCTGGCAAGGCGATGTGTTGCAAAATACATATTTTGTTTCCCTATTACATTACTTTTTAAGGATTCTTCTGTGGAGAATTAATAATGAATGCAGTCAAAGGAGCCATCGGCTTCGTGCTCTGATGGTAAAGGTTGGGTCGTTTTAGGGGAATAAAGAGTTCTTTTTACATGGGCAATTACCATTTAGGCTAGGATTATGAATAAACGTAAGAAGCAGACAATTTGGGTGATCTCGATCCTAATCATCCTGCTGTTAGTGGGAGTTGGCTTCGTGTTCCAAAGCCAGATCAGAGAGCAATTCTGGATTTGGAAATTAAGAAGTAGTGACGATCAAGTGCAAGATGAGGCATTGTTGCAATTAGGAAAGCTTCGGTGTTTAAGAGCTGTCCCTGACATGGTCGAAGTATTATCAAGAAGGATTGAAGGGAAGCCTTTTACTCTCGCAAAGATTAATTCGATATTAACACTTATTTACTTTCAAGACCGTTCCTCAGGATCTCCTGGGCATAAAATGAATTTTAAATGCTTTAGTAGGTTTGTAGAAATGAAAGACCCGGCTTTACTAAATCAATTTACTGTTATTTTAAAAGAGACATCGGCGACCAAAAAAGCAGTTGTTTTATGTGTCTTAAATGCGACTAAAAAAGAGGTGAAGCTTCATCTTCCAGAAATCGGATTTATAGAGAATATGCATGAGACGGATGATATTTTCTTTAGATAGTAAAAGTGTCAACTTACAGCCATCCACTCCAAGGCTCAATAAACTTAGCTTGTAAGGCTGCGAGTTATCGGCAGCCTTTCTGTTAACCTCTCTTCCGCGTGACCATTCCGATATACCAATCCACCAGTTTTTCTGCATTAACTTTGTCGAATTTATCTCCAAAGCGGGAGAATGCGCCAGCCACGCCAGAATACGGCACATCATTTTTTATAAAAGGACCCGATAAACCCAGGATCCAGCCATCTTCGGCAGCCCAGTGGCCCTCGGGTAATTGAAACTTAAATACATAGAAATCACCTTCTTCCGTATCTAAGTTGCGGGTAACCTTTTCAACAAGCTCAATTTTCTCCGGTGCATCCTGGTATTCATTGGGGTGCATCATCCATAAGGCGAGGATGGATTCGGCCTGGGCTTCTGGTGTTTTATACTGCTCTGGAAAAAGGTCGAGTCGTTCAAAGTGCTTGAGGGCCTCGTAAAGGAATGGGCGCGCGTATGATATGTTTGCAACTCCCTCGATTTCCTCTTCGGTCAATTGTTGGCCTGAAGCAAGTTTTTCGCCTATTGGATCGATGATTTGAAGGATCTTTTCATCGCGTTGTCGGGCACCGCGTGCAACCGATGTATAACGCCACCATAAGAAAATAACAAACAGGGCAATGATGGAGATGACGATTCCGATGATGTATTCCATGGTCGTGCCTCAGGTATTGGACGCTGATTGTACTTTAGCTATAAAGAAAGACTCTAAATTCTAAACCAGTATTCTCCATGATAAAATCTACCTCGTAAGGAAATATTGAGAGTTCGTGTGGCAATGAGTAAATATCACTGAGTTACTAAAATCACAAGTTAGGGAATAATGGGTAAAAAGTACGTACTTATCAGTGGCCTTCTCTGTGGAGCCTTGATTTTGTTCAGTGCTCCCAAGCTGGTTGATCATTTAAGAATTGAAGGGTATGTAAAAGATCTTCATTCATTTGATAAATCAGTCCGGGAAAAAGCCATTCAAGAGTTAGCCGCTTATGGTACTGAAGTTATTCCGAGATTGTTGGCCGAGCTAGAAACATGTCCCTCTGTTAATGACGAAGAGTGTAAAAAGTTCAATAGAAATCCTGAAAATGGAAAGACGAGAGCTTACGAGATGGGATTCATCCGAACTTTGGTTCTCATCGGTGAAGAGAGCATTCCCTATCTATTCGAACGGTTAACAGTGAATGACAAAAACCTAGAAAGTGTTGCTTATTGCTCAGTTATGTGGATATACGCCGAAGTTGCCAAATTTGAAACTTATGAATACTTCAAAAATGGAGGTGGATTTATTTTTGAATTGACGAACGCAGCTTATCGTGAAGATTCTAACCGTCAGATAATTTTTTATATTAGGTCAGCTGGTTGGGATATCGTTCAAACTACGTATACCTTCGATGAAGGTGAACTTGGTATTAAAGAGGTGAACCTCGATATTAAATATTTGCTATCAAGCATCACAAAGTTTAACTCTTTTTTAACTCCACCGGGCTTTATGTCGGATGCACTTAATAGTGAACACCAAAAAATTGAAGTTAAGTCGGGCTTAGTCATCGAATCGGCTAAAACGGCATTAATGCGATTGGAGGAAGCAGAGGGTGTTGTTGATAAATAATCCTACCTGCAATCTAATACTTGACAGCGATCAATTTAAGAACTCTGATGAACTAACTCAATGTATTTCGTTAAAGCAAACGCGCCAGAGCATGAAAATCCTATTTAAGTTTTCTCTCTTCATTCTGTTGTTGTCGAGCTTTGTAAGCTGCGCAACAATACGAAGGATTAAAAATTATCCCGAATCACCTCAAATCTATGGTGGAGTTCGAGAGCACGTTGTGTATTTCCCAACGGGTCATTTGCCGATGCATAGCCCCGGAGGATCTCCAGAAGCCTTTGGTTTTGCCGTAATGTTTACTGGTTGGTGGATGCCCTTTGATTTTATTCTTTGCGCTGGTTTGGATACGGTTTTTCTGCCTTTGACGATGACTTCGTTATTTTATGAGGAAGAAGTGGAAGAGAGCTTTTGAAAATCTATGAGATGCACTTGTGCGATCTCAACCTCGCCTATTCAGTACTTTTGTCTTTTCGACATGCTTATTTGTTAAGCCCATGACACTATTCAAAAAACGATTCTTCCAATTGACACTGATCGCATTTGTAGGTTTGATCTTCATTGCTGGGCTTAATTGGGATGCTTTGGTTATGGAATACAAATTGTGGAGAAATTTCAAAAGCTTAGGATTGAACAATCAGGGTTATCGAGAATATGAGCATTTAAAGTCTGATATCGTGATGGTTCTACTTCCTGGTGGTGTGTTTAAGATGGGAAGTCCAGTAGATGAAGAGGGGCGAAATGAAAATGAAGAGCTCCAACGTAAAGTGACACTCCCGGCTTTTTTAATTGGTAAGTACGAAGTTTCACAAGGGCAATGGGAGAGGATTATGGAGATAAACAACTCTAAAAACAAAAAAGATAAACTCCCTGTAGATTCTGTAACTGGGGATAAGTGCATTGAGTTTTGTGAGAAAACTGAGTTAAGCCTACCAACTGAAGAGCAATGGGAATATGCCTGTAGAGCTGGAACCTCCACTCCATTTTCATTCGGATCTACAATTACATACGACCAAGCAAATTTTTTTGTTATGAATCCAGCTAACGGGAAATCAGGTGTTCAGGCGCGGGGAAAAACGATCCCGGTAGGTAGTCTTAAGCCTAATCAATGGGGGATTTTTGACATGCACGGAAATGTGTGGGAATGGTGTACTACGAAGGAAAAGCAGGGCACAGTGACGTCAGATATCGAGGAGGATAAGCCGAAGAATATTATGCGTGGAGGATCTTTCGCTCATTCAATATATTATGCCCGATCCGCTCAACGTAAGATCCTGGAGCAGGGTATTGTCAGGGGGACGGTTGGTTTTCGGGTTGTGTGGAATTTCGATTAGATGAGAGAGGGCTAATATTTGAGAGTAGCGATAGAAATTCCTTTTGCTCTTTATAGAGTTCGTAGATCAATAACCATAAACATATGAAGAGACACAGTAAGTAAATGAAAAATTTAGGATTATTATTAGTGTTCGGGTGTCTCTTCGGTTGCGAAAAGAAAGATAAAATCACCTCTAATCCCTTAAGTGAAAAAATAATTCGAGACGTTTACGACTGCTCTGATGAATTATCTCTAATGCTAGTAACCAGCGGTAAAGATCCTAAAAAATTCACTTTAGAAGGAATAGGGGGAACTGTTAGTTTTGGGAAATCATCAGAGATTATCAAGAAGCTCGAATCGATTGGGTTTAAGCACAACAAAGAAATCGAAGCTGAAATGCAAAAAATGTTTCCAGGCATGTCGATCGGTCCTTCTTTATTTCATCCTGATCATCTCTCGTTCCAGGTGGATTTAATCGCTGACCCCGTCGGTCAAATTGCCTTTTCACAGGATATTAACATTGGATTCCTTCACAAAATGTGTGCGGCCCTTAAAGTTGAAGGGGAGGTAATCATCTTTGATGCTAAAAGCGGAGTTATTTATCCAATTCCTAAGATTGATTAATTTATTTTTTTCACTCAGGTTTTCAGCATAGCCTGAATTTAAATTAAAAATTCTATTTGGCGAAGCGATTAAAGTAATTGGGAGTATGTCTGCATTGTCAAAAATCGTTAAACTCCTGAAGATTTATAATGAATCCAGTTTTCAAAGCCTTTTGCTGGAGAAGAAGTTTGTTGCATTAGTCACCTCCGATCTGAGTGAAGCGGGACATCAGGCTATGATACGATATGTGAACTTATGGAAAGAATCTTCAAATCAACTAAGTCTCTCTTCAATTCGGATGGCCTTAATTTTGTTAGATGGTAGAACGCTCGATGTCGTTTACGATTGGATTAAAGAGGTTGGAATGGAATGCATTTATCTCGAAGGTGATACAAGGATTCATATCGGGGTGAGTCCAAAATTCTTTTGGGTGAAAGATGGTCGTATAGTCAACTGGAAGAGTGTTTCTAGGTGCGATTTAGATTCTTTCTGTTCTGAGACGGTTTCGATATTAAACTGAGATCGTCATTACCCCATTTGAAATATTTATACTTCAGATCAAAATGAATAACTTTACTAACGAACCATCAGAACACTCCCCACAACAGAAATGGCGAGATCTTACCTTAAATTATGTCAAGGCGGTGAACGAGTATGTTGAAAAGGGGCATCAAGATGGATGGGATACGGCGGGTCCTGAGCCTGAAGATCCAGGTAGAGAAGATCTTGTTGAATCTTTGTTGGAGGCCATTCGTAGGGCAAATTTTGCTGGTGATACTAGTGATATTGAAAAATTAAGGAATGATTGGCCTCCTGCTCAAAGGCCCTTGATCGAGATTTTAGAGAAGCAGGGACAAAGTCTGCCTCTGGTTTATTTATTGCCCGATGATTCAATCCTTTTGCGGATTGGATCCGAGTATCAAAAGGGGAAAACAGTTCGAATAAGTGGTGATGAAGTTTATGAATTGGAGGAGGTCGGTTTTTTCGGGAGAAGCCCAAACCGTCGATATTTTGCTATTTCCAGAAAAGAAGGAGTGGAAATAATTGATGGTTGGGAAGGTCCTCAAGTGACGATGTGTCTCTGGCCCACAGGCTTAGAAAACATTCCTAAGGGTTATGAGGTGAACCCATTAACGAAACCACCAACCCCTACAAGATTAATTCCATTTCCTGATGGCACTCAAGTCTTGATTGTTAGTGATGATGGTATTTTTGTTTCTTCTCCAACTTCGGTTAAAAGAATTCATCCAACTCAAGAAGATCTTCGAGTAGAGTTTGATTATGAATTGGAAGATGATCCTGATGAAGAATTAACTGTTTCGATAAGTATGGCACACGGAGCGATTTCAAATTCGGGTGACTTAATTGCTGTGGGATCACAAGACAGCACTCATCTTGTGTTTGATCGAAATTTTAATCTCATTGCAAATATAGGGAATCTAAGTGAGTATCCACACTACAGTCTATTCAGTTCAGACGATGAAATGATCGTCTTCAATTCTTGTCATTTCTACAATGGTATCACTGTAGGAGTTCCTACTTCTTTGCTACCAGGGTTGGTAACTGAAAAATATGAAGAAGACGAGAGGGTGCCAATTCTTGAGGACATATCAAGAGTTTACGCGGGCGTGAGTAATCGAGATGCATTTATTCTCGGGAATGGTGATGGAGACGTGGTTGCTGTCGATACGGATGGAAATGTTCTGTGGCACCAATTCATTGGCTCATCCGTTGGTAATATTGATATTTCTAATGATGGAAAAACCTTAGTTGTTTCCACTTATGCTGGATTTGTATCGATTTTTAAATTAGATGCAGGGAAACAAGCACCCCATCAAATTGGGAATGGAAACCATTTAGAGGTGAGGCGCTGGATCTTTTGGAAGGATGAAGAAAAACCTTTAAGATGGTAATTAGAATTACACGAAATGACATATGCCTTCCAATCCTAATATTAAAAACAAGAAAATCTACTTTTTAACTATTCCCCTTGTCATCGCAGGCGTTGGGGCCATGTGGATACATCCAAGCTTGTTTGATTTCCTCGAACGAAAGGTGATTCAGAATGAATACGGAATGGAAGCATGGGAAAGTGGGCTTCGGGTAATTGACAACAAAGGTAACCTTTCTGATGGATCCGCACTTTCTGGTTCAAATGAATTCATTCTATACGTTGGAAGCTTCATTTTGACAGTTCCTATTTTCTTGCTCACTGGAATAGGTCTTAGTATTATTTTTATGAAAATCCTCAATATCAGTTATAAGGAGATAAAAGAAATAGCTGAATCAGCCTACGGGCGTTCACTCAAGTAGAGGGATATCTTGTTGATCTTCTATCTTCCAGAAGGTTCTGATATTGGTTTTTCTAAAAGCGGATTCTTTAAAAACCAAGTACGAATATCTTTGATGATCTTAATTCGCTCCCAATCTTCGCAATTAGATATTCTTGAACAAAAGAAACCTTCGGTGAAATCAGTGTTCGCCATTTTTCTAAGAACGATTAACGCAATATCTTGATTGCGAAGGATCGTCCTGGAGGGGTAAAAGTCTCTCCAATATTCAACGCAACGGACTGGCCTTCGATCTTCGAGCATTTTTATGAGAGTTGGAACGGCAACTTCACCCAATTCTAAAAAATCCAATGCGGGATTTTCTGCTGTGTTTGAATTTAAGGTGCCTGATAAGGGATGGCAAGCTCCGGGTTGAGAATACTGGTAGGCAACGAGATCTCGTAGTGAATAGGTTAAATACTGAAGCCTTTTTTCAATTGGAAGATCTTTCGGATGGGTTGGAGCTTTCCAATTACGATCCTCTTCATTCATGGTGGAAAGTAGAGTGGCTAACTCTTTTGACTCCTCTGCATAATCAGAGTCGGGGTGCTCCTGTTCTACTTTGCGAAATAGCTTCTCTGCTTGAATTCGATCTCCTTTTCTCTGGAGAACGGTAACGGCTTCTAAGAATAGTTCCCAACCAGAAAGCCGAACTTCACTCGATCGAGATTCCGCTTTAGTTATTTTTTTAAACCTATTTTCAGATTGGTGGCCTAGCCAAGTTCTCCACCGATCAGTATCCCAATCAAAATTTTTTCCAGAGGCATTTTTGAGATAATAAACTCCAAGATGCCCTTTTCCATTTTCACAGGTTTTGATTATTTCTAAAAATGATGAACGCTTGCCTTTTTTGGCTAATGCGTAATGTAGAGCAAGCTTCTCGTGAAACCCGGTTTCATTTTTCAGCATTTTTTCAAAGAGGGGAACATCTTCATCTGTTTCTTGTTCCGCAAGGAATTCAATCATTTCAGTTTTAATTCGACCGGATTCACTTTCGACTTGTTGTCGGAAAAAATCGATTCTTGAGTCTAAACCGGAATTGATGCAGCTCAAGATCCAGACTCCCCAAAATCGAATATCGGGATTTTTGTGAACAGCAAGCTTAAATGCCTCTTGAAGAGCTGTTGAGGTGTTGATTTCCATTAAGATGGTGGCGGCTTCCTGGGAGTAAGTCGCCATCACCTCTTCTTCACCATCAACCGAGCCGAATTTGATGAGCTGGGGTTCTTGTTCGAGGATTATGTTGACTAAGAACGGAACGACATCATCGGATCTACGAGCTAATTCTTTTCCCGATTCATCTATTCTGTCTTTAGCGTACTCTAAAAAGAGTGACTCAGAGCTTCGATATTCTAGGGATAGACAAGAGGAAAGAGTAACGATTGAAGATAGAAGAAATAGGTTTTTAGACAAAGATAAATGCTTCCCCGTGAGAAGTGACAACCGAAGAGTCACCGCTAAATAGCTCGAAATCGATTCAAGAGTTCTGCTTAATATCATAATTCGAGTTGAACTTAACATTTCACCTTCTTTCTTGAATGACCTTATTCGATATCCGTTTCCCATAATAACCTCTACCCAGTAATCCTGTGAGTTATAATATGGACTCTTTGTATACCCAGCACTCACCGGATAGATAATTTTTAGAACTTGTTTTCCCCAATTCAAATGCAACAAACATGGAAGTCTTAAAGTCTATTGTATTAGGGCAAGAACTTTGTACGGCTGCTTCGAGAGGAGATGAATTGATCGTAAAATCTCTGATTGAACTTGGAGCTCCTGTTGATGGTCCTTACTTTTTAGAAGGAGCACAGCCATACCTCAGTAGGGGGCAGGAAAAAATCGGCTTGCTCTTTGAAGACGATCCTTTTGAAATTGAGGGCTTTCATGGAGATGTATTACAAAATTTCAAGTTAGCGGCAGTGAACTCAATCAACGGTCCCGAAGATTCGTGTATTCCCTTTTTTTGTGCCTTGAGTTCGGGATCGAAAGAGTGTGTTAATCTTCTTTCAGAAGCCGGGGTTGAGTTCCATGTGCGTAGTAGAGATTTTCAGTCGGCTTTGTTTTTTGCCAAGGATCTTGAAATGATCCAGTTCTTGGTATCCAAAGGTTTGGACTTAGAGGAAAAAGATCGTCATGGATTCACTCCTCTTTTAAAAGCTATTTACTGGGGTGAAATTCCGCAGGTTCAAGCATTCATCAAAGCTGGAGCCAATGTGAACGTTTCTTATAATGGCGGTGAAACGGCTTTTCTACTTGCCTGTAGGTCCATAGATCGATCAGTGGAGCTTTTGAAAGTACTGTCAAAGGCAGGTGTCGATTGTCATGCTTTAACTCAGAATGGATGTAATGCATTTCACGAAGCGTTGGATGTAGATTACTGCGAAGATCAGAAGCATTTAGTAAAGCCCGTTCTTGAATTCTTAAAGGAGATGGATGTCGACTTGGAACTTCGCAACCATCGTGGCCAATCTCCTTTGGCTAAAGCTATCATTCTTGGAACAGGGCTAGAAGCCCAAATTCTCTGTCAACTGGGTGCAAATCCTAATGTGATCACTCCGCAATATAACTTTGGTCCTGATAATGAGGCTTTACCTGAAGAGCCTCTTGTGTTCGCATGTTTTCAACCTGTACTAGATACCAGCCTTAAGCTTAAAACATTGATAGAGGTTGGAGTAAATCTTAATGTGGTGGATCACGAGGGACTCACGCCATTGGAGGTTGCTAATAATGAATTGAAAGAATTACTTACTGAAGAGCCCAGGCATCTTTTTAAGGAAAGTATTGAAGAAATGGAACAATGTATTTCCTTGTTAAAGGTAGAGGGACTTTGATCTGTATCATTAAATATGATTTGATTTTTTAATTAAGAATGATTTTAGCTGCTAATGGGAATTATGAATTCATTCAGTTCGATAATTATTTAAGTCATCGGAGTTTTGTAATCATGCCATTATTCTCAATGAATTGATTAATGACCTCCGAAACGCTAAGGATATTTTCACGGTGCCCAACAAAAGACTTCGTCATAAAATGGGCGTCATCGTTTGCTTCATCTTCTTCAAAACCAAACTCTACATGCTCATATTTAATCCAAATCGGGAATGCCGATCTGGCTGATGGGGATTGAGGAAATGTTATGGTTAAATCTTGCGTAGCATCAAAAAATTCTATTGGATTTCCCGTTTGGTAAAAGGATTCTATCTCGTCAGCCCATCTTTTCAAAAAATGCGCATAGACCATAGTTCCAAACTGAATGGTCATTGAAGACTGCACGTTTAACAATCCTGGTAAAAATATTTCTACATTAATGGATGCGGCTTCGGGGTTGTCATACTTAAATTCTAATTTTGCCTTAGAGTACCCATCGAACGTTTGCCTTTCTCCGGTCAAGTAGATTATAAGATTGTCGTCTTTATTAATTTCGGCGGTGATCATTTTATTTTATAGGCTTTGAGTAGCGACTATTTTTTACGCTTATCTGTTATTTATAAATGAAAAATAAAGAACTGCCGCCGAAAAAGGTTCTTCATAAGTTCCGTTGACGGATTCCAATTTAAACTCTGAGGTGTAGGAGCCAATTTTATCATTGTAAATTGCGAGAATTGGAACTTCCGCACTTCCCGTAAGAGTGATATCACCCTCCACGAAACCTAAAGTCCAGCTACTGTGAGTGATACTGGGATGCTCAATCGTTCTGTACATACCCGACCCAGTTTCTTTAACGTTTACATAGAGCTGAAATTTATTAGGTTGATCTAAAACTTGGATTGCAGTAGCACTAATGGTGAGCTCTTCAGGAATCTTGCGACCTTCACTTCCACTGCCGAAGGGTGGGTTTCGTCTAAAGGATTTAGATTTCCCTTCTTCCCAATTAGCTATCCAAGAATCGATAAATGGGGGAACAGAAGAAGTGCGAATCTTCTTTGTGACAAATCGTGATCTAGTGACGCTCCTTAAGCCCTCGAGTTGACGTTGTAAAAGTTCAACGTCATTATTCAGTTGTTCAATCTTTTTGGAATTTGGATCTTCGCAGGAAGTTGATAAAAGATAGAACGGTAGAATGAGGAGTAGAGCCCAGTTTTTCATCGAATGTTCACCAGATTAGAAGTTGGTAATATAAAGAGGAAGACTGTCCAGTATTCTATGGCAACCGCATCAGGTCTTCAAGTCGATCATTCAATCCTTTCAGAATGCTTATTTAGATCCTCCGTTCCCTGAGTTAGAAAAGTAGCCATGGTTGATGAGTTAGGGGATATCGTGCAGGGTAGAACTGATTCATTATTGTGTTTGTGATATGTCTGTGACGCAATTGAATTAGGCTGAAGGTTTAGGTAAATATTTAGTGATTTGAATCGTTTGAAACCTACTAGCTTCAAGCAGCGCTACTGATGACGAATCAAAAGAGAAAAATCATTTACTTGATATCAGGGTTGCTAATCCTGACATTTGTTTCAATTGGATTAAGTTTTCAACGTCAACTCAGAGAAGAGTATTGGCTCTGGAAGCTTGAAGATTGTTGGGATGAAGGCTGTGAAGAAGTTCTCGTTGAACTTAGTAAAGTTGGTTCAGTTAAGTCGATCAAGCCTATTTTGACTCATTGCGATGAAAGTTTTAAAGGGTGGACACTTCGGTTAATTCAAGGTGAGGCGGGCCTTGAGCTAAGAACTAGTGTTACTAGCTTTACTTTCGATCTGAGCATATATAGAAAATTCCAAAACCCACAGTTGGTTTTTCAATCGATCAAAAGCATTCATATAAAGGATATGATGAGAGTAGATAGCGTATTAAAGCAATACCTGGATGATATTGATTTACCCTCAGAAACATTCGCTGCGGGAATTTTATTTAATGACAGAAAGAATTATTTAAAATCCTGGGAAAAGAGAAGAGATGAAATTGAAAGAGAAAAAATCGAGAATAGCGATTATCCAAATGTTCATTTTCGCTAGGGGGATGATTTTTTCGAGATGATCTGTCTGAAATTTGAAGTTCATTTAACTAAACAATAGAATCCGGATCCTTCGCATAAATATACATAAACTCCACAAATGAAGGATGGGCCAGTTGAACAGGGGGATCCCCTCCCGTTATAAGATAGACTGGGGCGGGTTGATTTGCATCCTGTGTCAGTTTGATAGCATAGGTATGAGCGTTTTTCGTCCAGTCGGCAAAAAGAAATTAATCTTTAATGCCCGAACGATGGACTTGCCAACTATCTAGGGGTTCGATTTCTGCAATTGGCCAAAATCTAAACATGCAATCGTCAATTTCATTAGGCTCCATTCCGTGTAAATTTTCGAAGTAAGCTCGAACCTCAGCCGGTAATACTACAGAATGCTTTTTCTCGAAACTCTCAATGTCAGTAGATTCGGGTTTAGTACTACGTTTTACTCTTTCAAACTTCCAACGTTGAATGATCTGCTCCCACATATCGTTCACGTTGATGTCTTCCGGGTTTAATTCATCGAAATTATATCTTTTGCGTTTAAATTTTTTTTGTTCTTTGACTGGATTTTTAACCGGTGGAATTAAGGCAAAGAATATCGATAAGGGAATGTAAAGTAATACCATGCAACCAACGAAAATGAGCATTTTGCTAATGGGTGTAATGAAAAAAAGTCCTGAATAGGTACAGATAATAAAGGGGGCTTGAATGAAGGCGACCCATTTTGGGGATCTCGATCGTTTCACACACTCACTACAAAGTAATCCTTTTTTATCACCCCAAAAAAGTCGTTTCATTACACTTAATGTCTTCTCATTGCAGTAGGGGCAGGTTAATTTGAGCATGGAATCGATTTGAATCTTTTGGGGGGCGACTATTGTCTTTTAGTGAAGGATTTGATCTGCGGTGTTTTGGTTGTATTCATTTCATTGATAATGCATTATCTTCGTGACTAACAGAATTTAAAAGGAAATATTCTCCTCCTTGGGTATAGGGTATGTTGTAGAAGCACATTAGGTTTAGATTCAAGATGCAGACTCAATTTGAATCATAGGTCTTTTATCCTGCGTATGCATTCAAATGAATAATAAAAAGCGCAAAATTGTCATTATTACTTTAATCTTCGCTTTACTGGTAGTCAGCTCTTTTGCTTACTACTACTTGAAGCCACTGATTGAATTTAGAAGTAAATTTGAAGCTTTTCCCGTCAACGCCCAGGGCTTAAAAGAATATCGACATCGAAAAACAAATATCATTTTTGTTCAAGTACCCAAGGGATCTTTTGTTCAAAAGTTTTTTCTAAGTAAAACAGTTTTCCATTTGGAATCTTTTTTAATTTCAAAACATGAGGTTTCTCAAAAGCAATGGCAAGCCATCATGGGGAGCAATCCAGCTGAGTTTAAAGGAGAGCAATTTCCTATAGAGAATGTTTCTTGGGAAGACTGCGAAGATTTTTGTCAACGAACCGGTTTATCTCTTCCCTTACACTATCAATGGGAATATGCCTGTAGAGCTGGAACCACGACTCCATATTCATTTGGTTTATCAATTACCCAAGATCAGGTTAACTTTTGGAAGGAGTTGAGCTTTGATAACAGGGATAAAACTCTTCCAGTCGATAGCTTAGAGCCAAACCCATGGGGGCTTTACAATATGCACGGAAATGTGGCGGAGTGGTGTGGTGGATTACCTAAAGGATTTTCAGATAAAGCTCGAGTTTATAAAGGTGGATCCTGGTCGGCTGAGGCTAAGCATGCTCGATCCGATTCTCGTGGGATGTCCAATTTATCTCTTTCTGAGAGTTCGGTTGGTTTTCGCCCGGTTTATCTTTTTGATCGTTGATTCGATCAAATCAGCAATAATTTAATCTTACATTTCTTATTATTTGAGTTTTGTCGCAGTGACATTTCGATGACTAAAAATTCCTATTATTTGGGCCTGGGCAATCGAGAAAGGGAGACTTTACATCTACTTATAAGCACTCATGTATATGGGATTGGACTTCCGCCTAGTCTGAAAAAATTTACTCAAAGCTAGAATGCCAATGGCCCTGAATTAGAATCGGGAGCTGGAGATGAGTTTAAAATATTTAAGTACGCTCATCCTCTTAATCACAGTTAATGGTTGTCAAAGTTTAGAAGATAAGCATTGGCAGAAGAGGAAGGAATTTTTAAATAAGGTCTTAAACAGTAATTGGAATGAGCAAATAAAATCAAGACCGAATGAAGATGTTGAGTACGAAATATTAATTGAAGAAATTGTTTTTAACATTATTAGAGAAAATGCTGGTGTCCGTATTGAGGGTATTTCGAAAGAGGATATCGCAATTCCAAAAGATAGAATTGGGAGAATTATATATGAAGATCACCTGATTTATGGAAATTTGTATGTCGAGATAAATGGTGAATCTTCTTTGCTGCATTTTAACTTTACACATGCTGGGTTTCGACAACGAAGATTCAATATTTGGTTCTACGATCATATAATCCTACAAAAAAAGTTAAAGGGAGGCGCTTTAAGTAAATTGTGGCGTTACTTAGAATTTTCTTCACCTAAAGGCATTAATACCTTCAAGGGAACTCTTTATCCTCAGTTTATTTTCGAGATAGATCTAAAGAAACAATTTTCAAAGGAAGCTCAGAAAGAGCTTTCTGTATATCAATTAAAAGATGATCAGCTTGTAATTAGAATAGATAGAGTGAACTTAGCGAAGTGGTTAAGAAGTATTGAATAGTTTAATTTTGAATCCAGAACGAAAGGTTCAAATGATTTCCAAGCTTTCCGTTAAAGGTTATCTTGGTTATGAAGTTGTGTAAATAAAGTCTTCTTCAATTAAGTTCAAAGGCTGAAAGAAGATTAAAGGATTTTAAGACCTGATGGTAGTGTATGAAATTAAATTCATAGTCGGTATAGTCATCTTGTTACAATTTTCATGGGTCTCGTGCAATCAAACTGAGACTTACGTAGGCCGGGAAATTGAACAGGTGATTATGATTAGGAACAAGCAACCCTTCTTGGTTTCAAAAAACTTTATAGGCTACCCTCAAGAGGTGCTCGAAGAGTTTGAGGGCAAGCCCCACTTTGTGAGTGAAGTTAATGGTCTAAAGAAGGTTGTTTACTATTACACCCATTTCTCTAAAGTTTTTGATGAAGGAAAAATGATTTTATTCCTTGAGGTGCTTCATGGTCGAAGGCAATACTTGCGTTCAGGCGGTATTCAGCGCGAAAAGACAGTTTTCAATGGAGAGCATCAATATATTTTGCAGGACGATAAAATCACAAAGTTTATAGACCTTGAGTACGAAAAAGAACGCGGATTGGAAGAGATCGAATTATCCCCTGTAGATCATTTAGAATTCAGGGATGACTGAGATCGTTTTTGCGCCTTGGGATTTTGCATGTTCAACTAATTCTGTTGGTGCCTCGGAAGAATCTAAATTAATAAAAACTGAGTCGTCAAATTTTGCTGTGGTCCAATTTTTAGAACCTGTAAATTGAGCCTCATCGAATTCGGCAGAATTAAAGTTTGCTCTGTCTAAGTTTGCATTGCTGAACTTAACAGCCATAAACTTACAATTTCCAAAATTACAATTAGATAAATTTGAACTAGAGAAATCGGTACTCCTTATAAAGGAGTCAGAGAAATCCATACCAGACAGATTCATATTGCTTAAATTAAATAGGTAGTTTGAGCGTCTGGGTTTTGAATTGAATAAATCATACAAGGTTTGCCATTTATTGTTTAACTTGGCTTGTTCGTTCAATTGAAGTTCAAAAAGATCAGTTTGATGGAATTTTACGTCTTCAAAATTAGTAAATGAAGCTTTTATATTGGGATGAAAAATTGAATTATTAAATTTGATATCATTTAGTTCGCAGTGGTCAAATTTACCCCAATCAAAAAGAACCCAATTGAATTTTACCGTTTTAAACTTGGTCTTATTTGAAAATTCACTTTCTATTAGGCCTCCTTCGATTAGAGAATTTCTAAGCTGGCATTGGTTAAACGTACATGAAAGTATCTGACATCTCAGGAAGTTTGTTGACTCGAAGGTGCAATTCTTAAACAAGCAAACTTCGAAGGAAGCATCATCGATAGTGCAGTTATTAAAACGAACATTGGAAAAGTTAAGATTTTCAAAAAATGTGTCATCAAAAATACAGGCCTCAAATGTTACATCTCTGAAGCTCAAGTTTCTGAATTCGTAGTCATGGGTTAGCTTGAGTTTTGAAAAAGAAATCCCTTTGATCGATAGCTCTTCAAACTGGTTGCTTTTTCTCCACGCATTCCATTCGGAGGGCCCTAAGTTAAGATTCTCTTTAATTTTTTTGTTTAAGAAATATTGATTTATGGATGGCGTTAAAAAATAGCTAACCGCAATGGTTGAAAATCCTAAAATCACGATTAGAGTTATTTTAAATTTATTCTTCATCAAAATCGTGTGGACATCTTACTTGTTCTTTAATGTTGAAATTTTGTTCCACTTATAACCGGGTTTTTATTGATTAAAAGAACTATGAGTTAGAAAGCTAAGATGATAGGTGAGTTTCGCTTAATTTAAAAGTGCAATAGTGGCAAGATTAAATCAATGGCATAGACCTACTTCATCTAATTAAATTTTAAGATGACACTTTCGTGACCATTGAGTGATATGAATTTTAGATAGAATACGAATGAGTACCGGGCAGTTTATTCGATGGATTAACTTTTGCTGTATTTATGTTGCAGGCCTAAAAAATAGTAAAAGATTCCTGAAGAATCATCGTCATATAGATGTGAAGAATTTAGAGAGTAGAGATTCTCTTCAGGCAATTTCAGAATATGCAAATTATTAAGCTCCAATTATGTGTCTTGGTTTGGGTTCTCTTTTCATTAAGCCTTTCCTGTCATCAGGCTATAAAAAATGATTCTAATGAAAAGGCAACTAAGTTAACTCGGAGGGCTTCTAACGATAAGAAGAAGAATACGAAGAAAAAAAACAAGTCAACAAAGTCTACTCCTCCACGCATGATAATTGGAAGCGTCTTCAATCCGCAGATTGCAGCAGTCGTAGATGCAGTTAGTGAAGCTAAAGATATTGCGGTAATTTCGGTAGGGAAGGATCAAAAGGTATCTGTTGGGCATGTTTTTTATGTCATAAGAGGTGGTACTAAAATAGCAAAGTTAAAGGTTACCGATGTCTATCAAGATTTATCGGGTGCAAAAATTATAGAGACGTACAAACAACATGAAGTGATGGTCGGTGACGTTCTTCGATCAGCCAGGGATTTAGACCGATTTACTGTATTAGATGGTTACCACAAAGACATTCAGAGAGTCTTTGGTCCAAAAGGTCAAAAGAAGCTACCTGAGTTAAGAGGCTATTCTTTGCTCGGTCCAAATGATCAGAAGTATCCCGAGTATGAACATGACTCTACTGGGCTTATCTTTGTTCTTCTTCCTGGGGGTAAATTTATGATGGGGTCTCCGGAGGATGAACCAGGTAGAAATGATGATGAATTACTGCATAAAGTGAAGGTTTCCCCATTCTTGATGGCAAAGTATGAGGTTTCACAAGAGATTTGGGAGAAATTTATGGGATCCAATCCTTCAAACTTTAAAGGACAAAATTTACCCGTAGAAACGATTTCATGGAAAGACTGCTACGGAGATAGTAGTTCATTTTGTAGGAAGCTTTGGTTTGGTTTGCCGACAGAAGCACAGTGGGAATATGCTTGCCGATCTGGGACCGTTACTCCATTTAGTTTTGACTCTGGTATTACCCTTGAGCAAGAAAACTTTAGAAGTGAGGTAGACAGTGAGAATAGAAATAAAACTGTAGAGGTTGATCAAGGTGAACCTAACAGGTTTGGACTCTACAATATGCATGGAAATGTGAGCGAGTGGTGCTTGGATGTCTATAATGAGCATTACTACTCTACTCCAGAGGCTACCAACGGAGACGTACCTGCCAAGTCAGACGGGGGATTCCGTGTAATTCGTGGTGGTTGCTGGTACCTCGTTGCGCCTGGTTGTCGTTCAGCGGCTCGTGAATCTTTTGGATCTTCGAAGCGCCATGAAGGCCTTGGCTTCCGCCCGGTAGTTTGTTTGCCGAAATAAACGTTGCTTTATTTGCCTGTCCATTCAAAGTGGCTGAGCAATAAGTTATTGATTAATGCTCTTGCTCAGAAAACTGGTGAATGAGTAAAGACTCCTCTATCAGCTCTAAAAGGTCTCCTGAAGAATAGGTACTCTCATTTTCATCGAGAGATTTTGCTGCCAAACGCATATTTGGAATCAATTTTTCTATATCTCTTCTTGTAGATGATGGGTTGCTTAAATTTGAGAGTCCATTGCAAAGACATTGAATGGCAGTTTCTTTGACGGAAGAGTGTTTATGACCTAGAAGCATTTCTAGGCTATTTAGGATTTCATGCTCCCATTGATTTAAATGAGCCCAAGGAATACGAAGTTCTGAGTTAAAAAGAGAGCGCTCAATGGCTTTGATCAAATACGGACTTGTACTTTCTCCATACTTCGAGAAGGCATATAAAATACCTTCGAGAATTTCAAAGTCTTCTTCATTATAGTCTTCGTTTATTTTGACCTTGGTAATTAGGTCGTTAAAGCGTCTCTTGAGTACCGGAAGGTAAGGCTTGATTTCTTTCCTGAAGACCGGATTTATTGAAAGTGAGCCGATGACTAGGAGGGCGCCGCGAAGAGGTAAATTTTGGTCGCCCTCAAGGGCATCCTTGAGAGCGGGCACTACGTTATCTATCCAAGGGGGCATAGTCACTCTAAACATAAAAAAGATATCTCCTGAAAGATCTTCATCTATATTAGATAGTAAGATTTTTAATCCTTGAGCGCCCCTGGAATAGGCTAATACTTCTGCTGCTTCCAGCCGGTCTAAGAATTTTGCATTTTTATTTAGTAGAACAGATTTAAGTTTCTCTATCTTATCAGTGTTTCGTTCCTGCCTTTCAATCCAATCAATACCATTGCTTAATAAGCTCATTGGAGAATCATAGTAATGCTCAGATCGAGTGAATGAATTTAAAGGTGCTGGTCCGCCATCACATGCGCATAGGCTAGGAATTTTGAGAGTTAAATTCGATAGACTTTTAAACGCTTGATTGTGTCCTCGCCTATCCGTTAGCCAAAGCCCTTTTAACCCATAAAGCTTTGCTACGAGATTCTTTTCTTCAACTAAGTCGTTGAAGACCAAATGAGCATCATCTCGAAGAACCAAACGGGTAAAGGCCACGGTAGATATAGGAGTGTCACCTCCTTCTCCAATTGCCGAGCATTCGAAGGTGTCAGCTTGAGATAACAATAGATATTCGGGTAAGGTGCGCCAAGGGGCTTGCTGAATGGAAGATTGACCTTGAACTGATAAATCGCTTAATTTTGAATCTGAAGACAAAGAACAAGAAGTAGCTGAGTGTAGAATGATTAAAACGAAGATCTGAAAATACTTTGCTGAATTCATTTTGTTCATTCACTTTACTTTGTTTTCAGGAAGTACTTCCAAGCATAAATCTACAATTTGATCAAGTCCGCCATCATCATTAAGAGCAGGTTGTGATTCCCAATAATTTTTAAGTTCTATGATTTCATTTATACTTTCTTTCGTGGGGTGTCGCTTTAATGCTCTTAAAATTTGGTATAACTTTCCATACCGATCGCGTAAAGCCTCAACCTCTTCCCACTTGAGGTTGTTGTTTTCGCTATTCCACCAACCTGGTTTCAATTTGGATCCCTTAATTTTCCAAAAATGAATTTAATGTTTCATGCTAACTTAAGAATTGTGTCTATCCGATTGAGGAATTTAAGAAAGTCTCACTCTTCAAATTTTTCTAAGTTATGTTTCTGAAGAAGCCAATAAGCTTCAGCTGCAATCATGGGCTTTTTGTGTCGAGTTAATACTTTTATTTTCTTAGCTTGGTTATTAGATAGTGCTGGGGATTCACCTATAAGAATGAGTGCAAGCCATCTGTTCTGCCAATTTTCGTTTTGAAGTTCAGGTAAAAGGGCTTCGACACATTTTTTGGGATGCTTCTCTTTTATCGATAATATCGCTGGAGATAAAATCTTCAATTTTTCATCACTTGAACGAAAAAACTCTTGGTGAAATTTATGTAACCCCGGAGCAAGTATAGTAGCAAACTCCCTCAACGGATCTGGCTCCCAAAGAATACGAAGGCTTTCTCGCTTTGACTTCGCGTAATTATCAATCATATCTAAAGGGTGATTGTTATTTACGTCTCCGTCAGTCCATTCAGCAGGCATAATTGCAAGCTTCGATGGTTGAATAGTAATTGTGGCGTTTTCTAAATCTTCGATGGCCTTCTCTAAAGTCAGTATTGAGGAATGGTTTGACTCGGCCCTTCTGTAGATATATTGGAGCTCATAATCGTATCCAATCGCCGATGCTGATAACTGAAATATTTTTTCAAACGCTGGAAATGAAGAAAGTTTTCCTAATTGGTGCGCAGCTTCTAATTGAGTGCTTTCCGAAGAAGAGTTAAATTCTCTCAGGTACCAGGCTTCTTTGATTTCGTTTCGGTTTAAATAAATAATGCTAGTAACTATAGTGAGGCAAAGAAAGGTGAGAGTGATCAAGCTCAACTTGGTTTTGTAATGAGCCATCTTTTCAATGATCCTAAGAATCGATTTAAATTGAGGTTTTAAAGAGTTCCGCAGCCTTATTTGAGCAGGAAAAAGTGAGTAAGGAAATTAAAAGTTTTAAAGAACTGAACTTTCCTCTACCAAGTCATCGTTAGAATTCTCGGTGCTCACTTTTCCTCCTTAATAACTTCCCTCACGTCATTAAAGAAATAACCGATACCCTTCCAATCTCCTGAGTCTTCCAAATAGACAACGACGATTTCAAGAATGGCGTCATTCTTTGAAAAAGAAGTTTTGAAGGTGAACCTTACGTACTTACCGGGCGGTGCGTTACTTGGGTTGGTCAGTGGCATTTCACTCTCTTTGGTTCTTTTGACCATTTTCCCCAGGGCATCTCGAATTGATTTTATGTTTCCAACCCATTCTTCCCGCGGACCTTCCTTCTTGAAGAGGGGAGATGCATGATCCCAGCTTTCGCTGTATTTTTCTTCATCCATGAGTTTGAGCCAACTCTTAACACTTTCAAGTGCGGTAGCCTTTTTGGGTGTATTTTTTACCGGTGCACTTGGTTTGGATTGTTTCGGAGGGGATTTCTTTGGAGAAACCTCAGAGCTACAACTGAGTATAATTAAACAGGGAAAGATAAGAAGATATTTCATGGGATTCCTGGTTAGAGAGGGTGATTCTAAACTCTAAGACATTCGAAATATGAAGCAAGTTAAAGAAAAATTATTGTGGAGTTTTAACCGATATTATCAATTCATTGGAAAAAACCTCTCCGTTAAAAGCCTTGGCACCGAAATGATCTTCAAAACGAATCAAGCAATCTTCAACAAAAACACCCCCTTCATTCTTAGTCTCTCTTCTAACAATGAGTTTCATCTTAGAGGTTTTTATATCTCTTTTATGTAGACGGTAGCTTTTCTTTCCAATTTCATCCTCTTCAAAAAATCCCCATTTAAGTGAGAAATCTTTAGAAACGCTTTCTGAAGGCCTTAAAGTTTGAAAATGATTGGGATAGTCGCGTCGGTACAATCCATTCGATCTGAAGCGTCGCTCGACGTAGGGCTCTTCTTGAGGTTCTAAAAAGAAAATAGTGTCTCCTCCCCTTCGTGGTAAACGAACAACCGTGTCTTCAGTTCCAATGTTCTGAACCGTTAAGGTTAAGATTAATGGCTGAGGGTATTCTACTAATGTTTGTTCCGATGAAAGAGTGAGTTTGATCTTTCCAAATTCAGGGTGGTTGTAATTGGAAATAGGTGTCGCGCAACAAGAGGTTACAGATATCGCTAAAGTGAGAAGGGGAATATTGAAGTTTTTCATCGTTTTAAACTTAATTTGTATTCATGAGCGCCCATTATTCTATCGGAGCTTTCATTGCGAATCATCTAAAAGGAAGGGAAAAGCTTGTTTGTTGTTAATTCTTCTACGATATAGAAATGGATCTTACTTTAGGATTCGAAATTTATCTTTGCTCTTACCTGAGCCCCCAAATTTTGCATCTTCGCCTAAGTCTACAATTAGAAAACCATCTTCTCCTTTCCAGAATTTGATTTGCTCATAGAGTTGGGGCAGCTCTGAGTTTCTAAATTGGATAACGCTGAGTTCACGATCGGGTTCTTCTTCTCTATAGACGATGTCTTCTAAAGTTGTCGGCCATTTACCGGATTTATCTTTGTAGGAAAGCACACCACTCTCAATTAAGTTTATTAACATGTCTGGATGGTTGTAACAACTTACCGTTGAAATAGTGCTGAGAATAAAAATAGATAGTGGGAGTGAGATCGCGATGAGAATTAAAATGGGTTTAATATATTTCATGGCCTTGGTTTGCTCTCTTCCTTAAATGCTTCCTTAAATGTTAGGCAAAATTTCTCTGTTCCTTTATGACGAAAGATATTCCGTTGATGTTTCATAAAACTTTGTTACTAATTCCATCTCGTCATTTAAATTGGCGATTCAAAAACGATGCATCTTTTAAGTGATTTTTTAGTTCTTGGTACTGGTTTAACTCTACTTAAAATCACTATTCAGCAGGGGCTCTTAATCTCCTCATATCGTTAATTATAAGTTTAGGTATTGTTTGTTGAGTTGAATCCGTTGAAGAAAAAAATACTTACTCTATTTCTTGCCGTCAGCTTTATTTCGCTTTTGTTTCTTCCAGAAAAACAAATATGTGGAAGTAAGAATCCATTTATAAGTCGACTTCTTCGGGCTGGTATTGGGCATGGGCACGGTTGTAAAGGCTGCAAAGCTATTTTCAATCTCACTCACTTAAAAATGATTTTAAAAAGAGTCGAACAGAATCAAAGACAGGGAGAAATGATTAAAACCATATTAGAAGAAGAAATGGTTAGACTCTTTGACTATGAATTAGTAATTGGAGAAGAAGATAAAGACGATTATTTTTTAAAAGTCATCATCGAAAACAGACGGATAGGTCCCTATTATTTAATGAGAGAGCCGATCGTTATTCGAAGTCCAGAAGGAATAATTAAATAATGAACTCAATTAGCTTTTCAATGCTTCAAGAATTCTAATGTCTTCTTTCGACAGTTTTAATTTCATTGGGAAAAAAGGTTTTGCAGGCGATTTATGCTAAGTGCAAGGTGAATGGTAGGAGAAAGATATATAATTAAGATGAAGAGACACAGTTTGGCAAAAACCTTAAAATTCAATTTTGGATTGTTAGGCCCGATCCAATTTACGTGAATCAGTGTTATGAGCAAAAACAGTGACGATGAGATTCCCGTTAGCAGGTATTCAGTTCCTTGCAGAAAGATAGGGCCTTGAGCTCTGAGTGGGTGTACCATTGGCCCAATAATAGAAAAGAAGCAGTAATCAAAATTGGACCCTGTTCCTGCAAGTGTGAGTCTCCAATAATCTGAATAGGATTCTAAGAAACCTTTACCCCAATACCTTGAAATGAGCCACGTCCACCAAAGGAGTCCGAGTGTTAAAGGGATGCAAGCACAGCTGAAGTATTGTTTTCTTTTACCCTTTAGGTAAGGGGTCAGCAGTTCAAAAAGAACAACTATGCCCACATATTGAATGCACCAGGGGATAAGGCTTAAATGGATAAAGGAATTACCTGTGGAGTGCGATAAAACCTGTTCTAAATCTTCATATTGGGTTCGAAAAGGGGCAGTCGTCATATAGCCCCCAAGTAGTAGAATGAAGAATCCAATTAAGGCCTGAACGTATTTATAGTGTTTTGGTTTTGAGTCTATCTGACTTTCCTCATGAATGAATTGATAATAATCGCAGATGTTCTTCTAATGAAACCGTTTTCACGCATCCGTTGGAGATGAGAAACAAACAGGTGAAAGAAATGAAAATACTCCGCATCATATTTTTTCTTTCTATCCTAATTTCTGTTGGCTGTCAGAGCTCTGGTCAAGTAACCGTTAATCCAGAGAGTTCGGAGTTAAAAAATAGTTTGTTTGGAACTTGGCAACTCCATTCCACATCATCCTATGGACCTCCAACTCCAGACGCAAAGGAAATCAGATTCTTTGAAGATGGAACGTTTGAATCAACGTATGAAGGACTGGGATTAACGTTGCTCAGGGCTTATTTAGGGGATTCATCTGTTGGGCCAAAGGTTAAGGGGGTGTATGCAGTGTCAGGTCGTTGGTACGGAGACTTAGGCATTCATAAAAACCATATTAGTATGACCTACGGGCCAAGAAATAGAGTTTTAAAAATTGACGGCAAGGCTCTTACTCTGGGTAAATTTGGCGATTCGTATAGAGAGCTTACCTATAATAAAGTGGATTAAATGGAAGCTGTGAGAGAAGCTTGGGAGGTTGTTCCATCTTTCCCTATGTCTCATTGCTCAAATTGTTTTAAGAACGAATGAGGAATTTGCAGTTGAGTAAAAAGTTATCACCGGAGCTCATATTAAAAGCCTTAATTGAAAAAGCAGATATTGAGATTATTACGAAAGAAATAGTTATTCCCGGAAAGTCCTCAATTGTTGGTTTTTCAAAATTAGAAGAAACTAAAATAAATGTTCAATATGCGTATGAGTGTCCCATAAATTTGTTACAGGAGGATCTCAAAGAGATCGTTTTGGTTTTTGAAGAGAGTAACGATTTTTACTTCGAAAAAAGCTCAGGATTTGGAGATGACCATCTTTATGAAGATTACCTCACCCTTGAAGAGGCTTACGATGAATTCGAATGTCAATATGAAGACTTAGTCGAGGATTGTTGCGAAATCCTTGGGCCTCGGAAAATTTATGAGCCTCCCGATATCGATCCTGAAGATCGACCTAATTTTCTTGTTTCACGTGGAACCGATTACATGCAAAGTTATTGGCAGGTAGGGAATAGAGTGGGCTTTGTGAGTCTCAGTCACGAAGATCGAGAATTACCGATTCAATTAGAGATCGGAGCTTTTGATCTATCTTGATTGAGTATCCGAGATAGATAATTTTGTTCTGTATTAGCGATAAAGAGTTTCACTCTTATCCCGGATAGCCGAGCAATGATTTTTAATTTTCACTGATGGTTAAAAGCTATTTGGATTTCATCTTAAATCTCTTTAAAAGCTCACCCCAGGCTCTCTGAAATCTTCCTCATCGATGGACTGAAAGAAGGTAAAGGGTAAAAGCGCGGTGTCTAAAACAAAAGACAGAGGATAATCCGGGAATATAAAAATGCTCACAATTCCAGCATGATGATAAAAGGCTGCCCCAACTAAGTGGGTATCAAACTGAACTCCTGAATACATCATGTTGGGTCGATCAGGAACAAAGTGTTTGTAGCCAGCAAAATAGCTGAATTGACTGGCGATGGTTCCACAGCTAGAAAATGAGGAAAGAGATAGAAGTAGCAGTGTAAGTTTTATTGAGTTCTTAAATCGAGTCATCGAATAGCAGCCCATTTAAAGGAGTATTTTTCTTTAGTGTAGTTCTCAATGGCTTAAGGTCTCCCATTGTTTTATGCACTCTTCTTCATTAAATTTGAATCCTGGGTTCTCGAGATTCAAAATCCCTTCGCTCTCGTTGTAATTTTATAACCCTGTCGCCAGGCTTATGTCTGTAGGATGTTGCTTTTTATATATTTATGACTTTATTTGTCGGAGTTTCTTCCACTTCTTGAGGGTGTTCAACTTCCTAAATACGGCTTGTTTTAAGAAGTTCACTAGCGTACTTTCTAAAAAGGGGCGAAAATAGTAAGTATGTTGGATTTGTTCCTATGAGTGGGGCTATATAAGAAGTAGAGAATCTAAGGTCATGATGCTGGATCCAAAGAAGCCTTATTACGATCTTCCCAAGCTACCTCCTGGAAGTTCGATTGAATCACTTGAACTCTACAAGGAACTCCTCCCTGCTTCCGAAGCCGTTGCCAAGCTCTCAGCAATTGTCGAGCACTTACCGAATCAGAAAGCACTCTACCAAAGTGTGATTTTATTAGAAGCGAAAGCATCTTCAGAGTTAGAGCAAATCATCACCACAGATGAAAACTTTTTTATTCTCAATCTTATTTGGTTTTCTCGTTGTGTTCGAGAAGCCGCCAATCGGTCTATTGATCGTGCGAACAGAGTCAGAGAGGCGATGCAAAAATTAAAAACAGAAATTCGCGGACTCGATTCTCGGATGTACTCTCAGGATCTCATCAACACTTTATTTCTTAGCCCCGTTGTTTTTGCTGAGATGCTGATTCAAAGGTCAGTTGTGGGAAGTCTTTCTACAGCACATCTTCATTTAAAAAAATTAGAATCAGCCGGACTTCTAAAAAAATCTGACCGGAAATACCATCGCAAGGTTGGGTATTTTAATTTAAGACTCATAGAAGCATTATAGGGGGAGATTGAATTAGGTTAAGTGTGGTTAATCTCGTCATCTTTCATTTGAGATCGGAATTAATTTATCCTTCATTTTCTTCAATTAAAGGCGTTACTCTTTGGACGCAGCTCATCAAGTGCTGAATCGTTTGCTCGTCGAGGGGAAGTGGATCTGAGGTCGCCCACACGCTTCTCCCTATCCTTCCGGTTGTCATATCTAAGAATAATTTTTTATCCAGCAGGATGCTCTCTTGTTTCCATTTTTCTCGGGGAATCCCCGGGACGCAAAATAGATGGATATTCAATCTCACGTGATGGTTTCTCAGATACTGATTGAGCGGCTTCGGTTTTATCTCATAGAGCTCGTAGTTGTCTAACGGCATCTCTATTTTAAATTCATAAACTTTATTGGGATGGATGATGGGATTTTTTTTAACTCCGATGATGGTAAAGAAGGCTCTCAAGGCCAGGCCGTATTCGCGCCCCTCTGAAATAAATTCTAGGCTTGATACAGACCAAAGATTGAAGTGGGCATCCGTTGTGGCTAAAACCGTTAGATCATCTGAGTTGTTACTTTTGACGGAATAATTAAAACGGAGGTAAGGGCCTTTTTCATATTCCGTAATGTCGAGACTGCTGAGGGTGACTTTCAGTTCTTCCTCTGTGTTTTCAGTCTTTTTTTCGTCTTTGATTTCGATATGGGTCTCAACGGTCTTTTTCTTTGGTAAGTTGTTTCCGGATGATTCGTGAGGCGTCACACAGGACAACGTTAGGAATAAAAGTATAAAAGGGAATTTCAATTTAAGAACAAGGCAAACTTTCTGAATGTTTGTTCCCAGGAAATGATGGCTGGTCATTCTAAATCACCCTAATTTATGGAGGCTTTTCTTGTTGAGATTTGACTCTAGTTTAATTCCTCTTCCAAACCTCAGCCAGCCTTGGATCATCAGAAAAAAGTGATTCTCTGAATTCTTGATCTCTCGCAATTCGCGCGGCAACTTCCCTAAATTTTTCGTAACTCATCCATTCATTTGAGGGTCGGAATAAACCAAATTGGATTCTTTCAGTATCTCTAAATAGAAGAGTCTTCATTCCCTTTCCATTCGAGTCTTGAAAATAGGGGCCTTCATAGATGGCAAACAACCAGGGATGCTTTCGATGTCTGTTTGCGAGACCTTTTGGAGTTATAGCGTTGCAGCTATAGTACTGGTGCGGATCGGGGGTAAAGACATCCAAGACCCATTGAGAGACTTTTCCAAAAAATCCGTATTAACTAGGTTTGAATTTACGCGCGCCGCCATCTTTCCCTGGCATCCGGCGCTTGCTTTTCCCGCGGCTTTTGGGTGAGCTGACCATTGTATTAGTAAGATTTGTCAGCGATGTCAAAAATTTCCTTGGCGCTCTGAGTGTGACATCTACAATTTTACCGATGTGTCTATTGATATATTTAAAGTGTAAATTGTAATTTGAAAAGATCTGGGGGCAAGCTGGTATTGTTAATGAAATCCAAGCCAATAAAACTCTGGACCATTTTTGGCCTTCTGCTTCTTGCTGGTTTAATCGTGTGGTCTTTCACGCTAACGAGAGGAGTTCAAACTGTAGGGTGGAAACCATTTGATGGGTCGGGTTCACCGAAGACGGAATGGGTAAAAACATATGATTCAGGTTTTGAAGATCATGTCATAGGAATTCAGGGTGATTCAGATGGCGGATGCGCTGTCTTGGGGACAGTCTATTCTGAAGATGGGCCTACACCATCTTATTTTTTACGTTTTGATGAAATAGGAAAGCTTTTAAATAAACGGGTCTTTTCTTTTGATCAGCCCTCACGAGCTAGCTCTCTTGAGCGAACCATTGATGGTGGGTATTTGGTTCTGGTGAATAAAAGGGTGAGAGGAACTTCAGCTTTGGATCCTTCGGTAGATCTGGCTTACAAGTTAGATTCTACTGGTCAAAATGACTGGCAAGCCCAAATTGATGTTACTGATGGTTGGGGGGCATTCTCGCTAATTGAGAAGAAATCATCGCTCAATGAGGAATCTGTGTATTATTGGGTGGCTAATACATCTGGATTAAACAAAACGCGGGAGACCTCTACTATTGGTGTTATTAGGCTTGATCAGTCTGGTAAGCCTCAATGGAGAAAAGATATAATACAAACCGGAATTGGAGGATCGGCTTCTGCAACCTCTGACGGCGGTTTGATAGTTGTTGGAACTGTTGATCAGAATACCGAATCCTATAGCCCGGATGTATATGTGCTTAAAATTGATCAAAACGGAGTAAGGCAATGGGACGCTAACTTTGGAGGCGATGGTTATGACTATGGAACTGCTATTAAGGAGCTTGGAGGGGGAGGCTACATTGTTGGTGGGAAGAGCAGGTCATTCAATGGCGGTTATCAAATTTATCTGTTGAAGTTAGATGCTCAGGGCAAGCTTGTTTGGGAGAAAGATTTTGGTGGGGATAATCATGATTGGGCGAATACTCTCAACATATGCGATGATGGCGGATTCCTCTTAGGAGGATCGGTTAAATCCTGGACGAAACCAGTCGTATTCGGTTGCCATGAAAAAACACCAATCTCTCTCTATGTCATGAAGATCAATAAAGATGGAAATTTTCTTTGGCATAAACGTTATGAATTTGCGGGTGGCTACAGTAGCGGGTTTGCCTGTTTGGCTGACGATGGCGGATACTTTGCGCTTGGATCCAAGTGGGGAGTTAATCTGGATGGATCCTTTCCAGTTGGTGGGCCAAGGGATTATTTTATTGCAAAGATAAATGCAGATCGTTGAACGTTGTAAGCTTCGATGAGTTCCCTGATTTCAATCGTGCAGTCGCTCTTAGCAATGATAGTAAGGTCTTATTACGTTTATAGGACTTGTTTCCGTTGGAATTGAGACGACAGCATATTGCCCTTAAATATAGTCATTTAATTGAGGGATCTTACAAATAGTATTGTTCCTTAAAGATTTTGGATTCGTAATGAATTACTGAGCCTGATTTTTGAAATAAATCTTCGATAGATGTCACTAAAAAAGAAATTCATTTTTATTCTAACTCTCATGCTCATCGGGGCTGGAATAACTGTATCCCTTAACTGGGAAGAGTTAGTCTGGCATTTCAAATTGGGAGAGAAGTTTAAATACTTAGGGCTCAATGATCAGGGATATCGAGAATTTTTGCATCGTGATACTGAAATCGTGATGGTCCTTTTACCCGGGGGAGAGTTTCTTATGGGCTCACCCGAAGATGAGTTTTGGAGATGGGATTCTGAAAATCAGCACAGCGTGAAGTTATCTCCGTTCATGATTGCTAAGTATGAGGTGTCTCAAACCATTTGGAGGAAAGTGATGAAAGAAAATTCCTCTAAATACAAAGAAGGTCGTCGACCAGTTGAAATGGTGTCTTGGGAAGACTTAAATGAAATTCCGGGTTCATTCTGTGAAAAGACAGGATTATCTTTACCGACGGAAGCTCAGTGGGAGTATGCGTGTCGAGGGGGAACTCAAACAGCTTATTCATTCGGGGATATAATTTCTACTTTGGAAGTTAACTATAGTAGCTATTCAATTCAGAAGACGGAAGAAACCGGCACATTTAGAAATGCTACTTTTCCGGTTAATTTTGGTCACCCCAATCCCTTTGGGCTCTATAACATGCATGGTAATGTTTGGGAATGGTGTCTCGATGTTTTCTATAAAGAATACTATTTGAAAAATGAAGCTCAAAACGGTGATCTACCAAGTACAAAAAGAAAGCCCGTTATGGGAAGAGTCATCCGGGGAGGGAGCTGGATGGAGCACATGGAAGAATGCCGATCGGCGCGTCGGGGGAGTGTATTTGCAAACACAAGAGATAGTCATATTGGATTCAGGCCGGTATACATTTTTCCTTATTCATTGTAGGAATGGTCCTCGATAATCAAGAAGCACGTTATATTGAATTGATTATTTATGAAGCAAAAGAAAAAAACTTTGCTACTGCTTGGCTCCTTGTTCATTGCAACGGTTGTTGGATTCATCGGAGTCAACAAAGACTATTTAATCCTGCGATATAAACTCCGAAAAGAATTCAGTTACCTCGGTGTGAATGAACAAGGGCGGCCTGAATTTGAGCACGTTAAATCAGGGATCGTGATGATTTTAGTTCCAGGCGGTGAGATCGTAATTAATGAGAAACTCAATCAGAAGGACATTGCTAACATAGAAGAAGATGCTGGATTAAAAAAGAGGGTCGTGAAACTTTCTCCTTTTCTTATGGCAAAGTATGAAGTGTCTCAAGGTGTTTGGAAGAAGGTCATGGGATCTGATCGCTATCCCCAGCTTCAAAATGTAAACCAACCCATGATTTATATTTCTTATAAGGATTGTTTTGGAGATCCAGAATCATTCTGTAAAAAAGTAGGATTGAAATTACCAACGGAATATCAATGGGAATATGCGTGTCGGGCCGGTACCTCAACTCGTTTTTCCTTTGGCGATTGGTTGAAGCCTGAAGAGGCTAACTGTGATTTTTCGAATATAAAATCAAGAAATCCTTTTAAAGGGGAGGGAGGTTTAAAAGATAAATTTTCTAGTCATTATAGCTCTGGTGAAAAACGACATAACAAGCTAAAGAATATCTATCTTCCCTGCGGCTCATTCGCTCCGAATCCTTGGGGATTTCACGATATGCACGGAAATGTATGGGAACTCTGTATAGATACCGTGAGCCCGGATGTCAGTAACAAAGTGGGGATGGGAGCTAGAGTTGGTAACATTAAATATAGGATCCGACGGGGAGGCTCTTATCTTGATCCCGTGCCGTATTGTAGAAGTAGTTACCGAAGCCTGTTTTCAGAAGATATGCGATCTGGTGGAAACGGTTTTCGCCCAGTTTACGTAATTGAATAAGGAAGGGGCTCTTGTTTCTAAAATCTAAGGGAATGTAATGGGTGAAGAAATCTCCTTATTCAGTCGTTAGAGTAGGGGAAAGTACTTTGTCGATCCCTGTGTATGGATGAATTCTTTGTTGATGGTTAAGAATCGAAGGATTTTAGATTTGAACAGTTAAATTTATTTGCTATGAAGTGGAGTGCTTTATATATCGTTATTAAGAAAGGGTGTGGGCGAATTCTATAGATTGATTTTAGATGACAGTTTCATGACTTTGTAATATTAAAAAAATAATTCCAGGAGAAAAACTGTATTGCAGGAGCTAATTACCAAATAAAAAATTAGTCTCAAAAATCTCATCAACTCTCTTTTTGAACCGTGCTGGATCTGATTTAGATAAGTCTTTCAATAAGCGTTCTAATTGATAAGGAGGATGATCATCAAAAAGCTCGCTTTCGATCCAAGTGCATCCAGGCTCTTTGGTTTTTGAAATGAGCTTTTTTTGAGCTTCGGGGTAACCCCAATGAGTCAACAAAAGTAATGCCGCTAATTCGATGTTTTCTTTGATATGATCTTGAGATTGCTTCCTATTACGTTTAAGAATTGAATCCTGTTGATTGGAAGAGCTTTTGATATGCGTTGAAGAAGGTTGGGCAAGTTTTGAAATTGCATTAATGATGTTATTTTTAGATCTTGATTTACTCTGCCCAAAATACTCATAAAGGATGATCGATACTAATCGTTTATTGATAAGTTTAGAGTTTAAAATTCTTGCTACTTGGTCATCAGCCCAAGGTGCTTTTAATTGGATTAAGAATCGAGCTATCTCTTCGTTTCCTACGGTCGTTATATTGCTCCCAAGCCAATTACCCATTTCTAAAAGTAAGTAACTTTTTATTCTCTCAAGTGGAACTTGCCTAAGAATTCTGAGTGCAGAATTTCGAAGAGTCTCAGGGCCAACAGTGACGTTTTTGATTAAGAATGGGATGATTTTCTCGGGCATGTAATATGCAAACGGATGAACGGAATCTAAGAAAATAACACCGTCGTCATCAGGTATACCTTCATTGATAGAGATTGATTTTTCCACGTTCTCTTCAAAATTATAATCAAAACCACGTAAATATAAATATTTGGTGTTGAACCAAGAATTTTCTCGTCGAAGAAGATTTTTCTTTAATTGTTCAATCGCAAATTCATTTTCTCGATTAGCTAACGCTATCGCCGCTAATATGGATAAATTATCATCTTCCTCTTTCAGAAGGATTTCTTTTAATCGAAGGGTGAAGTGGGGGATGGGATGTTTAGAGTCTGCGAGTGAGCTCAAAACGACCAGCAAATGATCGCTATTACTCCTCAGATTTACCTGAGTTAGTTTGATTGAACTCGGATCATTGAGTCGAGCTATGCACCATGCAGCCGTATTTTTTAAAGCGGGTTGCAGCCAACTCTCTAACTTTAAATTCCAGATTTGATGAAGTTTTTCGGCTTGAGGTTCGTAATACTTAGGATCCATATTCACTAGAAATGGTACTAATGATGTGCTCTCCGCATCTCCCTGTTTACTTTGCTGTAAAATTCGATGGAGGATGGCGTGAGCAACTTCAGGTGATTCTAATTTTTTAAATGAATATGGTAATCCACTTAAGGGGTCACCCGTAATTGTTAAGGCATGGATAAAAGCCTTTTGAGCAATCTTTCGATTTTCGCTATGAATCAATGACAGGCTCAGCGCATTTTTTACAAAGGGGTTCGGTTCAGAATCGAGTTTAGGTGCCAGCACTTTACTTAGATTGGGATCATTGGCAGAGATGGCTAAAGATCTTGCTTTCAAATATTCGTTTTCTGAATGAATGAGCAATTGAGCCAAATGAGCAGAGGACTTTCCTAATAACTCTAAACAGTAAAGGCCTCGATGTTGATCCCCAATACTGGTGGAGTTCAAAAGTTTTTTAGCGATACCTTCAGAAAAATGAGAAGGATCGAATTTATTGTCTTCATCATCGAACAGTAATTCTCTTCGCCATTTTTCAGCAGAAATAAAAGTACCTGTAGAGAGCGGAATGATGACTTTTTTATCGTTGTGATCGTTCGAATCAATAAATACAAAACCAAGAGGAACGACTCCTTTTGAGTCCATGGAAATGATAAAGGTCCAATTGATGCAATAAACCTCGTGATCCAGATTTTCGATTGTCATCTTCTCCCATGATTGGTGGCTTCTGAGATACGCAGCGTAAAAGGGTTTACCAAATAGGCGCCCTGAGGAATTAATGGCATGAACACCATTTTGGCATTGCCCGTCTTTAATTTCATAGAGGTCATCAGAACGTTGCTCTAAGTATCGAACATCAAATGTTAAAAAGAATCGATCGACCCTATCTAGGCCTCTAAATGGGGCAATTGACAGATTCGTTCTCGGTGGAATCAAAGAGGTATTTTGAAGTTCAATAAGTTCGCGGATATTTTTAGAAAGCAATAAGTTGGATTGCATATATTCATCAAAATCTACATTCTTTGAAAAAGCATCTTCTAATGCTTCTCTCTGTTTGTTGATGGTTTCCCATTTTTCAGGCAGGATAAATAGCTCAAGTCGATGGATCCAAAGCGTAGAGATGAATGCCCCGATGATGGTGATCGTCGTTATTGCGGCTAAGTAGAATTTTTTTTTATGCTTCATCTCAACGGTATTTAAATGAACGGAGATAACTCATTAAAACTTAAAGGACTTCATTATCTCACTAAGACCCACCCCTCGCTCAGAAACAAAGGTCGGATCCCTCCATTGTGTAATTAAGTCTACGGTTTGCGTACTTTCGGGCTTGGATGGCGTGATTGTATACTAGGTGTGCGGGGCCCGTTAGTTGACTAATTTTGTATTTAAACAATACGAAAATTTTGGAAAATCGAATTTAACGGATACCTAACCGAGCTTCGCTTAATATATTAACACACATAAATAAGTCTCAAAATTGCAATCAGATTGAAATGCATGCCAAAACGTAAGCGGAATTTTAACTTCATTTTAGTTCTATCGTTCGTCGGGCTCGGAATCTCCCTGGGGGTGTTTCGTAACTCCATTTATGAATATTGGTTGGGGTATCGGATTATTTGGTTTGATGAGAATGACAATATTAAAGACGTTTCAGATAATGGGAATGTCTTGATTCAACGTATTATTGAAGAGGAAGACAGTAAGAATACGAATTTAAATTCTCAGAACAAAAGTAGAGTCGTGTGGGGGAGTGGTGTCGCCTCGACTTATACCGTAGAACATTTTTTATTTGACGGGAATGATCGATCGCTCAACAAGATCGACAATAAGAACAAATTTTTGTTCCTTCAAAAATTAGATAGTAAGGGCCAACCTATTTCGGCTGTGAGATTAAAACAATTATCGAGCAAAGCAAGGTTAAATAAGCTCCCTAATTTTATTGATATAAATGCTCTCGGGGAGATCGCTGGATATTTTCAGCCGAATGATGATTCTGTTGTCGCTCCCCATCATGCTTTCGTCTTAACAAGGGATGGAGAGTTTGTCGATCTTCATGCTCAATTAAATGCGAAGGAAAGTGAAGCTCAGTTGATTAACTCCAAAGGCTGGGTCTCCGGAAAGTATACTGATGCTGTTAGCGGTGAAGAGTTTGAGTTTCTTTGGAAAGATGAAAAGGTCGAAACTACTTTTGTGAAAACTAACAATATCCCGGTTCCTGTTATTGTTCCGGCGGTTCCCTCGCCTAATCCTCCTCCGGTTCCAGTTTTGGATCCTCATTGTGTCTTAGTAGATATGAATGACAGAGGGCAAGTTTTAATGAACTGCTCACAGCCAGAGATGAGTCTCGAGTATATTAAAGTATGGGGAGGAAATAATAAGTCCTTTAGTTTTCCAGAGACGGACAGAGCTATTTCCTCAGAAGGACTTGCAATTGATTCAAAAGGTCGAGTTCTGATCAGAGTACAAAGACGTCTTGGAGAATTTGAATATTACCTTTCTGATAGAGTTCGTCCTCTCGATGAAATTCAATCATTCCCCGAAATACACCCTCTCCCTATCCCCGAAGCCAAAGGCACGATCCACTATACGGGTATGAGCCCTTCAGGAAACTGGTTGAGAGGTGAATTGATCGATGGGCAAGGGAAAGTTTCTAGGCAGTTTATTTTGAAACGACTTCGGTAGAGTTTTAAAAGTGGATATCAATTCCTGTTTGAACCCATTTTGAAGATGAGCCTTGCTGTTCAACATCGGCAGTGGATCAGATTATTTTTGTTGTCACTTTAAATTCGGACTCTGCTTATAGGATTGGGGAAGGGGACCAATTGTTGTGAATCTTTACGGATCCACGAGGTGATTTTATTTTTCAGTCGCTGCTTGTACATTTGTATTTAATAAAAATCTAAAATTAATTGTCCGGATAGAATCAAAATTTCGTCTACTATGATTAAGCGTAAACGTTGTTCAAAATCTCAGAATTTTAGGTGCTCTAAATATTCCTATGTTTAGGACTTGATGAGCGAAGATTAAACCTTAAATCTTTTGGATTGAATATATTATGAACGTTAGTCTGGGGAGAAGTCGAGTGGCTGAAGAGAATGATCGGCTGGGCAGTTTGGAATTCATTGAGCTAAAAAACGGTCGTCGTACGATTGTTGGTGGGCTCATGAATCGTTTCGATTCACATATCTGGAAGGAAATTAAATCGAGACTCAGTTATTCAGAATTTCGTTCTGATGGGGAAGATCTCTATCAAGAAATCAATGTAGCGCTCTTTGAGGGATTGCCTACGGTAAAAAAGAATGACCGAAAAGCTATAGCAAAATGGGTATTGACAGTTATTAGAAATAAGGTGACGGACTACATAAGAAAGAGTCCCAAGCCTAAACCGCAGAAAAAGCAATTGAACTTCGTGAGTCCTGACATGGAGAGTGTTCCGGATTCCAATCAAAGTACTGCTAGCCAAGAATTTGATAACAGAGAGAATATCGAAAAGGTTTACGAGGCAATTGAGGAGGTGGGGGAACAATTTCAACCCGTTTTAAAATATATATTTGAAGAGGGCCCTACCAAAGAAGAGGTGTTTGAGTTTATCAATAAAAAAAGTCCAGAAGCGAGTCGTAAGCACTTAGAACGTGCTTTTAAGGATCTTAGAAGGGTCATTTTTCAGAAGAACAAAGAATAGTTTGTTTCTAAAGTGAAGTGGGGATAAGGCCAAATTTTTCATATTAGGGTGAGGTCAAAATAATTGATTTGCTCGTCTGCTCTAGAGCCGGTATGCCGTAATAGAGGTTACATAAATAATGTGCCCCTCTACGGTATGATCAAGGATACGACTTTTTTAAAAGATTAATTACTAAGGCTTTAGAGCATTTTTGCGGGGGTGGGAAAAAGTTGGGAAAGCCTTAGAAGACATTCTGTTCCAACTCTTAAGTATTAATGTGTTAATTTGAAATGGATTTTAGAACGTTGTTTATATAACTGGGTTTCTAACCCTTGTGGGATTTTGAACTTAAGAATTTTGAAATTAAGTACAGAAAGTCTGTCCGGCTCTTGCTGATTTCACGTCTTATCAAGTTGTGGGAAATTGGGATTCTTTCTCGATTTTGGGTATAGGTATTGGGATCTAAGAAACTATTAAAATGGGTTTCATTCGTGGGATGAAGAACCTCTTTTCAATCTTCTTATTACCAGGGAAATTGTTGATCATGGGAGTTCGAAAGCGAATCAATCGCTCTCCAAATATGTTTCGAAAGAAATCGGGGATTCCATCCTTAAAGTCGGAAGTCAGATCCGATGAGAGTAATATCGAGAATAATCTGGGGAAAGAAGTTGATGCCATGGTCGGCTTCTATTTGACAGATCCACCCGCAGAGGGAACAACTCAATGTTCCAACACCGATTCTCTCGTGTTTAATCTCACCTCAAATGGCTCTTGGGAGATGAGTGACGGCTTTTATCTTTACTGCCCAAAATGCTTAAAGCGATATCCCATCCATACAATCAAATGTCGAGATGATGGTGAAATTCTGAGAAGCCCCGACGAGGACAACGCTGACGAAGAAAACGATGATATAAATCTTCCTTGCCTCATCGGGGGTAAATGGAACTTAAAAAAACTTATCGCCCAAGGCTCATTCGGGAAATTCTATAGAGCCGAGCATCATATCTTGGGGATGGAAGTCGGGGTAAAAATCCTAAAACCGAGTTTCATTAATTCTGAATCACGACGAAGGGCCTTTCACGAAGAAGCCCAACGAGTCGCTGTTCTCAAGCATCCTAATATAGTAAAAGTTCTTGATTCCGGTGAAGATGATGGGCGTCCCTATTTGGTGATGGATTTTTTACAAGGGGAACCTTTGCGAGATGTGCTTGAAAATATTGATCTTAGTCTCGACGAATGTATTGAGATTATGATCAGTATCTGTCGAGCTATCGACTACGCTCATGGAAATAATGATAGCTCTGAAGTTTTGATTCATCTCGATCTCAAACCTGAAAATGTCATTGTGCAAAAAATTGATGGGCATTGGGATTCAAGAGTTATTGATTTTGGAATCGCTGAAATTATTTCAAAAAGCGATCTTAATCAAGATTCAAAATTAGAAATTAAAGAATCCTTAGCAGGAACTCCTCAATATATGGGTCCCGAGCGGTTTAAGGGAGTGGTTGACCCCTGTTGTGATACTTATTCATTAGGAGTGATGCTCTTTGAGCTCATCGCCGGTAGGCTACCTTTTAATTCCGATGATATGGAGGTCATTCGTAAGCTTCATGAGTGCATCCAGCCGGGTACTCCCAGTTCCTTTAGATTTTCAGATTCAAAGAAAGCTTTAAAAGCCGTCGACGCCATTACACTAAAGGCCTTAGAAAAGAAGCCAGAAGATCGATACCACACTGTCGGTGAATTATTAGTAGATTTAATTGCGTATCAAAATCAACGAGCTAAGGAAAAAGAAATAGCATCTCAGCCGGTTTTGGTACGAACATTTAATCTCGTGAAAGTTCCTTTATTGGTAACAATCATTCTTCTGTTAACTGCTTTTGGAATATTTCTTTGGGGGCCCTATGAATCGATTGAATTACAGGACCGAGATCGCCCCATTGTTCTGTCTCAGGATCCAACAGAAGAGACCTTGGTGCTCATTTTAAAAAACGCAATTGGATATCAAAATCCAAGGGCATTCTTTGAATTCAAAAATGATGAGACGGATGATTTTGAGATTCTCTTGAACATCAATAAAGACACTACTGGTGGAAACCAGTTAGCTCTTCAACCTCCATCTGAAGATGAATTGCTGAAAGTATCTGAAAGCGACATAAAAGACAGGGACTTTAATTTACGCGGAAAGATTCGAATTGAGGGAGTTTTAGGGAAAAGGTTATACACTCAAGATGTTGATGTTCAGTTTCAATATAAAGAACCTCTCATTAAGAGTGTCAAATGCCTGTGGGTTGAAAAGGAATTTGAACGTGACTCAAAAGATAAAAAGAGTTCAAAACTCGATTTGACGACTTTGAGGTTGGGCAATGAAAAGAAATATGTCATTCGAGTTGAGTCTGACGTTAAGCTGAGTGATGAAGAGGACGGTTGTTTTATCTCTTCGGAAGGTCAGCGAATAAGGGGGAAAGTTTCTGAAGATCGAGAGGCAATTGAATTTGAAATTAAAGAATCAGATAGCGTTTTAAATCTACAATTGTCTCGGGAGGGGGGGAACACCTCTGTTTTCCAACTGGATGTAAATTGGCTCGATCGACCGAAGTTTGAATTTAAAGATGAGTGGTTAAATTCTCCTAATCCATTTAGAAAGACCACAAATGAACCTTCTATTGTTATCGAAGATGTCATTGAGGGAGTTAAGAATCTAGACTCATGGAAAAAGATCAAAGTCAGAATTGAATCTGCTGAGGGCATTAAATCATTGCCCCCCATCTTCCCCATTGGTGATATGAGTGTACCTAATTCGCCTATTTCGGTGAATGCACCCAATCCTTCAACTTGGCCAGCTGATGGCTTGGAAAAGAAAGTGGTTTTTGAGCTTTATCATGAGGATGATAAAGAGGACGATCCAAGTGACCACTTTACGGTAGAAGTACACTTCTCGAAGCAAGAATTAATTATTAAAGAATTATTAAAAACTTCACCGGATGGAATATTTATTGAGGTCTTTAACAGCCAGGGTGAGAAGCTCGGTCAGAATGAAGTTACATTCCCTCCGAGTGAAAGAAAATTTTATAGAACAACGGACTCTGGTAAAGATCTAAAAAACTACTTAGAAGTAAAACCGGGTAGTTATAAAAAGCCGGGCAGTGATGAGGAAATAGAAGGCTGGTGGGTCTCTATAAATAATGATGAGCTTCGCGGTAAATTTCACTTTGAAATGAAAGCTCAAGATAATAGCGGGAATAGAAGCCAGCCGTTAGAAAAGAAAGACTTTGTTTACCCTCCCCTTCCTAAGGTTAAGTTGTCGCTATCACCCCAAAGCTTGGGGTCTTTAGATCAACCCGCGCATCCTGATGATGGTTCATGGCAGCGCGTTAATGAAGGGGATGACCACCAACATTTTATTGAGCTCCAGCTTATGGTGGTTTCGGAGTCTTCTTTTTACAGTTCCCTTAAAAACTTTGACGCTCAAATCTATAAGAAGGGTTCCAAGCCCACAGAATTTACTCGTGGAGAAATGACCACCCAAGGTTCTAAAGGACGGATATTAATCCCCTTTAAAGATCTTCAGGAAGTATTAGTTCCCGGTAGAAACATCTTCAAAATTGTATTTGTGGATTCTCAACACAATGATTTGAGAACAGCGTCCCAAGAAGTTTCAATTTTCTATTGGGATCCAAAAGTATCCATTACGGTTGTAGTGTCGCCCGAAAATCAAGCAGCGGTAAGTATCGAGCTTGACGATATTCGAAATGGAATTAATTGGTTACCTAAAGATGTGAAAATTGAAGGTGAGTTTAAAAATGATCAAGACAAAGAGTTGCCTGATGCATTTGATGTTCCTATTTCGATTGTAGATCAAAAACTGAGCGATAAAAGAGTTGTACCTATTCCAAAGGTTGGCTTCACTGAACTTGTTCTCAAAATTTCAAATGGGAATAAACGCTGGAAAGAGATCAAGACTCCACTCAATACTTCAATTATTAAAGGTCAAACTTATCTCCTTCGACTTGGAAATAAAGTTATTTCTTTAAGGCATGATTCAAAATTAGGCTGGTATACAGATTTAAATGTTTACCAGCTCTTTGAGGGAAGGAATAGAAATGATGACATGTCTGGAGTTAAATTTGAGCAAGCGGAGAAAGATCTCGAAGATATAAAAGTCCTTTTCAGGGATTGGTTAATAAAGGTTGGCCGTGATGGCGACACTTTGCCAAACATTCGTTTTCCAAAGTTTAACGACATGTCTCAGTTAGTGGCTTCCGGTGAACTTGAAGGCTTCACTAAGGGTATCAATTCACTACACATTGAGTGGTTAGATGACAGTGAGGTTAACAACGATCTTGTTAATAAAGCTTATCGTGGTGAAGCTTGCATTTATTTGTGGGAAGAGAATCAAGGGGAGCGTAGAGGCAGCTTGAAAAACTCTGAAAAAGCAAGATATCCCTATCGATTAATCTTCCCGAGAAGTACTGACGACTACCTAAAACCTCAAAACTTAGAACTTCCTGAAACAGAGAAGAAGTCGAAATAACTCATTAGGTTCACATCCATGAAAAGCATTACGTTGAGTTTTTTACTCTTATCCTCTTGGTTGTTGTGCTCGTGTTCTGCTCATTCAGATCGAACATTTTTGGAGGGCCAAGCACCATTGTTCACAAAGAATCTATGTATCGATGTGAAGTGTGATGGTGTAGGAGAGAGGCCATACGGCAAGAATCTTGACTGGCAGCAATCCTTAGAAGCAACTCTTTGGGATTTAGGAATCTCTGAAGAGATTTGTGGAGTTTCTGATAGTAAGCATGCTGACATGAAGGTTGAATTTCATGTTAAAGATTTATCCTCTGACAACGGAAGTGACAATGAAATTATTTGGCAAGGAGCTATCCTCGACTTTATTGCTTGGAGTACTATCCCCCTCCTGCCCTTGTGGATTCAAGATGTTGAAGTAGATACGGGCATTTCCGTCGACATGGTGATTTATCAAAGGACGGGTCAAGCCGATGATCTGTGGACGCCCTTAAAGATCAATAATGAAGATGTTCGTTATCCCGTGGTGGGGGGAGAATCTACTGAAAGAATTCACATCTCTACTTCGATGTTAGATCGATATCCTGTTTTTTCTTGGCAAACTTTAATGGTTTTGGTTCTCCCACCATTTGTATTTACCGGGGGTGACAGAGATCACTTGCAGATGACCATCGCTGAAGAAGTTAGAAGGCATGTAGGTGAATTAGCGGCTTCTTTTCTCCGCGAATACAGTTGGTCTGTTCAATTCGATGAACTTATTCGAAAGATTGAATTAAAGGACCTTGGTGATCAAATCGAGTTCACCTTCCACATGCGATCCGATCTAAACATCATAAAATTTTCATCAGACAAAGGACCTCTTCGAGAGAATCCCGAAGTCTTACCTCACGGGCAAAAACGAGCTGAAAAATTCGTTTTCTCTAAAAAGGAAGTTGAAGATACAAACTATATTCGGATTACGGCAATAAGCGATGCCTTTAGTTCTAAAAAGGGTACGGATAAGGGCGAGCGGTTTTACACCATAGTTAAAGAAAACTATCCACAGTACTTTAACCGGTCAGAGTAAAACCCAATGACAAAGCTTCAGTTAGTCCTCTTCGAAGGGAATCACACTTCCCGAGAAGTTGTTCTCACTAGAAAGACAACAACTTTAGGGCGAGGCATAAAGAATACCATTCATTTGAAACATCCAAGTGTTTCACGTCAACATGCGATGATTTTGGTGAATGAGAATCGAATCACCATTGAAGATTGTGACAGTTCCATGGGTACTTTAGTGAACGACTTAAGAATCCACCCTCGCGAAGGAGCTGAACTAAAGGATGGTGACATTGTTAAGATGGGGGCGGTTGTAATGATTTTTAAAGTCAAAAAGGCCTGGAATGACAAAGACTCCTTGGTGAAGGATACGATCTTTGCTTCAAAAGCAAATGCCCGTGTCGTTCTGGTTGAAGATGGAAAAATAAAAAGAAAGTTTATATCTGGAGTCGAGACTACCTTTGGTTCCGGAGCTCATTGTGAAGTCCAATTCGATAATCTCATATTTCCTATTGAGCAGTTTTTAATCAGAGTAATGAATCAATCCTTCACAGTCGAGAATCGAGGCGTTTCAAAAAAAATAATGGTGAATGATCACTTCCTCCATCGGGGAGAGAAGATGAGATTAAGTTCAAATTCAGTTATTAGTTTTCACAATGTTCAAATTCTGTTTTTGTATGATTTGCACATAATAGACCCGAGTTTTCGGGATCCTATTGAGCTGCTGAATAGAAAAGATTTTCTACAACATTTGTCGAGGTGTTGCGACCGACCCGTAAAACATCTAAAAAACTTGTTGAATGATCATAAACCATTTCGTCAGAGCGTGGGTGAAAAGCTCATTCTTGAGGGCGTTATCACTCCCCTCACTTGGAAGGCGAGCTTAGATCGCCTCATCAGCTACAACGATTCCTCTCAACTAGAAAAAACTTAAGACAAGGTCTCAGACATGAGGGCAATATTTATTCTGTTTATTCTCAACTTACTCGTAACAGTATGCATAACGGGATGTTTATCAGGTACGGGTGCTGCAATAATCTCTTCATCCAGTGGTAGTGGTTCAAATAGTCAAGAAGCGGAAGTTGTTCCCAAGGATTGTCCTGTGCCCGAGCCGCTTCAATATAATCAAGGATTTATATCCTTGCCAGGCTCGCCCATTGATGTTGCTGTTGGAAATTTCTCTGGTGATGAAACTGGGCATCAAGATGTTGCGGTTATCTATTCAAGCCTTCAAGTTGTTTCATTGTTCGTCGGAGATGGTAACGGAGATTTCACGCATAGCTACGATGTCGAGTTAAGCTCGGACGCGGGTGATGTGATGGGGATAGAAGAATACCCATTAAGCGATAATCGATCAGCCATTTTAATCTCTACCGATGAAACATTAGAACTTATTCAGTGCCCTGAGAATGGGGAGTGTACTTTAGTTACCACCCAGCTTAATCCTGAACTCTTTCTGCGAGACATGGCGGTTGGGGATTTTAACGGCGATGATCAAAAGGATATTGCGGTAACTGGGGATACTGATTCAACCATTGAAATCTTCTTTGTTAAAGAAACTGCTGGTGAACTAAATTTGGAGCGCGCACGTCAGCCCCTCTCAGGTATCGTTTCTAGGGCGATTACCTCTGCGGATTTTAACTCTGATGGATTCGATGATTTGGTTGTACAGGCCGTTAAAAATGGATTGCCAGCCATTCAGCTCTTTTTGTCACAAGGGGATGGAACATTTGAATTTGAATCAGAGCTTACTGATATTGATGATGCTAATCCCGATGTTCATGCTGAAATAGAAGCTCGGAATGGAGTACATTTTGTAGAGATTGAAAAGGATGGGACAGTTGACCCTGCTCACGAAACGTTTCCAGATATCATTGTGACTCGTTTAAATGCTGCTTCAAAAGTAATTGTTAGCCAAGATTCTAATTCGGAAAAAATTATACTCTCCCGGCACGATAAACCAACCGGAGTTCTTGGAAGAGGATTTTCTGATGGCACGGTGCTGAAACTGCCAAAAACAAAAACCGGAAGCCCTCTTTGGGACGTTGCCGCCTTGAATCTTAAAGATAATGTACTTCAGGCTGCCTACTCCGATAACGATGGTTTGGAAGTGTCAGATGATACGATTGCGTTTCCAATACCGGGGAAAGCACGAAGGTTTTCAGTGGGGGATTTCAATTCTGATGGTTTTGATGATGTCGTCGTTATATCAGCACGACCTTCAGTTTTAAGTTTTTTGCTGAGTCGAAATAATATAGATACAGAAGATGACGAAATTCCCAAGCCGATTAAAGATCCATATGAATATAAAAACGGATTGAGGCTTGGGGAGAATTTAGAGTCTCAGACGATTCGAGACCTCCAGGTGGGTTTCGCAGGACTCAACAAAGCTAGACCCTTTATTGCTACGATTCTTCAGCGTAAGTTGGACGTTTCTGAATTGTTGATACGTTATCTGGACCCCACAACGGGTAATAAATTAGATCTTAACGAAAAAGTGATTTTAAGCGATGCTTTAGTGGATGGAACTCTAATATCAGTTGGTGATGTTAATCGAGATGGATTCGATGATATTGTCGTTGTTTTTGAAGATGGAATCTTACACTTTGTTCTTAACAAGGGGGTAACTTTCAATGATTCCTCGCCTGCGTTTCGAAGGCATTCCATAAGAATAGATGTAAAAAATATTCCAGCAGTTGGCTACAAAGCAATTGAACTTCTTGTAAATGGGGAGTTCGACAAAATTGAGATCTCAAATTTAGTCATTCAAGATTTAGATGGGAATGATCAGCCCGAACTCGTTCTTCCGTTTACAACAAATAATGAAGAAGAAAATGAGCAAGAAAATGAAGAAGATAATGAGAATAGACAATTCCCAGAAATGCCAGAATTGTACGAGCGAGATTTCGTACTAGTTATCAAAAATTTAGATATCGAAAACTTTCAATCCAACCCAAACAAAGAACGTTCCATCAAGGCAGTACTTTTACAAACGTTCGATGATCCCAAGCATTGTGCTGTTGCTGAAGTTAATGGTGATGGTGACCTCGATATCATAGTTGCTTGTAAAGGGGGGACTGACTCTGGGAACAAGGTGGATATCTTATTTGGTGAGCCGGATGTTCCCAGTGGATTTGAACGAAAGATAAGCGGTGAGATCATTTCCTTGGAAGTTAAATTGAAGGAGGGGCAAACTCCGGATGACCCGGATTTAGAGGGTAGATTTATTACAAGTAAACCTCAAGTCGAGAGAGTCTTTGTTCCGCCAGGAAACGATAGTGAAAGAATTGATTTTTTTATTACTTCGAATTCTGTCTCTGTTTCATTTTATAAAAATTTAACCACCGATATTGATAATCCAGAAATAGCCTTCCCCATCAAGATTTTTGAAGGCTCTGATCCTGAAACTATTTTATTCACTCAGCTAGGAAAGGATCCTGATTCTCCTAATTTCGATTTAATTGTCCTCGATGAAGACGCTCCAAAAACAGATAAAGTAGTTCCGTTGGAATTAGAAGGTGATTTAGATAACACTGGTTCAGAATCCCCTTGGGTGAAAAATTGTTCAGTCAGTTTTATTGGGGCGCCTGGGTCTGGAGGTAGTTTAAAACTAGAAGGATCCTCCGAAATGCTGCATATCATCAATGCGAAAAGAACCACTGAAATGGTCTTCTTTCGTGTTGATAATAATTGCCTGGATGAAATTTCAGGCTTGCTCATAGATTTTAAAATTGAGGATCAGGCAGGGGACTTAAATAGCTTTTCCCATCATTTAACTTCTGACCACCTCTTTGTTGGTTCCATTGTTGAAGACAAGAATATTGATAATGATTTTAATGCTATAGACGTGCTTCAAATACCAAGAACAGTAGAAATTTCCGATTTAGTGCAGTTAGATGAAAGTTCTGCAACTAGAAGCCGAATCTCCTTTCCCCAACTAGAAAATCTAAATATGCTCGCTCTTGGTGAGTTTCAATCGGGCCTGGGTAAGCCCGATATTATTTTAGTTGAACCAAATACCTCAAATGATTCTTCGACTGTTCATATTTTAAAAAATGAATTCGTAGTTGATGGAAAATTGGATCCCCTTCTTGTGAAGGATCATCTTCTGAGCTTAAGAGCTATAAAAGCTAGAATGAATGATCGCTTGTTGGTGATGACTAAGAATCAAGTGGAGATTGTAGATCCCACCAATCTTGCGGTCGAATCCCTTTATTCCTCTATTGAGGGAATGATTCAAGAGGTAGCTTACGGTGCATATGATGCCACTATAGAAGACTCTAAGCGTCCCTTCTTTGTGAAAGATAATTCTAAATTATTTAAAGCTCAGGTTGGAGAGGCGCCTATATTCATTGCAGAAAATGTTAGCGGGAAATTTACAGTGGGGGATTTTGATGACGATTCTATTGAAGACGTTTTGTGTATTGATATCGATGCTAACTCTGAAGCTGGAACTTTTTCTCTTTTTTTAGGGCCCGATTTTAGTTCTGTTCAACACATACCTGTAGGAGAGCTCAGTTCGATCGCTAAAGTGATCACAACGGACGTCAACTTAGACACGTTTAATGATATACAAATAGCGACAAAGGAAGGGGAGATACTTACTTACTATGGTAATGGCTGTGGTGAGTTTCCCATTCAATCTTCTTCATACGCTGGGCCTAAATTAGAATCTTTTTACTCTGTCGATATTAATGGGGATGGCTTGAATGAAATCATTGCTTCAGTGGGTGTACCAGGCTTGATTTTCTTAACTCCAAATTAAAGTTTAAAAACTTTTATTATATTCGTCCGTAGATTCCATTTTCTCGTCTTATACACACAGAAACCTTAACAACCTTCTATCGTTGTCAAAGTGTTTGGGCTGTGTGTTTGTTACGCGAAGAGATAGAAGGTGGTGCGATTAGTTTTAAGCGCACTACTCATTATTGCTTTGATTTTCGTGAACAACAAAGACAAGAAGAAATTGGAGTCGATATGAATTCTTTAAAATTGAAGTCACTTGTGTTCGTTCTTTGTTTATTTTTCGGATTTCAAATGAATTTTGTACTTGGGGAAAATTCCATTCAAATCGGTGAACCCCTGCACCATACTCTCCCGGGTGAAGATTCAGAGTCAATTGATTCTGCTTTTAAAGGACGTCTCTTAGTAGTGACAATGCCAGAGCTCGTTCCGAATGTTGACCCTGAGGATGAGACGGAAGTTTATAATTCTCGGTTGGCTTATTTACTGAATGTTCCTTTTCTTCCCATTTCAGTCAGTGTTCTATTCACCGTAGATCTCGGTCCAGGTGAAGTGACTGATGTTGCTCTACACCCCTTGGGTTTGTTCACAGTGGCGAATATTCGCGAAGATGATGTCAATGAACTTAATCAACTAGTGATTGTAAAAGGAAATGTGGTTACTCAGAGATTGGATCTCCCTGGACGAGCTGACGGCATCAACCTTTCGCCCTCTGGTGATTTACTCGTGGTTGCTATCGAAAAAGATGACAAGATTGCAGTTTACGATACCAGTAATGCGGCTGAAAACTTGAGATTGGTTGCCGTGGTCGATCGAGAAGCTTTTGAGGCTGCATTTGTAGGAGAAGAAGCTCGATATCAAGATGAAGATTTTGAACCTGAGTCGGTGAAATTCAATCATCGTGGATCGATGGCACTCATCTCTTTGCAGGAACAGTCTTCGATTGCCGTTCTCGATATGAGACTTATTAGGATCCAAGATCGGAAGGGGAGACTCACTCCAGAGGAAATTGGTGCTCGGGCATTGAATGTCGTACATTTACCCTTTGGTGTTCAAAACTCAGAAGGTAAAACGGTGGGAGTGGAGCCTGATGGTTTAAGCGTGAGTCCCAATGATGATTTCGCATTAATTGCCAATGAAGCTGATTCCGATTCGCGCCATTTAATGGGGGTTTCTGTCTTAGATCTTCGAAGAGGCCCCAGAAATGTTCGTCTGGTTTCAACTTTTTGTATCTTTGATCTGGATCCTACTTTGCTTGATGGAACAGGTTTAAGTTCTTGCCCGTTACCTGGTCCAAATGGAGAATATCCAGTTGAAGCGGATGAGCTACCAAGGCTCGATCCTAATAACACTAAAATTGTTAGAATCGGTCGACGATCAATTGCTGCCGTTAATATCGAACGAGGTACTAAAGTTCAAGACCGTGGATCTATTCTGTTTTTAGATATGTCGAGAGCCCTTCAGGGGATTGCTCCAACTAAGATCGATCGTAAAGTGGTGGGTTTAACGCCGGGTGTAAGACCTGAAGGATTGCTCAGCACTCACAATGGAAGATTTATTTGGGCGGCTCTCCAAGCAGATTTGGATGAGGAAGGGCACTCTGGGTCAGTTGTGCGAATTAAAATCGAGCCTTGAATTTTTTTGTAAATCTTTTCATTCAGAAAATCTTAAGATCAAGAACAAGCCAGAGCTTCACTTTTTATAAAGTGAAGCTCTGGCTTGTTAAATTACTTGAGGTTTATAATGAATGGCTCAATATTGAATCTAAATTTTATTTTATCTCTCATTTTAAAACGTGCTTTTTTGCTATAAAGGATCGAGCAATTTGAAGCATAAAAAGTGGGTCGTAGTTTTGATCGTACTTTGTTTTTTCCTGGTCACGTATCTGGGCTGGAAGAATCGCTTAGAGATTTTCGATTGGTGGAGAGGCTACCGAGTTACTTGGATTGAAGAAGAGAATCTATCACTTCAAAAAGTGAATAATGTGGGTGAAGTTCTGGCCGTGAGGAAGTATTTAGATAGCTCGAATAATTTGATTTGGAAGTGGGGTATTTGGCGGCCTTCAGAAATGAAATATACAGTAGCCCAAAACATTATTAAGAATGAAATCGATGGAAACGAAATTCTCCTCTTGCCTCAAGGCGGATATGTTTCCAGGGAGCTACCCGTAGAAACGATTAGCACTCTTTTAAGCGAAAACACCCTTGCTGCTTCTCAGATTGCATTAAATTCCAATCGAGAAATTATCGGGCATTACTGGACCACTCCCTCAAACTGGACCTATAGGCAGATGGGGAAGGCTTTTAAATATACTTTTGATGGGAAGTTTATTGATATACATAAAGACTTAAAAGCTCAATTCAGTAACACTCGTATTATTAACTCTAAGGGTTGGGTGTGCGGTTATAAGGTTCTTCAGGGGAACAGCCAGATTCCTTATCTTTGGAAAAACGGTAAGGAAATTGAATTCAAGGTAAATAATGTTCCTGGGAATCCTTATGTTGCTGCAATGAATAATCGAGGGGAAATTATAGTTAACTTCCTAGGTCAGGGGGGCGATTCATTGGCTAGCTGTCTCTGGACAGGGAAAAACCAGTATGAAATGTTGAAAACTAAAAAAGGCTATCGCTGGATTCATAGTGTCGCGATTGACAATTCGGGTAAAGTGTTGGTGGGAATGAGGAATGAGGGGACCATTACTTCCTATTTTATTTATCGAAAGGGTGAATACACATCATTACCCACGTTGGATCGTTCCTTTGAGTCTCAGGAACATGGAAAAAAGGAAACTCAATATTTTAGCTTGAGTCCAGATGGCCGATGGCTCATTGGGGCTGTGAATGTTAGAAAAGGAGAGAGCGCTAAGAGGTATAGCTATCCTTTCTTGCTTCGGCTTTATCGCTGATACTAATGAATCCCTAATACTTTTCTAACTGTGAATCTCTGCTTCACTTCAGTTACAATTTAAAGCTCTGTTTTTCTTCTCTTTTAAATCAAGCTACCTCAGAAAGTATGAGAATGGAGCCTAAGATTCTCTTTAAATTCTTTAGTTGGACTTTGTTGTTTTTAACTATTGTTTCTTCAGAAGAAACCTTAAAAGCAAAAGAAACCCAAGCTCAACTTCCCAACATTCTCTGGATCGTCGCCGAAGACATGAGTCCCCATTTGGGATGCTACGGTCATCCAGACGCTCACTCTCCGAATATCGATGCCTTGGCTAAGAAGGGAGTTGTGTATCAAAACGCTTTTGCTACTGCACCTATCTGTGCGCCTGCACGCTCCACTTTAGCTACAGGTTTGTATGCGACAAGCCTGGGAACGCAGCATTTACGCTGTGAAGTGAAAATTCCCAAAAGCGTGGTGCCTCTCGCTATACGCATGAAGCAGGCGGGGTACTTCACGACGAATACAGGGAAGTCCGACTATAACTTTAATCCAAAGGGTATTTGGGATCATTGGAAAAGAGATGCGGCCCCATGGAGGAATCGAAAACCGGGTCAGCCCTTCTTTTCCTTTATAAATGCTGGAGAAACTCACGAAGGTAGAATTAATTTCATTGATCGCTACAAGCAAGCCACTAAAGAATTACCAGCTTCATTAAAGCGAGATCCAACCACAATAACTCTTCCTCCCTTCTATCCCGATACTCCTGAAATCAGAAGAATCTTTGCTGGCATGTACGATCTTTCAATCATCTTTGATCAGAAAGTCGGGGGGATCATCAAGCTCTTAACTGAAGATGGTTTACTTGAGAACACTTTCGTTTTTATCTTTTCAGATCACGGCAATGGTCTACCTCGATACAAGCGTTGGTTAAATGACTCGGGGTTGAGAGTTCCATTAATCATCTATTTCCCTGAAAGATTTAAGCATTTAAGTCCTCACCCCATCGGATCTAAAACCGACCGTTTAGTGAGCTTTGTTGATTTTCCTGCTACGACGTTGAGTTTAGCTGGTTTGGAAATACCGTCAATTCTTCAAGGTGAGCCCTTCATGGGAAGGAGCGCTAAAAAGCCTCGTCAATATGTTTTTGGAGCTCGGAGTCGAGCTGACGATATGTTCGAAACTTCACGAAGTGTATTCGACGGTCGTTATTTTTATGTGAAACACTTTCAGCCACATCTTCCATACATTCAAAGATCCATCGTTTTCCAAGATCAAAAATCTTCTTTAAGGGAACTACGAAAATGTTACGAAGCAGGTTCGCTAGACTCCCGGGCGCTTAAACTGTGGCAGACTCAAAAGCCTTTCGAAGAACTCTACGATTTAAAAAAGGATCCTCATGAATTGAACAACCTTGCGGGGGATTCTGCTTTCGCCCAAAAGAAAGAACAATTAAGTCAGGCTCTCAAGCAGTGGATTATCGATCATCGTGATAGTGGGTTACTCACGGAAGCTGAATACCAAAACCGAGCGATGGAGAGAAAGGTTACTCCATTTGAGGTTGTTCAGGACCAGCGTCAGTTCGATTTAAAAGCTACGGTAGAGATGGCATGGAAGGTGGGGGATTCTTCGATTTCTTTAAATGTGCTCAACCGAGGTTTAACTCATAAGGAATCTGGAGTGCGCTACTGGTCAGGAGTCGCTCTTTCAAATTCCCGATTGGATGAACTCACTCAACCGGTAATCCAAAATCTGTTATCAAAACTGAAAGACCCTAGTTTTTCAGTTCGGTTAGTCGTCTGCGACATCTTAATTCGATGTCCAAATACCACTGAATCTCAAAAACAAAGAGGTCTACAAGCACTCGGGGAAATTCTCTCTGATGATCGGCGGTGGTTAGCCTTGGAAGCTGCGAGCACTGTGCGAAGATTAGGACATCGGGTAAAACCCCTCGTTCCCATCATAAAAAAAGTAATTCAGAAAAATGAGTCAAAACCCGGTTCTGGGAAAGCTTATGCCGGAGCTCGTCGAAAGTATAAGGATTTTAATTATGCTTCCTTCACAGGCTGGGCTTTGGAAGCAGCAATAAAGGCTTGTGGTGAAAACTGACATTAAATTCATCGAGTTCGTTAGATTTACTCTAAATGAAAATCAGGAACCAAAAATTCATTATCGTTTTGCTTTGTTTGGTGGCTGCGGTTGGAATCGTCGTTGTTACACTCATCGAACCTCGATTCTGGTTCACGCTATTTGTTCACGATGACGCTAAGTTGCTCGAAGGAGAGTGGAAAATTGAAGAAGCTCTCCATGAGGGGCACGAGATCCCGTTGGATTTTTTAGGTATGGGAACTGTAGTCATTCAAGAAGATAAAATGAAGTTTCAACTTCATGAAGCCGAGAGCATGAATGTAGATGTTACTGCCGACGCTCTTACTTTTAAACTGAATCAAGATGCGTTCCCTAAACAGATCGATCTAACTCAGCCTCTACAAGAAGGACCGATGTTTGGGATTTATGAACTAAAAGGGGATACCTTTATACTTATCGGGGGACAAGATAAAACGGTGCCTCGTCCAACAGATCTTATATCTGCGAGAACGGCTAAAAAGACGACTTACTTTAAATTTAAAAGATTAAAGTGACCTCTTGCGCCAGTTAGGGAATGATTTTAGCTTCAATGGAAGATCGATTCATAATTACAACCGAAAGATTAAAGATTCGCTTCGTTGAACCGGAAGATTTTGATTATTTGATCCATTTAAGTCTCGAGCCTGAAGTTGAAAAATATTCTCTACCTGAAACTGATTTACATTTGGTCACCGAGAACACCATTAAATACACAGAGCTTAGCCTCAAGTACCATAGAGGATTTCACGAAACGTTCATCATTTGCTTAAAAGATTCAGAAACTCCTATCGGCTCTTGTTCCATCTGGAAAAATCCCCATTGCTATGAGATGTCCTGTATGGGGTGGAGTTTTTCTACGGAGTATCACGGTCAGGGTTACGCCACCGAATCTTTAAGGGAAATGTTGCATTACGCTTTTCGAGTCTATCGACCTCTATATTTTAGAGCGGATTCATACAGAGATAATGTCGCAAATATCAGAGTGATGGAGAAAATAGGTTTAAAACGAACGCGCAATATTCTGGCAAAAATTGAACTGTTTTTCGCCTATTGGAGATACAAAGAATGGCGTCGAAAAGTTCGTTATGAAATCGATGCTCATGCTTATAAGAAATTATTGGCTAAAGAAGGGCGGGAAAAACAAACAAATTAAAATAGAGTTGATTTCACCCCTTTACCGTCGTTGACAATTACCACTTCGAAACTTGATAATAGTTGGCTTCGGTCGTTTATCCTTTCTACACAATTCAAACCTCCCCATCCCTATGATTCGCACGATTACATATCTTCTTCTTTCTGTCTGTCTACTTTCTTCAAAGTCATCAGCAGAAGATTCTCCAGTTCGCCCCAACATCGTCTGGATCATCGTTGATGACATGTCGAGTCACTTCGCTTATCAGGGTGAAAAGTTGGTTAAAACTCCTCATGTCGATCGACTCGCTAAGGAGGGTGTCGTCTTTTCAAATGCTTATGTGACAGCTCCCGTTTGTTCCACCTTTAGATCAGCAGTGATTACAGGGATGTACCAAACGGCGATCGGAGCCCATCATCATCGCAGTTCGCGGGGGACCGAAAAGATTCACTTGCCGAAAGGGATGAAGACCATCCCCGAGCTCTTTCGGGCCGCAGGATACTACACTTCTAATTCAGATTCGGCAGGGAAGAGGCCTGGGAAAGAAGATTACAACTTCGTCTACAAAAGGTCGGACCTTTATCAAGGAGTCGATTGGAAGGGGCGAAAAGAAGGTCAACCGTTCTTCGCTCAATTTCAATTGAGGGGTGGGAAGATCAGAAACAGTGAAAGGTCGTACAAAGAACTCTTGGCGAACCCCGACAAGGTTAAATTAATCAAACCTGAAGAGGTAACATTACCTCCTTACTACCCGGATCATCCCGTTATTCGAAAGGATTGGGCAGAGTATTTAAACTCGGTTCAGTACACGGATCTTGAAGTGGGTAAGATCATCAAAAAACTGGAAGAAGATAAAGTTCTCGATAACACGATCCTTTTCTTTTTAACCGATCACGGAATCAGTCACGCGCGAGGGAAGCAGTTCCTCTATGAAGAGGGAATCAAAATTCCATTTGTGATTTGGAGTAAAAAGTTTCGTTCCCGTGGATTAATTCGCAGGGATTTAATTGCTCATATCGATTTGTCGGCGACCAGCTTGTTCCTCGCCGGGATTCCGATTCCCAAATATATGCAAGCCCGTCCCTTGTTTGGTAAACAAGCAAAATCTCGGAATTATGTCGTCTCGGCTCGTGATCGTTGCGATGAAACGGTAGATCGAATACGTAGTGTTCGCATGGGGAACTTTAAATACATTCGAAATTACCTACCCCAACGACCCTATCTACAACCTTGTGACTATAAAGACATGAAACCCTTTATGCCCGTATTGCGGAATCTCTATAAGGAAGGGAAGCTCAACAAAGTTCAATCGCTTCACTTAGCCTCGATCCGACCCAATGAGGAGCTTTATGATTTACGTTCAGATCCTTGGGAAATTAACAATCTCGCCGGTGAAGACTCACAAAGCAAAAGACTCGAGAAATTCAGAAAGATATTGTCTCAATGGGAAATTGAAAGCAACGATCAAGGAAGAACTCCTGAGTCTGAAGCGATGTATGACAGTGACATGAAGGTTTACGTCGATAGAATTAAGAAGAAAAGACCTCAGAAAGCAAAAAAGATTGAATCTAATATTCAGTTGATGAAAAAATGGAAGTCTGAAGGTAAGTGAGGATCTACTCGCGATAGTTTAGATCCGTTTCTTCAACAGGAAAAAATTACGTTTATTCACCGAAGAGTATAAAAATGAAACTCAGCATCTGCTCGTTCTTTCTACTGATTACGTTTTATGTTTCACCGTTAATTGCGAAGGAAAAGCCCAACATCGTTTTGATTATCAGTGACGATCAAGCTTGGTCCGATTATGGCTTCATGGGACACCCCGACATCAAAACTCCTCATCTCGACGCATTAGCGAAAAAGAGCTTACTCTTCAAAAGGGGATACGTCGCTGCTCCTCTTTGTCGTCCTTCTTTAGCCTCGATGGCTACCGGGCTATTTCCCTTTCAGCACGGAGTGACGGGAAATGATGTAAACGGTCATAACGATCGTCACAAGCTCGACATTCCGATGAGGAAAATTTTCCACCAAAAACCATCCGTCATCAAAAAATTGGTGGCTAATGGTTACTTAACTCATCAAAGTGGAAAATGGTGGGAAGGTTCCTTCAGTGCAGGTGGTTTTACCCACGGGATGACTCATGGAGATCCCAAACGTAGAGGAAGGCATGGAGATGCGGGCCTCACCATCGGTCGCAAGGGATTCAAGCCCATCACTGATTTTATCGATCATTCAGTCGAACAGAAAAAGCCCTTCTTTCTTTGGTACGCTCCTTTCTTACCTCACACTCCTCATAATCCCCCTAAAAGACTACTCGACAAGTATAAGAAGGAGGGACGGGCCATGGATGTCGCGAAGTATTATGCGATGTGCGAATGGTTCGATGAAACCTGTGGGGAACTCTTGGGTATCATCGATAAAAAGGGCCTGACTAAAAATACGATCGTCCTTTACATCTGTGATAACGGTTGGGCCGCTCCTTCAACTCGAGCTGACGATCCTACCCAAAAGTTGTGGAGAGGTTACGCTCAACGTTCAAAGAGTTCTCCTTACGAAAATGGTATTAGAACTCCGATTATGGTTTCTTGGCCGGGCAAAATTAAGCCTCAAGATTCACCTGAATTCGCTCATGCTATCGATCTCTTTCCAACGATAGCTCAAGCAGCTGGTTTTGAAGCTCCTAAGAATCTCCAAGGTATTAATCTGATGAACGCTGAAGCTCGAAAGAATCGAAAACAGATTTTCGGTGTTTGTCATTCCACTCACAATGTGACGATTGGAAATCCAAAAGATACTCTCCAGTATCTCTGGTCGCTTGAAGGGGAATGGAAGTTACTGGTGCGTTACCACGGAAAAGATACAACACGCTATAAGAATCTTCATGTCTGGGACAAAGCTCCGTACCGTCTCTATAACGTCAAGAATGATCCTCACGAAAAAGTGAATCTCGCCGATAAGCATCCCGAAATCGTTAAGCGAATGAAAAAAGCCATCGAAGATTGGCGAAATTAATAGTCCCCGCGTTCGCGCTTCGGGTTAGTTAACGGGATGTCGCTCCAATTCAAAACCGCCTCGGAGAAAAAGGGTCCGAAGAAGTTTGTTCAGGTCTAGGTTTATAAAAAAAATGCTCCCTCCGGTTTAAAACCAGAGGGAGCCACAATCACCCCTTGGAGGGGTTGAAATCGAACTCACTTACCTTCGGGATGTTCCACGACCAAAACTGAGCATTCGGCTCGTCGAATGACTTTCTCAGCGACACTGCCTAAGAAGAAGTGTTCTACTGCGGATTGGTTGTGCTTCCCGATAACGATTAGGTCGTAGTTCTTAGATTCTTCAATGATGACTTCAGCCGGATTCCCTTCCAAGACTTTCGTATGAGTCACCAGATCTTGCCAGGGCTCTTTGTCGATGGCTCCTTCCAATTTTGACACGGCATCGCGTTTGGCTTGGTCAAAAATTTCGGTCCAAGAAAAATCGAATCCACCTTCGGTGGGGAAGGTTCCGGTCCAAGTATCGACAACCGTTAAGAAATCGATTTCTGCAGAGAGAGCCTTAGCCCACTCGTAGGCCGACTTTAAAGTGTGGCTATCCGTGTTGGTGAAGTCGTGAGCTACCAGTATCTTTTTAGGCTGGAATGGACCTTCTTTGGGTCTTGCCACCAAGACATCGCAGGGGCTCATGCGTACCAATTTTTCGGCGTAGCTACCCAGGGTGAAATGTTTCAATCCTGTTCGACCGTGCGTTGCGGTGACCACGAGGTCATAGTCTTCCAGGATCTTGTCTAATGTCATTACGTAATCACTGCGAGCGAGCTGTGCGCTGACTCCACCCTCACCAAATTCTGGGGTGCTTTGAGCCAGTTCAATAAGATGGTTTTCGAGTTCATCAAAGTAAGCCTCATTTTCCATCGGGGTATAGATGGAGGAGTAACCTTGGTGAAAAAGAGTAAGGTCAGCACCAAATTTTTTCGCAATCGTTACTGCGGGTTCGAAAGCTTTTTTTGAAAAATCGGTGAAATCAGTGGTGACTGCAATTTTCATGGCGAATACCTCTTGGGTGAAAGAGAGGGAGTTGACTTATGCCAGTTCAAGTCGAGACTTCTCAGTGGGCTGAGTGATTTGAGCTAAGCAATCCGAAACTAAACAACGCCGAATCCCTGGCTTTTTATTTCCATCCTTTCTGCAAGCCTCCTGGGCTAAGTCATTGAGAGTAATCATGCCAACCAGTTGACTCCTTTGGTTGATGACTGGGAGTCTTTTAACTTTATTTTCTTTCATAATCTTATTGGCCGCAACTAATGAATCATCCGGTTTGCACGCAAAGAGGTTTTGGCTCATTGCGGTCGAAACTTCGATATCATTCAAGCGACGACCTTGAGTGAACGCGGCCATACAGATGTCGCGATCGGTAATCATTCCCACAACCATTTCTTTCTCATCGAGTACAGGTAAGCAGCCGAGATCATCATCCCAGAGAATTTGAGCGATGTCTGAAAGGGCTTCGCCCGGGTAACAAACCGAAATTTCTCGAGTCATGATTTCATGAACTTTCATGTTCGACTCCTTTCGGGGTTTTTATCTCGCTGCTTTCTAAGTGAAAACCTGGTCATTAAAAAGTCACAAAGTTCAGTGGGTCTGTGAGGTTTAGATGATTAATTTTTATCCTTTCTCTACCAAGCAAATTAGCAAAACTTATTCCGTCAGCTGGAGTTTTGAGCGATTAACAAACTCTTTATATTTCTACAATCGCACCCCACTTTTACGTTCAAAGGCGGTAAAGAATATTCACAGTTAACTGCCATATTTATTGGGGTTACGGATTCCATTTTTCAATCCTCGAATCCCCATTTAAACCCCCTTTATTTCACTCATTATCTGCCCAAAATCTGGGTGAAAACGGATAAAAATTTAAGCTGCAAAGTGGGGGAATATTTCGGATCGGGATGGGGGAAATTCTCCGCTGATAGGGTTGGAATTTATAAAAACTCATTTTTCAGGCCTGTTTATTGAACTTAGGATCTGGTCTCAAATTTGCATGTTACTTATCAAAGGAGAGTGGTATGAGAACCTTATGAGAACGCTGGCTGGGTTGTGTATTTGGTTTCAACGTTCAAAAGGAAAGGGCATGACTATGAAAGCTGATGATCAATACTCCGTCACTTCTTATCCTCCCAATTTGACCAAGAGGATTTTGCTTGTTGATGACGATTCACTGTTCCGACGAGCCTTAGCTGAAGAGCTCGAAGAGCATGGATTTAAAATCATTCAGGCAGGATGCGGAAAAGAAGCATTAGAGCACATGGAAACTCACGGTGGTGATTTCGACTTAGCTCTTTTTGACTTCTGTTTGCCCGATTCTGATGGTCTCTGCTTGCTGAGTGAAGCCCGAAAATATTTGGGTGATTGCCCCATCATTTTGATTACCGCTAACGATGCTCATGCGGTTCGTCAAAAAGCCATCGAAAGTGGAGCCTTTCAATTTTTAAATAAGCTCGACGATTTTGGCCATATCATTCAAACCGTTAAATCTGCGGTTCATAATGAGATTCACGACGTAGCGGATGTCGATTTTTCTGAGTATTCCCAGTGAAGAAAGCTAGGGTTTCATGGTTAATCTTAAAAAGGTTCGAACTAAAAAACCTAATTCTCGAAAAAAGATTAAAGAAGTCACTCTTCACATTTTTTCAGATGCAACCGGGAGTTTAGCTCGTCACATTTTAGATTCCGTGCTGAGTCAATTTCCTGGGATTGAGGCCCAATTGGTTCTTCATGTTTTTCAGGGGAAAACACCTGAAATCAAGAGGGCACTCAAGGAGATTGATCCTGAAAGTTCTTTGGTTGCTTACGCCTTTGTGAGTGAAAAACCTCGAAAAGCCATCGTTAAGGTCTGCGAGAAGCTGGGAATTCCTTGTCATGATTTAACGGGGCCCACCGCTGAATTTATTCAGCGAGAAACAGGGGTCAAACCTGTTATTAAAGTAAAGAACGTGCATCGAACGGATGAAGAGTATTTCCAAAAGATGAAGGCCTTGGAATATACTCTTCAACACGACGATAGCAGAAGAATCGAAAGCATCGATGAAGCGGATTTGGTGATTGTTGGGTTGAGCCGAGTGAGCAAAACTCCAACGTCAACCTATTTGGGCTCCCTCGGCTATAAAGTAGCCAATGTCTCTTTTGTTCCAGACCATGGTTTACCTGAAGAATTGAAAAAGGTGAGGGGTAAGATCATCGCCTTCACCTGTAGCCCTGAGCGCCTTTGGGAGATACGATCAAGAAGGTTCCAAAACTTCAAAAGTAAAATACGTTCCTCAGGGCTCGATGACCTGCCTTATTACAGTCAAAGAGCGACCGCTAAAGAAGTCTTGGAAGCGGAATCTGTTTATCTCACTCAACGATTTCCGATGCTCGATATCACGGGTCTTACTGTTGAGGAAATTGCCGCTAGAGTGCTTAAGACTTTAGGGGTTGAGGGACAGAGGGTGAGTTATGCTTGAGTGATAGGAGCGAAATTTCCTTAATGAGATGAATTATTTAGTTTTGTTTGTGATTTTATATTAAATTCAAGGTACGAGTTCTTGCACTGAGCCCCGTGGGGCTAGCGTGTAAGCTGGAATTTCATTTGAATATTCTGAATCTTTATCTATATACCTCAACCAGTTAAAAATAATTCATGCTGAAGAATACAATTTCTTCATGGGTCATCCTTGCTTTAGGGTTGACCGCTTGTCAATCCGATGACAACCAATCCGAGAATACCACGCCCTCCCCTTTAACTAAAGATTGGCAGTACCTTCTTTTTCTAAAATCTAAACATGGAGATTGGGACAAGGCCATCCTTAAGGATTCTTCTGAATCTGATGGAATAGCTACCCAACTCGTGCATTTATATAGCGGTCTTGAAGGTGAAGAAAATTGTTATATTGTTGGAATCAATCAAGATCAAGTTACCTACGAAGTTATTTCGAGAAAGGATGATTCCGTTTATAAAAATCAATTTAAGCTTATGAAAAGAAAAGCAGACCTCAAAGTCCCCATCTTGTTTCTGATTGAGTTTTTTCAAATCGAATCTGGATCACCGAGAATTATCTCCAAAATGAACTCTGATTTTTCAGATGAAGTTATCACTATTGAGGCGGGAATTAGATTTTTAACGGGCGAAGACGTCGAACTTTTACTGAATAAAAAGGGCATTCAATTTGAGAGACTGCTTTTAGATGATGGGGATTCTATTTTTGTAATGACGATGGCAGGAGTGAAAAATAAAGCCTCAAAATATCGATTCCCAACCGTTGACCCTATGATGGTTTTTGATGTAAAGCCTGGATCAGCAAATGCTCCACCTGGAATCGTCACTATGACTGAGGGGACGATGTCGTTATATACCTTCCTTCGTCTTGTTTGTGATTTAGAAGGCAAGCCTATCTATAGCGAAATTCATAAAAATGTTTTAGAAACACAATACTTAAAATTTCCTTTTGCGATGCACAATGTCAATGCCTTTGTCACTCGAGGAATTCTGAGAAATCAGGGCTTTGAGCTTTTAAGCAAAAAGATGAACGACCAAGAAGTTTTATTGTTTAGACAAATTCCTGAGTGATCTTATTTAAAGATAACTTCCCCCATCGAACCGTCAACACCCCTCGATCCCCGTCTGCCCGCACTTCCATCGGATCCATCGTTTCCGCTGGATCCGGAGGAGCCGCTGGAACCGGAAAAGCCTGAGCTTCCGCTGAATCCGGAAGATCCAGAGGAACCATCGCAGCCTCCTGGTTGATCGCCGCAACTGCTTCCCCCTCTTCCGCCGGATCCTCCGGAACCACCAGAGCCTCCACTCCCCGCACTGCCTCCCGATCCTCCACTTCCCGCGCTTCCGTGGCGACCTCCATATCCTCCCGCTCCACCATGGCCTCCTCTTCCCCCTTGTCCACCCGAGACATCAAATGTTAGCGCCTTCTTGAGGCGTTTAGCGAAATCATCTGAGCCTTGAATTTCGATGACGATGAGGCCGCCTTGTCCGCCCTGACCTCCGGTACCTCCTCGCCCTCCTTGTCCTCCATTCCCACCATCCCCTCCATCGCCGCCGTTACCGCCATCGCCCCCGTTGCCACCGTCGCCTCCACTTTCACCGTTGCCTCCGTCACCACCATCTGTCCCAGGGCTGCTCTCAGTTGCATCTCTTCCATCCGATCCGTCGGATCCATCATCCCCATCTTCCCCTCGCCCTCCATCTCCGCCATAACCCCCATTTCCACCAGCGCCACCATGCCCACCGTTCCCTCCGCGACCACCTCTTCCACCCATGCCACCAGGGCCACCTTGAGCTAACAACTTACATTTGAAATCGATGGGAACCAGCCACTCAAAAACTTTTTTCTTCTTTGTAATCTGTAAAAGAACTAAAGGTTCTTCAAAGAAGGGTGAAGGGAGTGGTTGGGATTTTATGGTGATTTTTCCTGCAGCCTCACCTCCTTGCCCAGAGTAACCCTTGTGTCCGAATTCACCCGAATATCCATTCCCTCCATCGTGCCCATCGCTGCCATCAGAACCATCTCCTCCGTCAGATCCGAAGCTGGATCCAGATGAACCACTCGATCCATTTGAACCAGAAGATCCATCCGACCCGCGGGAACCGTCTTTACCAGGATCTCCTGGTTTTCCGGGTTTACCGGAGTAGTCGACTTCTGCGATGCGCGTGAAATCAGGAGCAAAGACCAATTCAGCTTTGAGCTGAGATAAACGATGAACAACGCGAGCTCGATAGCCCGTCTCTGCGATGGTGAGGGGGTGGAGAGTTTGGCAGCGGAGCATTCCATCGGTAGTGAGTTTTCCTTCTTCACTCTCCCAGTCAAAATTGTCTGAGCTTAAGTAGGTTTGTGAATCGAGGTCTTCATGGGGCTTAAGGGTTGATCCCGTGAAGAAGAGTTGCCCATCCCTTGTCTCTACCGCCACCCTGTCGACGGCGTGGATGGCTCCTGGAAAATACGGAGACAGTTTATTTTTAGGGCGGGCTGAGAATAAGCGAATTTTGTGTGGGCTCACCACTTGGCTTCGATCCTTGGATTTCCAATTCGCTTGTTGGTAATCGTTGATGGGAGGGAGCTCTGCTGGTTTTAGCGCATGGGCTACAGAAGGCCAATGAAACTTCGGTAAGATCGGAATTCCTTGGGTTGGAATTTCTACCAAGGGAAGATCAGGAAAATGATTCGGAGATTGGCAGCCCCAGAAAATAAAGCTGGAGCTTATTAAGATGAGCGACTTCAAAATGATCATGATTCGGCCTCAAGGATCTTTCCAATGGCTTCGAACCAGGTCGAAGCAAATTTGTTACGAGCTTGAGTTAATAGGGAATCTTTATGCTTTTTAGATGCTTCAGCTAAATAACGTGCGCTGTGAAGCCGAGTTTCTTTACTTTTAGAGTTGAGCTGATGGATAAGAACTTTCCAAACTTCTTTCCTGAGGTCTTTAGTAATCTGATTTTCTGATTCTTTTAAACAGTCGCCGAGAAGGATGACTTCATCCGTTCTTAAATTTTGAATCTGGTTATTTGTTCGGACCGTGAGTAAAAGTAAAGTGAGGAAATACTCTGGTTTCCTCTTCATTAAAAACTTCGCAAGGGTTCGTTGGTGCTCCATGTCCCGGTTTTTTATGGTGTTTATAAGGAGCTGTTCTTGGTCGACGAGGTTCGGCTCGCGGTTCAATTTTTCGAGTTCAATCCAAGCTGCGAGAAATAGGTGTAGTAAGCTTTGGTCGCTCTTGGCATCATTCAATGCTCGCTGCTGGATCAGTATTCTTCCAATGTTAAATATTTTTAGCGGGGCGTGAGAAAGTAGCGAGTTTGCGATGAGCTCATGGATTTCTTTAGAAGGGGCTTCTAAATAAGCAGCTAATTTTAGTTCCAACTGTTCGCTGAGCTCCGAGTTTAGATTTTCTCGAGAGGTGTGAAGCAATTTAGAAAGAAAAGCGGCGTTTTGCTGAATTCGATCAATGGGCTCATTACGAATGGAAAGCTCTCCGTAAAGTAAATGCTCGGCCAAGGCATTTTGACTGACCGAAAACAAGGCTTTGAAAACTTTCTCGCGTATCGGAACTGTGGATTGCTTAGAGATCTTGATTAGAGACTCTGTAGCTAACTTTTGGATAGAGCTATAGAGTGGCGAGCTGACAAATTTTTGAGTGCCATTCTCAGTCGCAGTGGTGGATTGAAGTTGGTGAGAAAGGACTAAAGCGTCGGCTAAGTCCACTCCATTTGTAGACTCACTGAGTGAATCCGGTTTCAAATTGGAATACTTTTGAGTCAACTCTAGCAATAAAACATCCGGGGCGAACTTTGCTAACAACGTTTTGGCAATCTGTTTTGGCTTAGGCCAAGGTTTCCTGAAAATAAATTGCAGGATCGAAACATTCGTTTGAAGAGCTTCGTTGAGGATTTGACTCCCTTGCCTATTCTGTAAGAGCTTGTTATTCCAAGTTAAGGTGAGCTCTAAAAATTGAGAACTTCGGTTCTTCGAACATTCATTCAAAAGTAATGCATTGATCGTTGATAAGTTGAGGACTGAATTCAGTATGGAATCGACCTTAGGGTGAGCATTCACTTTTTCCGAAGCTTCAATGGGTGGTGGCAGTAGACGAATGTCGATGAGTTGAGCTGAGAATTCTTGAGTTTTTAGGCTCAAGGGAACCGTTGAATCGATACGTTGAAGGATCGCATCCAGATTTGCAGCTAAGAAGTTCCACGCGGGATCCCGTTGCTCGCTCCAATTGATGATTTGTTGTGCAAAAAAAGCTGGTGAGGTCGTGAAGGCTTGACTCAATCCGTAAATAGCCCAAGCTTTGAGATCTGCAGTACCTTTTAAGGAGGAGTGAGGATCTATTGGGCTGTTTGAATCCTTCTCAAGAGAGTGTAAGAGAGTTAACTTAAACTGTTCTTGAATTTCATCCGAAACTCCAGATTGAACGAGGCTCACCCCCGATTTGATGGCATGGGTTTTCAAAAACTGAGGTGTTCGAGGGGATTTTAAAATTTCATTTATAGTTTCTAAATTTTCAGTTCGCTCATCGAGCGTCTTTGCGGCTTGAAGTTCATCGATATCTTGAATCGTTAAGGAGCAGCTTTGAACCAAGCCGAGGACCAGTAAGGAGCTGAGTTTGAAAATGGGATTCCATTTCGATGGAAACAAATCCCGGAAACTTTGAGTTAACATTCTTCCCATAGTATCCCGTAGCCAAATTCGCCAGAGTTTGGGCGCGAGACGTTTTAAAATTTCTAAACTCTGAATTTAAAGGCTCATTCAGGCCAAAGCCAGGCGGCATTGGCTACAGAAAATTGAAGAGCGAGACCACGACCAAAAATCATTCGGTTTTAATCTCTGACGATTGAGTTAAACGCCTATTCAGTCGAAGGAGGAATTTTTTTAGATTTTTATTAGGATCCACGGTATTGCCGATCCAGACGGTTTTGCCAATTTCCCCAGTGCTCTTCAGGGAGTTCATTCGTTAAAATGGATAAAACATTTCGAAATACTTAGCTACTAAGGAAGTCCATTCGAACGAGAGAGATGAACCATGAATGATGATCAAATGAGTCGAAGGGGAATGCTCCAAGGAGCGGTGGCAGGAGGGCTGAGCCTAACAAGTCTTGCGAGCGTTAATGGCTCCGCGCCCACCCGCCCCAAGAAGAGTCAGCATAAGATTTGCGCCTTCACCAAACCCTTTCAGTCTTTATCTTTTCAAGAGCTTTCCGACCGTATGAAAGAAGTGGGCTTCGATGGAATTGAAGGCACGATTCGCAAGGGAGGGCACATCGAACCCGAGGAGGTTCCCGATAAGCTTCCTGAGATGGTTGAAGCTTTAAAGAAGAATAATTTGGAGCTGACCATTATGGCTTCAAGCATCAACCAAGTGACCCCTTTAGTTGAGAAACAGCTTCAAACTGCAAGTAAGTTGGGTATTAAACGATACCGAGTTCAGTACTATACTTACAACTTGAAGAAGCCCTTAATTCCTCAATTGAGAGAAGCACACAAGAAGGCTCGAGATCTGGCTCAGATGAATGCGGAGCTGGGGATAACGGCGTGTTACCAAAATCACGCTGGAGCTAAATATGTCGGAGCTCCAATTTGGGACTTAGAAATTTTGTTGAACGGCATTCCTCCTGAACATTTTGGGGTAGCCTTCGACATTCGTCACGCGACGGTAGAAGGCGGGACCACCTGGGAAACTCACTTTGCGTTGATCAAGAAAAGGATCCAAATCATCTACGTGAAAGATTTTCGGTGGGTGGATGGAAACCGAAAGCCCGTCAATGTTCCTTTGGGTTCGGAGGGATCGAGAGTCGATACTCGCTTTTTTAAGCTCCTCGCCCAATCGGGTTACCAAGGTCCTATCTCTCTTCATGAAGAGTATTTGAACCACAGGGATCCAAAAGAAGTACCTAAGCACTTACAGGCGATGAAAAAGGATCTAAAAACCTTAAATTCTTGGATCCAGTAGCTTGAAGCTCAAATCTGAACTCATTTACAATAATAACTTCTGTTTAAACGTAGGCGCGATCATTACATGAACACTCAATTTAAATTGAGAGAGAGGAAAACGATGAATAAAAAGCATCTTTCATTATTCATTTCCTGTTGGATGGTGCTCTTGGCATCTTCAGTAGTTCTTGCTGACCATCACGGAAAGAAAAAAGTTGGCTGGGTTAAAATCTTTGATGGAAAAACTCTTAAGGGTTGGACTCAACGTAACGGTACGGCTACTTATCGAGTTGAAGATGGTGCCATCGTCGGAAAGACTAACGAAGGCAGCCCGAACTCCTTTTTATGCTCCAACAAAGAATACTCGAACTTTGAACTTAAATTTGAGGTTAAAGTCGACAATCGACTGAACTCGGGAGTTCAAATTCGATCTAACACCAAAGGTGGTCCCCGAGGCCGAGTGAATGGTCCTCAAGTGGAAATCGAAGCCAGTGGTAAAAAGGGAGCTGAATCCGGTTATATCTACGGTGAAGCTGCCGGCGGCTGGATGACTCCTAAAAACAAGCTCATTCCTCATAAGCATTTTAAAGACGGGGAATGGAATAAGTACAAAGTTCTCGCTTTAGGCCCACGTTTCATGGTGTGGATCAATGGGCATTTGATTTCAGATTTAGTCGATTACAAAAAATTCGAAACTCATCCCAAAGGATTCATCGGTCTTCAAGTTCATGGTATCCGCAAAGGGACGGGGCCTTATGAAGTCGCCTGGAAAAACATTGAAGTTCGAGAAATCCCAACCAAAGACAAAAAATGGGTGTCACTTTTTAATGGCAAAGATTTAAAGAGCTGGCAAAAAACTTCAGGTAACTGGCTCATTGAAAAGGGTGGTGTACTCAAAATTCAGCCTCGTAAAGGTGAAAAAGGCTGGCAGAGATACGGAGACTATATCTATACCAAGAAGAAGTACAAAGACTTCATTTTAGATATGGAGTACTCTTATCCTGAAAAAGGAAACAGCGGTATTTATTTCCGTATTGGGGATACCAAAGATCCGGTTAAAACGGGTATTGAATCCCAGATCTTAGATTCTTCTAAGAAGGGAGACAAGCTTACCGCTCACGATCACGGTGGGATCATCAGCACCGTTGCTGCGAAGAAAAACATGTCGAAGAAGCCCGGTGAGTGGAATCATATTACGATCACTTGTATCGGTTCCCATCTCCATGTTTTCTTGAATGGAGAGCCTATCGTCGACATCGACCTCAGCAAAACTCCCGTTAAAGATCGCCCCTTAGAAGGTTACATCGGCCTTCAAGATCACGGCGTACCGAATAACATCTCGTTTAAGAATATTCGGATTATGGAGATTTGATCTTCGTTTAAAATCGTTAAAAAAGCCCGCAGTGTAGTCCGCACGATTCTCGTGCGGCCTTCCTGACTTAGCCTATTAAACTTTCGAATCAATTTAATCCCAAGCTAACGTAATACTAAAAACCGTCCCGCTCCGCGGGGCGGTTTTTTTGTAATCCAATCAATATTTAATTCTTAATCCGCCTCAAGCGATGACTCGAATAAGTTAAAATATGAAAAGCAAAATTTATAATCGTTGCCAGAGATGGCCGCAGGCGGAGAGGCTGTGAATTTTTAGCCCAAAACCGATGAACTTTCTTTTATCCCTCGCTAAAGCTTCGGGCTTGAAGGGCGCGAATCGCTTTCATTTTTTAATTTGTAGCAAAGGATTTCACGCAATCTATCTCTAAATAAGTATTGAAATCACCAACCTCCCAAGCCCGAAGCTTTAGCGAGGGATAATGGAGTGTCATTTGGCTTAAAGATTGATATACACTAAAAATTCACAACCTCGGAGCGTGCGGACTACTTTGTCGGTCCAATATACTCTTTCGCGACGACGATGTTGTCGAAGTCGACGATATTGATCTGCTGTTGAGTCCAGCGGTTGGTGATGTAGGCTTCAACGGTTAAGGCATTCGCCATCAAAGTTTTTGAATCTCGCCACTTGATGCCTTTGAAATGACCTTGGAGCTTTCCATCGATCCAAAAGGCTTGCTCACCATCGGCTTTGCCGGGAGTGTTGTGCTTGATCATAAATTCACAACAGATCCAAACTTCTTTTTTGATGTTGTGAGCATCGATGGGGCGAAAAGCGTTGCCCCAGTACTTTCCATCTCGCGAAGGTTTCATTTCGGACCAATAGGAATAAAAATTCCAACGTCCCGGAGCGGGCCAGCGTCGCCAATTACCCCAGGGTTCGAGGGCTGTTGAAAATCGATCGTGCCCATTTGGTTTTTTACCTGCTCCTCCGAAGCCACTCCACTTGTCTCTACCCTGTAAGCTTTTGTTGGCTCTCAGGGTCACGAAATGGTGAACGTAATGGCATTTCTCATTGAAGCGAGTATAAAAACGAATAAAGAGAGTGTCATTTGATTTAAACCAACGGGTCATGCCTCCGCCGGTATTCTCAGAGATATTTCCCGTTACTCTCAGCGAAGTCTTACCCACTATTCCTTTCTCTTTATTCTTGATAAGGCTCAAGACTTTCTTGTTTTTATTCCGAACTTCCTCCCAACGTTTTTGATAGCCCGGCTTTTCAAAGTCTTCACTAAAGATAACCGAAGGATGCTTTTGAATTCCTTGATCCGAAGGATATTTGTTAGCAAACCCCATCCCTTCAGGGAGTTCTTCTTCTTGAATGCGTTTTTTCCTAAGTTTCACAATCTTCATAAAGTCATCGGGTTCTCTTTTGGGATCAACGTATTTTTTGAGATCTCTTAAAGCGATAACCGTGTATTTATTCTTATGAAGATACTCCATATAAGAGGCAAAGCGCTCTTTGGGAGTGTGTACCCAGGGATGTTCATTGTCGGGAGCACCGTGAAATTGAAGAATCGCAATTTTCCCATCTTTGGCTTGCTCAACTGCTCGAACGAGATCCGCCATGTTCCAATCGGGGCGAGCATCTCCGGCAGAGGGTAAGAAGAGGGGATGATCTTTATTGGGCTCGTAGGCTACTCCTCGACCGTAAGTATAGGGGTATTCAGGTGAACCCCCTCGACGCGCGAATTGAATACCGTGTTCTCTAAGAATCTTAAAGGCCTTCTCCGTCGTCGCGTTGCCGGGCCAAGCGAAGGTGGTCGGCCGGGGGATTCCATACTCCTTACATTTTTTTTCGATCGCAGTGAGTTGCTCGGATAAGCGTTTGTAAGTTTGATCCGTGACTCCAATATGATCGCGAGTATGGTTTCCAATTTCGAAACCGTCGTCGTGAAGACTTTTGATTTCTTTCCAGGTCATGTAGTCTTTCTTGTTGGATTTGAATGAAAATCCTTCCGTGATGAAGAAGGTCGCATTGAAACCATACTTTTTAAGGATAGGGCGAACCACGGTATAGTGGGATTTCACCGAATCATCGAAAGTTAGTACGACGAGTTTATCGGGAACGGGATCGAGTGCGAAGAGGGAGGGGGAGAGGAGAAGGAGGAAGAATGAGAGTTGGATTTTCATGATTAGCGATAAAATGTTTTAGTAAGCCCGGAGCGTAAGCGACGGGAGGTTTTTAGTGCTTTCAAACTTTGGCGTAGTAGCCGCCTTAAATTCATTTAGTAAGCCCGGAGCGTAAGCGACGGGATCTTTTCTCGTTTTGACTGAAAAGTCACTTAGAATTGTGGGTAAGAACGAATCGAGCGCCCATATTTAAGAACACTTTTATACCTAATTCACCCAAACCCGTGGCTGACGCTCCGGGCTTACTAAATCGTGCTATAGTAAACTTGTGAGGAATGAATCGATGGGGAAATTAAGGATTCGCCACAATCTCAGTTTCTTGAACTTTCCCATTGAGCGCTTCTTCCGTGACGGCGCCCAACTCCAAGTCTAAGACCATGTCACTTGAAGTTTGATTGGTTTGGTGCACGCTGAGAGCGATGATGTTGGTTCCCTTTACGAAGAGTTCGGGTGAGATGAAAACTCGTTCCCATTTTCCTTCGGAAACGGCTTTAGGGGCTTTAGTCGTCGCGGTGACGTTCCCTGCGGGCATATTGAACCGGCCGACTTCTTTTCCATTCACATAAAGCACTGAACCATCATCTGTTCTGACATTGGCGAAGATGCGTTTGAAGTTTTTGCCTTCAGGAATTTCAACTTTTCTTCTGAACCAGACCGTGATGTTTTTCTTCTTTGCATCACCACCGAAAGAAACTGTTGATTTGATGTCGCTTTCGCCGTATCCCAAGGGAGCTGTTCCCATGATCCAGCTTGAATCATCAAAATGGATTTGATTCCATTTAGCGGGGGGCGCTTCTTTTTTATCCCAGAATTTCCAGCCACCATCTCCTTTTCGAACTAAGTATTCAGCTCGCTTCAGAGCGCTGATGAGATAAATCTCTCCATTGGGATTGAGGGATTGCCACCTGCTGTTGAGCCAAGGACGAACTTTAACTCTCACCAAGTTCGATTTATCGGTGTTCTTAAGTTTTCCTTGAACGAGATCCCATGCTTTACCTTTTCCGTCGACAACTCCCTCTTCCGTCCACTTAAAGTTGTGATTCCCGCGTTCGTAAACGTGAGCTAAGCGGTTAGTGAGATCGTAGAATACGACCACTGGCTTTCCGTCGATCGTATCTAAGATGACCCGTTCGTCGGCGAGTTGCTGGTGTTGGTAGAGTTTCGCTTGTCGGCTGTTCAAGTAGGCGTAACCAAAAATATTGGGACTTCTACTCGCTTTTACTCTTTGATAATAACGGTCCGCCCAAGTTTCTCTGACTTTGATATCTTCAGACTGTTGAGATAACTCACTCGCAATATCGATGAGGTCATCGTGAAGGGTGTATTTAACTGTTTGGTCGGCGATAGCCAAAGTTGCTTCTAATGAATCGTGAGCGTGAACTTCACGAAGGAGAGTCTTGATTCGGTCTAAGCGCAATTGACCTTTCATTAAGAGTTCGCTTTCGATTTCGGCGGCCTCTACATTTTGTTGAGCCTTTCTCAATGAATCTGAAACCCAAAGCTTACTTTCCGATCTTGACCAATTGTCGATCGACTTCAATTGGGCGAGAGTCCAACTGGCATCGTCGTGGAAGTCGAGTTGAGTTTGGCGGTAGGCGATCAAACTCAAAACTTGCAAGGCATCGTTTCCTCTGAGCTTTTTCGCTGCATGGCTTTTAAGAATGGTTTCACTCGCCTTGCGTAACCACTCATCGGGTGATTTCCATTCCGCCATCGTTTCGGGGAACCAGGTATTCAGTTGAGCACTCGTCAATTGGCTTTGATTGGCCGAACGAGATCTCGAAGAAGTGAAGTAATAACCTCCGTAGACGGGGTCGTAGACCCTGGAGTAAAGAGATTTAGGAGTCCAATTGATGATGGCTTCTAAGCCCTTCGCCGCTTCTTCAGCTTTTCCGGCTGCGGCGAGGTACTTCGTGACATCTTGAACGATGAGTTGATTCTGACCGGTATAAGTCTCTATTGCAGAGAGACAAAGCTTTTCACATTGAGTGAAGACATCCTGAATCGGAAGGATTTGGCTCCAAGCTCTCAATGTCAGGCGATCTTGAGAAATATTATCCGCGGGATTTCCAGTTGAGTAGGTTGCACTCAGTTGAACCAATTTTTGAATCGTTTTCTTACGCAGCTCGCCCTTGAATCGCTTTGTGACTTCAGCGATGGGGTCGACATTAACATTTGAACGCCCCGGGTAATAGTAAACATTGCTGTAACTAGCAGAACGAGTTCTGCCTAGAGCTTTTCCCCACAAGTAGAGATTAGCAGCCACATCGTGTTTACCCCGATCACTCAGGCACTGGGCCAAGGTATTGATAAATCCTTGGTCCGTAGGAGAAACCCGCGAGATCATCAGATCTAAGCACTGATCTAACTTTTCACTCTTGTATTCTTTTTGAATGACGATCATACGAAGGAGGGTGAGGACGCCTAATTTATCCAAGTCACCTTCAGTGTAACGCTTGAAGTAATCATTGAAGACTTCATCGACCTTCTCAGTCTTCAGGGCGTTTTTCGCTTTTGCGTTGAGAAGGGCATCGAAATCGCCGCCTCCGTAGCTATTGGGATTGAGAGTACTCAACCAGCGGGAGGCTTCATCTTTAACGAATTCTTCTTCGGCCAAGGCCTCAACGATATGTTCTTGCTTCGGACGAGGAATTTTAGCGCGCTCTTCAGCTCGCTTCTGATCGTAGAGGAATTTTTCCAAGCCACCCGGAGGAACAGGAATGGAGGGAGCCTTCGTCGTCGTCGTTCGGGTCGTGGGCCATCGGTAGCGATAGCTACCGTAGTAATAACCGAAACCATAATTGAAGTAACGATTATCCAATGACTCGAATTGACGCCAGAGTCTTCTCAACTGGTTTTTAGCTTCATCGGTTTTCTTATCGTCGTAGGCTTTCTTTAAGAAAGAGATACTCGGGCGTTGAAGCTTCTTCTCTTTCTCTTCCTTTTTCTCGGCTTCAGCTTTCTTAGGCTCTTTGCCTTCTTCGGCGGGCTTTGCATTTGTTCCCGTAGCCGCGGTTGCGGGAGCGGCTGCAGCTGCTCCTGAACTTGCGGTCGTTGCGGGTGTAATCGGAGTTGCTGGGGTTAAGGGAGCAGCCGGTTGAATCGCCGTTGCTGGTTTTGTTCCAGTGGCGGGCTTTGTACTTGTCTTCGAAGTAGCAGCTTGGCTTTTCGCTTTATTAGTCGTGGTCTTTGCTGGAGTCGCTGCTTTTTTCTTTACGGGTGGAGTTGTTTTCGTTGCTGGTTTTGCTTGAGTTTTATTGGTAGCCCCCTTCTTTTGAGACCCAGCCTTTTGAGTCGCAGCGCCACTGGTAGTCCCAGAGGTTTGCGCGGCTTGTGCTGGCTTAGGCGGAGTTGCTGCAGCTTGAGGAGAAGAACTTAAGAGCAAGTTTAAAAAGCTCGTAGAAACGAAGGGTCGTAACAGTTCCCAAATCGTTCCTTCGATCATTCTCATCGCTTTTTTATTCGCGCGATCGTTGAGTTCTTTTCGAAGCTCTTGAACTCGAACGGGATTTTTCAAGCTATTCCAAGCAGAATAAACCAAATTGTGCGTCGTTGGATTTTGGGGATCCACTTCGACGAGTTTCTCTAAGACCTGGACCGACTCTAACAGTCTTCCCAAGGACTTGAGTTGATTACTCAGTTGACGATAGAAGGTGATCTCTTTGGGATGCCGTTTGATGGCTTCCCTCAAGCTTTTCAGTAGGACATCCGGATTCCCACTTCGTTGAGCCAAGGAGATACGCTTTTTCTCTAAATCGACGGTTTCACCTTGTTCCTTCGCGACTTCGTCGATGATTTTCAGGAAGGTCGCCGGGGCTCGTTGAGTTAAAACGGAGTCGATGTAATTTCGGGAATACGATTCGATCGTTTTATTTCCTTCGAGAATACTCTTATAAACTTCAGCGGCCAGGGGTAAGGCTTCATCTAAATTTCCCTGTCTGGCAAGAAGCAGAGCTCGCATGCTCTTGAAATAAGGTTGCATCTTCTCTGATTGAGTACTCCCCAGCTTCGCCAGAAATTCCTGAACTAACTCAGGATTATTCATGGTCGTGTACTGGTAGGGTGAAGTGAGTTTGTAGAAGTGATTTCGTTTCGTATCGACATCTCCTTCCAGTTCCCCCGTAAGTTCAATCAAAGTATCTTTGATCTCTTGTTTGATGTCCTTGGGAGAAGAAGAGACGATTTCTAACAAGAAGCGCATACGGTCGGCTTTTTGGGCTTTCCCAAACGATTCCACCAATGTGGTTCGGTATTCTTCTTCGGGAAGCAAGCTGAAGTACATTCCCATATAGTAGAAGTAAACCGCTCCTCGAGCGAGAGTGTCGAAGATTTGCTTCTTCACCTTTTCGGCGGGAATTTTGATGGGGCGCCCCGTGATGCGAGTTAAGTTTTCGATGTAATACCATTGGTTGGCTGAAAGTTGATCACTTTTCAGCTCGATGATTCCACTGACGTAGTCGATCAGATTCTTTTGTCGCTCATCGTTTAAGAACGGTAAGCAAGCTCCCAAGGTGCGAGTACTTTGATAAATGAGCATGTTGGGATTGCTGTTGATCTCTAACTTCGCGATAGCTTCGATCGTGGGTTCGTGTCCATTGATCAAGGCAGAGGCGAGAACGATTTGACGGTCACTGCGCGTCATGGCCTTGAGTTTGCGAGCATCTAAGGTCGCAAAAGACTTCAAGGATTCAGCCTTGTCATTTTTAATCGTCGCTAAGAACAAGCTTTGGGCTTCGTTCGCTCGGTTATCGATATTCAACAGCTTTTTAGCTGCTTCGGCACTGGGATGGCTCGAAAATTCTTCAACGAGCTTTTTCGCAGCTTCAGTGTGGCCCCATTGTTTCCAAGTAGTAGCGATTGTTCGGAACAATTGAGGATCTTCGCTCAAGCTTTTTCCGAGCCGAGTTTCTACTTTTTTAGCTAATTCCTTGGAAGAATGACTGAAGGCCAGCCGTCTCAAGATCTGAGCGCGTCGTTGGATTCTTGGCAGCTGATTGAGGTGGCGTTTGAGAGTGGCCGTCGGTTCTTCTTGAAGGACAGCTTTTAAATCGTTGTCTAATCTCAGCAATTGTTCGTCAAAGAATTTATTGAGTGCATCCTTATCCTTGACGGTTGCTAGGAAACCTCGCAAGAGACGTTCAGAGTATTTTTGATAGTTGTCGACGTTTCTTGAGTAGTAATAAAAATACGTACTGTTTTGCGCTGCGGTGTTGTCTTTTTTACCGCTCCAAAGAGTTTGGGTATCTAAAAGAAGATTCAAGCCATTTTGAAAGGTTTGATTTGCTTCTTCGTCTTTAGCGAGTTGTTCTTTGAGTTCGGCGACTTTGATGATGAGAGATACATCGTAAGCGGCGCTCACCAGCAATCGTTCGTAAACTTTGAGGGCGCTTCGGGCGTAGAGTTTACCTTCAAAGGTTTGCCCGACTTTTCGGTAGTAACCCACGTAATCTGATGATGATTGATCCGCTTTATCGAAAGTCTTGGCGGCGTTTTTAACATCATCACTTTCGAGGAAGGCTTGTCCCAAATCTAAGTAAATTTGGGGAGGAATGAGTTCTCCCATTCCAATTAAGCGTCGACCGTAACGTAAAAGATTGTTTTTGTTACGAATCGATCCCATGGAAGAAGAGAAGAAGCTCGATCGAATTCCCGATTTGGAGAGCTCCATGAGTTCTCGGAGGTAACTCGTTCGTTGTTCTCCCGCGATGGGAAGAATCTCTTCTAAAGCTCGTTGCTTCATGCCGGTGTCACGAAGTTCTTCAGCCAAGTCGCTCACCAGCTGGAACAAGTAAATTTTGTCTTCTTTACTCGCGACGCGTTCTAAGAGAACTCTCTTCGCCCATTTGACGATAGGGGAGCCTGCTCGTGCGTTGAGAATACCATCGATGGCGATTGTGAAGAGATCGTCCTTAGAAGCGTTTTCGATGAGGAACTGAAACAAGCCGATCGATTGAGTTCCCTTATTGATCGTTTGGAGAGACTTTCCTAAGAGCAAGTAGGCATCGATACGACCAGGGTTTTCTCCGATACCCCGCCAGTAGGCTTTGGCAGACTCTTCGTGGAGCCCGGCAATTTTTAGAACACCAGCTTCGAACTCCGCAGCAGCGGGGTTGGCTTCCAAGTCTCGCATTTCGATCAAGATTTGACGGGCTTGGTCGTTGCGCCCTCGTTCGAGGCAACTCATCGCCATTTGAGTTAAGTACTCGGGGGTTCCTTCAGGGTCGAGTTCAATCAACTGGCGAAGGGTTTTTTCGTAGTGGTAGTAGTCGTTACACAAAACATAAATGCGGGCTTTTTCTTCTAAGAGCTTGATCTCATTTTCACCCGTTTGTTTCATGTACTCTTCGGTGATCTCCGCGGCGGAGATGGGATCACCCACTTTGGTGTAGAGGCGAACCAAAAGTCCACTGTCTCTTTTGTCGGCTTTCCCCTCTGCGAGTTTTTCTTCTAACTCGATAGCGATGTCAGCTAAGTTTCCTAATCTTGAAGCCGTGGCCATCAAGCGTTCTTCTACGTACTTTCTTCTTCCGGGAGAGTCGACCTTCAGCCAGACATTCTTCCAGCACTTGTAAGCCTTCTCTTCTTCACCGGTTTCTGAATAGAGCCAAGCTAATCGCATCTCGAGGTCGGAAGAAAAGTTGGCTTTTCCCCGCGCTTGTCGTAAGCCCTCTAAAATTCTGGCTGCCTGGTCGTGACGTCCGATCTGCTCCCAGGCTTCAGCGAGTTGAACTCTTTCTGAAGCGGCGGGCTCGGCGAGTTTATCCATACGAATCAAGGTTTCTTGAGCTTTTTCTTCGTTCGCTCGTCGGCGATGGAAACCGAAGAGGTAGTAAAGAGCTTCCACCTTGAGGGGAGTGTCATCGCTATTGACACAACGTTCGGTGTACTTGATGACAAGCTCATCGAGGCTGAGTTCATCTAAGGATCCCGCGGCTTCGAGAAGTTGACGTAAGGATGCTTTCTCTTCAAAAGATTTCCAAACCTCGATACCTTTTTCCCGGTTACCTTGTTCGAGGTAGTAACGGCTTAGCCCCGCCCTCCACTCGACTCGTTTGGGATCGGCCTTGATCATGTCTTGGTAACTTTCGATCAAGAGCTCGTCTTTTTCGGCTTCGCGACAGATCTCTAAAAGTTCTCGACGCATGTTGATGTCGAATCCACTCTCTGAACTCTGTTGCTTGAAGAGCTTGATGGCTTCTTCGATCTTGCCGGTCTCTCTTAAAAGATCGATCCAAGTTTGGCGGGATTGATCATCGAGCTCTTTTTCTTCCGAAAACTTTTTGATGAGGTCGTCGAGCTTCTTTTCACCTCGGAAGGCTTCTGAGAGAACCGTGAGGGCGTACCTTCGATCACGTCTGAGCTTTGCTTGCTTCAAAGCATTCCAAGCGAACTCTTTTGCCTTTTTGATATCTTTGGCGGCCATCGCCCATTCAGCTAATCGCACTTCTTGTTTGAAACGAGGATTGCCTTCTCCCTCAGCCTTGTAGAGTTCCAAGGCATCTTTGGCTCTTCCGGCCAATGCGAGGACCACTGCTGAGCGATTTTTAAATCCTTGTTCTCTTCCGGTGGCGTAGTCGGTGAGGTCGTCTAAGCCTTCGATCTTGCTTCCGGTCGCTTTGAGGATGGCTAAGCGAAGTCGAGCTTTTTCTTGGAGCTCAGGGGTGGCTTTAGAACTCTCGCTCAGGATTTTACGGTAACCCTCAACGGCATCTTTTTCATTCCCTAAGGCATCGGTGAGTTGAGCTAACCTGAAAGTGGCGATCGGCCGGCCATCGGTTTCGGTCAAGTTCTTAAAATAGAACTTTGCATCTTCGAGTAAGCCGTACCTCCAACTCAAGCGAGCTAAGAGCCAACGAGCTTTCAGTGCCTGGGGTTCGACTTTCTCTTTCGGCTTTTCTTCTTCTTTATCTTCTTGGGCGTTATTCCGACGTCGATTATTGGCTTCAGCGGGATCGGGCTTTTTAATTTGGCCCAATTCCCCCAATTTTCTGAGAAGGATTTCCAACTCTTCATGCTTTTGGAGACAGGCATTGTAGAGAGGAAAGTCATCGACAGATTCGGGAGTTTCACTCGCTAAGACCTGATCTAAAAGTTCTTGTACACTGGAATGCAGATCCACTTCTTGGCTTCGAACGCTCTTGGAGGCGAAGACGAACAGCAAAGCGAAGAGAGTACTGAGAACTTTTCGATTTAAATCGTTCATAAGAATAACTCGGTAACGCGTGGTTACGGTTTTTATGACTTCGTAGCCGAACTTGTTAAAGTTTGGCTACAGGATACGACGGTTAACCTAATTGGGAGCATCTCCCCTGTAGGGGCTGGTCTTGCACCAGCCCTACCCTGAAGATGCTCAATATTTATAGCATTCACCTCTGCTTGGGAACGGGCGCCCGCAAGGGACGCCCCTACAGGGGGAATTGGCTATAGGTTACGTTTTGTAGCCAAACTTTTACAAGTTCGACTACCACTCTTAACTCGTGCCGACCTCACGAGGCCAGCGACGATAGATAATTTCACACAGATATATGGCTAAGGCAATCAGCAAACAGATAGGCCATAGCTTTTTGAAAGCAAGTGAGCCTTCTTGAACTGTGTGCTGATTGTTGGCCGTTGAATTCTCATTCGAACTTTCTGAACTCGGAGCCTCTGTGGTTTGAGCAACAAGTTGGTAGTTACCTCCAGTTTCAGTTGAGAGGCGTTCAAGATCGAGAGCTCGATCGATATCCACTTGAAGTTCAGGGCTGAGATGCGCCAGGCTGGGAGCTGCCACTCGATAAGTTAAGTTCTTACCGGATTGAACTCCGGCTGACAGAAACAGATCTTGATTTCGTTCGAGGTGCTCGATCGCAACAAATTGTTGGGGAGCCCTCCGTTCGAGGTTGAGCTCCCGGATCAATTCACCCTTTTGGTTAACGAGCGCTAAAGTCGGGACCCAATTTTGATCGGTGATTCGCTCGAGTCTGAAAACCACTTTGTCACCTTGGCGGTTGGCTGAGACTTGGAAGGGGTAATCTCGATCCCGCGCAGTTCGCGAGAGCACGCGGTGGAGGAAAGGACCGTAGTCGTTCCAGTCTCTCCATTCGTGAGTCCCTTCACCCGTGGGTTCGGTCGTCATGGCGGTGACTCGACCCAAACCATGTCTCCAACTGGCTAAGATGGGATGGCGATTCTTTTGAGTTTCGATGAGAACTTCAGCTCCCTCTCGGGGGCGAGTTTCAACGTAACCTTTGAGAGGTGGAATATTTTCAGGGGAAACTTTTCCCCACCAGCTCGGTCCCCCTTGTCCTGTGATCCCGTGATTTCCCGGACGGTAGGAGGGGATCTTCGAGGTTGAAGGTTGCTTGATCAAAATCTCGGGAATGTTAAACCGGTTAGAAGCATTGTAGAAATGTCCTTTACCCCAGTTTGCTAAGTTCACTAAGAATTCACTGTGACGGCTCCCGCCGACGAGAACGGTTGAAACGTTCATGCCTCGATCAGCCATCTTTCTCATCAGCGATTCAAAGTCACCGGCTTCTACTCCGCCATCCGTTAATACCAACACGTGCTTATAACGAGTTTGTACATTTTGGAGCGCGTAAAAGGCTTCTTCGATAGCGGGAAGAATCACCGTACCACCACCGGCATCGAGACGGTTGAGAGCACGTTGAATTTCGATCGTATTCGCGGCGGATTGAATGGGAGCCGCCCATTGCTTCGTTCCGTAGAACTCCACGATTCCTACTTTATCGTGGGGGAGGAGTCGGCGAATCGCTAAGCGTGCCGTTTCTTTTGCTAATTGAACGCGTTCACCGCCCATCGATCCCGAAGTATCGATGATCACGACCAAGGTCGTACTGGGGTCACGTTTTTCTTCCTTTTGAACGAAGTCGACGGGAGCCAACTTTCCGATCGCAGTCCCTTGGTAACCACCCGGGCCAAAAGATCCACTTCCTCCGGCCATCATCAAGCCCATGCCATCTTGAGTGACCGCGTTGGCGATTTGATTTTGCAGGCTCTGAGGAAGAGTGTGGGCGGGACGATCATCCAAAATGGTGAGATCGTATTGGGAGAGGTCTTGAGGATCGTTCTTAAGATCCTTCGAACTCACAAACGTAAAACCCATTCCAATCAATTGAGCTAACTTGGAATCTGATCCGCGAACTCTTTCGCCTAAGTATAAAACTCGGAAGGGATCTTGAATGGCGATCGAGGTATTCAGTTCTTGAACCTCACCATCAGCACCCGATTTGATCTTTGCCACGAGGGGAAAGAATCCCGAACGTTTGGGTTCAAATTCAAAGTTGACCTGTAGACGGTCGGAGCACTCTAAGCCTTCTCTTTGGCCTAAGGTTTCTCCATCGAGTTCTACTTGTAGATCGAGAGTTCCCGATCCTTGCAGTTCGACAAAGATCTTTCCTTTTTGGCCGACTCGAAGCTCGCCTTGCGGTTGAAGCTTCACGAGGGCGAGTGCAGGGGCTTTCGTCTGTAGTTCGTAAGTGAAAACGGGAATCTTCCGTTCGATACACTCGCGAGAGGCGTCTCCCCAGTTTCTATCCGTAGAAAAACCATCACTGAGTAAGTGTATTTCACCCCGATCCGATTGAGGGATACTTCTAAGTGCTTGTTGAAGTGCTTCTCCGATGGAGCTTTCACTATCAGATTGAATGGCGTGCCAGCGAGTGAAGCGTTGCTGTAACGATTCCGGCACCTTTCCATCGCTTGAAGTGGCTTGAAGTTCGACGGCGATGCGTTGAACTTCGCTTTGAGGATTCTCGGGAGAGTTAGAAATGAACTGCTCCAATTGGCTACGAGCTGAGTCACCAACGCTCGAACTGGAGTCGACCACCCAAACTTCGTAGGTGAGATCCTTTTTAAACAACCAACCCGGTTGGGCTAATGCCAAGATCAAAGCCGAGAAAGTTAGCGTACGAAGAAGAGCCGACTTCCACTGCTTCGTCGGGCGAGGAAGTAACCACACCAAAGGTAAGAGCAGAAGTAACCATAAGGCCTGAGGGGCCAAGAACCAAAGTTGTTTCATGGCATCCTCCCTCGGCGAACAAACCACCATTCGAGGGCTAACAAGAGCAAGGCTCCGATGATCAAGTAGGAGTAATAAGGAGTGTTGTGAGTCGGAGTCATTTCAGTTTTTGAATCTTGCGTACCTTCCTGAGGGGCATTCAACTCAGATAGCTTTCGATTGGTGAGGAGGACTTCGATTTCTTCACTCTGGCTATTCGTATAACGCCCAGCTCTCGGGGGAGTGAAGGAACTCCCGATTCCACTCAATTGAATCCCATCTGATTTGAGTGGGTATTCACTTTCGAGAGGAAGAATTTCACCCGCTTTGGAGTAAGAGAGAAGCGGGGGCAAACCTCTTAACCAACGGATGCCTTGAGAGAAGAATAAGGGAAAGGCTTGAGAAGATTGAAAGGCTGAGCTTTCGGTCAAGTCTTGCCACACTCGAAGTTCTTTTACTGATGAAGATTTAATGCCGAAAGAAACGACGCTTCCCGTAGATTCAGCCAATTGAGCTCCGTCGACTCGGTCGAGAGCCAGTTCTTGCACTAAGTTGCTGATGTTTTGACTGGGAGCAGTAGAAGAAGCTTCCGGTTGGAGTGCGGTGAAAGCGTGTGCTTCACTGTCTTTTGGCACTAAGGATAGTGTTGGAACTTGAGTGGCTTCTGATGGCGCTCCAACTCGAAGGATGACTTGTGGATCTGAAGTCACCAGTTCGATGGCTGGGTCGGCCTCCAAAACTTTCAGTAGAGTTTCGTTTTGAATACCGACAGCAGAAACTTTGATCTTCTCCCTCAGTGGAAGGCGAAGATTCACTTGATTATCAAAGGGAAGGCCATCTGGATCTTCGATTGAAACTTGCAACCACTCGCCGGTGGTCGGCAAGTTTTGGATGAGGATTTCACTTTCATCCCCATTCTGAGTTCGGGTGGCATTCGCTAAAGATTGATCCGCCTCTCCTAACTTGACACTCAAGGGAAGAGTTTCCGATTGAGGACCCTTTAAAGTGATAAGCACATCCACTCGATCAAACGCGCCACTGATGGCTTCGTTCATCCCACAGGCAACGATTCCGTGATTCGAGGTGAGAGATGCACCAGCTAATTCTAATGGTTTCTGATGGAGCTCTACGAACTCAGGCTTAAGTTTTTGAACTTCTTCCGAGATCCCCGAATCCCCGAACACCAAAATCTTGGTGGGAGTGTCTTCCGAGGCGTTCTTGAAATGATCTCTCAAAAAGGCTTCGAGAGCAGAAGGAGCAAGTTCAGCTTGAAGGTCCCGAGTTCGTTCGACAAACAGAGGGTTTTGTTCGCCAGGACTTAAAACCAATCGAGTATCCGATCCCAAGGCGTAGACGAATCGAGCATCGATGGGAAGAGATTTTAACTGTTCTTGAATTTGTTCTTTCGCTCGCTCTAATTTCCCTGCTTGAGTCATGTTCGCTGATCGATCGAGTAAGAGATACCACCTCGAAGGATCTTCTTGAGCGGCTTTAGGGCCAGAGAAAGCTAACCAAATTAATGAGGCTAAGGTCACGATGAGGGCGTAGGCCCAGGGATGACGAAATCGCCTGACGAGAACACGAGCGCGTGAATCTTCGATGGCTTCTCGCCAAAACAGAGTGGTGATCACTTCCATTCGACGATGCCGTACTCGAAGACGCTGTAACAGGAACAAGGCTCCTGCGAGTCCCAAGACGCCGGCGATCACACCCCAAACCGGGAGAGTCGTCCAAGTCATACTGTATAGACTCCTCTCTCGAAAATACTCGCTAATTGAGGTACCACTTCTTGCTCGACATCGATACTCAACCAACCGGCACGACGAGTTTGAACAAAGCCGATGAGCTGGTTTTGGAATTTATCGTAGGCCTCGCGGTATTTCGTTTTTACGGAGTCCGTGACGGAAACATCTTCAGTACTTCCGGATTCACAATCGACAAGTTGCAATTCCCCTTGAACATCGGGGTCGCGATCGGTCTTCTTACTGAGTTGAACTAAGAGCAAACGATGACGAGAGTTTTTAAGGCTTTCGGTAACGGCGTCGACTCCATTCGGATCGAAAAAATCGGAAACGATGGCGACCAGGCCTTGGCGTAACCCGTAACTTTCGAAGCGTTTGATCGAAGTTGCGATGTCGGTCGTTCCACCCGCTTGAACTTGGGCTAAACGATCGGCCATGAACAAGATTCGGCCTTTACCACTTTGAGGAGGAACTAAAGTGGTGAGATCGTTGCTGAAAGGATAGATCCCTACAGAATCGTGATGATTGAGCGAGATCGCAGCCAAAGCGAGAGCGGAGCGAAGCCCGGCGATAGCTCGAGGGGGCGTTTCTAAGAACAGACTCTTCGAGGTATCGACTAAGAGGTAAAGGGGGAGATCCTCTAATTCTTCGTAGAGTTTGAGTACGACTCTTCCCAGTCGTTGGTAAATATTCCAATCGATGGAACGAAAATCATCTCCGGGAGAATAGGAGCGGAAATCTCTAAAATCAGTTCCACTTCCCATGTCGACCGAACGCTGTTCAGCGTAACGGCCTCCCCGAGCCACTCGATTCGCGATGATGCGAAGAGAGCTTAGGGATTGGAGAAATTCTGGGGTGAAGAGTTCATCTTTGTTGAGCGAATTCATGGATGCGTTCTCACTACTCTCTCGGAGTTTCTACGCTATCCAAAACGCTGCGAACGATGTCATCCGCATTGACGGCATCGGATTGGCCGCGGAAGTTTAAGAGAACACGGTGGCGGAGTGCAGGGAGTGCGACTTCTTTGATGTCATCGCAGCTCACCGAAAATCGACCCGACAAGAGGGCTTTGACCTTACCGGCTAAGATCAAACTTTGGGCTCCACGAGGACTCGATCCCATGGCGACGGTGTCGTTGACGATTTGAGGGGCAAACTCACTTCCTGGTTGAGTGGCGATCACCAAACGAACGGCATAAGTTTGAACGGGATCAGGCACGGGAACGTTGCGAATGGTGTCCCGCATTTTGAGAATCTCTTCGCCGTTTGAAACGGATTCGATTTCGACGTCATCGCCGCTCGTTGTTCGGTTCAAAATTGTTTTGTATTCATCTTCTTTGGGATAACCCACGATGAGTTTAAACAAGAAGCGGTCTAACTGAGCTTCGGGAAGAGGATAAGTTCCCTCTTGTTCGACGGGATTCTGCGTAGCCATCACGCAGTAAGGCTCTTGAAGAGCGATCGTCTTATTACCGACGGAGATTTGCTTTTCTTGCATCGCTTCCAACAGTGCCGACTGGGTTTTAGGAGTCGCACGGTTGATTTCATCGGCGAGAACTAAGTTAGCCACTAAAGGACCTTGGCGGAAGCGAACTTCTTGAGAACCTTCTTCTGTGGCCATCAAAACTTCAGTTCCCCGGATATCTGCGGGCATCATGTCAGGAGTGAACTGGATTCGAGAAAAGTCTAACGATACGGCTTCTCCTAAGGTTCTAACTAACATCGTCTTACCGATACCGGGTACTCCTTCCAAGAGAACATGGCCTCCGGCGAACAGGGCGGTGAGAACTCCCTCTAAAACTTCTTCTTGTCCCACGATCATGCGAGAAACTTGGTTGCGGATGTTGTCGTAGGCGGTACGGAATGCTTCGGCTTGTTGGCGAGCGATTTCAGGGTCGGCTGTAGCTGGCATAGTTCCTCGAATGGTTTTTAAGTGGGTTGAACTGAATTTTTTACTGAGTACGAGACGGGGTCGAGCCTTGAAGTGGCTTCAGAAAAACTAAGAGTCTTTCTTCTCGTTCGTGGTTTCTGTTGAGGCTTGAGAGTCTCGGTTGAAGTAATTTTTTAAGACCTGACGCATCCAGGGAAGCAGGGTGCGTCTCGACAAGAGTTCAGGTGCTCGATCCCGCTTGGGGCGATCTTGAGCATCCGCTGGTTCAGAGGCTTCACGTTGGGGGCGAACTCGTTCTTGAGTGATCTTGACTCGGCCAGGATTGGGTTGACCTTTGACGTGATCAGGAATGGGAACACCTAAAACTAAGGAAGCAACTCCTCTCGATTTCTTTCGTTGTCCCGGACCTCCGCGGCCATTCGCATCGGGATTGGATCGATTTCCGAATCCGATGCTGAGGTCACGATTGGTGGGAGGTCGACGATCGCGAAGATTGGGTTGTAACCCGCCGCGTGCTTCCGATTCACTGTCTTCATCGTCGACATCTTCTTCCTCTTCGAATTCTTGTTCTTCGCTTTCGGCGACTCGATCTTTACTCGACCATTCACTCGCCGCAGGGTTTCGGCTGGATCCACTGGAGCTTCCTCTTCCGGCCGTGGCTCCCGATTTGTCATCGGCTTTTTTACGAGGGTGTTGAGGGTCGTCTTCTTTTTTGGATTTCTTTTTCTTCTTTGGCTTCTTCGGTTCTAAAGATTTGTCGTGAGGTTTTGTCGTGGGAGCTTGAGTACCGGGTACTCCTCGTGACTTTTGACTTCGGCCCGTCGAGGGAGCGAAGGCGGGTTGACCTCCCTTGGTCTTACCTTCGTTTTCTAAAACGTTCTGATTGGAGTCGCCTGAAAGTTGAGCCTTGGGTTCCATTTTGACTGGGAGTTCATCCGAAGGAGGTTGAGACTTACCTTCGCGGCGAGGTTCCGATTTTTGAGTACTCGGTTTGGTCGTGCTCGAAGGACTCGTCGTCTCTTCTTGTCCTTTTTTCTCTGTTTGAAGTTCTTCTGCCGAAGGTTCAGCGGAAGCTTTTTTATCTTCAACGGCCTCACTCGTTGAGAAGAGATGAGGGATAATTAATAGGAGCGCAGCAACGACGAGATAACGCACATCTCGAATGGATCCTGGCCAGGGCAAATTCTGAACTTGAGGTTCATGTTCGAGAGCCTTTTCGGCATGAGGTAAAGCTTCTTGAATGGCCGCCTCGCCAAACGAAGATGAGTCCTCGGCGCTTAAAAATTCATCGGCAGCTCGTAAACGATCTTTTAAACCTTGATGGCGGTCGTAATATTCGAGGGCTTGACGACGAGATGGATCTCGATTCTCGACGACAAACACTGGGAGGGCCAAGGCGAGAACTGGGATGGCTAAAGTGATAAGCGCGCCAAGCCAGAGAGCCGGGAGATAAGCGCTTCCTCCCCAGAGGAGGGGAATCGCTAAGACAAAAAGAATCGCCGGTGCGATCAACACCGATGGAGTGACCTTCGACCAAATCTTATTGAAGGTTTCTTTGGCGCGTTCTTGGCGAATCAACTCACCACCATTTTTAGCGAGCTTGGTGAGCGATTTTTCAACTTGTTGTCGGTAATCCGAGTTTGTGCTCATAATAAAAAATTTGATTATGTACCTGTAGCCAACCTCGCCAGAGATTGGACGCAGGATGCCTTAAAGTTTCACGCACTCCTTTAGGAAGTGAGTGAGCAAAGCGAACATTCACGATGGAGTCGTACGGAGCGGGCCGAAGGCTCGCGACCTTTATTGCTGTGCGACGACCATTATTCCAGGCCTAAGTCAAACGTCTTCGACTGTAAAACTCTCTTCGTCCCGTTGTCTCGAAGAAACGCGACGATACTTAATTGTCGGGGATCCATACGCGCTGCGTAAGTTCTCACCGAACCTCTACCCTCTGCTTCGAGTTGCTTGAGGTAGGCGATGTTTCGTTTTTCTATGTCTTGAAGAGAACCGCCGAAGCTCATCTCCATTCGATCGCTGTCTTTAGTTCTAAAGGGGATGCCGGAAACCGTGGGAGTGAGGGCAGCTCTCGCCACTCGCTTGTGAATCACCACTTTACTTTTTCCGGGATAGAGAACTCCGCGTTCAATCAACAAGATATGGAGATCGGCGGTGTCACGTTCGGGACCTGATACGGTGATCTTTCCTTTGATGACATCACCGTCGAGGGCGGCGTTCAAGTTGATGGAGTACGCACTGGGACGTAACAATGAACCGCGAACGATTTGACGCCCCCTTTTGTAAATTTGTTCGGCTTCTCGGGCTTTTCCCGTTCCCGGGAACGATCCCCGTCCATCCACGATTTGAACGGCAGGGCCGGCTCCGTAGAAGTCAGCGTGATACTGCGAGACTTCATTGGTCAACGAATCCATTTCTAAGCGAGGATGAGGAAGGTGAAAGCTCACGGCCGACAATGCCGTTTGGGGGAAGTGGGAGAGCAATCCTTCATTTCCTAGCGCGCCACCGATGGCTCCTTCATCACGAGTGGGATGCTTGATGTGAGCGTTGGTGAAGAACTCTAAGAGAACCGTACGGTTCGCTTCGTTATCAGCTCTTTTATGTTTGGTGGCTGCGCGATAGTTATAAACTTTTCCTGCGATAAGTTGTTCGATCTTATCGACAGAGATGCGTTCGTCCGTGCCTAAGTGTTTTTGAACACGTTCTAATCCGCCGATGGCTTGTTCACCACTGTCGGCGGCGATCACGGCTTGAACATAACGGGACATCGCTCGCTTGTAACGACCTTGACGTTCGTAGAATTCGCCTAAGCGTAAATTGACTCGGCCGTTTTCGGGCATTCCGAATGCCGCCGAAAGTAAGTGTCGCCAAGCACGTTTATCTTCATTGCCCTCAAGTAGAATTTCACCCATTAGAGAGTGAACATTGTGGATGGCTTCAGGGTATCGATCTTTACGGCCTTCTTTGATTCCAAGGTCGCCGGTGAAGAGGGCCTGCTGGTTGTAACCCAATGCCCGCAGTTCCTTCATCAAATCTAAAGCGCGAGTCGTAACGATATCTTTCCGCCAAGTATTTCTTAAGTACTTTAAAACGCGTTCAAACTCATCCTTACTTCCGCCTTCATCCATTCGGTAATCAAGAAGGGTACGAGCCGTTTCTTGACTGAGACGAGCGGTAGGGTACTTCGCCAAACACAGTTCGAGTTCGTCTGCATCTTCGGTGAGCCAAGCCTTAAAGAATTCAAAATCTTCTTCGGGGTACTTCACTTCGCCATTGAGGCGAACCTTCGCAGTACCGGCATCGCGATCTAAATCGATCCAAAGATTCTTTAGCAAGTTGAGGCCGATAGTTCCTAAGGCTCCATCGGGATGGACGTAGGGGATATCTTCAGGACGAAATGCGACGAGCTTGGAAAGATCTAATTTACCCATTTGAACGGGGCTGACGTTTCCAGCGGGTTTTCCTAAATCATCGGCCCAGAGTGCATCGATTTTTGAATCGTAGAAGGAGGTGGTGATCGCTAATGCAGCGATCTTTTCACCGGGGATTTGAACGGGGATCCACACGATGTCGTCCGTGGTTGAAATCGATATGGTTTCAGATTTATCGTCAGACTCTTCTTGATCCGGGGGTAAGTTGCCTTCAGGTTCCGGGGGGGGCTCTTCTGTTCCGGCTTTGGAAGGCAAGAGTTCTAAGTGTCCTTCTTTGAGATCAAAGATGATGCGATAGTTTCTGAGGATCTTAGCGCCGATAGTTCCGACTAAAGCATCCTCACCCATCTCGCGGGACCACAAGCGAGTGAATTCATTGAACTCGGGTTCGGGTCCTTGTTCTCGGCTTTGGACAACGATGTCGAAGCCCGGGAAGTGGATGGTGATGGGAATCGTTTGCCCGCCTTGATCCTCTGCTTTGAGTGGACCAGCTGCGTTGTTGTGAAGTTGAAGGCCGCAAGGATTTTCAAAATCGACAAACAAGTTTACGGGAATTCTTCGATGAACTGTCGACACCTCACAGTGAGTGATCAAGCGATTGCCGACGATTTGAACCGGCATGAGATGCTGAAGAGTCGCGTTGGGATCTTCAGGAATGCCTTCTTCAATTGGAGGAACTCCAGGTGGACGTTCTCCGGGAGGAGGGCCACCGCCGGGTCCTGGAGGGGGACCGCCACCGGGTGGAGGGACGGGAGGTGGAACTTGAGCCCACGCTAAACTCGTCAAGCTAAGGAAGAGCACTCCGAGAAATAAAGAGATAGAAAATGAACAGTTCAGCTTTCTAGAGTTCATATTAAGTCTGGTTATTAATGTAGAAGGGTTGACTCTTTATTTCACGAGGCAAACCCAGTGAAAGAATCAAAGCAAATTGATTTTTTCACTGGGTTTTCTCTTCTTAATGGACGCTTAGAAAGGGGTTGAAGTCGAGGGAATCGATGGGCTACTTCTTCTTGGGAAGAAGCGCTTTGATATCGTCTTCGAGTTGCTTACCCAGACCAGGCTGAAAGCCTTTATGTACAGTAGCAATCTTACCATCTAAGCCGATGATAAATGTGGTAGGGATTCCGCTGACTCCGTATTTATTCTTAACTTCGCCTTCTGAATCCATAACGACATTCATCTTCCAGGCTCGAGTCCTGAGGAAGCCCTTAACTTTTCCGGGATTTTCCTGCTGATTGACGGTAATCAACTCCACTCCCTGTTCTTTGTAGGCTTTGGCAACCGCCATAACTTCGGGAAGGGCCTTGATACAAGGACCACACCAAGTCGCCCAGAAATCGAGGATGATGATCTTCTTCCCGATGGTTTCAGAGAGTTTGAAATCTTCTCCCTCTAAAGTCTTGAGAAGGAAATCGGGAGCGGCTTGACCGATGAGGGGATTGATGGCAGCAGCGCTTCCATGGCTGACGCCTTCACCCTTCATGTTGTCGAATGCCCAGGTTTGTGCTTTAGCGGTAACTTCAATTTTAGTGTTTTGAGGCACGCTCACGGCGGCCGGTGCGAAGCCACTTCAGCATCCGCCGAAAACGGCGATGGCGATTTGCTTGCCGCTTTCGAGATCATTCACTAAGAACTGAGGAGAGCTACCAAAGGGCTTCCAGATTTTATATTCTTCGCCGCCTCTTCCGATGTATTTCACCAAGCTGGGAGCCATGATGACTCGGCGAGCCTGACGCACGTACTTGAAGTCGATTTTGACGGGTTCACCCAAGGCGATGGCGTGAGTTTTGTCGGCTTCAACTTTGACGGTTTTCATTTTTCCGCGAGTGAAGCGAACGATGCTTCTTCCTAAGCCTAAGTGGCCAGAATGAAGTTCATATTCGCCGACGGGTACTTTCAAGGCGCGCCTTGAGAAGTTGAAGGAGTTTTTCCCATCTGTACTTTTAACGACGACGGAAAGGAGTTTTCCTTTCGTTGCAAATTTACTGACGAGATCTAAGGTTCCGCTGGGGCCCTCATAAGCTTCAGCTTGAACTTGGGTTCCATTGGGGCTGACTTTAACATTGTAAAGTTGGCCGCGGATTTCGAGGGTTTCACCTAAGAAGCTCGCGTGTTTCTCTCGGCCGATGATCACGGCGTCTTGTCCGACATCGTTGAAACGACCATTGTTGTTTTGATCGATGAAGCGAACGATTTGATCGGCGATCTTGCCGGTCATGGCTCCACTTGATTTATAGCGCCAGCCACTGCCGTTGTTAACGAGCTTGATGGTGTAACGCCAGGGAGTGCCATCTTTAAGCTTGGCTTTGAAGGTGACTAAGCCTTCTTTACCTTCGACGGTTGAATCAAATTTTCCGTCTAAGTCCGAATCGATCTTGAGTTGAGATCCATCCAAGTCAGAAGCGAATTCCAATCCATCTAAAGATGAAAATTTGAAGGCTCCTGAAACTCGTTTATAGGATTCAACCGGCAGAACCCATTGGCCACGCCGAAGCGATTTGAATGAGAGGGGTACAGTCTCCGCTTGGGTTGGAATGCTCGGAATGAGCAAGCAACCTACGAGGAGAAATAATGAGGCTCGTCGCATAATTTTGATTCCTTAAGGAAGGTTTAGGCGAGAGGAAATACAGGATCTACTCTTAATACGTTTCTCACCGTCAGTTCTTAGACGTTTCCCAAGGAACTGTGGTTAAAAATAATCCCGTAGACCTGATACCAAATATAGCTCAGTTATAACCGCCAATTGGAGTTTTGGAGAAGCTAAAATCTGGTGGTTCTTAAGCTTAGGGGAGATTTGCTGACAATTTCCTGACAAATGTGTTCAAAAGAAAAACATTCAGGCCAGAATCGAGGCCGATGAGGGTGAAATCTTAGGAAAATCTGTCATTTTGGGCTCCTTCAGGAGGGGGGAGCCCAGGGCCAGAAACGGGGTGTTTACAAGCCGGTTACGGGATTTTTGGGCGAGGTTGGGCTGAGGACGGGGGGATGCAGGCGAATTTGCTAAGATTTGGCTCGGTAGTAGGCACACGCTGTGTGCCGTTTGAAGTTTAGTTCCACCCTAAATTATTTTAGTAAGCCCGGAGCGTAAGCGACGGGATCTTCTCAACGCTTTCAGCCCTTGGATTTGTAGTTATTTAAAAATTCCTTAGTATGCCAAAAGGTTTTTTCTGATTAACAAAATCGATTACGTATCCCGTCGCTAACGCTCCGGGCTTACTAGGGGCTTCGGAATTTTTTTCTGAGTCGTAGGGCCTGGTGATTTTCTTTTGGTTTTCAACCCTTGGTATTGTTGCCGTTTAAATATCCTTTAACTAGCCCGAAGCGCTAGCGAGGGGAAAAACCCTCGCTAGCGCTTCGGGCTAGTTAATAAAGTTTAATAAAGTGTGAGTCGGGTCTAAGTAATCTTGGATGAATTTTGAATTGAAAGTGAATTCATGTTTCGAAAACGGATCGGTTGGACGTTAACGCTATCAGGAGTTCTCAGCATCGTGTTGGGTTGGTGGGGAGTGAGTCGAGTTTTACCCGATGATCCTCCGGCTTTTGCATTTTGGACGTTGATCACAGTGGGCTTTGCCGTTTTGCTTTTGGGATTAGGAGTTTTGATCTTTGGGAAATTAAGTGTGACCTCATTGATCAAAATCGATCTTCGCAGTGAACGCCCTCAATTCGTTTTAGGTTTTCCCTTCTGTCGAGTGGTGATTAGCGATGAGTGGAAGAAGAAGGTTTACGTTCTGTCAAGCAAGCATCGGGTTTATTTGAGGGTTTCGCCGTTGGCTCGGTTTATGGGTTTAGTGATGGTTTCGTATGCGGTTTTTGATTTTGTGGGTTTGAAATTAGGATTTTGGATGCAGTCACTGAGTGCCGTTGGGGCTTTCGTGATCTTGTGGGTAGGCTCTGGGCTGATGCAATCGAAGCCGCCAGAGTAGTAGGCACACGCTGTGTGCCGTCTGAAGTTTATTTCCGCCCTTGGCGAAGTGGCCGCCTTAAATTCTTTTAGTAAGCCCGGAGCGTAAGCGACGGGATCTAATCAGCGTTTTCAGCTCTTGGTGTTATAGCGTCTAAAATTTCTTTAGTAAGCCCGGAGCATAAGCGACGGGATCTATTCAGCGCTTTCAGCCCCTGGCTTTGTAGTCATTTGAAAATCCCTTAGTATGCTAAGAGGTTTTAATGATGAGCAATATCGGTTACGTATCCCGTCGCTTACGCTCCGGGCTTACTAAGGGGCTTCGGAGTTTATTTCTGAGTCGTAGGGCCTGTTGATTTTCTTTTGGCTTTCAGCCCTTGGCGTTGTTGCCGCCTTAAATTCCCTTTAACTAGCCCGAAGCGCTAGCGAAGGGAAAGAAACCCTCGCTACCGCTTCGGGCTAGTTAAAAGTTTATTATGAATATATAGCTCTATCCGCGATATTTACTTCAACTCCGTCGAATGCATTTCTTTTTTACACCACTCTCTAAAGGTATTGAGACTTTCCTTCTTGAAGTGAGGGGGCAAATTCATTTTAAGGTGATCCATCATCAACAAAAGACCGAAGTCGTACGCGACGACTTCATTGGGATGGTCAACCCCAACGCGAATGGGATGTTTGTCGATGTGATCTTTGAGTTCATCTAAAAGAACGTACGAAGGCGTACCGTCGTCATTGAGAACCGCTTTGTAAGTGGCCACTTTTTCTTTCTCTAACACGAGTCGCACGGCTATGTCCTTAAAATCTCTTCCCATCACTGGGACTTCACCGGCTTTTTCATTGATGGTGGGACGAGGCCAAAAGATTGCTAATTTGTTTGTTTTTGGATCTTTGGCTTGAATGACCCAACTCAAGTCTAAAGCATCGGGATTGCTCACTTTGATTTGAGTGACCCAAGGGATGCTGGGTAAAGTACCGCGTAGAAATCCCATCGCTAAGCCGGCTCGGACAAACTTTCGGTAATGAATTCTTTGGAGGACATGAATCTTTTCGTGAGCGAATAAATTCGCCAATCCAGGGTTAGGCTTATCTTTATTGTTTTTAAAATTGGAAACGACGTGGTTGATCATGCCTTCACTTAAGATGATGGAATAACCCCGGGTGTAAGCAAACCCGCCACAAAGATGTTTGGCTGATTTAATGAAGCGCCAAGGTTGTTGAGTGAAGAGGGGGTAAGTTTCTCCAATGGCTTTATCCACTTCACTCGCCATCCAGGTAATCGCTTGAGTTTCATCTTCGGTGAAATCTAAAACCCCTTTTTCGAATCGTTCAAGGGTTTCTCTTCTCGAAGCTGGAAGGTCATCGGGGTGACTCAATTTTTCTTTGGTGAAACAAGTCATTTCACGTTGCATCAATTGAGAAAAGAAAATTTCATGAGCCTCGTCTAAAAAGTCTTTCTTTGCTGCTTCTCCGTTGAGGCATCGAACTCGGGGATGAGTGAAAGAACTCGGTTGGTCTTTTTTTGTTTTTAGTAAAGTGTTGAGTCCTTTGGAGACGGACTCAGTAACTGAAGAATCTTTGGCCGATAGCGAAACAAAAATGAAGGCTCCTTCATCGGATCGAACGATCTTTAAAGCTTTCTTATTTTTGAGGGCTTGCACGAAAATGAGATGAGGTGCGATGTCAGCTCGACGAATTTTTCGATTGGAGGAGAGTTGCTTAATGATTTTCTTGGGAGCGATTTTCCCCGTGGTTGCAGCATCGTTTGAGCTGAACACGGCTTCGACAAAGTGAATATCGATTCCCTTAGAGTTGAACTCTTGATCTAACTCTTGCTCAGGTAGGACCCAGGGGAGTCGTTTTGATTTGTCTTCAGATTGAATGACGATGGGTTGAATCAAGACGACGCGATCTTTGAGTGCGAATTCAGCCGGTTTTTCAGATCCGAGTCCCCAAAGAATTGAATGGGGAGCTAATGCCGTTGCGAATAGAATGAGCTTGAGAATAAGATGATGCATCGAGAAAGTTATCCTGCGATTATTTTTACGAATTGCTAATAAGAGAACAAAATGTGCGTCTTATTAAGAGTGTGTGCACCCTTCTTTATTTAACAATATCTAACCGATTTACGGATTTAAAAACCATTATCTGATCATGAAAACTAAGAAAAAACGCATTGTTTGGTTCTTGATTCTCCTCGGGCTCGTCACCGGAGTCACCTTTGCGATCAGTCAGCGAAATTACATTTTTGAATCTTGGTACCTAAAAGAAGTTAAATCGGTCGAGGGGCGAGAGCGCCTCCAAGTGGTGGAGAGCTTAGGTGAAGTAGGAGCTGACCGTTCGGTTGATGTACTCGTCGAGCTACTCAATGAGGAATACTTCTCGCTTCAAGGAAATAAGAAACAAGAATACCTCAATGATGGGACTCCTGAGGGAAATCCCGTTCAGACTTTAGCGTATGCACTCGGAAAAGTTCTCAGCCGAGTCCAAGATCGAGAGAAGCTTGAGTTCGGGGTGCAAAAGTATATCGAGATCGTCCCCGATCATTATGGCCTCAATACGCCTTATTTTTTTCGCGAGGCCTTTAAACCGTTTATTTTAAAAGTAAAAAATAACAGTCAGTATTTTTGGGCTTGGATCTCAGAAGAGGTAAAAAACTCAGTTTCTAAATCAACAGATTCTAATACTAAATTTTCATTTCCAGGGATGCGGGTCATCTCCGAAGACCATCCGATGGAAGGCTCTCCGAAGGTGGGCTTGGCAGCCTTCGCCTTGAATCAAATTTACCAAAAGGATCCGCAAGGGGTGAGGAAGCTTCTGATGGAAGCTTCCGTCCTAGAGGCCTTAACTTTTTTTATGTCTTCAGAGAGCCAGGGAGGAAGAGTTTTCTACCGTGCTTGGTCGGCTTACCGATTGTTTGGGGGACCGGAGGGTTGGCCCCGAGAGCTTGCTACCCAGATCGCCAAAGAACATCCCAACGAAAAAGTTAGAGCCTTGCTCTTAAGTTTTTTAGTCGTTACCGGGAAGCAGAAAAACAAAAACATCTACGAGTTCGACCTTCAACCCTTGGTAGATACTTACAGAGAAGATAAAAGTTTACTGGTTAAAAAGGCAGCCATTCGACTCGCCGGTTGGCTTGGAAACGTTCCTAATAATATCGATCTCCCTCACTTGTTACAGACAGAGACCGATCCCATTCTTCTTAAAGAGATTGTCGAAGCGCGTTCTATTTGGGTCGGGATGGAAACATCGGAAGGCTTAGAACTTTGGGATGGATTCCGTTGTCGATGGGTCCCCGCCTCTCAAAGAAGAAACGCCAAACTCGCTTTTACTCAAGAAGAATTATTGGCGATCGAAGCGGCGTTAAGTAAATACCCTCAACCGGATCTAAGAGATGCCTTGTCTCGCGCTAGGGTTCATTCTTTTCGATTTATGCAAAGGAATCGGAACTTGAGAAGTACCTTCAAGATTCATGACAGCCAGTTAAAAGTTCACGAGTGGGGAGTCTGGATCGATCAGCAAGGGCAAGCGAGGCCCGTAGGGAAGATGGTTGAAGAGCTTCCTGAGTTCGTTCACAAATCGAAAACATTGGCGTCAGATCTATGGCACAACCGTCACTTCGAGCCGATGGAAGTGACCAAGCCTGTGCTTCACTTCTACTCCCCGAATCCGGTTTCATTGTTGGTTAAGGTGAGTTTTCAATTGGGGCGACCTTGGACTTACTTTCCTCGGCGAACCGACTACTACTTCAGTGAAGGTAGAATGTCGTTTAAAGTTTTTCAGGGTGCCCAGAGATTAGGCGGTGGGCCTCTTAAACTCAAAAAGAGAAATTCATCTGAAGAAGTCACTTATGGTCCCGATGCTTCTGATGTTTTGGTTGCCTATTCGGCACAGAGTGAGGAAGAAGATTTTATTGAAGAATCCCAAGGGGCCTTACCGGCTCAACTTCAAAAAGAGATCTGTCCCCCTTGGCTGACTCCAAGGCCTACTGGCTTTGATTTTGATGCGAATCAAAAGAACCTCATCAAAGGAGCGCTCGTTGAAGATGCCTATCGAATCGGTCCGTGGTTAGTACCGCCGAGCCCCATCTTTGCGAGTTTCTCGGGCAGAGGATCACGAAGTATGGAGGCGATGGGTTTGGAGTGGAGTGGGTTACGAGTGGGCTATCCCCTCGATGAGAAAGTAGCCCTCCAAAAGGCTCCCCAAGATCATTGGTGGCATCACTTACAAAAAGTACCCAGCCCATCGATTTCCATTCGGGGTGAACGAGAGAAATTCCTCTTTTATGATGGCGTCACTCAGATGCCAACTCCGATCGAATTTACGTGGAAGGATTCGAACAAAGAGACTATCACTTTCAAGGTTCGAAGCTTTAATGAATACATTCCGGCTCGTCATGTATACCGTTCCAGTGAGTATTGGTGGCTTTCTGACCAACAGAAGGCGCTTCGAAGTAAAGCGACCCCTATTCCCAATTTGTTTTTAATTCGAGTTGAAGATCAAAAAATTAGTGGAACGAAATTCTCTGATTTAGTTCCTGAGACCAAGTTGAATGCTATAGAAGTTCATAAGCTTCAGCTCAAAGAGGAAGAGCTTCGTAAAGAGCTTCAACAAGCATTGCTCAATGGGGGCTTAACCGAAGAGGAAACTGAAAGCTTGTTAAAAACCTGGGAGAAGGAGTTCTTCCAAACGAAGGGCACACGGGCTTTGACGTTTATCCCGCAGTGGATCTACGATGCTTATATCCCGATACAAATTTTCCCTGTTCCTCAAGAACTTAAACGCGTCGGTATCATCCTCACCGAATTCGGGAAAGATCTTCCGGTTGGAGCAATCCAATCTAAGAATGAATCACGAGCCTTTAAGAAGTTGAGTTGGAAGATTTCAGAAGGAGAAGTCCTTCAGGATGTTGAGTTTTTACCACTGAAAATTGAGACGGATTCAGTGAAACTTCCCATCAGCGATAAGGGAGAAATCCGGCTGGAGAAAACGGAATTGGGTACACCCCAGATGTCTAAGGATGGGAACCGAGTTGCCTTTTGCGGAAAAACGAAAACGGATTACTCGATCTATGTCGCCGATCTCAAAGCTAAAACGCTAAGGAGGGTTTTTCATTTCCCAAACTTAGAAGTGAAACACTCAGGTAGAGTTAGAATCTCTGGTGATGGAAATACGGTGTTATTTTCAGTTCAAGTCGTGAACAACATCTATCGTTACTACTATGTCGATTTAGTCTCTCAAAAATATTTTATGACCGATCAAATTTTAGTCGGGCTCTCTTATGATGGCAGACGTATCCTTCAACAAACGCCGTATCAGGGTGGAAACAACGCGGGGCGTCGATTGAAGATTGTGGATGTTCAACTGGATGGCACGCTAGTAAAAAAAGATATTTATGTTCAAACTAATGGGAGTGATATCGATTATCTCGAGCTTTCAGGTGATGGTCACAGCGTCGTTTTTAGAGACAAGATCGAAACGGATCACGAACTCTACGTCATCGATCTCAAAAACTTAACGTTTCAAAATATCACCGGAGCTCCTGGCGATTGCTCTGACCCGGTTATCAGTTCAGATGGCACAAAGGTTTTGTACGAAGCCGATCATAGTCGAGATCGAGATACTGAAATTTATTTTTGTGATCTCGGCGAGAAAACAAACAAGAATTTAACCGACCGAGCGGGCGATGACCGCTTCCCTTATCTTTCAGGAAATGGAAAACGAGCGGTTTACCGTATGGGGGATTCCTTTTATATCGATGATTTTAATGGGAAGCCTCGTAAGAAGATTGAAGGAACGGGATCCGTTTGGACTCTCAAACTTTCGTGGGATGGAAAACGGATCGCCTACATTCGATGGAGAGGAAGGGGAGAGGATCGGATTTCAACGATTTATATTCGTGATTTGGAAGAGTGATTTCGGATACGATGCCATCCTTGAAGATAATTCGATTTTTTCCCCTCGCTAGCGCTTCGGGCTAGTTAAAATTGGCTTTGAAACTTTAAAGAAGCTTTAACTAGCCCGAAGCGCTGGCGAGGGGTATTTGAAAATACTAATTTTCGAAACTCAAGTTGAACTCCATTCTTACGAGGAAGATATGAACGAACAAAAAAACTCTCCCCTTTCGAGAAGAGCGGTGATCAAAGGATCACTCGCCACTGGAGCTTTTTGGGCTACTCAAGGTTTACTTTCATCAGATGTCGCCGCCGCTGGCCAGCCAGTAGTTGAAAAAATAAAAAACGCTACCATTTTATTTCAGGGTGACTCTATCACCGATGCCGGAAGAAATCGTAGAAATAAAGGTCCAAACAATGCAGGAGCTTTCGGTCGAGGCTATCCCTTTTTACTCGCTAGTTACCTCTTAGCTAAGTATCCCAAAGAGCAGCTTAAAATTTTCAATCGCGGTATTTCGGGAAACAAAGTTCCCGATTTAGATAAGCGTTGGCAGGCTGATTGTATCGATATCAAACCGGATGTCCTGAGCATCCTCATCGGGGTCAATGACATTTGGCATAAACTCAATGGACGCTATAAAGGAACCGTTGAATCCTACGAAGAGGGATTTAATGCTCTTTTAAGCCGAACTAAAGAAGCCTTACCTAAAACGAAGCTGGTCATCTGTGAACCCTTTGTGTTGCGGTGTGGTGCTATCAACGACAAATGGTTCCCCGAATTTACTCAAAGGAAAGAAGCAGCAAAGAGAGTGGCTCAAAAAGCGGGTGCTATTTGGGTTCCATTCCAAGAAGCTTTTGATGAGGGCGTCAAATCAGCTCCTCCCAAGTATTGGGCTGGAGATGGAGTGCATCCTTCGATGGCGGGTCACGCGCTCATGGCGAAGACTTGGATTGAGGCTGTGAAGGTATAAAGTCCTCTGGTATTTCACACGGGTAATTTATAAATTTTGGAAATCAAAAATGGGTTGAATCAGAGTTCTGTAATTTCATTTTTCTCCAGAGTTATTACTGATTGATACTCAGGCAAGAAAATGGGGGCAAGAATATAAGGAATCGAAAAAGCGAACATTTTCTTGCCCCTATCTTCTTGCCTATGGCTTGAAATATTTGAATAAAAAAAAGAGCCCGGAAAGTCTTTCTGACCTTCCGGGCTCTTTTTATATTCGTCATAGAAATCTTCTGATCAGCTAAATTCCCAACCCTTTCGATATTCTTCACGAATGAAGCTTTGAGCTTTCGAGCTACTGGCTTTGAGTTCCTTGGCGTTCCAATCGAATCCTTCACCGGCTCGATAAGCGACGTTACCTAAGATGACGGTTTCGGCCATCGGTCCCGAGTAGTCGAAGTTACAAGTGGGAGGAGTCTTGTCTCCCTTGATCGCTTGGGTCCACTCTCGGTAGAAACCGGGTGATTTTGGGATGAATTTTTCGGGATACTTGAAGCCTTCGAATTTATCTTTGGGAGCTAAGATATGATTTCCGAAATCACACCAAAGCGCTCCTTTAGTTCCAACGAAGAAGCAACCCGTACCTCCCTTTTGAATCCCATATTCTTTCATAATCTTAGGAGCCTTACCGTGACCCCAATGAAGTTTGACTTCGGGCCGGTCGCCCTTCTTCGGGAATACAAAGTGAGATTGCATCGACTTTGGAGTTCGATCGGGATCGATTTCAGGACCTGAAGCATCCACGCGAGTGGGGAAGTCGAGTTCTAAAGCCCAGAAGGGAATATCTAAAACGTGGCAACCCCAGTTGCCGGTTTCGCCCGTTCCGTAATCCCACCAGAATCTCCAGTTGTAAGGTGCGAGAACTCCTTTGCCATCTTTATATTCGGCATAAGGAACAAGCTTCGCTGGACCGATCCAAAGATCGTATTTTAAGGTTGATGGCACTTTGGCCGGTTCCTTAGGAATTTTAGGCATCCCTCTAGATCCGCCCACCCAGGCGTATACTTCTTTAACCTCTCCGATGGCTCCCGTTTTGATGAGTTCAACTACGCGGTGCACGTTTGGAATCGTGTGGCGTTGAACGCCTAGTTGGGTTTTAAGATTTTTTTCACGTGCGAGGTTGGTCATCGTTCGGATTTCCCAAACGTTGTGAGCCATGGGCTTCTCGCAGTAAAGATGTTTTCCCATGTTCATCGCCATCATCGAAGGATGGAAGTGGGTGTGGTCAGGAGTACTCACGACCACGGCATCGATGTCTGTATGAAGCTTATCGAGCATTTTTCTGTAATCGTGAAACTTCCTCGCCTTCGAATAGCTTTTGAAGGTCCCGCCTGCTTTTTTCTCATCGACATCCGCTAATGCGACAATCTCAGCCCCAGTTTTTTTAACTCCGTTAACGTTGGCTCCTCCCCGTCCCCCTACTCCGATACAGGCGACTTGGATTTTTTCATTGGGGGAATTTGAAATGGCTGATGACGATTCCGTGCCTAGCCAAAAACCAACTCCAGCTAATGCGGAAGTTTTGATTATTTCACGTCGCGTAAACCGTGGGGACATCTGTATTCTCCGTCAATTTTTCGAATGAGCGTACTGGCTCTAAGCCAAAGAAGTCGCTCAGGGAGTGAACTACATTACAAGAAGTAGATTTTAGGTCTCAGGGCCCTTAAAGATCAATCATCTCTGAGGTTTCCTTCCGAATTTATTGCTCAGAGCCTTTAGGCCGATGTTCCTTTGCTTTCATTAAGAAGCGCTAAATAGTATCCAAAATATCGACACATCGGGGTTTCAACAAAGCATTATCACCTCAAAGAGTGACAATCTCCGGCTCGTACAAGATACTTCTAAGTTAATCCCTAGGATGACCTCTTATCTATTTATGGATTCGCTTTTTAAGAATCCGTGAGTTTGATAAAACTCCGGGCTTGGCGAAAGAGTATCAAAGTCAATTTAAGTGTGAAAATAATGCGAGTCTAGACCAAGAGAGTCGCTGTACCGTAATAATCAAAGAAACTGAAGATTAAGTTGTGAAGCAATATCAACTGAGACCATCACCAAGAGCGACGTGTGAAAGATCGAGGAAAGAGGGGCTCACTCTGTTTGAGATTATATTCAGTACTGCCTTGCTCAGTATGTTTATGGTGGGCTTGGTCACTACGATCTCAAATCTGCAGTTGACCTTTGCTGACTCTCAACTCGTTAACAATCTTCAATTCCGGGCTCAAAAAGCCTTTGATCGGATGACCGAGTTATCTCGTGAAGCTCTTACGGGGGATGTGGATCTCGCTGAAATTCAAACTTCGAGTGGAGGTATCCATCAAGGATTTCGGTTTAGACTCGTGAGCTCTTTTGACACGGCGACGGGTCAACCCATTTACGATAATACTCATAAGGTTTTTTTCTTAGGTCCTCACGATGGTACTTACGACGTTAGTGGATTAATTATCGCGAGGGGATCGAGCCTACTAGGGGTTTACAACCATTCTGCGGGAGCGGATAAAGCTCTCGGAACATTTGATGACAACACTTCGCCCGTTACGGGCACGACTCGATCAGTCGAACTTTTGATCCCAGCCGGTTTTGCACCCCGAACGGGAGACATGTTTCAAGTCGAGTTAGACTCCGCCTCCAATGATCGATTGGTAAGGTTCACCTTGAGATTGAATGTGGTCGCACAAGATGGAGATTTTTTACTCGATCAAGATGTTGTCTTAACTCGTACCGTGGCTCTCACTCAGTAATTGAAAGTTCCATTTCCTGGGGGCGCTTACAGGAAAAAAAATGAAAATTAAAGAGAATTCATTATTCCCGTGGGTCTATTCAGATCGATCTGAAGGTCTGTCTCTCTTAGAGATCACGATCTCTCTGAGTTTGTTTGCAATTGTCATTCTCGCATCCGGGGAAACTTTACTAAGGGGTGTGGAGCAAAGCGAAGACTCATTTAGTAAATTTCAACTGATGTTGGCGATCGAAAATAAGATCGCTGAGATTCAAGACATCGTGAATCAACCTAATGATTATTCCAAAAAAATGGGGGTCTCTTCGGTTTACGCAAAGTACGAAGGGACTTGGTCTAACTTTACAGATCTTCCAAATGGAAAAATTTATACGCGGTGTTTTGCCGATGAAAATACCGTCCCGGCCATTCTCGGCGGACCTCAAGATTTAAATTACGACAATGATTCATTAGATAATCTTCAAAGCTCAGCTGGGGGATTAGATTTAAAACTTATTCCAATGTATATCTATGCTTCCTACGTTGAAGATGGAAATACATATTCCTATTGGACGTACCGTCTGATCACTAAGACGGCGGAGTAAGGAGGGTCACTATGAATAAGCACAAGCTCTTATCACTTTATCGCTCTGATCGACGTCAAGGACTCAGTCTCGTCTTTGTCTTTGTGTTGATCGTCATCGTCAGTTTCATGACCATGGTGAGTGTGAATACGACAAAAACTTATAGTATTACCGCCTCAGCTCGTGAGCTTCAGTTTAGGGCTCGACAAATTGCTGAATCGGCAGCGGCCCAAGCTTTAGTGAAGATCAAGGAAGGGGGATTTACAACTCCTTATTCCCAGAGCAGTAGTGGATCGAGTTCACCTGTTTGGATGTCTTTCGATCAAGGGGAAATGTACTACTATTCGACTTTTGACTCTGCTACCGATCTCACCACCGTAAGAGCATGGGGAAGAATACGCGCTAATAGCAGCGCTCGAACACAAACGGTAGCTCCCGACGATGTCGCTTGGGATGATACGGGTTGGGTTGTCGCGGGATTAGAAATTTCCGTTTTAGGAAATGTCTATGTCCCCGAGGTTCCTATGTATTTTGGCAATGGTGGTATTGAAAGACCTGCTGGTGGTTTCAGTTGGTCGGGTAGTTCAGATCTCTCTGATCCGAGTGGTTGGGGCATCGTTTCTTCCTCGAGTGCTTCTTCCTATCAGTCGAGTTCAGTTCCCTTTGAGGTAAGTTCATTAGACTATCCCTACGATTATTTATACGCGGGAGGAAGTCCAACTCCTGCCGGATCCAATCCGCATGAGTATAAGATTTGGGCTTCTCAAAATGCGATTGGGCAATTCAATATCGATGCCTGGTTCAGGAATTCAGCCGGCTCTGGAGATGCCACTAATGGAGTGAGTCCGAGCCCCACTTCAAGTTATTTTGAAATGTCGGATACCAGTTCTCCGGATTATCCTTATCCGATCGATACTTCCGTACCCGATGTGCAATCTTTTGCTTACGATCTTTATAACAGCTACGGTTCATCGTCTACAAATTTGAGTTCGGGCAGCCATTCTGGAACGTATGGAACATTAGCCAATCCAACAGTCACTTTCGCAACTGGAAATCTCAAAGTGGACGCGGGTAAAACTTTCGAAGGATCCGGCATCTTGGTGATTCGAGATGACTACGACCCTAATACAGATTCCAACAATCGCCCTTCGAGATCTGCCGCCCTCAATGTGAATGGTACCTTTAAATGGACGGGTTTAGTGATCATTGCGGGTTGGCGCCCAAGCATCAACATATCAAGTGGAGCCGATGCCAAGGTTGTTGGAGCGTTGTTTGGGGAAGATAGCGTTCAATCCGGCGGGGAAGTGAGCTTAGACAGTGCGACGATTATCTTAAGAGTTAATGGGGCTATGAAAGTGATGTATTCGAACGGGCTCTTCCGACAGGGAGGATTGATCCATCACCTACTTCCTAGAGTTTCAAAAGAGGTGGTTGGAATTCGCCACCTATAAGCCCGTTGAATTTTCGCTTAGAAATATAGACCTAAAATGATTAAAAATGTAGCTCTGCTTCTATTTTTGTTCTCCATTTCAGTCGTTGGATTTTCTCAGGAAGATTCTACCGATGAAAGTCCGCGTGTCATTCTCGCAATGATTGAAAACGTCTATCTCGTAGAACAAGAACTCAACGAGCAGCAATTAAAAGCTTGGCCGAATCGAGAAGAAGATCAACTGGAAGAGCTCTCACCTCCATTGAAAGTTCAGGAACTCATCAATAAGGCAGAGAAGTTCAGCTCTCAACGAAGAGCTCTATTGATCAAACTAAAATACAAGTTAGGGATCAATGACACGGGATTCATTTTACCTGAACAATGGGAGTCGAACTTTTCTCCATTAAATGCTTACTTGAGCCGTTGTTCCCACCGGGAATTAGCTGAAGAGTTGGCGCCTTTGTTATCTATTAGCGCGAAGAAGAAAGATCCCGAAACCTTAAATACATTGTTGAAGTTGGCAAAAAAATGGAAACCTGCAAGCAAATCAATCTTAAAGCTGATCGTTCAAAGTCAAGATGAAGGACTCGCAGCTAAGATTTTTGACCTCGGGGTACGTCGTAATCATCTCAACTTCATCAACACTTCGGGGAGGATGGGATCTGTTGAAGTTCTTGATCGAATCGTGGGTTATTTGGACGATGAAAGCACGACTGAGGAAATTCTATTCAAGGCTTGGGATGGAATTGTTCCTCCGGAAAGTGTTGAAGCAAGAAAGGCCCATCACCAATGGGCTCGATCTAAATTGAATGAGGTTCAACTCGATTTACTTCAAACTCGCCTCTTATCTTACTTAGGGCGATTCGGCTCAGAGCAGGATTTAGATCTTTTTAAAAGCATTCTCTACGGAAAATCGGCATTGAAAAATAAGATCGTCAGCCTCCAAAATTTATCTCATGGCGGTGAGCGAGCTGCGAAAATTGTCCTGAATTATCTCAAACGTAAAAATTTAGCCCCAGAGGAGCAGAGAGCTTGTTTGTACACCCTATCTGTTCTTCGTTATAAGCCCGCGGTGGAAGCCATCATCCCTTGGCTTGGGGTCAATGAATTTAAGCATGATGCAAAAAAAGCCTTAATACGAATCACAGGAAAGGATTTTGGTCATCGCCAGGGTGCTTGGGTTCGGTGGTGGCGAAAGAATTCTTGATAAGCTTTATTTGAATTTAGTTTTTTATTTCTTTGCCTGATCTTTGTAAGTTACTTAGATATTGAGTGTTTCTTCAATTTGCGATAAATCGTTCTCTCGTCGAGGGGTGGTGAGAGAAAAGTAGAAGAAGTCAGGTGTAATAATCCTTCCCCTTCGTCGTCTTCCCCTCTTTCTTGTTCCAAGGCTCCGATGTGGCCCTTCGGCTGTCAGAGTGTAAATACTGGTGGAGTCATGGAAGAAACTACCTACCCGAGACGCAATTAGGGCAGAAATTGAAGGGTCTTATTTATGCTGACCCTAGGTCCTTTCCAAAAGGCGTGACCATGCTCAAAGATAAGTATTCTTACTATTTGGCGAACGAACCCGCTGGTGACAATTTCGATTTAGAAGTTACCGACAAGTATTCAGGGGAAGTGGCAGCGCGAGTCGCTATGGCTGATGCCAAGGTGATCGAAGAGGCGATTGCTCATTCTGTCGAAGCGACAGCTCCAATGGCTCAGATGGCTCCTTTTGAGCGTCAAGATATTTTGAATCATTGTGTGGATCAGTTCACAAAAAGATTCGATGAACTCTCCGAAGCTCTTTGTATCGAAGCCGGAAAGCCAATCAATGATAGCCGAGGTGAAGTGACTCGTTTGATCGACACCTTCAGGGTCGCCAGTGAAGAGTCCGTTCGCATCGACGGTGAAGTTTTAAATCTTGAAATTTCTGCGAGAGCTAAAGGCTATCGTGGTATGACTCGCCGAGTTCCTGTGGGACCTTGCTCGTTTATCTCCCCATTTAATTTTCCCCTTAATCTGGTAGCTCATAAAGTGGCTCCCGCCATCGCTTGTGGTTGCCCATTTGTGCTCAAGCCTGCGAGTCGAACTCCGATCGGAGCACTGATCATCGGCGAAGTCTTGGCGGAAACAAATTTACCTAAAGGGGCCTTTTCCATTTTACCTGCGAGAAGAGACGGAGCAGATCTCTTTACTACCGATCCCCGTTTAAAGCTTTTGAGTTTTACGGGTTCCCCCCAAGTGGGCTGGGATTTAAAAGCCAAGGCCGGCAAGAAGAAGGTCGTCTTGGAATTGGGAGGAAACGCTGCTTGTATCGTCGATGAAGATGCGGATATCGATGACGCGGTTTCGCGTATCATCATCGGAGCCTTTTATCAATCGGGTCAAAGTTGTATCGGAGTCCAGCGCATTCTGATTCATGAATCGATTTACACCGAAGTAAAAAAGCGCCTCGTGAAGGCAACCGCTCAACTTAAAATGGGAGACCCACGAGATGAAGAAACGTTCATCGGACCTATTATCTCTGAGCGTGAAGCCCAACGATTAGAAACTTGGATTCAAGAAGCCGAGGCTGCCGGCGGAAACGTGCTCGTTGGGGGGCTACGTGAAGGATCGATGCTCGAAGCCACTCTTTTAGACGGAGTTCCCGAAGACCAAAAAATTTGTGCCTTGGAAGCTTTTGGACCGGTCGCAGTCTTGTCTCCATTCAAATCGTTTGATGAGGCCATCGCCAGAGTGAATGACAGTGAGTTTGGTCTCCAAGCCGGGATTTTTACTCGGGATATTTATAAGATCCAAAAGGCTTGGGATGAACTCGAAGTAGGAGGAGTGATCATCGGAGATATTCCCTCTTGGCGAGTCGACAACATGCCCTACGGTGGAGTCAAAGACAGTGGCCTAGGTCGAGAAGGAATTCGCTACGCCATCGAAGACATGACGGAGATTCGCTTGTTGGCGATCAGGACACCTCAGTAATAATGGTCGATAGTGGTAGGCTCGACCTTCGAGCCGTACGAAGCGATTCAGCAACACAGAGTCTACATCGCATTAAGAACAAGTCGATGAGTCTGGCCGATTTATCCCCTCGCTAGCGCTTCGGGCTAGTTAATTTGGATCGAAATACTCGCTCTATCCGGCTCACAGAGTGAGCCGACTACTATTCCTACGAATTCACAATACACCAAGGGCTGTAAGCCCGAAACTTTATAGCCCAGGGCCGAACGAAGCGTCGCCCTGGGACGCCCTAGTTGAAGAAATGGTTTTAAAGGGGGGGATTAGGGTCGATCAGAAGCCCTATGTTCTCATTACCTAGGAAGACTAATCCAATACGGCTCGAAGGTCGAGCCTACCACTACTCATTCTTTAGGAGTGCGTGAGCGAAGCGAGCTTGCACGATGGAGCGACCGATAGTCGCGACCATTAAATACAGAAAGCCTCAGCGAATCATCGATTCGCTGAGGCTTTTTAAATTCTTATGCAGCTTCTAAGCTTTCTAGTTTAGAAGTAAACCTGCCAGCGACTCTTCTCATATTTGAATAAGCAAATCATAGAGATGAGGAAGAAAAGACCTGATCCAATTCCGAAGGCCATTTTCATAGTTTCATCAACAGTCTCATGAATTGGAGCGGTGTAATAGATCAACCCACCGACAGAGATGAAGAAGAGGACGAGCATGACGATCGTGAGGAGAAGGAATTTCTTCTCACCTCCAAGGTGCATTCCCACCGTTGAAAGGAAGTCTTCATCGGGCTTTTTGACAACCAACAAACACTCAGGGCAAGTCAGAGTGTCATCTGCTGATCCAGAGTCAAACTTCAAAGGTTCGTCGCATTCGGAGCAAATCAATTGAACGACCTGACCCCCGCTGGATGGGCGTGGAGCTGGTTTGGCTTTTTTCTTTGCTTGTGCTTTTTTCTTAGCAGGAGCTTTCTTGGCTCCCTTTTTTGCTATTTTCTTTTTTGCCATTTTTCCGTTAACTTTCGAATCAGAAAGAAAATTACTGAATGACCTTCTGGTGCCGTTCTCAATGGGCCGTTCTCAATGGGATTGGCCCATTAAGTTAATCGTGGAATGATTCTATAATCCATAAGCTATCAGCATCAGGACCAGAAGGCTGAATTAGCCAACCAGGAACCTGAGTATTGCTGTAAAGCTACTCGAGGATCATGAAATCTATTGAAAGTAATTCTCAGTGAATTCCCTTAAGCTCCTACCTCTTATGAGTTAAGAGATTGAGACCGAGCAGAAAGGAGAGTGCTGGTTTTCTGATTGGGATACATTAGTCTTTAGACGAGTCTTTAGACGAATCAATACCCGCAAAAAGAAACTAGTGATAATGCTACCACATCGACTGTACGATTCAAAGGGTGAGAAATACATTTGGTCATGAACCCGAAAAATGAACTTTCGCTGGATCATCCGCGATTGAGAGTTCTTTAAGCTGAATAATTATAAAAGGTTGCGAATTAGTTGGTGGAGTCTCGAAAAGCGTCAAAAAGAGGAAGTGACCCTCAGAATCAAGCCAGTGGGGCCCAAACGGAGCCTGAATGGGTTTTAGCTCGACCAAGCCCTCCTACCGTTGGCTTAGGGGCTGAGAGCCTCCATTCTCGTCCTGAAGTGATTATTTCACTCACTTGGGTGGGTCGTTTACGCTGGCTCGCCTTCTGTGGGCAATCGGGAGCGATCCTTTTATCCTATCTTTGGTTAGAGATCGATTTACCCCTCCTGCCCCTTATCTTAATCGTGCTCACCACTGCGGTGAGTAATCTCGCTTTGATTCAGACTCTCCATCGAGTGCCCAACCTCCCTCGGCTGTTAGTGCCCGGGGTTCTACTGTTCGATGTAGCTTTGCTCACCGCTTTACTGGCATTGACGGGTGGCCCTCGAAATCCATTTTGTGAGCTCTACTTAGTTCACGTATCGATGGCGGTGGTGTTGCTAGGTGCTCGGGGGACTTGGACGATCGTCCTACTGACTCTGGCTGCTTATCTTTCCCTGTTTAAGTTTCATCGCCCTCTCGTTTGGGAGGGGGCAGAATCTCAACAGCTCCTCACGATGGGGCATTGGGTCGCTCTGGCGGTAACCTCCGGCTTGGTGGCTTACTTTTTGGGGAAGCTCCGATCGACTCTTCAAATGAGAGATCGCCAAGTCGCCCTCATGCGACGAGATGTCCTACGAAGTGAACAGCTGGCTTCGTTGACGACCTTAGCGGCTGGGGCTGCGCACGAATTGGGAAGCCCCCTTGCAACGATTGCAGTCATCGCTAGAGAGCTCGAAAGAGAAACAGAGAAAGGGATTCGCACGGAGCGTTCTTTGGAAGATGTGCGCCTTATTCGTTCTGAGGTCGATCGCTGTCGAAGAATTCTCGACCGTATGCATCTCGGAGGAGCCCAAGCCAAAGACGAGCAGGCTGAACTTTATAAGTACGAAGAGGTCGTTGAGATTCTTCAAGAAGAAGTGGGGGAGGCTCTATTTAATAACTTAAACACTTATTTAGATCCCTTTGACGATGAGATTGAAATCCATTCGATCGCCTGGGCTCAAACGGCACAAATACTCATTCAAAATGCGATTGAAGCCACTCCTGAGGGAAGACCACAAGTTGATCTTCACCTGAAGGTCGTTGATGGTCATTTGGTGGTCAAGGTAAATGACTACGGTGAAGGGATGACTCCCGAACAATTAAAAAGAGCGGGGGAGCCCTTTGTTACCACCAAGTCGCCCCAACATGGAATGGGCTTAGGCTTGTACCTCGCCCGTTTATTGGCTGAGCATCATGGGGCGCGTTTATCTCTGCGTTCGAAGGCGGATGTCGGTACTCAAGCGGAGTTGCTCTGGCCGATTGGGTAGTGGTAGGCTCGCTCCGCGAGTCGTATTTCCTAAACTGTCGTAAATTATAGAATAAACAAAAGAAGGCTTTACTCGCGAGTTAGACGTAAGTTTTCTTTAGTGGAAACCTGGTATAGCTCTAATGTTTCGCTTCGTACGACTCGCGGAGCGAGCCTACTACTAATCACCCTTTAGGAAGTGCGTGAGCGAAGCGAACTTGCACGATGGAGCCACCGATAGTGGCGACCATTAGGTTCAGGCTTTCGGGCCGGGCGGGGGATTCTTATAAAGTTTTCTTTGGAGGGATCGACGGTGGATCCCTAAGACTCGAGCTGCTCGAGAGACATTTCCATCGCAGTCGTGAAGAATGCGCTGAATGTGTTCCCATTCCACTCGGGCCAAAGATGGGGCTTTATTCAATTCATCGGTGGGTTCATCACTGACGATACGCATACCTTTTAATGCCGCTAAAATTTGATCAGCATCGGCGGGTTTGGTGAGGTAGTCGACCGCGCCCAATTGGATGGCCTCTTTAGTTGTAGCGATGCTTCCGTACCCGGTGAGAATCACAACTTGAATGTCGGGATCTAATTCTTTGAGGGCCTTGACCACCGACAAGCCACCTTCGCCCGGCATTTTTAAATCAACGATGGCACCCTGGGGATTGAGGGTTTTGGCGATTTCCAGTGCTTCCTCTTTGTTGGGAGCATCGCCCACTTGATAGCCGCGATCGTTGAGAGCCATCTTCAATCGGGCTCTTAGAACTTCATCATCATCGACGAGAAGGATGGGATTGGGACCGTAGATGGGTTGGGCTTCTTCGTTCATATGAACGCTCTTTTGAAATGGGTTTAACGCTTAATGTATGGGCTGAATTGACCTGCCTCAAGCAGATCAGCAGCCCAGGCTAAACCGTTTAACCTATAGAGTTATCTTAAACCGTAGACACCGATGTTATTCAAGAATTGCGGAAAAATACGCACTTTCATTGCGGGACAGTTTGTCACATGCGACATAAAATCCGGGCTTCATCTTCTAAATGATTCCGTGTAAAGGGCCACCTTTTTTCGCCAATTCGTCAACTCGTTGAGTCACTTTAGGATCTTCGATGAGAGGAGGAGCATGATGGGGTTTGATCCGCGCATCGATGATTAAGGGGCCTTTACAGCCCCAGTGTTTGTTTTCGATCGAGGCGTGAACCCCGTAGATGTCATGCGAAGGATTGGATCGAGTGAAGGTCACCCAGAGAAAGTTTTTTAAGCTGTGAGAGGTAAACTTTGCCTGATCAACCGCGATGATCCACACCAAGCCCTCTGGGATTTCAACTTGTTCTAAAGATTGGATGAACTTCTCCATCGTCTCTTGACCGTGCTTCGAATCTTTAAATTCCGGAAGCTCACAGATGAGGACTCCCGGGAGAACAAAAGAGCCCTTCACCAGGGGCTCCGGAAGGGATGGGGAATCAGGTAATGAAGAGATCAACTCTCGTTTCTTTTCTCCGGCACTGGCGATGACCACTTTAGATCCTTGGTTGATTCCCGTACCCGAGTAGTCCAAGGTATCGATCGTTGTCTTGGTTTGAAAGTGAAGGTCGCGACTGAGATCAATTCTCTCAAGCACATGAGTAAAGAAGGCATCCATATTGTTGATGTTGAGATTCGGATCGTCTTCACCCGAAGTGATGATCAAGTACTTTGCTAAGGAGCATTGACCGAAGCCGAGAATCGCGTTGGCTTGAGTGAGAATTTCTTGAGGTTGTCGTTTTTGATAGGGGACGTATCGCTCACTCCCGATCGCTAAGAGTAAAGGATGAACTCCAGCTTGATCGACGGCGTGGACCGCCCGAATGCCGGGGAGTTCCGTAGGGATAAGAGGACCCGTTAAATCGTGAATGAGCTTGCCGAAGGTCGTGTCTTCTTGAGGGGGACGACCGACGACAGTAAACGGCCAGATGGCATCTTCACGGTGGTAGACCTCTTCGACTTCAAGGACTGGGAAAGGATGTTTCAAGCTGTAGTAACCCAGATGATCTCCGAAGGGCCCTTCGTCTAAAGTGACATCGGGATTCACCTTCCCTACGATACAAAAATCAGCGTTTGCGGCGAGAGTATGACCTGCTTCTTGAATGTATTTGAATCGTTGACCACCGAGCATGCCCGCGAAGATCAATTCCGTGAGTCCTTCAGGAAGAGGCATCACGGCAGCAAAGGTATTCGCCGGAGGCCCACCGACAAAGATAGAAACCCTGAGATCCTTCCCACTTTCGATCGCTCGAGTGTGGTGGATTCCGATGCCGCGATGGATTTGATAGTGGAGGCCGATTTGAGAATCTTTTTCGTAGTCGTTGCCGCCCATTTGGATGCGGTACATGCCTAAATTCGATTGCATCGCTCCCGGTTGCAAAACGTCTTCGGTATAAACTTGGGGCAAAGTGATGAAGGGGCCTCCATCATCCGGCCAACTTTTGATCTGGGGCAGTTGACTGACTTTGGTTTTTCCAAAGAGAATCGGGCCGGTCGAGACTTTCCTTGGTAAGGAAGTCCATGCAGCGAGGGGAGCCGAAGCAAACCGCCATGGGGCTTTCATGCCTAAGGTTGGATCAGCTTTTAACTGAATGACTTTTTGGATTCGCTTGAGGGTGTCTCGAAAGATGAATCGACCTCGTTCGATCGTGCCGAACAAGTTGCACGCCGCCGGAAAGGGGCTGCCCAAAACATTTTCAAACAGGATGGCCGGGCCTTGTGCTTGGTAAACACGGCGCTGAATCTCGGCCATTTCTAAGTCGGGATCGACGGGTTCTCGGATGCGAACGAGTTGACCGTGTTTCTCCAAATCTAAAACACATTCAAGAGTACTCTGATAGCCCATGGTGTGATGATACTAACTAGTTTACTGGATCCAGTCGCTAAAGCGATATCCCTCACCGGGTTCGTAGATCAACCAGCGTTTGCGAGGGTAATCACAGCCGATATTCACCCAATGGCGATTGGAAGGATCGGTAGATTCTTTGGGGTAATGAGTGTGGCCACATACGTGGAGGGCCACTTTTTCCATCTTTTGAATGGCTGATCCTAACCGTTTTGAGCCGAGGATGCCACGAAACCATGCGCGTTGAAAATCAGGACGTTGGGCTCCATTCGGATGTCCGATGGCCTGATCGAGTACCGCCGCGGTATGAGTGATACAAACGATACTCTTCACTCGCTCGTCCGATTCGAGTTGATTCAAATGTTCGGTTAATCGCTGAGTGTTTTGTTTTGAAAACTGAGCGTGGTCCCAAGTTTTTGTTTCTGAGTTCCAGGTAAAGCGGTAGTCGTTCCAAAAGAGGTTGTCGAGTAGGCCAGTTCTCCAACCTTCCAAGACGATTTCTTTATCTTCAGAATTCAATTGAGTGAGATCGGCCAAGCTGAAATCGAATCCCCCGTAACAACCGGCAATTCCGATCAATTCCTGAGGTTCGCCCACTTTCAATGGAGATTGGTCCAAATAATGAAACCCGGCTTGAGCACAGATTTTGGGAATAGATTCTCGGTAGAGAATATCAGAACCCACGCCTTTATCGGGATGTGACCACAGATCGTGGTTTCCTGGAACTAAGGCACGGGGACCAGGGAAGGAATCGAAAAGCTCTAAAAGCTCTTTTAATCCTTTTAAGTCTCCACAAGCATTGTCTCCAGCCAAGAGGAGTACATCGCCATTCTCAGCTTGTTCCAAGCAGTGTTGGGCCAGCTTCTGACTTAGAGGAAGGAACTTTTCTTGAATAGAGTGATGGATATCAGCCGTGATAAAAAATCGCAATGAATTGACCGGTAAAGTGAAAAGAAGCTAAGAAAGTTTCGTATTGAATTTCCCTTCGGACCTCGAACATCGACCTAAATAGAACTTGGGATGATAACCGATAGATTATTTATAAAGTGGGCTTTCTCTCTAAATATTTAACTTGTCAGATAAATGGAAGCTGTAGCCGAACTTGTAAAAGTTTGGCGGATTACGTTCTCTGGCCAAACTTTTATAAGTTCGGCTACGGGGATTCACGTCTTATTAATTACGAATCTCAAATTCCAAGGAACTAGAATGAGCTACGGCGATCGGAACCGGGTATTAGTCATCGATGACAATCTTTCTATTCACGAGGACTTTAAGAAGATCCTGGGGCAGCAGGAATCTGAACCTGAATTATCGTTTCGTGAGATCGAGAAGCAATTATTCGAAGAGGGTGAAGGGCCCTCAAAAAAATTCGAACAAGCCTTCGAGCTCGATTTTGCCCCGAATGGAGAAGAGGGAATTAACAAGGTTCAAGCGGCATTAGAAGTCGATGAACCGTTTTCCATCGCATTTGTCGATATGCGAATGGGAGTGGGGATGGGGGGAATCGAAACCATAAAGAAACTTTGGGAAATCGATCACGAAATCCAGGTGGTCATCTGCACGGCTTATTCCGATCATTCCTGGGAAGAGATTTCGAGACAAGTCGGGGAAACCGATAGCTTCTTAATTTTAAAGAAGCCCTTTGAGCTCATGGAAGTTCGACAAATCGCGTGCGCGCTGGCTTCAAAATGGCATATCCGCCGGCACGATTCGACGATTATGGAAGAGCTTGAATATCGAGTCCTCGAAAGGACTCGTGAGTTAGAGATGGGAAGAGATGAGTTAGTCGAAAAGAATCGAGAACTTTCAGCTGCTCGGGAAGAAGCCGAGTGTGCTAGTCGCGCGAAATCGGAATTTCTTCAAAATGTCAGTCATGAATTGCGCACTCCGATGGCTGGTATCATCGGCTGCTCTGAACTTTTGACCGAAGTAGGGCTCAAAGAAATCTCTGAATCAGAATTTCGTGAGTATATCCATACCATTAAGAATAATGCTGAAGGATTGATTCTCTTGATCGATGAAATTTTAGATCTCTCGCGCTTAGAGGCGGATCGCTTAGAAACTCAATCGGTCACCATTAATGTCCGCAATTTGGTTGGGGATCTTGTAGCCCCGCTGAGAAAGCAAGCCCGGGCTAAGGGTTTGAGTTTTTCAGTCGATATCTCCGATAGCGTTCCCAAGAAATTTCACTCTGATCCCATTCGTATTAGCCAAATCATCAGAAATCTAATCGACAATGCGATCAAATTTACAAAATCAGGAGAGATCTCTTTAAAAGTTTATACCGAAGATGAAAACGTGTTCTTTTGTGTAGAAGATAGCGGCATGGGTATCAGCCAAGAGGAGCTCGAGGTCATCTTTGAACCTTTCGCTCAGGCTTACGGTTCAACGGATCGAGAATTTGAAGGGACGGGAATTGGTTTGAGCTTGTGTTCTCGATTGGCCCATCTTTTAAAGGGTGAACTTTCAGTCGAAAGTGTGAAGGGCAAAGGAAGTCGATTCTATTTCAAGGTACCTTTTGAAGAAAAGGTGGTCTCTCACTCTCATTCTTAGGCAGTTTTTCTCACGAAAATGATTTCTATAAACAGGGCTGATTTTTAAATCTTTGAGCGCCCCTTTATTTGTACTGTTTGATCAAAATTTGTAATTCTTGATTTTTTCTAAGTTTAGCTTCGTATCTACCTTCTTCTTTACCCCTCCTCTAAGCCTGACATTCATAGAATCCCCTTCCATTGGGCTCAATTTTTGAACTCCATTCTTTACAGATCAGCTGCAATTGGAACTTAACCACTTACCAGTTGCCTCAATCAATAACAATCATTTGAAAGATCGTTTTACTGGATTCTTCTAAGGAGAAGATCATGCATATATTAGGAAGAATACTGTTCATACTGACAGTAATTGGGATGGTTATTTTGGGTAGGAGTGTGTTCGCTGCTCCCCAATCGATGTTTTTAGACTTCAACAGTGGTGTAGATAGCAAAGGTAACTCTGAAGGTATTCTGCAGTACAACGGAGCCTATGGTTTCAACGTTACTTTTAACGATGACGGCTCGGATGGAGCTTGGGGGGGACAAGCGAATGGTGTGCACGTCACCAATTTGAATTGGGGTAATGAGAAAGCCTATACCGATGACTTAGTTCTCGGTGCTTGGAATTCTGGATACTCCTGGAAAGGTCGCGATGGAAACTTTCACTCCAGTGGAATCGTCGCTGACTTCAGCCAAGGGGTGACCAAGGTATCGCTCTTCGACACTGATAACGACGATACTGTCAAAACCTTGTTCGCTTTTGACGCTGACGGTAACCTTCTTTATCAAACCGCCGCTATGGCACAGACGACCTTCACTATCGACACTTCCATGACAGGTGGAGAGCTCATTCACCGAGTCGAATTCGATACTGAAGCAGGAACTGCTGGAGGTGCTGCTGACGGTTACTACTTTACTTTAGACGACTTCTACGTGGAGTACGACGCCAACCCCACGGGATTCGGAGTGAACACTCCTGTTCCCGAGCCAGCCACCCTCGCATTGATCGCAATGGGGGCTGGAGCGGCAAGCTTCACTGCGAGAAGGAAAAAGCGAAAACTTCAAAGCGAAGCTTAACCTTCGATAAGAATTACTCTTAATAAAAGCCTCGGGTGCCTCACGGCGCTCGAGGTTTTTTTATCGGAATATGGAAGGGCCGAGAATTGATCTTATTTCCCTTAAATTCACGGGAATGTTCGCTAAGTTACTTTTCTTAAGAAGTTATGAACTGACATTATTCCTCGCTAAAGCTTCGGGCTTGGGAGGTGATTTTTTTTTTGCTGAATCGAACTTTGAGCTGAGGATCTTTTCCCTTAAAGAGACATTAAATAGGATTCAACTATCCGTTTTAAAAGCTGCTTTCACCCCTCAAGCCCGAAGCTTTAGCGAGGTATGATGGGTTTAGTTGTAATCAAAAATATTTCAATTTATCTCGGTTGGGCACGCTTCTTGAATCTCTTTAAAAGTATACCTATTTCGCCATGGCTAGAGCTGTGGCTTGCTACGCTTCGATCTCGATGATGCGTAGTCTTCATTTTAAAATCTTTATTAGCTATGAGGCCATTCCCATGTGGAATTCGAACCGCGGGGTTCAAGTCGCACTGATTTTATTTACGCTCCTTACGAGTTCTTCTCTATTTGCAGCTCCTCAATCTCTCCTCTTAGATTTTAACAGTGGTAGTGATTCGGCTGGATCTTCTGAAGGATTGCTGAAGTTCAACGGAGCTTACGGATTCAACGTCACGTTTACCGATGATGGCTCCGATGGCGCTTGGGGCGGCCAGGCGGGTGGAGTTCACATCAACAACGTCAAGTGGGGTAATAACAAGGCCTACAATACCGATGGGGACAATGTCTTAGGCGCGTTCAATGACGGTTATGGTTTCGAAGGTCGTGACGGAAACTTTCACTCCAGTGGAATTGTGGCCCAATTTAATCAGGGCGTGAATAAAGTTTCACTTTGGGACTCCGACGATGATATGTCTTTAAAGTCTCTCTTCGCCTTTGATATCGATGGAAATCTTATCTATCAGACTGAAGCGATGTCGATGACGACTTTTATGATCGATACGACCATGACGGGGGGTACTCTGATTCATTCCGTTGAGTTTGATACCATGGCGGGAACTGCTGGAGGTGCCGCCGATGGAGCTTATTTCACGCTGGATGATTTCTATGTGGAATACGATGTTCTCAATCCCATCCCCGAGCCTAAGACCCTCGCTCTGTTAGCCGTCGGTTTGACCGTTTGTGGTGCCGCCTTCCATATGCTTCGTCGAAGGGTACAGGCGTGACTTCACCTTCAAAGCGATCTTTCCTCAGTTGGTTTTTTAAGCGAAAATCACTCATCGTTCCGACGTGGAAGGGATGGTTTGTGATTTTACTCTTACTTATCTCTTCGGGGATCGGGATCGGTCTTTACTTACCTAAATTCTTAACCATACACCGACCCATCGGAGGTGAAGTACTGGTTTTAGAAGGTTGGTTGAACGATGACTTGCTTGAAGAAGTGGCCGTTCGATTCAAAGAGGGAGGATACAAGAGGCTGGTGACAACGGGAGGTCCTCTCGCCCACGGAACCTATTTGAAGGAATATAAAAACTACGCGGAACTTTCCAAAAGGTCTCTCATAGCTATCGGTTTTGAGGAAAGTTTAATCACTGCCGTTCCTGCACCCAAAGTTCAGCGTCAACGAACGCTCGCTTCAGTGAATGCTTTTAAAGCTTGGTTGAAAGCAGAAGGGAAGACTCAAAAATTTGATATCATCACCCTCGGAGCTCACTCCCGAAGAACTTTTATGATCTACGAACATATTTTGGGTGAGGAATTTGAAATTGGGGTGCATGCCTTACCCGACCCTCGGTTTGAAGGTCGGGCTTGGTATCGCACGAGTGCGGGGGTTCGTTCGTTGCTGAGTGAAACGATCGCTTACTTCTACGGTTTACTCTTCTCGCTCGATTGATAGAATAGCTCTCTGGGAATGTGACTTTTTGCTCAATTCGTTAACTAGCCCGGAGCGTAAGCGACGGGATACGTCATCGTGAGGAATTCACCATCGGTATTTTTTAAATGGATAGCTAAGGCCTTCAGTTTTCACCCAAAGAACACGTAAGAAATTTCCCGTCGCTTACGCTCCGGGCTAGTTAATTTAACCATCCGTACTTTGAAGTCTTCGCCCACGCATTTGACGCCGCTTACTCATGGCGTCTCTACGGCTTTGAGCTCTCTTCTCCGTCTTCTCTTTAAGCTCTTCTGATTTCCCCCCGCCGGCTTCTTCTGAGATAAATCCAGCCAAGGTTCGAATCGTGGGGAATTTGAACATATCGACTAAACTGATTTTAGTTTCAATCGATTCTTTCAATTTGTTGTGAACTTGGAGAGTCAACAACGAGTGTCCCCCGAGGTCGAAGAAGTTGTCATCTAAGCCCATCGAAGGCAGGTTTAAGACTTCCTGCCAAATGGTAGCGATCGTTTTTTCAAGTTTATTAGAAGGTGGAGCCTGTTCCGTTTTGTCTTGAGAAATCGGCTTAACTTCTGAAGGTGCCGGAAGGGCTTTCCGATCGACCTTTAAATTGGGAGTTAAGGGGAATTTATCCAGTTCGACAAAAGTTGAAGGCACCATGAACTCTGGTAAGTTTTGTCGCAAATGGTTTCTCAGTTTTAAGGTGTCGACTCCCTTTTGACCTGCAGGCAAGAAATAAGCGACCAAGCGTTTGTCACCGGGAGTGTCTTCTCTTGCGATGACCACACACTCTCTGACATCAGCATTCTGAGAGAGTAAGCTTTCAATTTCACCCAATTCGATGCGATAGCCACGCACTTTAACTTGGTGATCCATTCGACTGATGAATTCCAAGATGCCGTCTTCACGGTGGCGAGCTAAATCTCCTGTTCGGTAGAGCTTCATGCCTTGTTGAGAATGGAATTTATCATCGACAAAACGTTCGGCCGTCAACTCTGGGCGATCGAGGTAGCCACGAACGACTCCATCTCCACCGATACAGAGTTCACCAGGAATTCCCGGGGGAACGAGCTCTAAATTTGCATCCAAGATGTAGATTTGAGTATTCGCGATCGGTACTCCGATCGTGATGGGCTCAGCGGGAGTTACATCTTGGGTCGAAGACCAGATGGTGGTCTCGGTGGGGCCGTACATATTTCTAATCGTGCCATTCGGCATAGCCTCGCGAAGTTTTTCGGCGAGGCTCGGGGGAAGAGCTTCTCCTCCCACGAAGAGATGGTCAATTTTAGCCAATGCCTTTTTCTCTTCTTCTGACAAAAGCAACATGCTCGCCATCGAAGGGGTGCATTGGAGGTGGCTGATTTTATGTCGTTCTACTAATTGAGCGATCGTCGAACTGCTTGTCGACGGCTCGGAAGAATCAGATTCTGAAGCCTTCGTGTTCGCGATATTTTTAACCTCATTGAGAAGAGGTAAGGCGTCTAAAGCTAAATCAGAGCTCACCCCGAAATCGATCAAACAGGCGATTTCATCGACATCGCAACCCTTGATCATATCGACGTACTCTCGTGTCGACTCGACTGTCCCGAACAATCCACTTGTTTCGTAATACCGTTCGAATGAGAAGTCTAAGACGTCATCGAGTTGTTCATCAGTGAGTGAATCTAAAGAGAATTGGCCTTCACTGGTAGTCGTCTGTTGTTTGAAGGTTGGGAAGCTCCAAGCTGCTTTTTGGATCAGCATCACCGAGCTCTTCAAGTATTCCTTCATCGGCTCTCGGACAAGCTCTTTGACTTCATCCTCGTCTTCACCGATGTAAGTGTGGAGCATCAAAGCGACGTGACCGTTCCCTTCGTGTCCGGCTTCCTTCCAGGCTTCGCGGTAAACTTTGATTTTCTCGGTGACCTCTTCAACGCTTTGACCGAGTAAGTGAGTCAGTACGTTTTCACCGCGTTCACCAGCCGCTCTGAAAGTTTCAGGATTACCGGCGGCGGTGACAAAGATGGGAAGTTTCTTTTGAACCGGGCGAGGCAAAGTTTTGACTTCGAATTCTTTGCCCGTTCCATCGGTATATTTAACGCTTCCTCCCTGCCAGAGCTTTTGGACTTCATCCATCGCCTTGAACATGACTTCTTTACGATTTGCAAAATTATCTGGAAAGAAGACGAAATCATTCGGTTGCCAACCTGCTGCGAATGAAATCTGTACTCGGCCATTGGAAAGGTTGTCCACGAGAGCCCATTCTTCAGCTACTCGAATGGGAGAGTGAAGAGGAAGGACGCAGCTTCCTGCGCGCAGTTTTACGTTTTTAGTGATGACGGCAATCGCAGCACTGGTAACGGAAGGATTGGGGTAGAGACCTCCGAAGGCGTGGAAGTGTCTCTCGGGCGTCCATACGGCGGTAAATCCATTTTGATCGCCGTACTTCGCGCCTTCTAAGAGCAGGCGGTATTTATCCTGAGCTTTTTCTCCTTCGTCACTTGAGAAGTAGAACAAGCTGAAGTCCAAGGGCTGGTTTTGATTGGAAAGATTTGAAGATTTTCCACCGGTAGTGGACTCACTGGTATTCACTTTTTCTCCGCCACCGTAGATAACGAGTTCGAAGCCTCGAGTGAGAGTCCAAAAGATTTCTAAGACAGAGATGTCGAAAGAGAGGCTCGTTACTTGTAACCAAGCACCCGGTTCTTCGTAGGGGATACAGTCATCCATACCGACGAAGAAGTTGACGGCATTGAAGTGCTCGACCATCACCCCTTTAGGTTTTCCAGTTGAACCTGAAGTGTAGATCACGTAAGCCAGATTCTTTGAAGTCCCGATAGGATCGGGATTCGTAGTGGGCTGCCCGGCGATCAGGGACTGCCAATCGGTATCTAAATTGACGACCTTAGCATCTCCGGTGGGGACGGTGTCTCCCAATTTTGTCTGAGTGAGAATCGTTTCGATCTTCGCATCTTCGATCATAAACGCGATACGATCGGAAGGATACTCGGGATCGAGAGGGACGTAAGCACCTCCCGATTTAAGGACTCCGTAAACCGCGATCACCATGTCGAGATCGCGATCGGTGGCCACTCCGACCAAGGTGTCCGAGGTGATTCCGTTTTCACGCAGGTAGTGAGCCAGTTGATTGGCTCTCTCGTTGAGTTCGCTATAGGTTAAGCTTTGGTTTTCGTAGACTAAGGCAACCTTGTCTGGATGCGCTTGGACTTGAGCTTCGAACAATTCTTGAATCCGAGCATCGCGTTGATAGTCACAAGCCGTGTCGTTCCAGGATTCCAAAATCTTCTTAAGTTCATCGCCACTCAATAAGGGTAAGCGAGAGATTGGACCTGTCGCTTCAGTGCTTAAGCTTTCGATCAAACCTGTAATTTGATCTTGCATCCGTTCGATCGTTGCTTGATCGAAGACTTCAGAGTTGTAATTCCAAGTCAAAGACTTCGCATCGCCAGCAATCTTGACGGCGAGTTCGCAGGTCGAGGGCAGCTCGGCATCGGAATCAGAGAGATCGATGCTCACCGGATAGCGAAAAGCATCTTTTGGAAGACTTGGGTATCGCGCTTGGATGTCTGAGATGAAGGTGAGGTCACGGTTGGCGTCCTCGATCCTTTGGCCTTGAGCTTTGAGGCAATTTGAGAAAGTCTCGGATGCATTCACATTAAATTGCAAGGGTACCCAACTCGAGAAGAAACCTTTTACTTCTGAGGTGACGGCTTCAGCGATAGCAGAACTTCTGTAACCCAAGGTGAATTGATTTTGACTTGTCAATCGAGCGAAGTAGACCCCGAGAGCGACAGATAAAGTGATGTTCTCGGCTTGATCACCACTGTTTTCTCGGATGGCTTTTTGGGCCTTCTCGCTCAAGTTTTGAGTGGAAGATTGAAAGCTCGTGGAAGTTTCTGAGCTAGCACTTCGATCGGCATAAGGAATATCTAAGGGAGAGATACTCGAAAGTTTCCAGCTCCAACGTTGCTCTGAAGGACCCACCTGGCTGTGAAGATCGTTGAGCTTTTGAGCCACGTCCGAACTCAATTGGTTGAGGACGGTTCCAGTTGAGATCGATCCTTGAGATTGGAGATCTTCGACTTTCAGTCCTTTTCCCTCAACTGTAGAGAATCCCTTTAATTTGAGGTCAGAGCTTCCGCTGGTCACGGTGAGGGATTGTTCTTCGGCATTCACCTCGACTACCGTACCTGGAGCTTGTCCTGCAGTTGAATCCAGTACTTCGAGATTCTCAACGACACAAAGAAAGTCGCCTGATAAAAGTTTTAGCGCCGCTACTGGGTTCTCGTAGTTTGGACCGAAGTTAAGAGCACGAAACTGTCGTTCGAGAGTTTCTGCTGATTCTTCGAAAGAGACGACGCCCGTATTCTTGGGGCGGTGCTTGCGAGAGAAGTACTGACGATCCGTGAAATCTTGAGGTTGAGGTGAGAGAGATCCCTGGGCGATTTGATCGGCTAATTCATTAAAGGTTTCCATCGCTACTTCGAAACAGCGAGCATTCAAGCTGAATGAAGTTTCATTGGAAGAGATTTCAAATCGTTTCTGAAGCAGGATTCCACCACGGTCGGCTCCCGGGGTCATCTCGTGCCAGGTTACCCCGTGCTCGGGTTCATCGTTGTAGATCGACCACGTTGTCACGTAGATACCTGCTCGATCAGGGAGAGGACCATCGTGAAAGTTGATGGCCATCTTCTTCGCACGCTCGATGATCTCGCTCGGGATCATTCTTAAGTTAGCGACGGAGATAAAATGATCGAACTCTTTATCTTCTACGAAATCAAGCAGGTTGCCTCTTGAGCAACTCGTGGGAATTTCTTGTTGTTGGGCCCATGAGAGAATGCCCGGATCAGCAGATAAGATCCCGACGACTTGTTGCCCTTTATCTAAAAGGGTTTGGGCACATTGAATGAGAAGGGATTCCTCACCGATAAGAATGCTTGTTGTTGATTGCTGAGTCATAGTTCTTGTGGTTTTCACCGTCTGTGACAAAACGGATGTCGAGTTCCAAGCCAGATCATTCAATCCAAATGATCATGAGGTAATGATGTCAGTATTCTCGTTGAACTATCGAAAGTCTTTTAACCATCAATAGAAACACTTCAGTGGTAGATACAATCCATCCTGATAGGGCCATCGAGTTCTAAGGTGGTTAGCTTAGAATTTCCGACCAATAAAGAATAGGATGCTAAGACTTGAACGGACAGGATGAGCCAAGGTCCGAGAATCGGTACTGAAGTGTATTGAGGTAGACTCGGTCCGTTGGAAGGGAATCTACCTAAGTCTCTGTGGTTAAAGACTAAAGTGGTTTTAGGGGTGGTTTCAAAGTAGCGAATCGACCGTTGAAAGCCCGGTTATCGGACTTCATTGCGATTTTTGTTTTACGACTGAGAGTATTTCCAATCGGTCTTTGAAATCACCGTTCAATTATCAGAAGAACGAGTATGATTTCTCGCCTGGCTGTCGATGTCAATAGGATGCCAAGACGAGCGCAAGAACGTTCCTCTGATCGTGCCAACTGAATGGGATGACCTTCATTTGAACTTTCGATAAGTCATTATGAATTAGTAATTTATTTACTGGTCTATTCAGTTTTCCTCAACCCAGCCCAATAGGATAGCGATTTAGTCTCCATCCCATCAAGAGCCCAGAGGGGTCAGCCTGAAACTTTAGCCGCATTTTAAGGAGGGTAAAATAGCTTTCTATGGATTATCTTTAGATAAAGTATTAACTTGAAGCTTGAGGGCGGCAATTTGAAGCACGCCCTGATGGTCGGGTTTAGGGTCCCTATTTTGGGCACAATTTATTAATAGGAACTCATTTATACCTATTGGATCGCTGATCGAGTAGCCCTGTTGAAGACGTAAATAGATAAGCATGGATGAAGCTCAGATGTCTCAGAATATTGGTAGTCAAAGTTACCTACTTAAGCAGTGGACCAGTTATCTCATCGCGGTCGGGCCCATCGTCTTATTTTTCGTTGGCCTCATCATCTATACCGTGGTGGACGCTGAGCCCAAGGATTCTAAGACTTCTCAAGCGACAGACAGTAAGGGACAAACAATCTTAGAGTCAAAACATCATCATGATGGTGATGGGCCGTGTTCTTGCTGTGTTCCAGGATCGGAACATTCCGAAGCTGAAGATGATAAATCTGAACAAGCGGATTCTAAGAAGGCCGAATCTAAGGATGACAAATCTAAAGAGGCAGAGTCTTAAAGGTGGCGTGTCTTTAAAGGCCTGAGTCTTTTAAAGGCAGGATCTATTAATGAGTAGGGGGAGGGGGCAAAAGGCGGGAAAGAAAAACTCGGAAGGAAGGACAAGCAAGCTACTCCTCTTCTTCGAAATGATTTTACCGCTGAATCTTTTTTGCCAACGCTGAGCTTAACTCTACAGAGTTTTACTCTGAAAGGTTTAACTTTAAGGGGCTAAACCTAAAAGTTAAACAATGCGGCTGGCCGACCAGGATAAAATATGTGAACTCCTCACTTCATTTTCTAATGCTTGCAGGATTCAATTCCGCTGAAATCTCAAAATTCCGTTCTCCTGAGAAAAGCTCTTCTTAAGAAAAGCAAAGCGGTTTTGAACCGAACTCCTTCACTTCCGATGATATTTAATCTTTTATGTGATGTACTCAACCGAGAATGAAATGGAGTACATGCTTTTTTTGAGCAACCCAATCCCAATGATTTCTTAAAGTTCCTCTCAACTTTCATACAGCGTATTGTTTAAATTTTGCTCAATGAAAGAAAGAGTCTGACCTAAAGGTTATTAGAATAAAAATTCTTGATAGGTCGAGTTGGATCACAATAGAGAAATCGATTGGTTAAAAAGACCATTAAAAATCCCTTCTGAAAAAATTCAATGCATCATTTAAAAAAATTTAACTTTCTTTAAGGGGCTACTGGAAAGTACTAGAGGTTTCTGGTGATTAGCATTTGTTCTCATCTATAATGAATTCAAATTCATTCAATCAGGGAATAATAGAATCAAATGAAACTCTTCAATCAGATTTTGTCTTTGAGTTTGTGGGTAATTTTCACCTGGGGATGTGTGAGTTGCGACACTCGAAATGCCCCAGTTCCTCCACAAAAAACTGATTCCAAGGCTCAAGGCGAACAAAGTGAAACAATTGAGCCACAAGTAGAGCCAGAATCAGAGGGCTCGACGCAAAAGCAAAGCTCTATCCCTGTAGAAAAATCGCCTGAACAGCCCGAAACTACCTCCGATCCGGAGGAAGATCATGCTGATCACGATCATGACCGTGAATCTCAGGCTAATACGGATTCTCAAGACTCGGGCCCTGAACCGATCCCCTTGTCGGATAAAGTGAAGGTTGACACTGAAGCTAAGGAAGTTGTGGTTCCGTGCCTCTTCGTCTCACCCACTCAAGCTTTGGAAGTCTTCGCCTGTCATATCGAGGGACCTGCTCATGAGGCCGTCGTTGTTTTTCGGGCTAGTGGGGAAGATATTTACCTTGGACTCATGGAACTCGGATTACGCGGCCCGGAGTTTTGGGACGCCACGTCGAGAGTGGCTCAAGGAAAACCAGATGTTCGTTATACCTTGGGAGATCGGGTCGTTGTGCTTTTGCGCTGGAAGCAAAATGGAGAGCAATTCGAATATCCGGCTGAGAAGCTGATGCGTGAATCATTCTTAGGCACCTCGCCCTTCGTGAGAGGATTTACCTTTTCGGCTGTCGAGATTCCTATCGGTGACCCTCCTGTCAAGAAAGTACCCTCACGAGTTGAGATCACCATGGGAGGGGCCACTCGTGGAGAAAAAGCGGTCGAGTCCATTTTATTCCACGCCAATGATCTTCGAGAAATCACTCCTTGGATGCCTCCTTTAGAAATCCATCCTACGGTTCTTCCCGACATCAAAAAACTCGTGGAAGAAGATGTGGAGTGTGAGTTGGTGATTCAACTCGTTTCGGGGGAGGTAGAGTTACTCCAAGTGGCTCGTCGTCATGAGAAGGACGAAGCTCGAAGAAAGCTCCTCACTCAATGGATGCCTCAAGCTGAAAAAATTGATCAGGTTAAAAAGGAGTATGCAGAGTTAGTTCAAAAGATGAATGAGCTCGTGTTCAAAGGGGAGGCTGCCAAAACCGAAGAGGAAGCCACTAAGATTGCCCTCGAAGTTCAAAAGATCTTTGCCCAAGGGCGGCTGGAAAAAAAAGTTTTAGAGATCTGGTCGCTCTACTTAAATCTCTACGTAGAACAAGAAAAACTGAGAACGAATTCTTTAGAATCTAAAACCGAAGAGGATCTCGGTCCTATTTCGATGGCAAAAGCCAGTTTGGAGCGCTTTCAATACGAGTTGAAATTTTTAGAAATTGAACGAAAAGCCATCGAGATCCAATACTCAGAAGAAGTACTCAGCGAAAAGAACAAGTTGATTTTAGAAGGACTCGCCCACCGCTTGGAAGCTTTGAAGCATGAGAGTTACTTGCCCTTAGCAAAAAATGAAATCGAAGAAGTTCGATTGCGATTGAAAGAGCTCGATCCTAAAGAAGATCGTTATCACATTCGCTTGTTAGAAGAAAAAGAACTGGAAATGAAAGCAGCCCTGTTGCAAATTCAAGCCAAACGAGACGAACTTTTAACTTTAGATCAAGAAAATCACGCTCGGAGTGAGGGGAAGTGGAACGACATTCAAGAAGAAGTCATCAAGAAGCGCTTGTTCGCTCAATCGCGATTGAGGTGGGCAGATAAAGAGAGAGAGAAGGTTCAAGTTCTGAGTGATATCCGCTGGGCTGAAAACTTTTTAAGCGATGAGAGCCTGCCTGACGAACGAAGAAAAGAGCAAGAAGAAGCGCTTAAAAATCATACGGCGAAGCTTAAAGCGATCGACGAAGAGATTAAGAAGTTAAAGGCCGAGGTGGATAAGGGGAGCTCGGGAAAATAGAACACTGCATAATAAACGGATTGCGTCCGTAGCCGAATTTGTAAAAATTTGGCTGGCAAACCTAACCCGCCAAACTTTTACAAGTTCGGCTACTGTAAAATAAAAAAAGCCTCAGAGATCAAAGATCTCTGAGGCTTTTTTTGCACTTAACGTTTAACTCAAAACGTTCTCTTACTTCGTCGGTTTATCCTTCGAAGAGCTTGCCGTAGCGATCGGAGTGCGGCGAATGTAGGCAACCTTACGACTGACTAAACCGTTTTCTCCCTTGGCAAAGATCGTCACGATGTTTTGACCTTCTTTCAACGGAGTGGTCGCTTCTAAAGTGGCTGAGTAACCGTTTTCTCCGCCACGCGCTCTCGAGAAGGTGATCTTATCTGGAGGCTGGCGATTCGACAAGCTCAAGGGAGAAGTTCCGACCCAGGCGTTGAACGACTGAGTGGGGTGAGCGACTTTACCGATCAATTGAATTTCATCGTCGGAGCTTACAAAGTCTTTGCTTCCCTTGATGGCGATTTCAATTTTAGGAGCCGCTTCCCATAATCCATTTTTCATTTTGGGTCCGGAATCTTCCGTTCCAATTTTTAACTCGCGACTGATACCAGCGGGGTAGTAGGAATCTGCGATCATGAATTCAAACTCGTAGTTTTCACGAGCAGAATCCTCACGAACTCGAAACTTGAAATCGACTTTGGTATTTCCGCCGGGGGCGAGGTCCATAATTTCAGGGCGACCGACTTCTAAGAAAACATCTCTTCCAGATTTGTTTTTAAGGACTGAAATTCCTTTTTTGAGAGTTCCCGTTCCGGTGTTTTTAATCTCAGCGGTGAGAGTCGCTTCCGTACCTTTGGTCAGGTGGGTGATCGGTTTTCCCGTTTTGGTATCTTTCAGAGTCAATGAGAAGGCGAAATCGGGGATCTTTTCGCCGGGTAAAACCACCTGGTGATCGAGATTCAGGATCGCCTCCTGGACTCCCTCTGCGTGAGCAGAAAGGCTGACTTCATCGTTACGTGAAGCGGATGAAGGGAACAGGCTGAATTCAGCGCTACGTTCAACCGAAGCACCAGGTTCTAATTTACCGAAGAGGAATTCTCGTTCGTTGTAGAGGTAGTAATCCGATTTACTGACCGCCCAAACGCGGTGCAAAGTTTTGTCGGTGGTGTTCGTCGCTTTGACGGTCATCACCAAGGTTTTTTCGGGATAAGGGTTGTCTTCATCCGAAGAGGGGCGGTGCTCGATTTTGTGAGTGACCTTGAGGCTCACTTTAGGATTGACGGGATTCGTTCCACCAGACCAATCGATTCCCCGCTTCTTCATCACGTCGATGATATCGCCGTAGCGTTTTTTGCGGATAGCGTCGATTCCAGCTTTATTTTTCTTTAAGAAATTTTCACGGCTGAAGGGACGATTTGAATTCTTGTCGGTGAGCTTGAAGAGGTCCATCGCGATTTGAACGAGGGTATCTTCCAGGGGCTTGATATCGTCCGACATGAAAGTATCTCCGAACTCTTCCTCTTCGGGTTTGAGTTCGTAAGGATAGCTGATGATTTCAACGGGCTTTTGCTCTTTTGCGTACTTACTGACGATGTGGTGCTCGTAGTCTTTTTCAGTGCCGCGTCGTTCATCGGGATAGAGGTTGACTTCTTTTTCACTGAAGATAGCCATCTGAGCCAGAATGTCAGGGACCACTCCATTTTCTTGAATGGAGATTTGACCGGGGATCAAGTATTCAGAAACGGTGATCTTCAGTTGTGCATCGTAATCTTCAGGGTCGTTTCTCAGTCTCAGGGAGTGAAGTTGTTGAACGGATCCCTTACCGAAGCTTCGATCACCGAGAACTAATCCTCGATCATTTTTTTGTAAGGCTCCGAGAACAATTTCAGCTCCAGATGCCGAGGATCCACTCGATAGCAAGATCACTGGATATTTAGGTTCATTGCGATCGTCGCGCGCGGTGGTGTCGTTGACGCCGCGTTTATCCGCGATGCTGTAGAGGATGTCATCCTCAGAACTCAAGAAGTAATCCGCCATCTCTGCGGCTTGCTTTAATAGACCACCTGAATTTCTACGCAAATCTAAAATCAATCCGCTGAGTTCTTCACTTTTATTGAGAAGCTTGAGTTTCTCCAAGTGACGACGCATGTGGTTGACGGTGTTTTTGTCGTAGTTTTGAATTTCGATGTAGCCGATGCTCTCTGGAAGCAATCGAGATTGCACGTTAGGGATCGTGACTCGATCTCTTTTAACAGGAATATCGATCGTAGAAAGCTTTTTACTTTCTTTAGATTCACGACGTTTGACTGTCAAAATAATCTCAGCCCCTTTGGGACCACGAATTTTAGATACAGCTTCATTCACGTCCATGTTGATGGTCGACTCATCTCCGATCTTAGAAATGATATCGCCATTTTTAAATCCGGCTTTTTGCGCGGGAGTGTTTTTAAGCACTTGAATGACATGGAGACGACCTTTGCGGACTCCTACCAACATCCCGACGCCATAGATTTCACCTTCGATGTGGGTGTAAAAATCCTTAAAGGCTTTCGGACTGAAAACTAAGGTGTGGGGATCTAAGCCCGTCAAAAATCCATTAGCAGTGGCGTAACGGATTTCATTCACCGAGCCGTCACCTTCGTAGTTATCTCGAATGAAGGTGAATAAGTTTTTGAGTTGAGCGACGGCGTCTCTCAGTCTCTTCACCTTTCTCAAGTTCAGGATGATCGACTTCTGACCCACGTGCACCTTGATCCTCGATTTACCTTTTTCGGAATTATCGACATAAATCTCATCCGCAGCATTTTCGAGAGCGGCGAGGGCTCTTTCGATCAAGTGGCGGGGTGGAGCTCGATCGAGGTCTAAATAGTAATACTCTAAAAAGTACTGAATACGTTCGAAGAGTTGATCAAAGTCTTTCTCTTCAGTTTGCTCTTCACTATTAGCTAACCTCCAGGTCCCGAGGGGGAGGAAGGTAAACAGGAGTGCGAGGAGGGTAAAGATGACAGAGGCCATCCTGAGAGGAGTAGCCGCATGAGCGTTATGAGAAGGAGTCGTCATAATGATCCATTTTCCTTGGAGGTGGAATTCATCACACCGAGATCTCTCGGTGAAGACACATGAGTAGTTATCTTTTCTTATCGGTCTTCCAGGACCGTTTCTGTGGTGATCTCTATTGGGTTTTAGAACGAAGCTCAGGAAGGAAAAACTCCTTTCGATGCTACGTACTCTTCATTCAGACGGTAAGAGCTGTGTGTCGGCTCGTTTTATTCCGCTATTTACTTTATAAAGAAGGGCTTATGTATTTAGACGCACCGGAGCCCATTTTCTTTCAATCGGAAAGACAAGATTTTACCGGAACCCACGGGCCTCTGTCCAAGAACTGAGATTGAATTCTCATCGATTAGGATAATCCTCTATTTTCAGAATATTGTCATCGTTCGGGAAAGTCTGTAAGTCTTTTTCCTTATGATTCTTAAGGGTTCTGTGTGGGCCGGGGCTGAGGTGAGGTTGGATCTTTTTGAATCAGACTAAATTTTAGGGTTTCTCTAGGTCGATCAACCTAATGGGTCTCTATTTCTAAGGGGACAACTGAACGAATGGTACGTTGGGAGTCTTGATGGGATCTCAGCGTGCTCCTCAACCAGGTTTTGGTCCCTCAAATTCAACTCCAACGAATCCGTATCAAAAGGCTCTCTAACGAGGTTTAGCCTTTTCGATCCCAATATGACTACAACTTCCAATTCTCACTTCACATTAGATCAAAAACTCTTCCTGGATCGACGATTGGCGAGGTACACCTTTCGTGAGAATCCCGATACGGTGCTCGTCGTCAATGCGTTTGAGCCCGTGAGTCTCGATGATTTAGAAGCTCTTTTCTATCCGTACAAACCTCGAAAAATTTCGGCTCCTCTCGACATGCTCGATCGAGATGTTCGAAAGGTCTTGGCTGATCAGGGATTTGGGGAAGATCCCGCGATGGAGGACCGCCAGGTTGAGGAGGTTGAGGTTGAAGAAGAGCTCCAAAGGGAACCTGTTGAAATTCCCGAAGAGCCCATCATCCTTCGGCCCGATACCGAAGAGCTCCAAGTCGATGAACTCTTCGAAGATGTCGCTCAAAGTACTGAAAGAGAAAAGAAACGAATTGAAATTCTGGGTCCCGTCGACGACCCAGTTAAAAAACAAGTTGGGCGATTAAAGAGTAAGTGCGATGAACTCATCAACGAATGGTTAGAGGCTCCCGGGGGCAGTGATGCGATCATCGGAGGGAACTACGACACTGAAATTCGAGATGTGGTGACTCAACTTTGTCAGGAAGTCAAACCGCGGAATCTCTTACAAAACACTGAAATCACTTCGGGGCCACGCGGTGAAGGTCCAAGTGAATCCGGTGAAAAGCCGATGGAGAAAGCTGTGGTCTCCCAGGCTTTTGGAAATGAACTGGATCTCGATGAGATGCAGCTTTTCATGCTCGCAAAGTCAGCCATTCTTCAAACCTTATCGAGAACGGGATACCAAAACATTCTCGACATCAAGCAGCATCTTCTATTGCGGGGTCCGAGCCCGAGTTTAGAAACCAAACTCTGCCAATACTACAATGGTATAGAACGGTATCTATCGAATAAGAAGGTGGATCCCGAGTTGATCAACCTGGTATCGAAATCCAAGTTTATTTACCTTCACGGTGAAAACTATGGACTCGAGCCGCAATCGATCGCTCTCGGAGTATCGGATGCTTACCTCACTTTGAAACAAGCGGGGAAATTGAATATTGAGATTCTCAATATTCTTCCCTCACACATGCAAACCATCCTGCCTAAATCTTTAGCGAATGGCATTGATAGTGCTGAGAGCTTGCTTCGAGAGACTTGTTATAAAGAATATCGTAAGGCCTTTTGTTCAGGCATGTCAGGGGGAGATCATTGTGACTTCTACACACTGCCGCGAAATCGTTACGGTATTTTGATTTTTGATGTCTCTGGTCATGAAGAGCGCGCATCCAATATTCGGGATAACTTAGTCCAAGTTCTCAACAAGATCGAAAACAAGTCGGATGCCGGGAGGTTGATGACCGTTTTAAATCGATACTGTCTCAAAGTGCCACTTCCCGCGGATATTTTCGTAAGCGGCATCTACGCAATTTTAGATGTGAATGAAAAAACTTTAACTTACGCGAATGCAGGGCATCATCCACCGATGTTGGTTCGAGGAGATGATCTTCTCGAGTTGGATGATACTGGGGATATGGCGCTCAATATTTTTGATATTGAATACGGTACAAAAGAATTCTCGATCGATCCTTTAGATTGTTTGATTCTTTATACCGATGGAATTATTGAAGCCGTTCATGAAGACACGATGGATGCTGGTACTTTTGATAAGCAGTTCTTTGGGAAAGATCGACTGGAGCAAGCGATTTTAAAGAAGAAGATATCTCAGGCTCGTGCGGGGGATGCTATCGATATGATCTTGAACGCAGCCCACGATGATGGCTTTGAAATCGAGGATGATATTACGATTCAGGTTTATCGTCATGTTTAGACGGTAGCTAAAAGATACAAACTGGAATAAAATGGTTTTCTGTAGACAAACTCACCAGAGTTTGGACCTTTCGCCTCTAACCAAGTAGCCGAATTTGTAAAAAATTGGCCAATGAACGTAGCCAGCCAAATTGTCACAGATTCGGCTACGGGCACTTCAAAAGTTCAGCACGCTACCTTTCAAATACAAATACTCCAAGGTTCCACAAATACGATGTCCAAGTCCGATTCCGATCCTTCAAAGAAGGATGAAGAGAAGAAGAAATCCTCCGATTCCGATGAAGATAAGTTTGTTCGGCGCTCCTTTTTCCTCGAAGGGTTTCGCAGTTTGATCAAGCCCGTCGCTGATGCCGTTGAGAAAAAAATGGATCGGGTCGAAAAATCGATGGAATCCGCCTGGGAGTCTGGAGAATCGGATTACGATTATTCCACTGAAGGCTACTCTTACGGTGAAGAGGAAGACCGCCTCCTACGTCCCCCGGGAGCCCTTACCGAGGAACTCTTTTTAGATCGTTGCTCACGGGGAGCTCAGTGCGTCGCATCCTGTCCAGTTCAAGCGATCCAGCTTTTGGATACGGATGATCCTGAAAAAGCAGGTACGCCTTACATCGACCCCCACATCCAAGCCTGTGTCGTCTGCGAAGATCTTTCTTGTATGCAGAACTGTCCTTCGGGTGCACTCCAACAGGTTCCCGCAAACCTCATTTCGATGGGGATCGCCGAGTTGCGTCGGGATCATTGTTTGAGAAGCGATGGCGAAGACTGTCAGATTTGCGTCGAAAAATGTCCTTTAGGTCAGGACGCCATCGAAATTCCTTACCAAGGTGCCGATGTCGAAGTGAAAACAGATGGATGTATCGGCTGTGGAGTCTGCGAAATGTATTGCCCGACAGAGCCCCGGGCGATCGTGATTCTTGAGAAGAATTCATAGGTAGTCGGCTCGCAGTGGTAGGCTCGACCTTCGAGCCGTACAAGCGATTAAATTATTCTGAGTGGATCAAATTTAAAGAACAAAACGATTCTTCTGGCCGATTCATCCTATCTCGCTAGCGCTTCGGGCTAGTTAAACGAGATTTAAACGACAAAAAAGCCAAGGATTAAAAGCTTCGTGAAGATCCCGTCGCTTACGCTCGGGGCTTACTAAATCAATTTAAGGCGGCTACTACACCAAGGGCTGAAAGCCCGCAATTTTATAGCCCGGGGCAGAGCGAGGCGCCGCCCTGGGTCGCCCAAGATGATGAAAATGTTTTGAAGGGGATTATTAGGGGCAGTCCTATATCTTACATTCTTATTGAATGTAAAGCTCAATCAAATACGGCTCGGAGGCCGAGCCTACTACTACGCCGCCACCTTACTCTTCCGCTTCTTCTGCCAGACCAAATAAGCTACGATCAAAACCGCTAATCCGATGGCGCAGTAGATAAGGATGGTTTTTTCGTGTTGCTCCCAAAGCTTTTTATAATCGGCCCACTTCGGGTCACCTTCCAATTTTGTGAGTTGGTTTCCCACCCAATAGCCGAAAAAGGCTAACACGGCCACCCAAATTCCGGCACCGAGTCCCGTATAAAAACTGAAGCGAGTGATCGGCATGCCGGCGATTCCAGCCGGGAGGGAAATGTATTGACGAACTAAGGGAATCAGGCGGCAAACAAAGGTCGCGATCTCACCGTGCTTTCTGAAGATGGCGTTACACCGGTCGAGTTTACGTTCATCGAAGAAAAAGTATTTCCCGTAGCGTTGGAGAAAAGGGATGCCGATTTTTCTTGCTAAGTAATAGTTTAAAAGAGCTCCAGCTAAGCTGCCGAGTAGGCCGGCAAGAATCGCGAGATAGATATTCATCTTACCTTCGTAGGCTAAGTATCCCGCCGGGATCATGGCGACTTCGCTGGGGAAGGGGAAGAAGGTGCTCTCTAAAAACATCATCACGAAGATGCCGAGGTAACCGAATGCTTCTACTTGTTGGATGAGCCAATTGAGAGCGTTCTCAATCATGATAAGTTTTTCTCAAACTCGTTTGTGATTTTGATCTCGAACTCTTCTTATGCTTCCACCAAGTTTTGTGGAGTAAGGAAGACTCAAGGGTGAGACCATATCTATTTGATGTTAATTAGTTCCTGTTGAATAAACAGGAACTAAGCCGAGTTGGGATCAACTCGGCCGCGAACGTAGGCTCGTAGAGCCTATGTTTAGCGGAGTACAGACAATTCGAAGAATTGTCGAAACGGTTGAAACGCACTCCGAAGGAGCAAGATTCAACAAAAACTAATTAGTAGCTATAGCGTCAGTTTTTTAGAACTCTGCTTTATTCTGGAATTTGAATTCTGCATCGAGGGGTCTTTTTCTTGAGCGAGGCTCGCTCGGACCATCTCGATGAAGTGTTCATGAACTCTCAAATCCTCGGTCAGTTCAGGATGGAATGTCGACAACAAGATTTTGTCTTGTTGGGTGAGAACTAAGTCTTCCTGGTACCAACCTTCGATCGCAGATTTTGATTGCTCATTTGGAACAATCCTAGGAGCACGGATAAAAATTCCGTGGAAGGGCTCCGGGCTAAAAGTGAGTTGGACGGGGGCGTCGAAACTTTCCCGTTGGCGACCATAGGCATTTCGCTGAACGGTCAGTGAGCTCAATTCGAGCCTCGGAGGGGCTTCCTCTCCTTTTCCGAGGAGAATTGCTCCGGCACATGTTCCAAATATCGGCATGCCCGCCTTCGCCTTTTGAACAATCTTTTGATCAAGGTCATATTCTCGGGCTAAATCAGACATAACGGTGCTCTCGCCGCCAGGGATGATTAATCCTGCGACCTGATCTAACTCTTCGGGGCGTCTGATAAAAAGAGTGGAGATGCCGAGCTTGGCGAGCGACTTTTTGTGGAGTGCGAATGAACCTTGAAGGGCTAATATCCCTACTTTAATGGGCGGGCATTCGACTTCGCTCTTACTCGGTTTTCTTACCATCCCCGATCCTGTAGACGTTGGGAAGGATCGATTTCATTGATATCGATTCCCGGCATGGTAGGAGAGGCGTACTCTTCAGTGATCTTTGCCAATTCGGCGGCATCTTCCCAATATGTGACTGCTCGAACGATTCCTTGAGCCATCCGTTCGGGATCTCCCGACTTAAAAATTCCCGAACCGACAAAAACGGCTTCCGCGCCGAGGGCCATCATCAAGGCGGCATCGGCAGGAGTTGCGACTCCTCCGGCAGCAAAGTTGGGGACGGGTAATTTACCGCTTTTGGCGACATCAACGATGAGGTTGAACGGAGCGCCGTGGTCACGGGCTTGAGTCATCAACTCATCGGCGTGAAGAGTCGTGAGTTCTTTCATCTCACGTTGGATTTGACGCATATGGCGCACAGCTTCAACCACATTTCCCGTACCGGCTTCACCCTTGGTACGGATCATCGCAGCCCCCTCACCGATTCGGCGCAGAGCTTCCCCTAAATTACGAGCTCCACATACGAAGGGAATTTTGAAGGCGAGTTTATCGATATGGTGGGCTTCATCCGCAGGGGTGAGGACTTCACTTTCATCGATGAAATCCACCCCGAGTTCCTCGAGGATTCGGGCTTCCATAAAATGACCAATTCTCACCTTGGCCATCACGGGGATGGTGACGCTTTCAACGATCTCTCGAATCACTTTAACGGGAGACATGCGGGCTACCCCGCCCTCTTTTCTGATGTCAGAGGGGACGCGCTCTAAAGCCATAACGGCCGTCGCACCGGCATCTTGAGCGATTTTTGCTTCATCCGCGGTTGTGACATCCATGATGACTCCGCCACAGTGCATTTTGGCGAAGCCGACTTTTTCTTCCCAGCTGGTGGAATTGTTGGTGCTCATGCTAATTAAAGCTTCCGTAATATAGGTGTATAGGGGACTCAGTAAGAGTGGAACCTAAAATAAGAATAAAATCTAGGGGTCGATGTCGGTCATGGTAACCTTGTCGGACCCCATTTTCCAGTTACGTCGTACGTATTTTCTAAAGCGTTAAGTCACTCCATCTCGGCAGGGGTGACCCTCTGAGAATGGGTGTAAATGGAGAGCGAGTTCTCCCTTGTAAAACCGCATAAACTTAGGCCTCCGCAACGCGCTAAATCGATTGCTAAGCTGGATACACCCGAGACGGAGACCACCATCTGAAATTGAGCTCGAAGCGCTTTTTGGACAATTTCGAAGCTCACCCGACCACTCACGACCAGGATTTTCCCTTGGAGCTCATCGAATTGAGTTCGAACTAAATGTCCGATGGCTTTATCGACGGCATTGTGCCTGCCGATGTCTTCTCTCGCCGTCAAGAGCGTTCCCGTGGGGTCAAAAATCCCAGCGGCGTGAAGGGCCCCGGTCTTTTCGAAGATCTCTTGTTTCTCTCTTAGTTTTACGGGGAGAGATAGAAGCGTTTTGATTGAAATAGGTTTTGAGGTTTTTATCGCGTCGGGATCAAATTCGGGCAAAGTGCTTAGAACTTCCTCAACCGTTCTCTTGCCACAAACCCCGCAACTGGTAGCTACAGGGCCCGGGCGAGTATGGATTTCTCGGTCGTTCCAAGTGGGAATCAGAGTTGCTAAATTCGGTGCTTTAAACGTTCCTTCCTGAGTTTTTTCGGCTTCCGTATGACTCACTTCGAGTGAGATCACCTCGTCGGGATGCTCGATCCAGGATTCTGAAAAGAAGAATCCAAAAGCGAGATCTAAATCGTCTCCTGGAGTGCGCATCACAGTGGCCACCGATTCTTCTCGGATACGAAATTCGATGGGTTCTTCTATGACGACGTTGTCTTTCCCCTGGCTAAGATGATTTCTTTTCCATTTATTAAATTCAACGGGCGTAAAGCCTTCCGAGTTGGAAGTCGAAGTCAAAGGGTCGGGTAAGGGCATTGAAGTGATTGAAATTGAACCAGTTTTGAATCCGTTTAGAACGGTAGGTCTGTTTTGAGTTAGGGGAGTTAGGGCCAAAATATGAATAAATAGTGTTGCCCCTTAGTATCACTCATGGGAATGGGAATCGCCAAGCTCAATTTTAATTCGAAAGGGTTCAAAACTAAAAAAGCCCCTTTTCTTAGATTGAAGAGGGGCTCTTGTATGATTCTTAAAGGAGAAATGCTTTAAGGAGAGTCAGCAGTATCAGTCGTTGCTTCGGCCTGTATCTAAAAAATCTCGTAGCTTGGATTCGATGGTTCTCAAGCTAAAGGGTTTCGTGATGTAATCGTCGGCGCCCAAGTTTCTCGCGCGAATGGCGGAATCTTCTTCGACGACCGCGCTACAGACGACGACCGGAATTTTTTGAAGCTCAGGATCATCTTTTCGGTGAGTGAGAAAAGTCATTCCATCCATCTCTGGCATCATGAGATCGAGGAAGATGAGATCGGCCTTCTCTTTTTCTAAAAAGTCCAGTGCTTGGTTTCCGTTGCAGGCTTCCGCCACATCGAGTTCGAGATCACGACCAAAGCTCGCCTTGGCGGTCTTCCCTAAAGTCGTGACGTACTTGGTCAACATCGTTCGCATAAGAGGGATGTCATCGACGATCAAAACTTTGAAGGGCTTGGGAGTGGGTGAGGTTGGGGCCATCATTGAGCTCAATACTTTCTAAGAAATAAAACACGTTAAAACTCACTTTCGATGTATCGGTATTTGTTAGGGTAGAGTAGTAATAGATCTTTTCAAACTGAGATATTAATGACGTTTTCGGAACCGTTCTAGGGGATTCTCTGAGGGGGATAACGTGGTGGGCCAGGGGAGGTAGTATATTGTAGTCCTCACGCTCGGCGTGAAGGCCCTCCTTGGTAATCTAAAGATTTGAAGATTTAGGTAGTAAGCATGAAAGAGATCACTCGCTCGAGGCCTCTTTAGCTTTAATGAAATGAACCACGCATTTAAAGACCCTCCCGCGAGGAGGAACGACGACGGAAGTCACTCGATTTTGTCGCCAATGATTCTAAGGTTTGGATATCGTTACTTGGGATATCCGCACGCGGAGAGGCTGTGAATTTTTAGATCAAATCAAATTTCGAACCAAATGGCGCTTCACTATCCCTCGCTATAGCTTCGGGCTTGGGAGGTTGGTCATTTCAATCATAGCTCATAGCTGAATACTGTGAAATCCCTTGCAACAGCTTCAATTGAA
>JANQLS010000023.1 GCA_028280485.1 Planctomycetota bacterium
TGCTTTCACTCCGCTGAACATAGGCTCTGCGAGCCAATGTCCGCGGCCGAGTTGATCCCAACTCGGCTTAGTTCCTGTTTAATCAACAGGAACTAATTAGGGTTACCTGCCCAGAGCCCCAAATTCAAATTCCCTTACCTGAAATGGGAATTCTGGGAACGCTTGTTAATTTACCTTAGACGATACTCGAGACAAATGTCGACGTATGAAGACTTCGATAGCGCCCCCCAGGAAGAGTAAAACGGTTCCTACAGAGAGAAGCACTACCCTCTCTGCCGCTTCACGAATACCGATAAAGAGCATCCAACCGCCCAGAATAAATAGACTGAACATCACCATGCGCGCGGGGTAGGGATCGAAGGTACTTTCTTGTTCGGCAGCGGTGATGGTAGCAAGGGATTCATCACATTTCGCATCCAATTGATCCGCACCCATGTCTCTCTTTCGAAGTATGGATTCGAAGAAGCCCAGCAAGCAGACTGGAAGTAAAACACCATTGAAGAGTTCGACCATTTTTTTATTGTTGAGAACAGTCTCCGTCACGAACCACAAGGCATCGCCTTCTTGAGTTAACCAGGGCAAGCCAAACCGTAAAAACATGCCGATTCCAAAACTGGTAAGCGCGACGATGAGCATGTGACGAATACCGATTTTTTTACTGAAGACACCCCAGAGCGTGGGCGCCAAAAGTGGAACGACCAACATCCCATTGATGGTGGTGATAAGATCTTCGGCTCCTCCAAGGTAAGGTACAAGAATGGCCATCATGGTTAACAGGATCCCGATCAAGGCAGTAAAGAAGCGTCCTGTAAAAACGAGTTTTTTCTCCGTTGCCTTGGGATTGATCAGGGGTCTGTAAAAATCATTGGTCAGTACGCCAGCAAAGACATTGAGTTGTGAACTGACCATGCTCGCCGTGGCAGAGAACATCGCTGCGACCATGAGCCCCAACAATCCGTCCGGGAGAACAGATTGTGCGGCCAAGATGTAAGCCTGCTCTTTGGCAACACCTTCGACTTGGGAACGGTATAAGAGTGGAGGTAACATCCAAAACAATGGCGTGATGAGATACATCACACCGAAGAGATACGTCGACTTCCGCGCATCTTTTGGAGTCTTCACCGCGATAAACCGTTGAACAAACGCCCACTCGGCTCCAAAGGAGAAGAAGTTAATTGTGGTCCAACCCAGCAAAAAGAACCAAGTGTACTTTCCTCCAGTGGGAAGCATGAATCCGCTCGGAGTGTTGGCTTGGAAGTTCGCAAAGCTACCGACATCCATCGTCATCAAGACAGCGACAATGAAGACGACGACTGTCAGAACAATAAACTGCAAGACATCCGTCATCAGTACGGCCCACAATCCACCTTGCATGGTGTAAAGGACGACGATCACGCCAAAGAGAATAATCGCCGACTCAACGGAGATGGGGATTATCGCCTGTCCGTCCGCCGACTTCGCAGTCAGCAGAACACCTAAAGCATAGAGCGAAACGGAGACCCCCATAACCCGTTTGAGGAGCATCGTCCACGTGAAGAAATTCAAACCCGCCTTACCGAAGCGTAAGTTCACATATTCAGCGGGCGTGTCGACTCCCATCTTGTTCCAATACCCCGCAACGAAGTAGCCCACGAGAAGCGCCGCGACACCATAGGTCAGGTTGATAACAACCGCAACCATGCCCAACTCATACGCTATTCCGCCCCAAACGACGAACGTTCCGGCTGAGAACACCGTCATGAAACCGCTCAGTCCCGATGCCCACCACGGCGAACTGCGATTGGCCGCGAACATTTCTTTGTGATTGGTATTCCGTCGTGCTGCCAACGTGCTGATCGCAAACAGACCAGCGACATAGAGCAAGACTGTACTGAAGTCGAGAAACCCCATGCTCTACAGCCTTGTCATTTTCTGTTTCATTGCATCCGATGGTTCGACTCCGATCCCTGGAGTCTCCGTGATCGTGTACGCTCCGTTTTCGTAGGACAAAACGTCATGGGTGAAATGTCGGAATGGCCCGAGTAGTGAATGTTGAAACTCGTGTGAGACGACGTTTCTAAGAGCAGCGCTGGCCTGCAGACTGGCTGCTAAAAAGATTCCGGCTCCGATGGTGGCATGAGGCATGATTTGGAGATGATGAGCTTCAGCGTAACGACCGATTCGCATGAACTGGGTCACACCCGTATGCCCCATCTCCGGCTGAATGACGTGCACGGCTTGGGCATCGATGCGAAGTCGAGCATCGAAGACCGTACGCCATTCTTCACCCACCGCAACGGTCTGGCCTGAATGTTCCGCGACTTTCTGTAATCCTTGAACGTCTTCTGATGGGAGCGGGGCTTCCATAAACCATGGCTTGTAAGGTGCGATTTCCCGAGCGAGTTCAATGGCGCTAGCCTGAGTCTGAGTCCAGTGAAGATCACAAGCAATCTTGAAGTCTTCACCCAACGCTCGACGCAGTTCTCGCATTTCCGCAACAACTCCATCGTCAGCGACGGGTGACGCAAACTTCACCGCATCGAATCCCTTATCTTTCCATTCGCAGGCGAATTCGCAACGCTCGGCTAAAGTGTCTCGCGGCAGACCCGACACATAACAGTGGATTTTGTCGTGATACCTTCCACCCAGTAACTTGTGAAGGGGCAGGCCTGCTTTCTTACCGGCGATGTCCCAAAGTGCAATGTCGATCCCCGCCAAGGCATCAAGGTAGAAGCCACCGTTGTAACCACGTACCCGCATGAGATCGTAAAGTCGATCATGAATCGCCTGAACATCTAACGGATCAGAGCCAACGACAAAGCCAGCCAATAAGTCTTTGATAATCTCGGCGGTCGCTCCGGGTGCGACGATGCCGTAGGTTTCGCCCCAACCTTCGACACCATCCTCGGTAACGATTCGAATGACTAAAGAGCGGTTACTACGAGGGTAGACAGTCCCGTTTTGCTTGCGAACGAAGTAGCCCTGCGGATCGACAACTTCTCCTTCGCGGAGAGTACCGAGATACGGGCGGTCTTGGCTGAGGTCCACAATATAAACTTCGATTGCGGCAACTTGATCGCTCATGCCAACACCTCCTCGAGGTCTTTAAGCATCACGTCGATATCCTGCTTCGTGAAATCATCCATCTCCGGCAATGGCGCCCGCACAACGACATCATTAGTAATTCCACGCTTGTTGAGAACGTATTTCGTCAGACGCATGCGATAGATCAGTTGAGAAACAAGAAGTGGAAGGCTGTCGCGATAAAGCTTTCTTGCTCGTTCATGGCTGCCCTGCGAATGAGCGTTGTAGATGGCAACGTGAAGATCGATGATCTCTACAGCGGGCATCGCAGCCAATGCACCACGGTTAAGCTCATCGATCATATAACGAGATCCTCCACCTCCTATCACACCGATAAGATGCTCGATACCGCTGTCGTTTAGAGCTGAGATCGCGGGACCTGAAGGCAATGTCTCTTCTTTCACGTAAGCGATCTTCGAGTTCGACTTAGCCAGTTCGATGATCGCATCGACATCCAGTCCCGCACCGATGGGATCAGGAGCGTTTTGCAGAATAATCCTGGCCTCAGAGCCAATCTGACTGCTGACGTCAGTAAAAAAAGATTGGTGTTTTTTAATATCTTTACCGAGCCCCTGAGGCGCCATAATCATTAGGTGCGTGATGCCAAACTCAAGGCAATCACGAGCCGCAGCCACCACCTCTTCTACCGTCTTGGCACTGGCACCGCCGATAATTGGCACCTGGTCATTCACTTGATCAACGACCAATGAAACCAAGGTCTTGCGCTCTTCCAAACTCAAGAAGTTATATTCACTCGCCACAGCAGGACAAACGACGGCGCTGGCCCCGTGACGAAGGGCAAAAGCGACGACTTCCTTCTGTGCCGTAAGGTCGATATTGTTTTCACTTGAAAACAGAGTGGGGATGACAGGAAGAACGCCCCTTAATATTGGCGTCGCGTTATTGGAGCTCACTATTGGCCTTTTTGTAGGAGGGTCATGCGTGCCCGTTCTTATTTTACTTCGTTTGAAACGTTTCGCTTGCGATTAAGTCGAGGATCAAATCTCGAAAGCCTTCGCCTTTGGCGAGGTTGTTCTTTACGATCGATTGAACTTCTTTCTCTTCCACGTAATTCAAATCGCGCCCTGTAGCGTAGACCATCAACTTTTCCGCAAGGTTCGTTGCGAAAATCTTTTCGTTCTGAATCAGCCAACGCTTCAAGTCGACAACGTCGCGGATCTTCGTTCCATCCGGCAGGATACCTGAGGCATCGATTTCTTTGCCCGTTCCCGGCCACTGCTCTCGCCATCGGCCGACAGGGTCAAAGTTCTCGAGCACAAAACCCAGCGGGTCAATATGCCGATGGCAGTTGGAACATGATCTTTTTTTAGTGTGTGCCGCCAGCATTTCACGCGGAGTCGTCGTACCACGTGTATCCGGGGTGAGTGCCGGGACATCTTCGGGAGGTTCCGGTGGACTCATCCCCAGAATGTTTTCCAGCACCCAAACTCCTCTCAGCACAGGTTGCGTATCTACGCCGTTGGCCGTGGTCATCATGATCGCTGATTGTCCCAGCAAACCTCCGTAACGACTCCCGCGGGGAATCTCAAAGCGCTGAATGCGGGTACTTCGCTTTTTCCGTTCATCCCAAGTTGCGAGTTGCTCCATCTTATAGATTCGATCGGCAAAGTAAGGAGCGGTGTAGGTGAAATCAGGATCGATAAAGTCTCTGATGGGTCGGTTTTCCTTGATCATTTCCAAGAAGAAAAGCTCAACCTCGGCAGTGGCGATGTTGATTTCACGATCCGCAAACTTGAACTTCGGATCGGGCATGATCGACTTGAGGGCGCGAGTATCGAGCCACTGTCCTGTAAAACTCCTTACAAGCGGATGCTCACGACGTGTTGGCATCAACCGCATCGCCTGATTTTTGAGTTCTTTATCGTTAGATAACTTTCCAGCATTTGCGAGTCCAGCCAATTGACCATCAGGAGGACCTTGAGTGAAGAAGTACGAGAGCCGCACTCCCAGATCATGGTCGTCTAATTTTCCCGAGCGAAGCGAACGATAAAGAAGTTGCGGCGAAATCAAGATGTTTCGAAACAGCAGATGCATACCTTCGTTCAAAGTATGTCCTTGTTGCCAATGCTCGGTGGCAATCGCCAGGTAGGCTTCGATGGTTTTTTTATAGACAGGACGACGGAAGGCGCGGGGAAGAAATCGCTCAAGCATCTTTCGAGCGTATTCTTCGTTACTCAGGTCGCCTTTTTCGATTCCGGCAATTTGCTTAGCTATCTTTTGGTGTTGTTTATCGATGTCACTGTCGACCAGCTTGGAAGGGCCTTCGATGGTGTAACCGTGAAGCTCAAGCGACGGTCCGTGATTGAAATAGTAATGACACAGTGCGTCACCCAAGTTATGGGTTCCGCCGCCAACAGTGCCTAAGATGCGAAGTAACTCTTTAGTCTCGGCTGAATCCAACGTCGCTTCACTCATATCGAGCTTGGGATCCTTAAGTGCTTTGTTGATGGCGATCCAGCCTGTCAACCCGCGAAGTGTCGATATCTGAGCCCGCTTCTTCAGGCCCCCCGGAAAAACAGCTTGTTGCCAAGCCGCTAACCATCGCTTGTCGCGCTTAAACCACTCGGTCATCAGTTTGACGGTAGCCTTTAAATCATTGTGGTCAAACTCGGCATTCTTCCAGCGAAACGAAAGCGTTTCACCTTTGTAAAGTTCCGTCTCGAACGAATGAGATTGGCGAGTTTCCGATGAGAACTCGAGATCTTTTAGAAAGCGAAAGTTGCTAATCACGGATCGCTCCGATGCCGAAACTTGTCGGGCACGAACTTCCAAGATCATTGGCAAGTCCCCGTCTCGAGGTTTGAAACAGGATCCATCAACGGTGATTTTGTAAACGCCTGACACCTTAGCCTGATGTTGCTGCGGCCACGTACAGCTTCTCATGATATCGCGCGCCTTGGAGGCAAGACGTAACTTGCCGTCCTTGATCGCTGAGGCAGAAAAGCTGAGCACAAAGTCTTTGACTTCACCTTTCTGAATTTTAGACGGAACAGATTTTCTAGGTTGCGGGTAGAGAAGATCTGCGATTTCCGATGCGACCTTCAAGTACGAAGCCAGGTGCGTCGGAGACATCACCAGACCTTCGCCGATGTTGTCGAAGCCATGCGTTTCACTGTCTCCAGGAAATCCAGGCGGTAACTGGTAGTCACGCATGTAAACAAGTTCGCGTATTGTTTTAAGATATTCGGCCTGGTTCAAACGCCTTGGAGAAGTGCCACCAATCTTGATGTGCTTCGTTAATTCACTGTCGATCCACTGAGCAAGAATCTTTCGCTCTTCTCGGGTGGGTTGATCTTTTTTAGCAGGCGGCATGATTCCATGCTCGCTGTTATATAGAACCTTTTCCCAGAGCTTAATGTTTTGCCTGTCAGACCACTTGACCGAGCTGACGTCGAGGTTGATGTCGGCTTTTGGTGAGTTTTCGTCGTGGCAATCGACACAATAATTTTCCAGGATTGCGCGCGGTGCCTCAGGGATGCGGCTACCCGATAGTGGATTGCCTTGCGCGTTGACAGTAACAAAAAGCATCAAGGCAGCAATCGCGGTGGCTGCCTTCATCATGAAAGCACCTCATTCATGTTTCGCTTCGAATTCGAGAACGAATTGACTTTCATACCAAGTTTCTGAGCGATCGTGATGTAAAGATCACCCAAGAGCTTATCGCTGTCTTTGTTGACCGCGTGGTGTCCTCGATGCTTGAATCCACCACCGGCAACCAAGGTGGGCAAATCACGATTACTGTGACGGCTAGCGTCTCCCATCCCGGTACCGAGCAGGATAATCGTATCATCAAGTAGCGACTTCCCTTTCGTTCCTTTCTTACCCTTTAGTACCTTGAGGAACGAGGCGAAGCACTCTAAGTGAGCAGTCTCAAGTAGAATAAGATCGCGAATCATCGCGGGGTCGTTTCCATGATGGGACAAACCGTGATAACCGGAGCTCAGTGGCCGACCGTTGATCGTAAAGACCTGCCCTAAGCCATCCAGGAAAAGTGTGGCAACGCGAGTTAAACCGGTTTCCAAGGCGATCGCAATCAAGTCGTACATGATTACGGATGCTTCCATTTGTAGATTAGGTGTGATCGGATCATTCTCAGGTAGCTTGTACCCAGGATCTTTAACCGGATTATCAAGCGTTCGGAGCTGTCTGGCCATGCGACCTTCAAGCGAACGAAGGCTATGAAAATACTCTTCCAGCTTAGCGCGATCCGATGCTGGTAAATCCCCGCTCAACCTCTTAGCTTCACCGACGACGTGATCGAGTGCACTCTTGCCGCTTTTCAGCAAATATTCGGTTCGGATGCGATCTTCTTTCGTGATAAACATCTGTCGATACAAGACGCTCGGACGTCGCATCATCGGTAGGTAGATGTTTTCTTTCGAGAAGTTCATAGCTCCCTTACCCGTACGGTTTTCACCAGAACCGGTCGTCAATTGCAAAGAGGCGAATCGAGAGCTTTGCCCAATATGATCGGCAACCAATTGATCGAACGAATATTTTCCCGGCATTTGACCACACAGGAAATTACTCCAGTTGTTGTGTCCATTACCAGAGCGATGATCCAATCCAGAGAAGATCGTGAAGTCTTTCCGATGACTTTCGATCGGCTTCAATGTGGGCGGCAGCTTATAATCGAACCCTATTTCCTTCGGATAAAATGCGTTTTGATGCCAACCCAGATAAGCGCCGATTGCGACAAAATTACGAGGGCCTTCTTTAGCTGCATTGGAGTGAGAGGCTACAGTCTTGACCTTTTCGTCAGCAAAAACATCTAGCGCGGGTAGTGCGATGCAAGCGGTCACTGCTCTTAAGAAGTGCCTTCGATCTAACGTCGAGTAGACACTCGACTTCATCAGCTTATTCATTGTTTTTAAATCGAGCCGTTATCTGGATTGTTGGCTTTTTCCGGAAGTCAAATCGCTTGAATTGACCTTAGGAAATTTTGACTTCGTGTTAAACGTGTGGCTATTTGCGACACTGAAAGATTTATCCAATAGAACTATTTTGGAAGACAAACTTTATATGTCAAGGAGGGCAAGCGGCGTACTACTGAGATTTTGCGCCACCGAATGTCTGGGAGAGCCAATCATCTATTAGATAGATGCCCAAATGCTTGTAAAGCTTATCCCATCCACTTGCCTTGTAAACTTCGGTCGACTAAAAATATCAATGCAAGGGCAGCGGGGAAATCTCTTAGATCTCAATGGCTTTTTGAATTCAAACTTCTTGAAATTTTTCAAGCGAGATTGTCATCCTTACTCTTAGTTACTCTCAAGATTTATGCGCTCCAGCTGGCCTTGGTCGTAAAATGAAATATGTACTTTATGGTGAGTTTTTAGAGCTGAATCTCCAATTATTGTTCTTTCGATTTTGCCTTGGGTGTGAAGGTACAACCAGTTTTCTCTTTGGTTTTCTGAATACCAAATGGATGTAGGCTCACCTAATGGCTTTCTGATTTCTGGTTTTGTAGAGCCTTGTTTGAGTTGAAGTATTGCATTTAAATCCGACGCATTAACGTTTCCATGGTCTCTTACCTGACCAAAAGAACAAAAGGAATTGCGAACATTCAAATTGATAGGAAGCCATTTAGGCTTGCCTAAGTTAATATGAATCAACCCTCCTTGATTTAAGTCGAAAACATTAATCCCCGGAAATTGGAAAATGATTTGGAAGAGTAAGAAAGAGTTTCAAGAGCCAAAGGGTATAAATTTTCGGTGTGAATCCTATCTCCCCCTTGAAGAAATTTACTCCCCCCTTTGTGAAATCTTAGCCTTTCTGCAGGCAAAAATCCCTGACACAAAACTCCATAGATATGAAGATTGGTGGCAACACGACGGAGAACATTTTCCGAAAGGCTCGATCGATTTTCAGGGTCTATTTCAATTTGTTAAACGTCCGCGAACATTGTATGAGGCGATGCCTGGTGATCATGAAGTCAGAATCGGAGTCGCACCTGAAGATTTCAAGTGGTATCTACGCATGTTCGCAGATTGGGATGAAGATGATGTAAAATTAGAAGGTGATTTCGATATCACTCTTCCACCGGAGTGGGTTGACGAATTTCAAAAAGAAACGATCCCCAAGCTAAATTGTGACTTGATCTCAGAATCATCGGAGACGTACTATCAGAGGATCAGAGATTAATACTTTAAACTGGTTGATCTCCAAGAATCACATCCACTTCTGAATCTTTGCTTTCATTCAAATCTTTCGACTCCACGAAAATGACAGACCATGGTTAAGCGCAAAGGAACTCAACTCCTTCTCCTCGCCGGAGTCGGTGTTCTACTGGTCACCTTGAGCACCATGTGGCTCTACTGGAATGACATCGTCGCGTGGTACCAGTTTCAGAAGAGATTCGAATCCCTCGGCCTCAATGAACAAGGGTATCCTGAATATCGCCATCGACAGTCTAAAATCGTTTTAGTTCACGTGCCAAGTGGATCGTTTTTAATGGGAAGTCCCGATGGTGAGAAAGGGCGCAAATCAAGGGAAAGCCCTCAGCACGAAGTGGAGCTCAGCTCTTTTCTCATCGCGAAGACCGAGGTGACTCAAGAGCAATGGGTGCGAGTGATGGGCAGCAATCCCTCTGACTTTCAAGGTGACACACTTCCTGTCGTCGATATTTCGTGGGACGATTGCCAAGAGTTCTGCAAGCTCACGGGCTTGAATTTACCAACCGAGGCTCAGTGGGAATACGCATGTCGCGCTGGAACGACAACACCCTATCATACCGGAGACAAGGAGAGTGATTTAGCGAAGATTGGCTGGTACGTCAATAACGCCAAAAATCGAACGCACACTGTAGGGGAGAAACCGCCGAACGCCTGGGGGCTCCACGATATGCACGGGAATGTCTTCGAGTGGTGCGAAGACTTATACAATTCTTCATTTTACTCGATGAAAGAAGCCACAAAGAAAGATCCTCTTTGTATCACGGGTCGTGGAACGCGAGTAGTCCGCGACGGACTCTACTCGGAACCGGCAAGGATCTGCCGCGCCGCGAGCCGCCGCGGTTCCTTGCGGTCTAATCGGGATGGGGATACAGGCTTTCGCCCGACATTTAGGTTTTCAGATTAATTTACTTTTTACGAGGATGAGAGCGAATGAATTCCCTCTTATTGACAACACTCCATGGAAACTAGCATGGATTCAATTCCATTGACAATTCTTCTAAGTGTCCTCATTGTTTCTCAAAAATGCCTAGAACGGAGCTAACTGGGATAGTACGGAGGCCCTGCGGAGTTTCAAGTACAACCCATTCACCATTAGCCCTCTTTAATTTTCCGCTCACTGCAAGTTTCTTAGTCCCCGTCTGGATAATTTCTGCAGAAATACCATCATTGTTGGTTGCGTATCCAAGTGCATCACGTCGGTAAACCACATGACATTCTTTTCCTTCCAATTCAGGTAATCCTTGAATAGATTCAGGAGTGCGTTGATTACAACCTGAAAGAAGAGTGAGGAGTAAGAGACAAGAAAGAAAGAGTTTCATTCGACAGACCTCAAAGTTAGTAAGGAATAAACAAATTAATTTGAAATGAGTCAACAGATCGAAAACCTATATTTCTGAATAAAGACTTAAGCTCTATTCTCGTAGTTAAGCCTTCTTCACTTGGAATCACCCGTAGGCTCACCGTTACCGTATCGCAGCTTAAGCTCAACACTTTCCTCGTTGATTCCGTTTTCTTTTAGAAAAGCTTGAAGGCGATCTTGCATCGCTTTTTCAACCTCTGGACTGGGTATTTTATGGTTGGGTTTGTACCTTTGGTTGGCCTCACCATCGTTACCAAGTGAGTGAGAACTCGTGAATTCATTTTCAAAGCCCTCCATATAATCCTTGGGGAGCTTTTTCACGAAACCATTTAACTTATTGTAGTTATCAGTAGAAAGATTTTTGAACTTCACATTGATTTCAACCTGGCCTTTTGGGAGTGGTGAACTTACAACTCGTACTTCACAACTGGCCAAAAAAAATACGAACAGTATTGAAAACAACATTCTGAATCCATTTAAACTTCGAGCTAAAAAGTTCATATAAAATCTTCTCCTAAAATCCCCCAGTATGAGGCGCAAGCTCCGTAGTAAAGCTGAACCTGGGCCTGAAAACTGTTCCTCCGCCATATAACTTTGAAGCGAGTTCACAGATCTTCGACAATTAGGGAATAATCGTATCTACGCTTAAATCATTACGAAGAATTTTAAGAATTTAAAAATTTCTAAGAAGGTGGCTATAAAATCAAAACTTCAACCTGTTTAAATTAGCGGATTCATCACGTCTTAGCTTTACATCTGTACCCTATTACCCCCAACGGTTTGAATAGGCGGACCGCTTTAAAGAAATCCTCCTAATTTCGGAAGTCTGATCATCTATAATGACGGATTAATTTTAGTCAGTGGAAATGAGCCCCTAAAGATTAAGAAGCTCTCAAAGGATGACCTTAAAAATAATCGGATTCCAGCATGAAAAGTAATCTGTCTATCAAACTTTTAATCCTCATCGTTACGATTAGCTTGGGAGATTCTAAAATCTCGACTGCTAAGCCTAAACCCGTCAAAGTCTTCATCCTTTCAGGTCAATCCAACATGGTTGGAGCCGGTAAGGTGAGTGGAGGCGGGAGGCGCTGGGGATCAGAAATTATCGATCCTGTCGTTTCGGTTTACAAAGGTAGCTACGACCCCAAAGTGAACTACGACAAGGAAGAGCCGATCAAAACTCTGAAGTTAGACAAATTTGGTGGAGTGCACCCCACACCTTATCCCGGTGGCGGCACTCGAGTGACTCGTGGCTTCGTTCGAGTCAAGGAGACCGGAAGTTATCAATTTCGACCTGGTTATGGTGGCTCTATGGATAACATCATGGAGGTCGATGGCAAAGTGGTGCATCACAAAAAACCCGGCGAGAAAGCAGTGCGCACTGAGATGAAGTTAAGCGGTGGGAAAAAAGTTCCCTTCAAGATCACTTACCTCACGAAGAATGCCGATGGACTAGGTTGGCTCGATCGAATGGATGTTCCCGGTGCTCTTTCGACTCTGGTCCATCACCAAGGCATGTATCCCTATCTAAAGAACAAAAAAGGCCAATGGGTTGCGCGCAATGATGTCTGGTACAAAGGAGTTATTGCGGCTGCTGGAAGCAGGTGGCTGGGCGTTACTTCAGGAAGAATCGGACCTGAGATTGGATTCGGGCACGTGGTGGGTGAGGCCATCGATGAGCCTGTACTCGTTTTAAAAGCTTCACAAGGAAACCGTTCCCTCGGCTGGGATTTCCTCCCTCCCGGAAGCAAGTCTTATGAATACGATGGCAAAATCTACGCTGGCTACAAACAATCCCCGTTGTCTTGGGAAAAAGGTTCCGATCCGAAGCCCATTAATTGGTATGCCGGCAAGCAGTACGACGATTGCTTCGGCGCTGCTCATAAGGTCCTCGAAAACTTTGATAAAAATTTTCCTCATTGGAATGGTCGTGGCTATGAAATCGTCGGCTTTGCCTGGTGGCAGGGCGATAAGGATCGTTATAATGCAGGGCACGCTTCCCGTTACGAACTGAATCTCGTTCACTTGATCAAAACCCTGCGTAAAGAGTTCAAAGCTCCGAAAGCAAAATTCGTCATCGCTACTCTAGGTCAAACTGTTAAGGGCGCGACTCCAAAGAACGATCAACAAAAAAACGAGAAGCTTATTCTCAACGCTCAGCTCGCGGTGGATGGCAAAACGGGAAAATATCCCGAGTTCAAAGGAAACGTCGCTACCGTTTATACTCACCCATTAAGTCAGGGTGGCGCTTCTAACAGTCACTACAATGGCAATTCCCAAACTTATATGGATGTAGGTTTAGCTATAGGCAAGGCGATGATGAACTTACTCACTGAATAGTTCCTGGTTTATCAGCATGACTTAACTATCCATTAACTAGCCCGAAGCGCTAGCGAGGGGTAAAGTCAAAATCAAACTATAAATGGTGGGAAGATTGAAGCTATCGCGTCCACCGTTTCATAAAATCGATGGGATAACAATATTTAAACCTTCAATCCCCTCGCTAGCGCTTCGGGCTAGTTAATGAGTTGCTTAGAGATCACCGACCGTCAACCAGATCGCGCAAAAATGAAAACGATGAAATTAAGATTACCTCCATCCGTAAACTTACTAACGGTAGCTTTGATTCTTTGTATGGCGTTAGCTGCTCTACCGGGCCTCGCCAAAGATGTTCCGGAAGTCTTACCGAGACCGGATCAAACTCCACCATCCGATGGCAAGGTCAAAGTCTATATCCTCGCGGGTCAATCCAACATGGTGGGTTTTGGTTACCTCCAGGGGTCCCGCCCGGTCTATCCCAGCATCTACCATTCAGCCGATCCCAACATTAAAGTTGGCCGCATGCCGGTCGGTCCTTCAGCACTCTTGAAACACGGTGTTTATCAATCAAATCAAGATGATTCTCCTAAAGGGGCTAAAGTCTTCATTTACTCCGGTGCTTATAAGAGCGGCACTGACTATAGTAAATTGAAACCGGTCAAACAAACTACCGTCGCATTAGGTACTGTCGCTACTGAACTGCCTTCCATCCCCGGGCCTCACACCACTGTGGTTAAAGCTTTTATTGATGTCCCTATGAAGGGTACTTATGAGCTTCATCCTGGATACGAAGCCAGTACTCACGCCATAGTTACCATGGGGGGAAATGAAGTCTACCGAAAGGATGTAGGTAAAGAAGCCTCGATCAACGCGGTCACCTTGATGCGAGGACTCAGATATCCCATCACCATTACCTACATGCAAGGCGGATCCGCTGCCTTCTGGCTCAAACAAATCAATCTCAAAGGTAAGGGCGACCTAAAAACTCTCATCGAAGATGGCAAGTACACTTGGTTTGCCGATGAGAAAGGCGAATGGACAGTTCGTAATGATGTCACCTACTGGGAAACACGAGTATCGAAACAAGAAGGGGGAAGTGGTGGGCCGCTCACTACAACTTCGAACGGAAGGTTCATCGGACCCGAAGTACCCTTTGGTTATGTCATGGGGACTTATCACGACGAGCCCGTTCTCTTAATTGAATCATCGATGGGTAATCGAGCCCTCAGTTTCGACTTCCGACCACCATCCAGTGGTAAGACCGAAGAAGAAAAGGCCAATAAGTTTTGTGGCTACGAGTACGACGCAATGGTTAAAGGCGTCCATACTACACTAAAGAATATCGACAAGATTGTTCCCAACTACAAAGGGCAAGGCTACGAGATTGCAGGTTTCGTTTGGTTCCAAGGACACAAAGATAAAAATGTTCCCAAAACCGTTTACGAAAATCACCTCGTCAATTTAATTCAAGATCTGCGAAAAGAATTTAAAACTCCTGATATGCGAGCCGTCGTCGCCACAGTGGGCTTCGGCGGAATGAAGATGGAGCCGGGTCACTTCATGACTTGGGAAGCTCAGATGGCGGTCGGCGACCCGAAACAGCATCCTGAATTTGAGGGTAAAGTCGCAAGCGTAGACACCCGAAGTTTCTGGCGCAATCGGGGAGAGTCCCCCACAAATACGGGCTACCACTACAATCACAACGCAGAGACTTATGTTCTCATCGGCGATGCGCTCGGCCGTGCGATGGTGCGCCTCCACGGAGGGAAGGCAGAAGACATTCAGCTCACGCTCAAGTTGCCTCGACATCCCGATGTTCAAAAAGTCTTCTCTGACGAAGTCACCGGTACGTTCAACAAGAGAGGTCCTCATTATCCTCCCGAGTATTATCGAGAGATGGGACAAGCCCTGAAGCCGATCATCATGGATGAGATGGTTCCTGAATTTTTAGAGACAGCCTTAGGCCCCAAAAGTCGTGGCACCCTCAAAGGGATAGTGAGCGGAAAAAAACCATCGCGAATGCAAATGGATATTCGCTCGGAACTCGACACCTTAATCGACTATTACGACATGGCCGGCGTAAAAGGCTACAGCTGGAAATCTTTCGGTGATGGAATTAGTAACGCTAGCTGGTCTTACTTTAGTTTTGATCCTCCAGAAAAACAGGAGCTCGAAAAGAGCGATCGTTACCGCAAGGTCACCTTTCCCAAAGGCATGGAAAACTGGTTTGCTCCTGAGTTCGATCCCATCAAAGCCGGTTGGAAAACAGGCAAAGCTCCTTTCGGTCAAATGGGAGGCAAGCTCGACCGGCGACGCCCTCAGTGCAACGGAAAGCTATGTGGCTGCAGTGAAATCCCAGCGACCTATTGGGATAAGGAAGTACTGTTGATGCGACAGACCTTTGAAATCCCCCCGATCAAAAAGGGTCATGTTTACCGTCTGATTTTAGGCGGAGCGGGTTGTGATCGTTCCGGTGAAGGTTTCGCCATCTACGTCAATGGAAAACTACTCACTCAAGCTAATGGTGGATTCTTCCGTTACACGGGTATTCGCGGTGCGTATGTCTTCGATGACATCCTGCCCGAATTCAAAAGTGGTAAGGTAACCATCTCGATTATTAACTTCCTGCGCTACACTCACTTTAGAAACAAGACGACTTACTTCGGTCCTTATCGTGAGTATTGGGCAAAACCCGTTCCCCCCAATGGTCACGTCAATTTGTGGATGGAAGAGGCCAAGCTATCTCCTGATATTCTGAAGACGAAATGAGTAGTCGGCTCACCCCGTGAACCGGGACGAAGGGTGATTTCATTTTAGACTTCCTTAGGGCTCTACTTGCTATTTGAGTTTGATTCTTAGAATAATAACGAATCCCAATGCTGTACCGGCTCAGAGGCTGAGCCGACTACTTTGGAAGAAGTGTTATTTTAATGATATTGATCCCTCGCTAAAGCTTCAGGCTTGGAGGGTGTGAGTTGCCTACAACACGTAAACGGTGGTATGGGTTTTCCCATTGGTCACTAAAAAATATAAATTGAAATCACCAGCCTTCCAAGCCCGAAGCTTTAGCGAGGGATAATGGGATTGCCCGTCGACTTAATATTTTATTTATTCTAAAACTCCCAAACCGTTTCAGTAGAAAGTATATGTACCAGATGATGAAAAGTTGCTTTAGACCTTACTCACTACATCTCGGAATCGCACCATATCAATACTTTCTAAACTCGCTCACTTGCGCTCTCATAGTCCTCTTCAGCCTCTCCAGAACACAAGCCACCGAATATAATTTCCCTCCTCATACACTGACAGTACCCAATGGCTTCGTGGTAAAGAAAGTAGCCGCGCCGCCACTCGTCCAGCGCCCGATCCATATGTACTTCGACGATCAGGGCGCACTCTACGTCACCGATAGCTCAGGAGACACCCGCCCCGCGCCCGTTCAACTCAAGAATCCAAGCCATCGCGTTTTGCGATTAGCTGACAAAGACGGCGATGGCGCATTCGATCACTCAACCGTCTTCGCAGATAAGCTGCCCTTCCCTGAAGGCATCCTCTGGTATCAAGGAGATATCTACATCGGAGCCCCACCCCACATTTGGAAACTCCGGGATACCGATGGAGATCACATCGCCGACCAACGAGAAGTGTGGTTCGACGGTGGCTCCATCGAACCTTGTGGTAACGACCTCCACGGACCCTATCTCGGTCCTGACGGTTTTTTCTATTGGACTAAAGGAGCCTTCAAACAACAAACCCATCTGTTAGGAAACGGAAGACTTTTCAAATCGAGTGCCGCTCACATCTACCGTGCCAAACCGGATGGGAGTCAACTTGAAGTCGTGATCACCGGAGGCATGAACAATCCCGTGGGATTAACGTTCAGTGAAAGCGGAGAGAGATTTCTTAGCGGCACTTTTTTCGATCTCTCCAAGCCAGGACGACGGGATGGAATCCTGCACGCCGTCTACGGTGGAGTCTACGGCAGAAGGAATAATTCTGTTTTAAAGCAACATCCAAAAACCGTCGGACTGTTACCCATTATGAAACAGTTAGGACCCTCTGCGTCCTCAGGCATCGTGATGCCCAGACATTCATCACTTGGGTTAAAAGGAGATCTCCTTTGCGCCGACTTCAACCTTCGACGAATTTCGAGGCACGAGTTAACTCCTTCAGGGTCGACCTACAACTCCAAACTCAGCACTTTACTTGAAAGCGATCAAACCGATTTTCATCCTACCGACGTCATCGAAGATGCTGACGGTAGCTTACTCGTGGCTGATACAGGTAGCTGGTACATGATCTGCTGCCCCACTTCAAAGATTGCAAAGCCTCATATCTTAGGCGCGATCTATCGCATTCAAAAAGAAGATCACAAGCTAGCTGAAGACCCCCGCGGCCTCGAACTCGATTGGGAAAACCCAAAAATCGATTGGCTCTCCGATAAAAGGCCCACGGTTGTTCGTCGAGCCATCGACGCCTTGGCGGACAAGAATAATCTCGAAGCTCTTTCGTCAACCCCGGCGCGCCTTCCGGCTCTGTGGACGATTCATCGTATTTCCGGGGAAGCCGCTCGCGCAACAGTCCGAAAGTTTTTGAACGATAAAAATTCAAATGTAGTCGCAGCCGCGATTCACAGCATCGGATTGTGGCGCGACCCTAAATCTGTCCCGGCACTCAATGAACATCTCTCAGGCAATGACCTTCAGCTCCGTCGCCTCGCCGCCATGGCATTAGGCAGGATCGGAGATAAAAGTGCAGTAAAACCACTATTAAAAGTGGGCTCTGAGCCGATGGATCCTTTTTTAAAACACGCCATGACCTACGCTCTCTATGAGATAGCAGACAGCGAAGCACTTGCGGGGAATCATCCCTTTGAACTACAAGTCAGAATCATGCAGGAAGTGGCGAATCGAAATCCTTCTCCTCGCGCGCTTCCTGAAATCGAGTTAGCTCAACCACTCAAACTCGACCCTGAAGAATCAACTCGCCAACGAATTCGTCTTGAGGAACTCGCAAAATATCTACCCAAGGGCGATGCCGTGAACGGAAAGAAACTGTTTCACGACAAAGAAAGAACTCTTTGCATCAACTGCCACGTTAAGGGTGACAAGGGCACCGATTTCGGGCCCGACCTAACGAGCATCGGCGCAATCCGTAGTCAACGCGATTTACTGGAAGCTATCGTATTTCCCAACTCGACCATCGCCCGGTACTACGAGCAAGTCATCCTCCATAAAAATGAGGGACCGATCGCTGGCTTGTTACGTAAAGAGGCAGCCAATCACTTCGTGCTCTCCCAGTGGCCGGGTGAAGAACAAGCGATTCCTATACGAAACATTAAACGAGCCGAGTATTCTGCTTCATCTTTGATGCCGGAAGGGATCGATGAAATCTTGACCCCTAAGGAGATCGCCGACCTTGTAGCTTATTTGAAAGAAGCAAAAGGGCCGACCGAGCCAAAAACGAGCGAAGCCATCCCTCCGCATCGGGCTATCGATTTGCCTGGCTTACACGCCTACGCCCAAAAAAGTATCGAAGCGGGAGAGGAGATCGAGTTTCGAGTCTCAAGCAAAGTTTCTTACGATCTGACCGTCGTGAAGCTTGGATCCGATCCCGAAAAACGCGATGGAGATCCCGTGCTCCATCGGCTGCACGTCGAAAAACCGAAAAGCCAAGCGATTCACCCCGGTTCATATGTTCATGTTAAGAACGGCTTACCCGCAGGAAGACGCCTCAATCAACTGACCCTTGAATGTTGGATTCGTCCGTTCACCCTTTCCGGTTGGCAGGGCTTGATCACCCAACATGATTATCCTAACGGTAGTGGAATTGGAATTTTCATCAGCGAAGGTCGTATCGCATTCCTAACGGGTGTAGGCGGTTCTTTCGAGCCCGATACCTTGCACCAGACTCAAGCGGGCTTGATCAGCACTCAACGTTGGCACCATATCGTCGCCACTTGGGATGGAAAACAAAAGCGAGTTTTTATCGATGGTAAGCTCGTCGCAAACTTCCCTTTCAGCGGTAGCGTACGACCCGGGCAAACGCCACTTCGAATCGGAGCTTACGGTAGTGAAGGCTTAGCCTCGAACTTTTTAAATGGCGACATCGCCATGTGCGCCCTCTACGACGAAGCGATCGATGAAAAACAAATTCAAAAGCGTCACGCAGATCGCGGGCTGACAAAACCTAAGGGCAAGTCTCTACTGGGATGTTGGCCCTTCAGTGAGGAACGAGGCGTGAAAGTCTCCGATCAAAGTTCGCACGGGCGGTCCGGTCGCATCATCAATCGGGGTACTTGGATGATTGGCGGGCCAAGCTTTAACGCCACCTCCATCGGTCGTCATGATTCGAAGTACGACCCCACAAAAGACTCGAAACGAGGTCACAGTTTGAGATTAGCAACGGATGAACTGTACAACGCTCGTTGGAAAGTGAACCATCGTTTCCGCGTACCAAAAGAGGCGAAGTCTGGAACGTACGCGGGTCGATTCGACTTTAAGGTGAACGGAAAACCGATGCGTTATTTCGTCACTTTCATCGTCCGAAAGCCAGAGTCACGCCCTAAGGCTGATCTATTAGTTCTCGTCTCTTCGAACACATGGTTAGCTTACAACTCCGTTCCCTTCCCCATCAATCATGGCCCAGGACTGATCAATATGGGAACCGGAGGTCTGCGTAACAGTCACGGCGGTGCCCCAAAGTACAGTTTTTACAGCGATCACCGTAATGGGCAACCCACTTACAAAGTCGGTATGAAAGTTCCCTGGCCGGCGGCGGGCCCAAATAAAACTTACATTGGCCGCGGTTACAGCCATCTTTTAAGAGGTGAGCGCTTCCTCCACTTGTGGCTCGACAAACTCGGTTATAGTTACGACGTCATCACCGATCGTGATCTCGACCGCAACCCGGAAGTACTTCAAGGATACAAAGCCGTTTGCCTGAATGGTCACAGTGAGTATTGGTCGATCCCTGCCTACGAGGGTCTCGACCGCTACTTGACTGCAGGTGGTGCGGCTCTCGTGATGTCGGGGAATACGATGTTTTGGCGAGTGAGTTTTGACGAAAGCGATGAAGTGATGGAGTGTCGAAAGTTCGGAACTCAAATCGGAGGGCGTCGCTTCGCCAAGATCGGCGAACTCTATCACAGTCACGATTTCAAACGAGGAAGTCTGATGCGTTTCTGTGGCTACCCAGCGTGGAAAATCATTGGCCTGACCTGTATCGGCTGGAGCGGCATTGGCTTCAAACCTTACCGCGTTGATCTACCGGATCATTTTCTTTTCAATCAACCCCACAAGATTGAATTGAAAAAGGGAGACACGTTTGGGTACGTGACCAAAGACTTCGGTTCGGTAGGTCACGAGTACGACGTACGTTTATCGACCTTACTAAGAGCCACTCACAATCCAGCCCTAACGGGTTTAGTGGATCCTCAAGGAATCGTAACGATCGCCAGCAGTCATGATCCGAGAGCCATCCTCGACTTCAATGCCGTGGGTCACAAAAAACGCGCCGGTAACGAGCAAACCATCGCCGAGATCATCTACTGGGAACGCCCCCAGGGAGGCCGAGTCTTTCATACCGGCTCCATCGCCACCGCTTGGGGCATGTACCACGACGAACCTTTAAGCAAGTTGATTCAGAACGTCTTGCATCACTTTAAGGTGACGCCGAGGAAGTGACTCGATTTTTAATCAAAGCTTCGCCACTCTTAGTTCTATTCATTACTTGTTTCAGCAATAAGAGTTAACAACTAATTTAGACTAACCCTCCATTTAATCCTTCAATTCATCTGTTGACCCCATCTTGGTGTATCGCTACAGTAATACACCATGCCTGTATCTTCAAACCAATTCACCGTATCACCCTCATCGGGTGTCCCCATTTTTCGACAACTCATCGACCAAGTTCTTGCCTTTATCGTTGCAGGAAAATTGAAGTCGGGAGATATGCTTCCCAGTACTCGTGAAATGGCTCGTTCCTTGGAAATTAATACAATGACAGTTTCCAAAGCATATTCAAAACTAGAATCTGAAGGTGTCGCTCAGCGAGTTCGTGGCCGCGGCATGCAAATCTCAACCGCACTTACTAAAGGGACTCTCAGTAAACGTAAGTCAGAATTCCAAAATCAAATTGAACCGGCTCTTCATCGTGGGCGCCAGCTTGGCTTAAATGATGAACAGATCCTATCCATTATCAAAAAACTCTTAGGGGGCCGAAAGCCATGAATCAACCAGTGATCCAGTGTGAAGGTGTAAGAAAAAAATTCGGTAGAACCTTAGTACTCAATGGCGTCGACTTAAATATTCCTCGTGGTTCCATAGTGGGCTTGTTAGGTACGAATGGATGTGGCAAGTCGACTTTAATTAAATGCCTACTTGGATTACTGAAAATCGATTCAGGTACAGCTACAGTTTGCGACGAAGACCCCTGGGATCTTTCGGCTGAAACAAAAAACCGATTAGGTTATGTTCCGCAAGAAATCAAACTGTACCCTTGGATGCGGGTAAGCCAAGTGATCGACTATACCGGAGCTTTTTACGAAAACTGGAAAGCAGATTACTGCGAGATGTTGCTGGATAAGTGGGAGCTTGATGGCAAGAAATGGATCAAATCTCTTTCCGGCGGGCAATTGCAACGATTAGGTATCATCTTAGCTCTCGGTCATAAACCATCACTTTTAATTTTAGATGAACCTGCAGCAAGTCTCGATCCGATAGGCCGACGATCGCTCCTAAAATCTCTTTTAGAAAAGAATGCTGAGGAAGAGCAAACAGTGTTGTTCTCGACTCATATTACTTCTGATTTAGAACGGATTGCTTCGCACGTCGCGTTTCTCGATCGCGGCAGAGTTAATTTTTTTGGAGAACTCGAAGAACTCAAAGATCAGGTGGGCGGAAACTTAGAAGACTTGTTCTTGAAGATGAATAGCAGATCCGAGGGGTAGTGCGATGATTAGAAAGTATATCTTGATTGCTAAGGTTTGGGCCTATCGTCCGATGATGTGGCTTTTGGCTATCTTTACATTGCTAATATTCATCTTATTCAGTGCTATCACGCATGTTTCAGATATTAGGCGAGCATTCATCCCTCCCTACGAATACAGCCTAAATGGGTCCATCAAACTGAGCCGAACGTCAATCCTAAGCAATGGAAATGAATTCAGAGAATTCGCTATTTTGAACAAAGTCGACCCAACGATTGAAGGCATCAACTTAACCCCCAAGCAACGATTTGGACGATCTGACCCATTTTGGAGTTTAAAGTTCCCTTCTGTAGCGAACCAAAGTAATCGTAATAAATTAGATAACAATTTTCCGAATTACGAGAAAGCTTTAGCAATTTCACCTTCAGTACGGTGGATACGCTTCGGCAAAGATCAAATTCAACACGTCAGCATAGACACATGGAGTAAATTAGCGAAACTTGAAACCATCATCATTAATGATGATCAAATAACCCAAGCCGATATTGAAAAAATTTCTGAAATCAGAAATTTAAAAATGCTTGTTTTGGAATCTTTTGACTTATCTGCGTCATTAGCTCCACTTTCAAACCTTCCAAAACTAAACACACTCGTGCTGCTGGGAGCATCTTCCGACATCATCGAGGGAAGTTTATTTCGCCCGGAAATCTTGAATCAAATTCACACGTTGAGGAATCTACAAAAACTGATCTTGATGCCACAGTGGGACCCCACATTTTCGGTCTTCAATGAAAACAACACAGCTCATCCTGGCTGGCCTTCAAACTTAAAAAAGAATGTGAGAGAGATTCTTCCAGGACATCCCACGCTGACAGATCTTTGGATCGGACTTTCAGAAGAGGAGCGTTCATTCCATGATTTAAAGGTAGTTCAAGATGGTATGCCCAATGTGAAAGTTCGCCTCGCTCACTATAATGAAGGCGGTATTTTCTGGGCATCCCTTGGGTTCATGATGACGACGATCTTGATCTTTCTTTGTTTGCACAACGTCCTAAGTCACTTTTCAACTTCATACTGTAGAACTATTCCTAACTATAGAAATCCTCACCTGCGCTTTGTTTTTGGATTCGCCTTATTTGCAATCTTGCTGTCCACCATTGTAATTCAATTACACGAATCGGTCGCATGGCTTCCTGCCCTTGTAGCTTCAGTATTCGCAGTGACCTTAGGTACATTTTGTGCTTCATTTAAACTATCTAGCCCTCTACGAGCTGCGTTCATATATTTCTTCTCTATGGCATTCTTCGCTTTAGGTCCTCTTCTTCACCCCTTGCTCATACAACATTTCCCCGCATTTGCACCTGTATTAGATCAATTTCTCGCAGGTTATTATTCAGTTCTATCCATGATTTTAACGGCAAGCTTTTTAATCATCTCCCTACCTACGATCTATTGGAGGATCCATCGGCTGAGTAACTATGATCGAATCCTTTCTGAGACAGGATTGCCCCCCTTCATAACAGTAAAAGATGGGGCAAGGCAGCAGGAGATTTTAAAGCATAAAAACAAAGGAAATCAGCGTGCCCTCGTTGCATGGCAATTACAGCTGGAAGAATTAAAATTGAAATCCGATTCATGGATACGAAGTATTCGATTGGATTGGATGGGTGAGCAAATGAGACCGCGATTACACTGGATCGGCTTTCTCTTCATCGCAACAGCGATCACATTTGCTGTAATTCATTTTTCTTCCCCAGAGCAAAAATGGCGAATCGTGCCTATTTGCACATTTGCTTTTGGATTCATGTGCTTATTCAATCCGTTTATTTCAAGCATTTCGAGGCAAGATTCCTTATCAACGGAGTTGTTATTACCTCATTCTCGTGATCGATTCATAATTATTCGGACACTCAGTCTAGCAGAAAAATTTTCGCTCTTGTTACTAGGCTTTTTCACCTACGTAACAATTTTAAACTACATATTATTCCAAGAACTGAATCTCAAAATTATCATTCGAGCTTCCGTATTGTTTATCCCAATAACAATGGCCGGAACTGGTATTTCATTATGGGCTTTGTCAGTCAGAAATATTTTTGCAAGAGGCTTACTGATCGGCGCAACCGTAACAACTCTAATATTCACTATCTGGTCTAGCATTGATGCTCAAAGGATAAACAAAAGGGATATGTTTGATCATATCCCCGAAATCGAATTCGGCCTTCTGATTTATATTGTAAGCTATTTAGTGACGGGATTTTTACTTTGGACGGGATACCAACGCTTATTAATTTGCGAATTTGATAGGAAGTAGCCCTTATAATTAGCCCACCTAAAGGTGAATGAAGTTGACGATAAAAAGGATGGGATATTCACACCTCAATTTCGTTTTTATTTGCTGATTGTGTGAATATTAAAACTACCTAGTTTCCAAGCTTTTCAATGATTTCATTACCCCTCGCTAAAGCTTCGGGCTTGGAAGGCTGGTAATTTCATTTATAGCTTGTAAATGAAAAATGCAATTAACCTTGCAACATTAATTGCTTTGAAAAGGAACCTCGCCTTTCAAGCCCGAAGCTTTAGCGAGGGATCACATTCAAGATTGGGCCGCGCTGAAGCAGGAAGGAAGCAATCAAGCAATCGCCCCCTCAATCGGATCCGCCCCTGCGGGTCCGACCAACCTACGATCGAGGCCGCCGTAGAAGTAGGTTAAGTGATTGGGATCCATACCCATAAGCTTTAGGATCGTTGCGTGAAGATTGCGCACGTGGAAAGGTTTGTCGACGGCTGCACTACCGAGCTCATCGGTTTCTCCGATGGAGTGTCCGCCCTTGACTCCCCCACCAGCCATCCACATGGTGAAGCCGAAAGAGTTGTGATCGCGCCCCGTACCAACGGCGTATTCAGCGGTGGGTTGTCGACCGAACTCGCCTCCCCAAACGATGAGAGTGTCATCGAGCATACCGCGTTGTTTAAGGTCTTTGATCAAACCGGCGATGGGCTTATCCGTTTCCTGAGCGCGTGAGCTGTGGTTTTTCACTAAATCTTCGTGCGCATCCCAAGTGGTTTGAATGTGGTTACCACCCGAATATATTTGGACAAAGCGCACACCGCGCTCAACGAGGCGGCGAGCGAGTAAGCACTGACGACCAAAGGTCGCGGTTTCTTTCTTATCGAGACCATAGAGTTCTTGAGTCTTCACGGACTCATTCGCGATATCAGTGGCCTCTGGAGCTGAACGTTGCATTCGATAAGCAAGTTCATAACTTTCAATTCGAGCGGCCAATGAAGAGTTATGCCCGTGAGCTGCTTGATGCTCTTGATTAAAATCCTTCATGAGATCGAGCAATCGACGCTGATGGTTAGCGCTAATATGTTTGGGGCGATCGAGATTAAGGATCGGCGTTCCTTTAGAACGAAGCATCGTTGCCTGGTAGTTTGCCGGCATATAACCGCTCGACCAGTTCTTGGCCCCACTGATCGGTCCTCCACGAGGATCGAGCATCACCACGAAACCAGGTAGGTTCTTGTTGACCGAACCCAAACCGTAGTTAACCCATGAACCGAGGCAAGGATCACCACTCAGAATACTACCCGTATTCATCTGTAGCATAGCAGAACCGTGTAACGGTGAATCAGCAGTCATGCTCTTGAGGAAAAGCATGTCGTCTACACAAGTTCCCAAGTGAGGGAAGAGATCAGAAACCGCCGCACCCGATTGACCGTAATGTTTGAAGTCCCATTTAGGTTCTACGATTCGCCCCTGGTTCTTCGTTCCCCCACGGCCCTTGGTCTTGACCTTAACAGTCTTTCCATCGAGCCCCTTCATCTTGGGCTTGTGATCGAAAGTATCGACTTGACTGGGGCCACCATACATATAGAGGAAGATCACACTCTTTGCCTTAGCCGGGAATTCGGTCTTCTTCGAATGCTCGAAAGGGGTAACGCCATCCGCAGCTACCGCTTGTTGACCCAGAAAGCCATCGTTAGCCATGAGACTCGCCAATGCGAGACCGGTAAACCCGCTACCCGCTTGCCAGAGAAATTCGCGACGGGTTCGGCCACAGAAAGGATCAGATGGTGTATTCATCATGACTTCTATTCGATGTAAAGGAATTCGTTGAGGTTAAGAGCCGCCAAGCAAAATGAATTGAGGGCTTGCTCGGGCGATAACTTTTCTTCCGATTGAAGCGCTTTCATGTAATTGACGCCACGCGTCACTTCAGCCTCACGGACACTGCGGCCGAATACCCGTTGCAACACGAAACGCACTTGATCAGCGGGTTTCTTTCCTGCTTTACCGAGGGTGAGCTTGGTAAAGAAAGAGGCTTCTTCGTTCATGAACTCACTGTTCAACATGTTGAGAGCTTGAGTTGGCTGAGTAGTAGCGAAACGAACAGGGCAACTCGTATCCGTATCGGCGAGATCGAAACTTTCGAGGATGGGTGGCCTCAGGGAGCGTTTACTGAAGATGTAGATACTCCGGCGGGAGGATTCTTCACGAGGAGAAAATCCCCAACCCCAGCCAGGACGGGATTGTGCATTGAGAACATCAAATGGGATCTTCGTAAAGACGCCGGGTCCACCAGCCTTGAGATTGAGGCTACCATTCGCCCATAAAATCGAATCGCGAATCTCTTCGGCCGTGAGGCGTCGCATGTTGAAGCGTGAGAAGAGTTGGTTCGCGGGATCTTTACCTTTTGCGAGCTCTGAAGGTTGCGAAGACATTCGAAACGCACGTGAATTTAAAATCAAACGGTGCATGTGTTTCATGCTCCAACCGTTATCCATAAACTCGACGGCTAACCAATCAAGTAACTTGGGATGAGTGGGCGCCCGGCCCAGTTTTCCAAAGTCATTCGGAGAAGCTACAATCCCACGACCGAAATGATGCTGCCAAAGACGGTTCACCATGACGCGAGCGGTCAGAGGGTTCTTCTTATCGGCGATCCAACGAGCCAAAGCCAATCGACGACCCGATGAAGCGTTGGGCACCTTAGAAATTTTGGCATCCCCTCCTCCAAGGATCGTGGGAAAACCGGGAATCACTTTCTCCCCTTCGGTGTGGGGATTTCCTCGATGAAGAATATGGGTTGCTGGAGGTTTAGGACCAAACTCGGAGACACAAACCATGCGAGGCTTTTCTGGCTTCTTAGCCTTCATCTCAGCAATCGTTTTATGAGCGAGTTCATAATATTCTTTTTGGTGCTTCGAAAGAACCTGTTCTTTGTGCTGATTAAAAAGTCGTTTGCGCTCTTTAGGATCTTTAGCGGCTACTTCTTGTTCTTTTTCAGATAAGGTTCTGATGACGAGGTCTTCGTAGGCGGTGAGTTCACTGAGCGAATCATTCATCTGCTGCTCAGCCTCTTCGTGCGTGGGCGGAAGATCGAGACGAGTTGTAAGGCTATCCCAATCGATACCGGGTTTCTCTGTTTTCACAAAGGGTTTGATCCCCCGGAAAAAGGCCAACATGCGATAGTAGTCAGCTTGCGAGATGGGATCCACTTTGTGATCGTGACACCGTGCGCAGTTGATGGTGGAAGCGAGGAAGACCTGACTGACCGTCGTCAAAATTCCATCGAGATCATCGTACTGGGCGAGCACGCGATCGGTAGGGTCAAAGTCCCATGCGCCCAGGCGATAGAAGGCCGTTGCGATGGTGCGCTCCGTAGTTCTAGGTTCTAGTTCATCGCCGGCGAGTTGCTCGGTGAGAAATTGATCGTAAGGCATATCATCATTGATGGCCTTGATCACCCAATCCCGATAACGCCACGCACCGGGCTTCGGTCGATCGTTCTCAAAACTATTCGTCTCAGCGAAACGAACTAAATCGAGCCAATGACGCGCCCAACGCTCACCGTACTGCGGACGGTCGAGTAATTGATTCACCGCCTCTTCATAAGCATCAGGAGAATTATCGTTGGCGAAAACCTGAACGGCTTCTGGAGTGGGAGGTAATCCGGTAATGGTGTAGTGAAGTCTACGATAGAGGGCAACTCGATGAAGAGCGGGCGCCGGTTTAAGTCCTGCTTCTTTAAGCTTGGCAAAGACAAAGGCGTCGATGGGATTCGCTTTCCAATCCGCTGGAACATCCTGAGGAGCCTCAGGCCGCTTCACGGGTTGGTACGACCAATGATTTCTGGCTTTGGCTTTTCTCCTAGAATCACGATCCTGTGCTTCAGCTGAAGAGACAAGAAAGACCAACAATAGAAGCAAAAGATGGAAGGGGCGGATTCGCCCAATTCTTAGATGGAAGATTGCGCGCGAAGGTACCATTTGAAGAATCAGTTGTCGGAAATTTTTATATTTATAGGGACAGCAAAAGCATGAACACTTGCTGAATGATCGACCACGGTGAAAGAGTAAATTATACCCCTCATCAATGGCCGTTCTCAACTGATTTGCAGTAGGTAGAGCTATCCCAAGACACTTAATCCGATGGTCCCTATCTCTGCCCCTTTGTCATCGCTATACTTTTCAATTTTAAGATCTAATTCTTCCTCTAACTTAGGATAATCTTCAGGAAACTGCTTACTCCCTTCTGGCTTAAAGTATGGAACCAACAATAAGGCTCTAAACGGAACGCCAAGATCTATATAACAGCCATAGACATCTCGAGAAACTACAGTTCCCTTAACGATAGTTCCAATGGGATGCGTTCTTTTATAGCCATTCCACTGCACCAAAAGCTCTGGGCTAAATTCTTTAATTTCTGGAGGGATTTCACCTTCAAGGGTTCGATTCAAGCCTTAGTCTCCATTCTCATTTTTTAGATTATCTCATTCGAATTGCTGGACCAAAAAGGCTAAAAATATCAGATAAGATATTTCTTCAATCCAGCCACCCTCAGATCCTTATTCTCTATTCAGGAAACCTCTGATATCCAAAGGTTAATAGAATTTCGAACTAAAATCCTGATATCATAACTTTTAATTTCGATTCCAATTTAAATCCTATGTCCAAATTCTTCTTTCACTTAAACGGAAGAACTCCATGCCTCGCCTTCAACGCATCACCGGATTCAGCCTCCTTGCCTTCAGTCTTTCCTTTTCAGGATGCGCCAGTGTCGATACTTTAAGTAATTACCCCCAATCACCCCAAATCTTCGGCGGTCTTCGGGGGCATGTCGAAGGATTTCCTTACGGTCATCTCGCCCCACTGACTTCTGGAGGACACGGAGGCATGGGAGTCGGAATTTTAGCCCCATTTCTTATTCCACTCATCGTCATCGACCTTCCCCTGAGTCTATCGATTGATGCTGTCGCTCTGCCAGTAACGATTCCCGGCGAAATCTACTGGTGGTCTTCGGGAAAAGAAGCTCACGAACAAGCCTTAAAAGAAGCGAGCAATCAAAGAACGAAACAAAGAGCAACTGAACGTAGTAACCTAACAATTCAACGAGCGATAGCTGCTCTCGACTCATCAAATGAAAAGGACCAGCTCAGCGTAACCCGTTCTCTCAAGCGACACGGCGTACCCCATCAGGAACTCGCCAATAAACTTCTTCGTATTCTGAGGAGGTCCAAAAATTCAAACCTCCTCATGGAGACAGTTCCCGCTTTGGAGAAAACGGGCTCCGGTAGAGTTGAAGAAATACAAGCACTTACAAGTACCCTAAAATCAACTAAAAGCATCTATCTCCAACGTCGGATTCTGCGTGCGCTTGCAGGCTTGGGCAAACGAGCACAGGACTCAATAGCGTTGACTGCGCAGGAAGAGATTCTTCAACTCCTTAAGAAATCAAAGGAACCCATGGTCGCTCATGCAGCGTTATTAGCTGCATGCCAACTGACTCAAACAACACCTCTGAAAAAAAAACTGGCGAACTTCTTAGACAAAACTAGTAATGCTCGTAATTCAGTTCAAGCAGTTCTCTTTAAAGAAAAAACACGCCAGAGACGTATGGAGGCGGACGCGAAGCTGAAAACGGATGTCATTCCTACACTCAAAACAATTCTTAATGTTATCGATCCAAATAACGAAGGGGCCATTCTCACCTTACTGGTTCTCGGGGAAAAACCATCGATACCCTCCACGCTCCTCCAAAAAGTTATTCGTGAGGAAACGAGCCCAAATCCAAGCCGCGAACTCTATCTCGTTGTTAAATCCACAGGTCAATCAGCCGCTTTGCCTTTAGCCGAACTCCTCGATGCCAAAGAAGAACCCGGTACACGACGTCGAGCAGCCTTCGCCATCCGACACTTGGGTCGCGACGCCCAACCCGCACTCCCGCAGATTCTTACACAAGCCCTTAGAGGCGATAAAGAAAAGGATCTTTATTTACGTACCATTATAATCTCGTGCTTAGAAACGATTGGGATTTACAATGAGCAAGTTCGTTCGGCACTCGACACTCTTGAAAAAGATTCCAACCCCAGAGTGAAACAGCAAGCAGTGACGGCTCGAAAGGCTCTGGAGCGTTAATTCACCTTCCACGGGTTCATCGCGTATGTATACGTGACTTAAGAGCGTATTCCTGGTACGCTTAAAGTTATGTTTCAAAACAAATCGACCTACTTCATCGCCACTCAAAAATGGGTACTCAAACTGACACTCGGAACCCTCCTGGTGTCTCTGCCTTCAAGCGTGACCGCATCCGACAAGCCCACCCTTGAAGAACTCAAAATATCCGGAGCGAAACAATCTCGCTATCGAAAACAATCGACGGTTCCCATTACACCGAAATCTGCCGAGCTTTCACCCCAAAAGTTTCGCAAGGCGATCATGCCGATTCTGACCGAACACTGTGTCAAGTGCCACGGCCCAGATAAAGCAAAGGCCGACCTTCGCATCGATGAACTCAACCCAGATCTGGTGAAAGGCGGGGATGTCGATTGGTGGCTTGAAGTGATGGCCGTCTTAGGTAACGGCGAGATGCCGCCTCCAAGGCGGTCGAAGTTGTCGACAGAAGATCGCACGCAATTAATCGACTTGTTGTCCAAAGAAATTCAGAATGCCTCGACCATAAGACGGGCCTCCGGGAAGCATTCTTCGTTTCGACGTATGACGCGTTACGAGTACAACTACGCTCTTCAAGATATCTTGGGCTTAGAGAGAGAGTTCGCCCGAGACCTCCCTCCCGAAGCTCGCTCTGAAGATGGCTTTCAAAATAGCTCCGAAACCTTGCACATGTCGGTCGTGCAACTCGAAACGTATCGACGCCTCGCAAAGAAAGCATTAGCTCGAGCAACGACACTCGGCCAGCGCCCCCCCGTACTTTATTGGGGCGTCTCGATGGAGCAGGCTTCTAAAATCGATTTTTCGAATCAGTACGAAAAAATCAACCAGCTCAAGAACAAGTTCAAAGAAGACCCTGAGAAGCAAAAATCGGAAATTGAAAAACTTCTCAACAGTTTCCGAAAACCTCACGGGAACACCCATTTCAAAATTCTTTCAACCGGTCAAACGACTCCTCACTCCTGGAGCTACGGTAGAGCGAGGTACGCTCACAAACCCACCAGCACTCGCCCAGAAATTCCAAAGTCATTCGATCACGTTGCAATTATTCCTCAAGGACGACATAGGACCTTGATTGTGGAACTCGGAGAAAAAGTTCCCGATGAAGGCATCTTAAGAGTTCGAGCTCTCGTATCAAAAACAACAGCCGAGGAAAAGCAAACCCCGAGCCTTCAGCTCGAGTTCGGCTTCCAGGCCAGCAACGAAGGAAGAGCACGACTTCGAGTCAGCAAGAAGGACATTCCGATCACTGCGACTCCAGATAAGCCTAAGTTCTATCATTGGGATGTTCCCTTAGGCGATATTTATTTGCGCAACACGGTGAGGAAAACATCACCCTTAGGTGCGATGCCCAATCCCTCTGAATACATTCGGTTTGTCAACAGCTCGGCTTCCCAGGGAGATATTCAAATTTACTACGTGGAAGTTTCGACTCCGGTCTACGATCATTGGCCCCCCGAATCTCATCAGAGAATCTTTTTCGACAGCGAGAAAAGAAAAGATGAAACCGCCTACGCCAAAGAAATTCTGAAGAAATTCATGTCGCGAGCCTGGAGACGAAAAATCTCCCCCGATGAGATAGAACGAAAAGTTCGCCTTTTTCATCGGATGCGAAAGCTTTCCAATTCCTTTGAACAAGCCATGGTGGAAGTATTAGCCACCGTGCTTTCTTCCCCCGATTTCCTTTATATCGTTCGCCATTCCAAGAAACCAAGCCAACCGACACCTCTATCTGATCATGAATTGGCAACTCGACTTTCTATGTTTCTTTGGTCGAGTGTCCCCGACGGAAAACTCCTTGAATTAGCTAACGCTGGCAAGTTAACTCAGCCAAAAATCCTCGTCGCTCAAATCCAACGGATGTTAAAAGATTCTCGCTCTAAGCGATTTTCAAAACATTTCGTTCGGCAATGGCTCGGAATACAACTCTTAGACTTCGTTAAACCTAAACGTGGATTAGAACCGCTTCTTAAAGAAGCCATGCAACGAGAACCCATCGAGCTGTTTCAAGAGATGCTGCTTCACAACGAAAGTGTCTTGAATTTCATCCACGCCGATTACACGATGGTTAACGAACGTCTCGCAAGGCATTATGGTTTGCCCAATGTTCAGGGGAATCATTTTCAACGAGTTGCACTCGACCTCCGTCACAACCGTGGAGGTCTACTCACTCAAGCCGGCTTGTTAGCGATGAACTCAAGCGGTGAAGATTCCAATCCTCTAAAACGGGGTATCTGGGTTTTGGAAAGCCTTCTCAACGATCCCCCACCTCCTCCACCACCCGCAGTCCCGGAAATCGACCTCGCCGATCCAGAAATCGCCAAGATGACTCTCAAAGAACGTATAGAAGACCATCGAAACCACGCGGCCTGCATGTCTTGTCACATCAAGATCGACCCCTGGGGCATCGCCCTTGAAAATTTTGACGCCCTTGGGCGTTGGCGCAATAAGATTAACGGAAAACCCGTAGACGCAACGAGTCGTTTGTTTAACAATGAACTCTTAGAAGGAATGGATGGATTGAAACGATTCTTACTGAAGAATCGCCAAGACCAATTCGTTCAAGCCTTAGTGCACAGGATGACAACCTACGCTCTGGGGCGCCCCTTGACCTTCAGTGACCGAGCCGGTGTTGAAGAGATCACCGCTCAAATTCGCCAGCGAGGGGATGGCCTGGCAACCCTGATTAAACAGGTAGCTACAAGTGAACTATTCAGAACAAAATAAATCATCTTCAGTGAACTTTAATTCACTCGATCGCCGAAGTTTTCTTCGAGGCGCGGGTTGGGCTTTGACTTTGCCCTTGTTTGGATCGCTTTCGATCTCAGAAGCCATTGCCGCCAAAACCGCAAACAATCGTAAGCGCTTAGGATGTTTTTATTTTCCCGATGGCGTCCCGATGCCCCGAGCCGATGATCCTGCATTCAAGGATTGGGCTTGGTTCCCACATGGCAACGGCAAGAAGTTCACTTTCACCAAAGTTTTCGAACCACTTAAACCTTTACGAGATGAGTTTACCGTCTTATCGGGGCTCTCCCATCCCGCAGGACGTATCGTTCACGGTCACAACAACGCCGATCAATTCCTAACGGGCGCGGCAACGGGAAGTGGAGATACAGATTATAAGAATACGATCTCGCTCGACCAAGAATACGCGAAACATGTAGGCGACCAAACTCGGTACGCTTCGCTAGTCATGTCAACTGATGGGGGCGCAGGTACGGCTCGCGGAGCTCATACCATTTCATTCGACCGTAATGGGAAAGCGATCCCAGCTGAAAACCGCCCCAAGCGAATCTTCGACATGTTGTTTGTTAAAAGTAATGCGAACGCAGCTCGTGAACTCGCTCTCAGCGAAAGTGCTTTAGATGATTTGCTTGAAGATGCGAAACAACTGCGCAAGCGCCTCTCTTCGGATGACAAGAAAAATTTAGACGAGTACCTGCAATCCGTTCGGGAAGCCGAGCGCCGAGTGCAAAAAGCGAAGCATTGGGTTAACACACCTCTTCCCAAGGTCGCTGCTGATCATCTCAACTTAGAAATCACTCCAAATCAGCCGCGCGAATATTTGCAGACGATGTTCGAGCTCATGTACTTGTCTTTCAAGACGGACATCACCCGCGTGGCGACCTACCAAATCGGTCGAGAAAATGGCGTCGGAATCAGCGACCATTTATCGCGGGCGATCGGATTCTCCAATGCCCACCAATTGTCGCACGAAACCAAACGACCCAATGGTTGGAAGAACTTCGGAATGTATTGCCGTTTCCTCCACGAAGAGTTTGGGCGCTTCGTCAAAAAACTAAAAGAAACTCCTGAGCCCTCAGGCGAAGGATCCATCTTAGACAATACTCTTCTCCTGTTTGGTTCAGCCTCGAGTGCCTTCCATCTCTCAAGGAACTACCCCTTGATTCTCGCCGGTGGAAAAAACATGGGACTCGAGCACGGCCGGTACCTCAACTATGCTGGAACCAAAGCCTACAAAGGAGGTTGGGCTCCAGGCGATCAAGAACCTTGGACGTTTAAGGCCGCGAAAGAAGATCTACCTCTCTCCAACCTCTTCGTCTCCATGATTCAGCGGCTAGGAGTTGAGACCAGTTCGTTTGCTGACAGCACGGGGAAGTTGGACGAGATTCATACGAGGTGGTTTTAAAATTAAAAATCAATATCAAGCCCAAGGTCAAAAGGCCTTGGGCTTTTTTTATATTAAATTGATGGGTAATCATTTGAGGCGGAGAGATATGCTGGTGACATAACTGAAGCTCTGTCTAAGCACTAATAAAAACATTAGTAAAGCCACTCAGCTCGAAAACTCACTTACAAAGACAGGACTGCACCATGGAAGACACTATTAGCATTATTGTGCGAAGTCGACCCGAAAAGGTGTTTGCCTATCTCTCGAATCCTGAAAACGCACCAGAGTGGGTTCCCTATTTGGTTTCAGTTCAGAAGATTACCGATGGAGATGTTGGAGTTGGGACTCGGTACGTAGAAATCGTTCAGATAGGGAAATGGCAAAACGAAGCCGAGCTTGAAATCACGGAATACAACCCACCGCATGTCTTCGCCTATAAGGGCAAGGGAGGTCCTTCGAGGTTCACCGCTCGCTTTACGATAAAACCCGAAGGCGATGGGACGAGGATCGAACATCGCTATTCGTTGCGTATGACGGGAATCTTTGTAATTCTCTCCCCCTTCACCAATCGTTGGGTTCGGATAAATGCTCAAACGGGGATGGATTCGCTTCAATCCATTTTCCACAGTAAAGACTAACAAGATCGTTAGAAACCATCTCAGCAGAATCACCGCCGAAAGATATTAAGATGAAACGAGCCGTCTACTCACTTATATGTGTTCTTTGCTTTTCAGTAGCCAAGGCCGAACAAGATCGAAAATTAAACATCATCTTCTTTCTCGTCGATGATTTAGGTCAACGCGATGTCGGAGTTTATGGCAGTAAGTTTTACGAAACCCCGGCGATCGATCAACTGGCCCAGGAAGGCGTGCTGTTTAATAACGCTTACTCCACTTGCCACGTTTGCTCGCCCAGTCGAGCCAGCATCTTAACTGGGAAATACCCGGCACGAATCAATTTGACCGAGTGGTTAGGCGGGCGGCCGGAACGTAGTTTTGAAAAATTACACAGCGCCGAAAAACTGAGGTCTTTACCCGATTCAGAAATCACTTTAGCAGAAAATCTGAAGAAGTATGGTTACGTAACTGCGAACTACGGCAAGGCCCATTTGAGTAAAGATCCAAAAACCTATGGATTCGATGAAGCGATCACGGGCTGGGTACGTTCTTATTTCCCTCCCTTCTCATCACAATATGCTAAAACCCTTCCAGCTAAAGAAGGGGATTATTACACCGATAGACTCACCGATGCGGCGATCGATTTCATCGAGCGCAACAAAGACAAACCCTTCTTCGTTCACCTTGAACACTTCGCTGTTCATGATCCCATTCAAGGCCGCAAAGATTTAGTGAAGAAATACAAAAAGAAACTCGCATCAATGCCCAAGCAGGAAGGACCTGATTACATCCTGGAGCCGAATCCCGACGGACCGGTCTTATCTAAAGAGGAACTGAAAGCCATCGAAAAAGATCAAAGCCTTAAGCTCGCTCAGGAAAAACGAGTTTGGTGGGTGAAGCAAAAACAAGACAACGTAGAATTTGCCGGAATGGTTGAAGCCACCGATGAAAGTCTTGGTCGAATACGTGCGAAACTTAAAGAACTCAAGTTAGAAGATAATACGATCGTCATTTTTACGGCAGACAATGGAGGCATGTCTGCTTCCAACCAATACCTTGAGTCTAATAAATCTCGCAAAGCTCTCGACCGCCGATTCGCTTCTTCGAATCTCCCACTCCGGGGAGCGAAGGGTTGGAATTACGAAGGAGGCATCCGCGTTCCCTTAATCGTTCACTGGCCGGGAGTCACGAAATCTAACACGACCTCTAATACGATCGTCACTGGAACGGATTTCTACCCCACTTTATTGGAGATGTTGAATCTTCCGGCAATGCCCCAACAGCACCTCGACGGTAAAAGTTTCGTTCCCGCGCTCAAGGGGAAAGTTCGCAAACGTGGTCCGATCTTTTGGCACTTCCCTCATTATAGCAATCACGGTTACCAAAGTCCGAACGGAGCAATTCGATGGGGTCAGTACAAACTCATTGAGTATTACGAAAATGGAACAGTACAACTTTTCGATCTCAAAAAGGATATCGGGGAAAAAGTAGACCTTTCAAAAACCAAACCTAAGATCACCCAGAGACTGTTGAAGATGTTCCATGACTGGCGTAAAGAAGTCGATGCTCAGATGCCGCCGTTGAAAACAGCTCAAAGCAAACAAAAAGCTCGCCCCAACGTCAGTAAGAATCTGCCCAAAGAGGTTGCAAAATTTGCTCCGGGTTGGAATGTGCGGAATTGGGGAGGACCCGGGATGAAACCAGGCCTACGGGCAAAGTGGAAAGACAAAGAAAATGTACTCCTCACCCATCCACTCAGCCGTGAAATCCCTTGCATCTTGTCGCGGAAATTTAAAGTACCCACAGGAATCAAGACTCGCCTCGAGTTTACGGTCAACAACCATCCCAAAGGTAACTGGATACTCTTCGCTCGGATTGCAGGAAAAGAAATGATCAACGAGTCGATAGAGGATTCGAAGTGGCAAGATTTTCGGATCGACCTTACAAAGCACGCCGGTAAAGAGATCACCATTGAACTCGAAAATCGCGCCAGCGGCTGGGTGTTCGAAGCAGCTTATTGGAGTCGAATTGAATTCATCTCTCATTAAAAGCGAGATCTTTCATAAAAATCCATTCACTCCTTGGTAATGTATTAATAAGAAAATTCACTTACAAAATCACTCTACTTATTTGCCTTCAAATAGCCCACAGAGAAAGCCATTTATCCACTTTCTCTGTAGGCTAATGAATTAAAAATTCCTTTAGACTTTTCTTACTTTCTCTTCGAATCAGGCTCTTTAAGCGGCAGGAAAGTCTGAAGCCTAAAAGCTTCCTCGTAAGCCCGTATCGCTTTCAAAATTTCTGGGTCTTTAATTTTTGAATGATCCATTTTATTGTAAACGTTGAGAGCATTGAGGATCGTTTGGTTGCGAGTTCTTTGTTTCAGAGAAGAGAGAGGCTTGATCCCACCCCTTTTAGATTTCAAGATACTCTGACTCAAGCTACCTTTACGAGGATAGACAAAATCAAAATCAAACTTGAAGTACTCGGAAGACTTTTTCGAGAAATACTCAAAGATCTCCTCAAATTTATCCATTCCTTTTACTGAAAGTTCGAATGACTTTATGAAGGAATAGCCGGTAGGCTTCTTAGGATCCTTAGAGTCGTATTTTGTTTGCATACTGGGGTGGCTGACACGGAGGCTTTCGGCTTCGACCGACCAGCCTTCAGCCGCACTCAAAATGGAAGACAGGCTATTATCACACCACTTCTTGGCATCGATTAAGGATTTCGCAGAGCCGATGACTCTACCTTTCCAAACGACTTTCACCGGTTGTGGACTTGTCTTGAAAGAGAGCTTATTGAAATCGACATATTTAAAGTTCACTAAAACCTGTTCCGATGAAAGCCTCGCGATTAAATTGAAAAACTCATCGAAGCGCTTTAAATCCATTTGGATGATCGAAACTTTTCTTTTTAATTCAATAGAGTTTGTTCTTTTCCCAGCGCGCAAAAACATGCTCTTACTCCAGGCGGGCTGCTCGATAACAAAAGAACGGTCATTTAAATTCAATCTTTCCTTAAGCTTTAGAATCCAGACAAACTTTTTATCAAAAAACTTCTTTGCATCAATTATATCTTTACCTGGGCTTCTCACCTCAATCTCCCAAAGTACAACGGTCTTGGACTTTTTCAAGCTCGCTAATTTGGAAGGTTCTCTGTTAGCGGTCAGTTGACTTAACAGAGTGTTCCCCTCTTTAATCATCTGATCTCGAAGGCCGCTGGTCACCGTATTAGGTTCTTTGACTAGGGGATTTTTTGGTTCTTCGAATTCTGGATCAAATAACGCAGACGTTTTTATTTTTGAAGCCTGCTCACTGCTCTGATTTTCATTTATCAGGCGAGGTTCTTCCTCTAGAGCAGAAGGTTCGTCATTCAAAACGCCTTCAGAATCCTTCTCCTCCGTATTCGCTAGACTTTGAGCCGCAGACAGAGTCACAATAAAACTGCCTATCATGAAGAGGAAAATCAAAAAGCCTGAACGGTGCATCCGTCCCTTCGGCTCAGCCTGTGTTAAGACTCGAATCACTCTTTTTGAAAATTGACTCTTGTGAGTGCCCGTTGCCGCCAATGCTGCTTGAGAACCAGAGTTTTCACTCTTACGCATCATTTCACTAACCTCCGCCATTCGTACTAGCGCATCCGCATATTCGATACGCTTCCAACCTGCTGACAGAACCAAATCATCACAAGCTTTTTCGCGCTCGATGCTGACTTGCCGACTTAAATACCAAACGGCGGGATTAAAGAACAACACCGCCTCGATGAACCGTTGAAGTAAATTAACTATAAGATCGTATCTTTTTAAATGTGCCAATTCGTGAGCCAAAATGGATTCAATTTGATCCGCACTCAGATTGGACGTGAAATTCAGGGGAAGCAGAAGAATGGGTTTAAAAATCCCGATCACTATGGGCACTAAGGTATCTGAAGAGTAAGCCAACAGCGGAGCCGTCTTCAGCTTCAGTCTTTCGGCTTGCCTTCTAAGGGACTCAAATAAACGTCGATCTTGAATCAACACTGAATTTTTTCTGATTCTCTTCCCCGAACAAAGCGAGATGGAAACGCGAATCACCATCACCAAGACTCCCAGCAAGTAGAGGGTGAGGGCATATGAAGAAAGTCTTTCGAGACTCCAATTACTTTGAAATAAACCGGTGTATCCTTCAACTCCTGGAGCTGCTCCAGCGAAACTCTTTAAGGGAAGAGCCTCATCTTGCTCGAAAGTGACATCGGGTTGGATCGTCATTGGGATGGGATCTGTAGGTGAAAGGAGCTCGGAACTTTCATTTATCACGTATCGGTTCTGCTCAAGATCAAGCCACCCACCAGAAGACTGAACTGAGCTCTTAAAAGGACCCAAGCCTGAACTGACGTACTCTTCAATTCCCTCGCCTCTCGAAACAAAATAAAAAGTAACCGGCATTAAAGCGACGAGAGTAACAAGCCCGAGCAAGTGAACCCAATAACGAGATCTGGCTGATTCTTTCTTAAAGCTCCAGCAGGAAATCACAACGATGCATCCGACTAGTCCTCCTTGCCAGAGTGAATGAAGCAAGGTCAGAATAATAAACTCGTCGAGTTTTGATTCACTTTGAAACAAAGATTCCATCCAAGATATTAAGCTCATCGTTTGTTCTCCAAGATTCAGGATGACTCTCGAATTCGTTTATTGATCATGCGTCTGAGCTCTTTAAGCTCCCCTTCATCGATCTCCGCGCAGTCAAAAAGACTCAACATCATGTCTTTCGCGGAACCATCAAAAACCCGCCCCACCACATCGCTCAGCAGATTTTGTGAGACTTGATCCTTAGTGACAGCAGGAAAAAACAAAAAAGCGTTCGCCTCTTTTTTGCGTTTCAAGAGCTTCTTTTCAAACATGATATTTAAGGTTGTGATCACCGAAGTATGAGCGATATCACGACCTTCATCCGCGAGTGCATTTCGAATATCTCGAACCCGTTGTGGAGATTTAGCCCATAAAACCTTTAAGATCAAAAGTTCTAATTCAGTGGGATGATTGGAAGATGGCCTTGTCATTTTTTTCCAGACTCGGGGATTGTTGATGATGACTTCGTTCTTAGAGAAGAAGGCAATCAGTCAGTAGCAATCACTTGCGCGAATCCCTTCTTCGAATTAATTAGAAGTTAATCGAAGGGAAACCTCGGGTCAAATCATTTCTTCTATATAATTAGAAGTAGTCGAAGTTATTGGGTTCCAGCGAACATCCAGAAAATTGAAGATTGATATTAACAATTGCTACTGTCAGTATTTAAGAAAGCACGCTCAAGTAAAATGAAAGAATCACCCTATGCCGAATCCTGGCTCAATTGAAATACTGGCTTACGAATTCACCCCTCTGGGGCCTCTTTGTTTAAGAAGACGCAATTTGATTTCTGCCCCCGGGACAGTGATCACCGAGATCACCTTGAATCATGAATTCCTGATGAGTAGCTACAATACAGAGTCTGAACGGGCTTTGTCTTCACGTAGCTTGGAATTAAGTAAGGGAGAAAATCTATCCGTGTTAGTTGGTGGGCTCGGCTTGGGTTATACCGCTCGGGAGGCTCTCCTCTCATCGAGAGTTAAAAATCTTGAGGTCGTTGAATACCTCCCCCAAGTGATTTCATGGTTAGAGGAAGATCTCATTCCCCTATCGAGCGAATTAAAGAGCGATCAGCGTTTCAAAGTGAGTACGGGCGATATCTTCAGCCGATTGCTGACACCACCCCAAGAAAAATTTGATCTCATCTTGATCGATATCGATCACTCGCCTTCGGAAATGCTCGATGAGGCCAATCAACCTTTTTATGAAACCGCTGGCTTAACTCATGTTAAAGAGCACTTAAACGAAAACGGAATCCTGGCCGTATGGTCTTACGATGGGTGCGAAGATTTTGAAGCTGCTCTGAGAGAAACATTTGCTTCAGTATTAATTGAGAATGTTTCTTGGGTGAATACCTTGGTCGACACCCAACAGAATGATCAGTTGTTCATTGCGATAAAATAAATCTTAAAGCCCTAGGCCAGCAATAATTCTCTCGGATGGGAGCCTCATATCTAAATGAACTATGCAATATGCAAAAGTAATTGGTTATGATGGAGAATCGACGAGAGCAAAGTTTAAAAATACTTGTTGAGCCCTCTATTTTTCCTTCGTCCACAATAGAAATTCCCAATGACGTTTCAGCGATTGTTAATCTTGATGTTCGTGGTATCAACTGCGTACGAAGGCCCCTTCTTCAGGGCCGACGAAAATCGCTATGTGGGAGCCTTATCCGATGCAAGTCGAGTGCAAGGAACCCAACTTCACGGCTGGCACCAAAAAACGGGGGAAGTGCATCTAGATACCACGAAACTAAACTCCCAAGAGCGCCAACTCGTCTGGCTCCGAGATCGATCCCTATCTTCTGTGGAGAATCTCGATATTCTTCATGGATTCATCGAGTTTGAATCGGGTGATCGCTTTCCCGGACGGATTATCAGGCACGTTTCCCAAGCGAACGAAGTTCCTGCTCATTTTCTGGTGGAATCCAAAACTCCGTTAAGGCTCCCAGAGGTCGATCCCAGTGAAAGAAGCTTTCGCGTGTCACCCAAGGGAATGCGTCGTATTGTATTTTCTACTGAGCAATTGGCTCGTTTTTCTCCTAAGACCATCTTCCTTCGCGACGGTCGAACACTTCCTTATCGAAGCCTTCGCTGGAAAGACGATAATCTTGACGTCCTCACTCAAGAAGGATCTACGCAGGTAAATTTCACAGAGATCGCTGAAATTCATTTTTCTCCACCCGACCCGTGGTCCTCATACTATCACGAGCTTTCAATCCTGAGCCCCAAGGGAAATTCCCAACTCTTACGCCTTGAAACTATCGACGGCTTACTCGCCACGGGATCCGAGGCAAACTTTGAAGCCACCGCTCGTGCTAAGGATCAGGAACGTATCGAAGCGAAAACTATCCGTGATCGCCTGCTTTCAACGAAAAGGAGATACGAGACTCAACTTAAGAATTCTCGAAAAAATCGAGACCGGCTGTTACAAACCCAGCAACGAAATGCTGACAAAGCTAGGAAACTTGAGGAGCAACACACCAAGCGTATCGAAGGCAACCGAAAGCGCCGACAAGAACAACACGACAAACTCATCCGTGACCAAAAAGCGAATCACGACCGACAGATCGAAGGAGAAAAACGCCGTCAGCGCGATGAAGAAAAGCGACTGAAAACCCAGCTGAAAGATACACCCCAAGCCGAACAGAAAAGACGCCTCAACGATTTACGCCGAAGACACCAACAAGACCTAAAAAGGCGTAAAGATCAGCATAAGCGCCATCTCGATACGATGGAGAGACAGCGCAAACAAGAACTCCGTCGCTATAAAGATGAAGATCGAAGACGACGAGATCAACTCCGCAATAATAGCCAACGTAGCCGCAACAATAACCAACGAGGAATCGACCGTCACACCCAAAAAATTACAACCCTCGAAGTGAAGTTAAAAGATGTCGAGCGCGAGATCAAAGAAGGACCAAACCCTGATGATTTCAAATCGAGTTCCGATCGGTGGTACCACAAAATTCATCCGGTATGGAGCTTCGACCCCCTCTGGATTCGCTTCTCGACCATTCGTCAACGACAACGTTTCCTTCCCTATGAGTTCCCCTTATCTCGTCTTCGCCCGGTTCAAGTTTTCGCAGATTCAGGATTGGGTGGAGTGCGACCTCCTCAAGTGAATCGTAATGTACAAGGTGGTCCTCTCAGAAACGCCAAACGTGAACACGGTTGGGGTTTCGGAGTTCATGCTGATTGTGAACTTCACTTTGAAGTCCCTGAAAACGCGAAAATTTTTCGCACCCGTGTCGGGCTGAACCTCCTTGCGGGAACTGGTGGCTGCGTTCGAGTTGCCATCTATTTAAATTCCAAAATCAACACTCCACTCTTTCAAAGTGAACACCTCATCGGTTCAGAAACAGAAGTGGATACCGGCCCTCTTGATCTCACTCCATCCAATGACTCACCTCGTCGACTCATTCTGGTTGTAGACTCCGCTCACGATGGCCGCCCCACCGGTGCGGACCCTCTTAACATTCGAGACATCGTCGATTGGATTGAACCCACGATCAAACTCGACGCCAACAAACTGATGGAGCAAATCGGTCAGGTTGAGAAATAGCGAAACTCCGATGGATATCGACGATCCGACCCTCATTGCTTTTCTCAAAGTCACTCCCCCTCGTGAGCTGACTCAGGCTCAAATCATGCACATTCGAGATCGATTGGTGCATTCTTCAGAGTTTCGTCGGCAATGGCTCGCGGAAAAAGAATGGGAAAATTATTTTAGGGAAGCACTTTTAAGGGTTGATCTGTCATTGGACCACATTCTTAAGGAAGCAGATGAAGCACCTAAAAAACTTAAGAATTCAATCGCCCCTAATTTTCTCGCGACCTTCCTGGCAGTAGGATTATTCGCTATCGGAGCTTGGTTCACCTTCAACAATCTCAAGGACAAACCTGTAGAAGAGGAAGGTGAGGAAACTGCTGTCCTCACTCAAGAACCATCACCTGAACTATCGAATGAGCTTAAAGAAGATTCAAATCTAAGTTCGGAGGTGGTGAACTCCGAACAAGAGGCTAAATCTCCTGAGAAAACCCTTCCTAATGAAAATACCGAACCCCATGTTGAGCAGTCCGATTTAAAAGAGAACTCGAACTCTCCAACTGAAAAGGTCGAAGTCATTCAACGCGTGATCGTTGATGGGAACGATGATCCAGCCGCAGAGAAAAACGTCCTCACGGTCTTCGAAGATAAAGACCACCCCCTGCGTATCGAACTGAATAAGGAAGGTTACAACTTATGGGTGGAGTTAACTCTGGCTCTCGAAGAGCGCGCGTGGACTGACGTTCTTCAAACTCTTCGTGAAATCCCACCTACCACAAGCTTAGGTCTATGGCCAGACACCATCGATCGCGACCTCCTAGTACCCTACTCCACGGCCATCGCATTGGCGATGAAGGACCATCCAGACCTTCTTTCAAAGATGCGAACTGAGTTTGGCCCATTAGCCTTTTTACGCTTAAAGAAAGCGACCGAGGCTGGAGACGAGAACGCCATCAGAGCCGTATCGACACAATTCTTTGGAACTGAAGCCGCTAGCCAAGCTCATCGTTGGTTGGGTGATCGAGCTTTGTCCGATGGTGAATTCTTTCAAGCCTTAGAGAATTACAAGCAGGCCCTCTCGAATGTCACTCACAAGGATCACGCAAAACTTAAAGCCCGTATAAGACTCACGGGTGCGATGGTCGGGCTTGATCTGGGTGAAGCGATCGCAGATTCAATCCAGCTCGGTAAAACGAAATTATCGAAAGCTGAATTCGAACAGTTGGTCACCGAACGAAGAACTGCCGCTATCGAGCACGGAAATGAAGGTAGAAGCGTAAGGTCCCAATTGACAATCGAAATCGATTTGAATCTCCCTCCTGCTCCGAGACCTCAGCAATTTAAGACCCAATCTTTTACAAAGGTCTCAGAGCCTTCTCCTAACGATCCATCACCCCAACTCAAGTTCGCCAGTATAGCTAAGGAAGCATCCGCTACCTCAGACGGCCAAAGCCTCTTTCTTAGCAATCAATTGGAACTAGGTGCCATCGATCTTCAATCCGGGAAGCTGAAGTGGGTTGAAAGTTTTATCGAAAATCAAGCTGAAGGCGTCGAATGGAATTATGTGCCCGTTCCCCCATTCATATCGGGCAGTCGTCTTTATACTCGCCTGCTTCCGAAGCAGGGAGGGCCAGAACTCGTTTGTCTCGATTCAGAGACTGGAAAGATCCTTTGGAATAGTCGTCCTGGTCAATACGTAGCTTCCCCACCGCTCTGGAATCACGATAAGTTGCTCGCACTCATCGCAGTTGAGACAAATACAGAGATCATCGTACGAGGGAAGAATCAAAAGAATCCAAGTATCGAACGCGCCCCCGCATTTAACATCGAGTTAGCATCCTTCGATCCATTTACAGGAAAGACCTTATCGAAAAAGCATCTCCTTCAACTCCATGATCGTTGGAGTGGCAAAATGCCCTCATCCGCAATCATCAAGGGCAATCGGATCATCGCGTTCGTCGGTGGAGTGGTCTTTTGCATCGACACAGAAGGAAAATTCATTTGGCTTCGAAAGTTACCCTGGTCAAAAGCTGCTGAGGGAAAGACGCAACAAAAACTACAGGCTCAAAGCCATCCTCTGATTTTTGAAGAAAGAGTCATCCTTCCAATCCCAGAGAAAACAGCAATCCAATGTCTCAGTATTGCAACAGGGCGAGTTCTGTGGAATCGACCACTCGAAAAATTTAACCGCATACTAGGAATTGTGGATCAGCGAGTCATCGTTGTTGTTGAGAATCAACTTCAAGGACTTGACACGAGGAGTGGCCAAATTAAGTGGACGCATGAACTCAAAGGTAAAAAGAATCGCTTCCTTTGCGGTGGCCCCGGGAAATTAGCTTATTATGAAATTCAATCTCAAGAGTCTAAATCGGGGAGCCTTACCATCGTTTGGTTGAATCCTGAATCAGGGCACGTCACGGCCCGACATCCATTGAATGGGATTGAAAGTACAGAGTACGGTCGGTGGATCACAGCCCAAGGTCGGCAGTTCCTCAGTATTATTCCTGAGGATTCAAGGGCAACAAAGAGGGGGCTTATCGAACTGGTTCCAGCCGACAAGCCCGCGACTCAAGGTCAATAAGATAGGATTTTAGAGCGCAACTCAAGCTTCACTTAAGCTGGCTTCCACGGCCCCGTGATCGCCAAAGTAAGACCCGGCTCTTGAATATTGAGGAACAGAGTCGTCGGATCACCCGGGCTAAAACAGGCACCACAAATCTCGATGTTGGTGGTGTAGCGATTACGTCCGATCGTGTAAATCTCACCTCGCTTCGTGACCCCTCGCAGGTATTTAACCGGTGCCTCATCTTCACAGATGATCAAATCTCCCCAAGGGGCAACCGTCACGTTGTCACAGTGAGTGATAAGTTTTGTGTTGTTCGGTTCCAGATAAAGTTGAAGCCGGCCGGGATGATTTTTTTCTTTTTCAGTCGCTTCTACTCCGCTAGGAACGTAGCGAAAGATCTGACCCTTCTTAGCGATTCCCCCATTCGTGCAAGCGAAATAGATTTCTTCGTTTCCGTACCAAATCCCTTCAGCGCGAGCGAACCTTGCCGCGCCAGCGGTATAACCGCGAGCACGTAAATCATCCTTGGGTGATTCGACATCGTCCATATCGATCCATTCGACATCGAGGTATTCCCCGACGCGCAGTTTTGGTTCTCCCGTCTCTGGCCAATTTCTGGTGTCGCAAGATTTCTTATCGCGGATCACCAAAGCCTGAAGTTTACCCCCAGCACTCAAGTTGCCGGGTTCAGTGGGAAGGAATCGATAGAGTAAACCGTTATCACGATCTTCGGTCTGGTAGACGGCCCCGCTTTTTGGATCCACTGCGATAGCTTCGTGATTAAAACGCCCCATGGCTTTTAGAGGAACAGGTTGAACTAATCCTGTTGACGATGCTGGCACTTCAAAGTTGTAACCGTGATCTTTCTCACTCCAATTGAAACCACCTTGGCCAACTTTGAGCGTTGGAGTGCCTTTGTCGACCGTCTCTTCACAAGTAACCCAAGTATTCCAAGGAGTCGGTCCTCCCGCGCAGTTACGAGTCGTTCCGGCGAGACTCAGGAAGCTACGTTCCACTTTTTTGGAAAGGGGATCATAGACGAGAGTCGTGGTGCCCCCCAGATGAGGGAACTTTCCTTTCCCGAGGTCGTAGACCTTTTCGGCATCCACATTCGAGAACAAATGGTTACCAACTCCGAAGGCTCCTTTGAAGGTCACCTCTGGAGTCAGCTCGTGATTTCGAATCAAAATCACTTTGCCATTGGGGCCGGCGAAGGCCGCCATTCCATCGGGAGCTCCCGGAGTTCTTAAGCCATCACTCATCAGATCACCGGCTCGCGATATGATTTTGTAGCTGAATCCTTCTGGAAGATCGAAAACATCGGCCGGATCACGTTTCAGGTCACCATAACGATAGACTTCGTTCTGATAATCTGCTGCCTCGGTGAAGCGATTCAAACCGAGAAATCCCGCACTCACTGCGGCCATAGATTTAAGTAATTCTCGTCGTTTAATTTTCATAACTTATAGTAATAAAAGGGATTAATGAGCTTACCAATGTTGCTTATCCCAGCTCGTCAGCGAACTCTTTACCGTTGAATGCGATAGTCCAACGCTGAGGGGGACATAAAACCAGATAGAGATAATCCGTAATCGATCAATTTTAACCCTAAAACCACCAAGAAATTAGTCGAATTCAAGATTTGTGGGTCACAGACCTTTTTGAAGACCGAAGAAATCTATACAATATCCTACTTGTGTCGACCCTCTAATTTCCCTGAGTAAGCCTCAATTTATCTAGCTGAAGACGGAGGGAAAAGCTCCGTCTCAGATTCTTTCAGTATCCATGAAGATTAAGAAACTCCTTGTCGCCAACCGCTCCGAAATCGCCACTCGCGCCTTTCGTTCCGCCTACGAACTCGGCATATCTACGGTTGCGATCTATGCTTACGAAGACCGCTTTGCCCTCCACCGATTTAAAGCTGACGAAGCCTATCAGATTGGCCGTCCCGGTGAACCCATTCGGTCTTACCTCGACATCCCAGGAATCATCGAAGTCGCTAAGAACGCCGGTGTCGATGCCATCCACCCCGGTTACGGATTCTTATCGGAAAACCCTGAATTCGCTCAGGCTTGTGTCGATGCGGGCATCGAATTCGTCGGGCCAAGCGTCGATGTCCTCAAGCGCTTAGGTGACAAGACGGCTGCTCGAGAAATTGCGAAACAAGCGAATGTGCCCGTTCTCGAAGGTAGTCCAAAAGCATTGGAATCAGGTGAAGAAGGACTCGCTCTCGCTGAGAAGCTCGGCTTCCCGATCATCCTCAAAGCTGCGCATGGTGGTGGTGGTCGAGGTATGCGTGTCGTGCGAGAAAAAGAAGAGTTCATTTCTTCTTTTGAACAAGCTCGTAGTGAATCCCTCACCGCTTTCGGAAGCCCCGATATCTTCATCGAAAAATTTATCTCCCAAGCACGTCACATCGAAGTTCAACTTCTCGGTGATCGCCACGGGAACTTAGTGCATCTCTACGAACGAGATTGCTCGGTGCAAAGACGCCATCAAAAGGTTGTCGAGATCGCTCCCGCCCCTCTTCTCGATGCAGAAGTTCGCACGGCTCTTTGCGATGCTGCTGTGAGGATTGGGCAATCGGTTGGCTACCAAGCTGCGGGTACGGTTGAGTTTCTCGTCGATTCAGACACCGATGAGTTCTACTTCATCGAAGTAAATCCAAGGATCCAAGTGGAACATACGGTGACCGAAGAGGTCACGGGCGTCGACATCGTTAAAGCACAAATACTGGTTACAGAAGGAAAGAAACTCGACGACGAAGAGATTCGTTTACCTACTCAAGAAGCAGTCGAAATTCACGGTTTTGCGGTTCAGTGTCGCGTTACGACAGAAGATCCTGCGAACAACTTCCTTCCTGATTACGGCCGTATCGCCCACTACCGTTCGGCCAGTGGACTGGGTATTCGACTCGATGCGGGAAGTGCGTTCTCCGGAGCCTTCGTTTACCCCTACTACGATTCACTCTTAGTCAAGGTTTCAGCGCGAGGTCGACGTTTCATCGATGCAGTGAAACGTATGGACCGCGCCTTAGCCGAGTTTCGAGTGCGGGGAGTGAAGACCAACATTCCCTTCCTCCACAAGCTGATTCGTCACGAAACTTTCCTTGAAGGGAAGTGCACGACGCGGTTCATCGATAAGCATCCGGAACTCTTTGACATCAAAGAGCGACAAAACCGAGCTCAAAAGATCCTCTCTTACTTAGGTGATGTGATCGTCAACGGAAACGAACTCGTGAACGGGCGGCCTGAAGCCAATCGCCGTCACCCCGCTCCCGTACCTGAGTTCGAGCCTACGACAACACCACCCGAAGGAACTCGAGATAAACTAAAAGCACTCGGCCCCAAAAAATTTGCCGATTGGATTCTGGATCAAAAGAATCTCCTCTTGACGGACACGACCTTCCGCGACGCCCACCAATCACTTTTGGCTACGCGGGTTCGTACAAAAGATTTATTGGAGATTACTGAATCCTATTCCCAACTTCTCCCTGGACTCTTTTCGATGGAGATGTGGGGTGGTGCCACCTTCGACACTTCGATGCGCTTCTTAAAAGAGTGCCCCTGGGAGCGTCTCAGTCGCATGCGGGAGAAAGCACCCAACGTGCTCTTCCAGATGCTGCTTCGAGCTTCAAATGCAGTGGGATACACGAACTATCCAGATAATATTGTGAAGGCCTTCGTCAAGGAAGCCGCCGACACTGGCATGGACGTCTTCCGGATTTTCGATGCCCTCAACTGGGTGCCGAACATGCGCGTGGCGATGGAAGCTTGCTTAGAGACCGACGCCATCTGTGAAGCGACCATTTGTTACACGGGTGATATCACGAATCCTTCACGAACCAAGTACTCCCTTGAGTACTACGTCAAGCTCGCGAAGGAACTCGAAAAACTCGGCGCTCACATTCTGGCGATCAAAGACATGGCCGGCTTGTGTAAACCGGAAGCCGCACGCCAACTCGTTAAAACACTAAAAAATGAGATCGGTATTCCGATCCACTTCCATACGCACGATACGGCGGGAACTCAAGCTGCTACCATCCTCGCAGCCGCCGAAGTGGGCTTAGACATCGCGGACGCTGCGATGGCCCCGTTCTCGGGTGGAACTTCTCAAGTCAACTTGAATACCTTGAGTGAAGCCGTTCGCTTTGGAGGACGACCGACCGGTCTCTCATCGGATAATTTAGACTCGATCGCTGATTACTGGTTAGCGGTTCGGGAATTCTACACCCCTTTCGAAAGCGTAGCTCTACCGGGTACTGCGGATCTTTACAGCCACGAGATGCCCGGTGGTCAATACACCAACCTTTATCAGCAAGCCCGCGCCCTTGGCCTGGCGGATCAATGGCGAGATGTCTGTCGTATCTACGCTGATGTCAATCAACTCTTCGGTGACATCGTCAAGGTTACGCCCACTTCGAAAGCCGTTGGTGACATGGCCCTCTTCATGGTCGCGAATGAAATTAACACTGAAGACGTTCTTTCTTCGGATCGTGAATTCTCATGGCCCGCTTCCGTGATCGATCTTATAGGTGGAGCCATGGGTCAACCTCCAGGTGGCTTCCCTGAAAACGTGAAAGCAAAAATTCTTGGTGGCGAAAAAGGATTTGAGGGAAGACCGGGTGAAACCCTTCCACCCGCCGACTTCGATGCCAAGGCCAAAGAACTCGAAGAACTCCTCGGCCGCACACCGACGCATCAAGAAATCCTCTCTTCCCTTCTCTACCCAAAAGTCTTTGAGGACTTCGCTCAATTTAGAATCGAATTCTCCGATACGAGTGACCTCCCCACCCCTGCCTTCCTGTACGGCATGGAACCTGGAGAAGAAATCTCGATTGAGATCGAAACAGGAAAAACTCTGTTCATTAAGTATCTCACCACCGGTACGGTTCACCCCGACGGTAATCGGTCGGTCTTCTTTGAACTCAATGGTCAACCCCGCGATGTTTTGATCCTCGATAGGTCGGAAGAACCTGAAGTCGCTGGAAACATCAAGGCCGACCCCAATGATGCTAAGCAGATCGCCGCTCAGATGCCAGGGATGGTGGTCGCCATCGCAGTTGAGCCCGGTACAAAAGTCTCAAAGGGTCAAAAGCTCCTTACCCTCGAAGCGATGAAAATGGAAACGACAGTAGCCTCCGAAAGCGATGGCGTCGTTTCCGAAGTGCTCGTTAAGTTTGGAAGTCAGGTGGAAGCGGGCGATTTGATTATCAGGTTGGAATAGGTCAGAGTTAAGTTGGTGAGCAGCTCCCCATTTATCCCTCGCTAAAGCTTCGGGCTTGAGGGGTAGGAGCCAGCTTCAAAGCAAAAACTGTGGCAAGGTCTTCACCTTAGTCCTAAAGAGACTTTAAACAAAATCACCAGCCCCCCAAGCCCGAAGCTTTAGCGAGGGATCAGCTCTGAAACAAAGTGCAACTTGTAAAATTGCTGTACGCCCGTTTGTCTGTACAGTTTTAAGGAAAAGCTTAAAGCTCACATTCTCCACGGATTAAATGACGAGTTACTTATCTATGAATTCGTGCCAAGCTTTCATAAAAATATTCTCCCTCCTACTAAGCCTAATCACCCTTTCCATCCTCGGCTGGAGCCTCAACGCTCAAGAAAATTCAAAACTCTCAGCGAGCAAACTCAACCCCAAAAGCCACTGGGCTGAGGGAACGCCCGGAACAAATGATGGAGCCACGCGTGATTACTACAATCGAGCTGCCCTCCTCAGCTGGAAAAACTTCATGGGAGATTGGGTGGATGCACGTGGCAAATTTCAAGGCGACCGTCCCTTTGCTTCCACGAACATTGTCGATGATGATAAGGTCAAATCCGTCGAATGGAATGTTACAAAACTCGTTCTAGCTTGGGTCGATGGGAAATTTCCGAATCAAGGAATGTTTCTTCGTTCAGTGAATGGAAGTGGAACTCTCGTCTTCTCAAGTCGCGAGCAGACAAACAAAGAACATCACCCTCAACTCACGATCAAGAGAAGTAACGGCAAAGAAAAAATTCTTTTCCCAGTTGCTGATACCTTCCTCGAAAAATCCACCTATCGCAGTCAGGGGAATCGCGAAGAGCTAAGAGTCTCTAAGAACTCGCAACATACTTTGCTCCGATTTAAACTCGATCGAGAAAATTTAAATGGACTGACTTCAGCAACTCTAAGACTCGTTTCAACCAAGCAATACGGTTCCTCGACCATCGGAGTTTTTCGTTGTCAGCAAGGACACTCCTCCCCCCCTTCAAAACCAATATTTGGTTTGGCAGCTGATTACCCCGGCGACAAAAACATTCAGTCTAATCCCAACGTTATTTTCTTTTCTGACTTTGAGTCCAAGCGCTGGGCCTCGGATTGGACTCACGCTGCTAAAATGGATGTTCTCGATCAAGTGGGTACCGATGCTCAAAGAAATTTTAAGCCATTGAGTGGAAACGCTCTGCGAGTCAAGATCGCTAAAGGATCCAACCAGGCCTTAAACACCTTGTTCAAATTCAAAAAGGAAATGGGCAAGGAACCCGAAGAGATCTTCGTTCGCTACTACTTGCGCCTAGCCGAGGATTGGAACCAGACCCTTCAAGGCGGCAAGATGCCGGGGATCAGTGGCACTTACGGTAAGTCCGGTTGGGGAGGAAGAAAAAGTAATGGCACTCGGGGTTGGTCGGCACGTGGAGCTTTTAATAAAACCATCCCTGCTGGTAATCCCTTAGCCGGCTTACACCCCATCGGAACTTATTGTTATCACGCCGACATGAAAGGGCAATATGGTGATGTGTGGATCTGGCAAAAAGATTACCTGGGGTACCTGGAAAACAATCGTTGGTACTCGGTTGAACAATACTTGAAACTCAACACTCCAGGAAAAAAAGATGGGATCCTTCGAGCCTGGATCGATGGGCGTCTCGCCTTTGAAAAAACGGATATTCGTTTTCGAAAGGTCAAAAACCTTAAAATTGAACAGATTTGGATGAACGTCTATCACGGAGGCAAACTTCCCTCGCCCTACGACCAACATTTATTTATCGACAATGTTGTGATCGCTAAGAAGTACATCGGTCCCGTTCAGCTTTCAAATTGAAGAGACTCAAGAAAAAATATATTAAGAAAATCTCATTTAACTCTAAATATTGCAGCAGGAATGTATTAATTCCGACTTAACAACAATAGTCTTAGATCCATTCGTTAAATCCCCACATCAATCCTTACCAAATTCTTCCTGACTATCAATCACGCAAGAAAATGGGGGCAAGAAGATACGAGATTAAAAAGGCAGACATATTCTTGCCCTTATTTTCTTACTGACCTTCTTATAACAATCTTGGGACTTCAGTAAATTGAACAATGAAATTCTGCTTCAGGATAGAGAAGGTCCAATTTTTTAATTTCATATTTTTACATATTAATTGGGCAAGCTCATTCGACTATAAGAGTGGGCAATGGGAATGGTGTGTCCTTCTTAGATTCAAGAGTTTTACAGAAATCGCCTTAGGAATAGTTTATGTTCTTACCAAACACAGCAACGAGCATTGAAAACAGGATTTGGCTTCAGGTTCCTATTTTCAATTTGTTTCTTGCTCTTCTTATCACCCAAGCCCTAACCGATCGTGTCTACGGAGAAGAAGACACCGCAACGCCCTACGAAACTCTCTACGATGCGGTCATGATTCGAAAGTCCACCGATGGAGTAGCCTTTGGAAAGAATGAAGTCGGCCCTTTGATCTACGGGCGCTCAGACTATCCATTCGATGACAAAGCGTTTCCGGTTTTAGAAGCAGCATTAGCGCAGTTCAATTCACTCTCTGATAAAAAGATCAAATCCTACAGCCCTATCCATCGGGCGCTGTTGCAACGCCATCTCTGGACAGTCTTTGATGCCACCGTTCCGAGATCTCATCGCAGACCTAAAAGTTTCATGGAGCGTCGCCAGTCAGTACAGAGAGTTCTTGCAGCGCTCATTCAACGATTAGCATTGAGTCAAAAAGAAATTAAGACCCTACCCGATACTCTCACCGCAACTCTCAAAAGTGGCAAGTATCCCCAAAAGTACGATCCCAAGGATCGGCTAAAACCGTTTCTTCCCTCCGACCTCTATACCAAAGAAAGCTCATGGATCTGCCTTGGAAAAGTAAATGACTATGATTCCGATCACGCAGCCATGGCGAAATGGCGCTCTGCTTTTTTTCAATTCATTCGCTTGCCCGATGGGCGTAAGGCGTCTGAGGAATATATAAAGAAACTCAATAAAAGAGAACAATTCCCAGCTGGAACTCAATTCGCTCTCATCGGACAAGCGCTCTTGATTGACGACAAAGGGAACATCGTTCCGAGCCCCATCATCAACAGCATTCAATTGCGAACTTATTTGGACGTTACAAAATCCGTATTGGAAGCTCACCCTAAACCTGTTGATTGTGTGGCTGAATTTGTCATCGAGCCCTTGGAGCTCATCAAGGGCAATTTTGTGATGAGGGCCTTAGGGCCGAATGACCTTCGATACCAAACCATTGCCTCGAGCTCAGGGGGCTTAGTCGATCCCTTTGTCGAAGCTGATTCAAAAAAACTCAAACGTATGTTTCCCAATATGCAAAATTGCATCAATTGCCACACTCGAAGCAGGAAGGGATTTCGTTCACTCGGTAATTGGATGTTCGGAGATAGAAACGCCGACAAAATCACCTTCGAAGCTGGTGACCCGAAGAAAATTACAGAGGGAGTGGCCCAGATTAAACAGCAGAAGAATTCATGGAAACAGCTCCAGAAATATTGGAAGAAGAACGTGATTTCAGGTGATAAAAAAAGTTCTCATCAATGAGTAGATTTTGACCCTTTCAATCTTGGGTGTGAATTTCTATCCACTCCCAAATGACCCTAAGTACATTGAGCTACGAATTTCCAGCATATAGCTTAGATGCTCTTTTTGAATCATAGAGTCGGCCTAAATTTCTAAAACTAAAACTTTTACCCACCCCTCCACTCCTAAAATCCAATTTTCCCTTCTCCCGCCTTGAGTCTGCTAATTCTCAGCTCTGATTTTTAAAATTTATAGGCTTTCTCAGTAGGCTATATCACTCGAACTGCTCGCCAATCTGTAGTACCATAGATTTTTAAAATTTATCTATCTAACTAATAAAATTGGATTCCCATTTGAAACCAGCGCGGGAGGCGGAAATGAGTCGAATCACAACACTCATCGGATTAGTTGCTGTCGTCGGATTAGCATCGACAACATTCGCAGATAAAAAAACGGCATCGAAAATCGAAGCTCTCAAGACGAAAAGAGATCAGTTAAATAAAGAAGTTCGCCGCAAATTGTATCATCAGCTCTTTGAGCTGAAACAGGAAGCAGCCCAACATAAAGATCTGTCCTCATTACAAAAAAGAATTCAAGAAGCATGGGCGATTTACGATAAGAAGCGAAAAGAAGAAAGATTAAAGTTCAGTTCGACACTTGGAAAAAAAGCTGTCGCGGAAAAGGCCGTCGCTGCCGCTATCGCCAAAGATCCTTCGATAACTCGACTGAAGAAGCAGCAAACTGCGAACGAAAAAACGGTCACAGAATCGGAAACCCAAATTCGGATCGCCAAGATGATGTTGAATGAGATTCGACAGCAATTGGCACAAACAGGCCCTGTTCAATCCAAGCGTGAATCCATTTTCAACGCAGAACAAAAACTGAAGGACGTCTCTGGGAAAGATAAAAAGCTTTCGGCCCTTAAAAAAACGGCCGAGCAGACGAGAAAAGCTTACCTTGCTAAAATTAAATTAATTCCGGAATACGCAGCCATGGTCAAAGCTCAGGATGCTTACGAAAAAAGCATCAAGGCGACTCGAGAGTATCGCAATGTGGAAATTGCAAAAAAAGCTTTGGATCAAACCTTAGACTCTGCCGTTCAAAAAGACAAAAAAGCCAGCCAACAAAGAAAAAAAATCGAGCAGAGTGAAAAGAGAATCAAGGCCGCTAAAGAAAAAATGAATTCGCTTCGTGACCAAATGCGAACAGCAGAATCGAAAAGCGAAAAAGTGACATCAGCGAAAGATGAACTGAGAAAAGTTCAAATGGCACACTACAAAGAAACTTCGAAACGAACTCGTAAAGAGTTTCAAGCTGTACTGAAGCTTAAGAGCGAGCTAAATAAAAAGGTCGAAGAAAGGATTGCCTCCAATCCTAAGGCAAAGTCTCTTCAGCTGGATATCGATAAAGTCGAGGCTCAAATTAAAAAGTTAGATCAACAGATTAGAGAGCTTTCACCAAAACCTTCGACCAAAAAGAAAAAACCACGAGCAAAAGATAAAAAATAAATGCTTCTAAGTTCACGTTATCATCTTCAGCTCATTTTCGTAGTCCTGATCTTTGGATTCGCAGAGTTGAGTGTATCGACCTCCTTGCGAGCCAACGAACAAACGGATCTCAACGAATTCTCAAAGCGCGTTCAACCCTTCCTGGCGAAATATTGCATTTCTTGTCACGGTGAGAAAAAACAGAAGGCCAAGTTCTTCTTACATGACATCGATGGCAGGGTCACGAATGGGAAAGACGTCGAGCGTTGGGAAAAGACGCTCGAGATGCTGAGTAATGGCGACATGCCTCCTGAGAAGGCGAAGCTTCACCCCGAGAAGTCAAGTCGCCGAGAAGTTGCCGCATGGATTCGAGCCGAGTTAAAAAAAATCGGCCGGGGTCCCGACGAAGCTCGATTAACTCGACCTAAGTTTGGGAACCGAGTGGATCACGAGGAACTCTTTAGCGGGAAGCATCAAGGACCGGCGTGGTCGCCCTCTCGCTTATGGCGGAAGAGCCCTCAGATTCACACCGCCTTCGAAAGATCGTTGCGCCTTCCCGCCGGTTCTAATCCCTTCAATGCGAAAGGCGGCGAAGGGTTTCAAGATTATTCCCTCCTCGAGGCCAGCGAATCGACCATCAAAGCCATTCAGATCAGTGCCAAAAATTACATTTCACAATGGCTCGACGGAAGGATGGTTCACCAAAAAGGTCCCGATGGAAAACATGATCGATCTCTACCGATGGTTCGAGAAGGTAAGTCTCGATATCAGGAATTCCATAAACTCGTTCATTCGGATGAGGCTCCCACGAAGGAAGATTTTGACAAAGCCGTCGAACGCAGCTTTCAGTTACTCTTGTACCGATCACCAACAGCCGAGGAACTCGAGCGCTACTCTCGAAAGTTTTTAACCCGTGCGATTGAAATCGCGGGTGCCCGTGATGGGCTTGAGAGTTTATTAACGGCCATCATTCTCTCGACGGAATTTATTTACCGTCAAGAGATCGGCCTGGGACAAAAGATGCCCGATGGCCGACGTATGTTATCTCCAACTGAGATTGCCTATGCGATCGCCTTCGCCATTACGGATTCGCCTCCGGATAACAAACTGAAAGAAGCACTAAAAGACGGCCGACTCCAAACCAAAGTTGATGTCGAACGCGAAGTTCGACGTATGCTGGAGATCCCCGATCGGAGGTACTGGGATTATGAAATCGGTTTCACGGTAACCCAACACCTCGAATTTGGACCGAATCCACGAGTACTCCGCTTCTTTCGAGAATTCTTCGGATACCACCGAGCCCTTGATGTCTTTAAAGATAAATCGCGAAATCCCGATCACAAGGCTGATTTCTTGGTTAAAGATGCCGAATTGTTCGTGTTGTCAGTTTTAGAAAAAGACCGCGATGTTTTAAAAAAGCTACTCACATCCGATCAGTATATCGTTCATTACGCCGGACCAGAACGAGTTGAACGTGCTCTCAAGAGTATGCTTTCAAGAGACGAGGATGGTCGCATTCAAGCGATGTTGGATAAGGGGAGGACTCCAGTCCTGGGGAGCTATCGTGGTGGACACTATTTTTCTGCTTACGGCTTCGAGAAAGACACCTGGAATTACCCCATCGAACAACCCTTCACTGTCGAACACCGAGCAGGCATACTAACGCATCCAGCTTGGTTGGTCGCTCACAGTGGAAACTTTGATACTGATCCGATCCGACGAGGCAAATGGATACGGGAACACTTACTGGCCGATACGATTCCCGAGATCCCGATTGGTGTAGACGCCAAGCTTGAGGAGGATCCACACAAAACAATACGAGAGCGCTTAACAAAAACTACCGAAGAAATTTGCTGGCGATGTCACAAGAAGATGAATCCGCTGGGCTTACCCTTTGAAGCCTTCGACGATTTTGGCCGTTATAGAAAACAGATCGTCCTTGGAGATGCCGATGCTTTCTTTCAAAAGAAACGAAGACACGACGGCAACAAAAAGAACCTTGAGAATAAGCTTCGAGAATGGCGAAGTTGGGATGCTCAAGGGCGGGCAGCTAAAGTCGCGAAAGCAGACAAGATGCTGGCTGGTTTAAAAAAACCGGAAGCAGGGACGAAAAACTTCGAACGAGAATTACGTGGCTACGAAAACAATGTAAAACGCTGGACCCGAGAACGCGAAAAATGGCTTAAAATTGACGATGCCGAGCAGCAAAGGCAAATCGAAAGCCATGAACGTCGAATCGCAGAACTCGTCGCACCCGTACCGGAAGCATCAAAACCTGTTAACACTCAAGGCAGGTTAACGGGAACGGGAAATCCAAAACTCGACGGCGAAGTTCAAGATGCCTTTGACTTGGTTCGTCGCTTAGGCGAAAGTCGATTGGCTCGACAATCCTTCGTCCGTCACGCTTTCCGTTACTGGATGGGCCGAAACGAAATGTTGACGGACTCGCCGACTCTTATTGCGGCAGATAAAGCTTATGTGGAAAATGGCGGCAGCTTTAAAGAGCTGTTAGTCACTCTTTTAACTTCAGATTCCTTTCTCTTGCGAAAGTAAATTATTCTTATGTTGAATCGCCGAGAACTTCTCAAACAACTCGCAATGGGAACCGGCAGCGCCTTACTGGCACCCGTGCTAGGTAAACTACACGCTGAAGCTAAGGGAGCTAAGCAAGTCCCCCCGAAACGCTTCGTCTTCGTCGTTCGTGCCAATGGATTACGTCCGTGGGGAATCGTGCCTAAGGGTCTAGAAAAATACGGTGAAGCTCGACATAAACAAGAGACTGTGCTCAACAAATCGCTGAAAGAACACAAGCTTCACGAAACGATGAGCGCTCTCGAGCCTCTCAAAGATAAATTGACGATCATTCAAGACCTATCGGGTCGAGCTGCCGCGGTGAGTGACCCCCATGGCGCCAACTTCGGAACACTCGGTGTCTACCGTTCGGACAATGGCTCGCCTCCCGCCGCAGAAACGATCGATGGCGCATTAGCCAAAGCCATGCCCGGAATTTTCCCTCATCTCGGATTCAAGATGGGTCGAGCGGGAGATCTGATCGCTCACCCCGCGCTTTCAGCTTGGGCGAAAGGAAAACCGCTTCCTTTCTATTGCTCCCCCATGATGGCTTACCAAGAATTATTCGGCAGTTTGGCAACGGGAAAGAAACTCAAAGCCGCTGCCGCTTTGAATCGACATCTTCTCGACTTCATGGTCGACGATGTCAAACGAGCAAAGAAAGCTTTGCCCGGAGCTGAAAAAGAAAAGTTAGATCGTTACTTAGAGGGCTTTGAAGCCTTGCGCGATCGACAAGTAAAACTGGCTAAACTCGACGACAGTGTGCGCGTTCACATTCCTTCAGTTACCGACAAATACACATCACCCATCGAAACCCATCGATTGGAAGCCCACTTCGATTTAGCTGCGGCTGCGCTAATCGCTGGCCTCACAAATGTCATCACCGTTGACGCTGACGATTTAGATGGTCGCTACTCGGGATTGGGACTGGGTGAAAAATCCATTCACGAAATCGGCCATCTCTCAGACGACTACAAAGAGGGGCGCGACACAAACTTCAAGGATGGTACGGACGGGATCGGAGCCAGAAACATCGTTCGAAAATATCACATAGAGCTCCTCGCCGGTCTCGCGAACAAATTGAATAAAGTCCCAGAAGGCTCCGGCACTATGCTCGATAATACATTAATTGTTTACTTAAGCGATGCCGGCCAACAGCACCACGCTAACTACCAAAGTTTCCCGATGCTCCTCATTGGTAACCTCAACAAACGCCTCAAAACGGGTCGCTACCTCCACTACCCCACCTACGGCCAAACCGGCAACCGCACCATCGGCAGTCTTTATACGACCCTTCTCCATGCAGCGGGTAAACCCCGAGAAGGTTTCGGACAAGTGGATCTGCAACTTCCACAGGATGAGCAAAAGGCGCCGTTGTCGGAATTGATGGCGTAAAAATGGAGACTTCAATGGTGTAATGATAGGGTCCAAAGCCCTGCTTTCATCTAGTGAACTTCTACGTGCGAATGATTCGTTTCTTACTCCTTAGCCTGAAAACGGAATAGGAAATTCGATTGAATACCTCATCATCCAAACACAACAAGATCCATCTGATTTTTGTTCTCACTTTGGTGTTGTTCTTTAATTTAATCGGACTTTCACTTCAAGCTAAGAACTCTCCATTTATTCGAGGTGACTCCAATTCTGACGGAACGGTCGACTCCAGTGATCCTGTTTTCACTTTGTCTTATATCTTTCTGTCAGGCGAATCCCCCACTTGCCTCGATTCTGCCGATGCTGATGATGATGGAATTCTAACTCTCGGCGATGCGATCTCCACTTTTCTTCATTTATTCCGAGGGCTGCCACTCTCTGGACCGAGTAACTGTGGAGCGGATTTAAGCGCCGACAACTTAGATTGTCTTTCCTTCTCACCTTGTCACAACACTCCGTTAAGCACGATTTCCATCACAGAATTTGGAGCGAGCAACAGTAAAGGGCTTTTGGATGAAGATGGGGATTCAAGCGATTGGATAGAGCTTCACCACGATGGAAGAGTGCCCTTAAACCTTTTAAATTGGTATTTAACTGACGATCTAAAGCAATTAGACAAATGGGCCTTCCCTGACATCGACATTAGCGCTGGCGGTTACTTAGTCGTCTTCGCTTCTGGAAAAAACAGAAAAGATAACAACCCACAAACGGAGCTTCATACAAACTTTCAGTTAGATTCCTCAGGAGAATTCCTCGCTTTAGTCGCTCCGGATGGCCAAACCTTAGTTTGTCAATTCTCGGCCAAATTCCCAAAACAGAAAACGGATATTTCCTTCGGCCTTGCGAGGGAACCATCCTTAAATCTCATTCCTAAAAACTCTCCAGGTCGTTATCACGTCCCTCAATCGGAGATCCTCAACGAGGATTGGACTGCAATTGATTTCGACGACTCTAACTGGAAATTAGCCCAAACCGCCATCGGATACAGTCATGACGTAAGAGATCCTTCATTAATCGGGTACTGGAACTTTAACGATATCCACACCTCAACCATTGCCCTCGACTCCAGTGGGAATAACCATCATGCTCAACTTACCTCTCAATTCGCTCTGATCGGTTCGGGTGACGATGAAAGACCGACGTACAGTGGAGATCGAGAGGGTCACAGCGGCTTAAGTGGAGATTACGCTCTCGATTTTGGAGCAGGAGGAAATGGTGCGGTGGCCTCCATTGAACGAGCAAGTGCTGGCGCCTTTGATTCAGCCGTAGCTCAAAACACCATCTCAATCAGCATATGGGCTTTCGGAGGTCCCCAACAGCCTTTTAATGATAGCGTTTTTTATGCCTCCAATCGCTTAGACAGCTCCGGGAATCGGGTCGCTAATGCTCACTTACCCTGGAGCGATGGAGTGATTTATTGGGATACCAATAATTGTTGCGATGGCACTCAACGTATCCAGTTTCCAGAAACGGATTCACGAAAATGGAAAGGCTCTTGGAATCATTATGTGTTCATCAAAGATGGCGATAAAAAAGAGATTTGGCAAAACGGCGAACTCTTCCACTCAGAAACCAATACTGCACCCCTGACTTTAATTCGATCTTTTTTGATCGGCTCCTTCGCCAGCGGATCGTTGAGTTACGCAGGCTTACTCGATGATTTTGCCGTTTGGTCGAGAGCCTTGAGTGAAGCTGAAATCCTCAATCTTTACGAAGGTTCCTCTCCACTTTCAATTTCATCACTTTCTCATTCAGTCGCAAGCGATGTTGAAAGTGATATGCACGGCATCAATTCTTCCCTTTATTTGAGGCTCCCCTTTGAATTTCAATCAGCAACAGGAACAGAAACGCTGCTCCTTCGAATGGCCTACAACGATGGATTTATCGCCTATTTAAACGGGACGGAAATTGCGCGTCGAAATGCTCCCGAAATTCCAAAGTACAATTCGAGTGCACTCACCAAAAGAGACCTCTCCAGCTCCCTCAATTTAGAAGATATCGATATTTCTATTCAAAGAAACCTTCTAATAGAAGGGCTCAACATCCTTGCCATCCATGGACTCAACTTCAGTTCGACGGACGATGAGTTTTTAATCTCCCCTCAACTACTTTTTTATAGCAGCACTCCCCATCAATATATGCAGACTCCCACACCTGGAGCCGTGAATCAATCCGGTTTAGCGGGCTTTGTATCTGACACTCAATTCAGTCTTGATCGTGGTTTTTACTATGAAGATTTCGAAGTCGAAATAAGCAGCGAGACTCCAGAGGCTGAGATATATTTCACTACCGATGGGAGTGAACCATCTCAAGAAAATCCGAAAGCACAGCTTTATACCGAGCCTATCCCCATCACAAGGACAACAATCCTTCGAGCTGTTGCATTTAAAGAAGGTTTATTACCAACAAACATCGATACTCAATCTTATATTTTTCCGGTGAAAGTGGCACAACAACCTGCGAGACCAGCGGGATTCCCACCCAATTGGAGTGGAGGTTTTAATGCCGATTATCAGGTTGACCCGGATGTCGTCAACACGACCTTACCTGACTACAGTTTTGAAGATGCTCTACTTTCGATCCCGAGCATCAGCTTAGTTTTAGATCCCGAACATGCCTTTGGTTCTTCAGATGGAATCTATTTTAATTCGAATGTTAAATCTGAACGCCCCTGTTCGATCGAATGGATCGATCCTAATAGTGAAGAAGAATTCCAAGTTAACGCAGGGACAAGAATTCATGGGTTGACGAGCCGACGCCACAACTTCACTCCCAAACACTCCTTTCGAGTTCACTTCAAAGGTAAGTTTGGCCCCCGGAAACTGAACTTCCCGCTATTTAAAAAGAGTCCTGTGGACCGGTTCGATCAATTCGTTCTCAAAGGCATGTCGACGGATTCCTGGTGTGTTCAGGATGGTTGGAACTTGGGTGGATACCCCGGCATCAAGCGTTGGTATCGTGAACGCGCCACTTACATGCGTGAACAATGGATGAAAGATTCATTACTCGAGTGTTCACAGGCATCCACTTACGGAAGATTTGTACACGTCTATCTCAACGGATTATATTGGGGTTTATACAATTTATCTGAGCGACCTTCAGATTCATTTCAATCAGAACACTACGGTGGCCGTCGAGAGGACTACGATGTCATTAAAGACTTTGCAGAACTTCATTCGGGCACTATGGGAACCTGGAATGCCATGATGTCCTTGGCCGCCAGTGGATTGAGTTCACAGGCAGCTTACCAGCGAATTCAAGGCAATAACCCCGACGGATCCCCAAATTCAGAATTCCCCGTCTATTTAAACGTCGACAATCTCATCGACTACATGATTTTACACATCTATTCGGGAGCGGATGACTGGCCCAATCACAATTGGTGGGCAGCAAGGCGTCGAGGGGCAGAAAGTGAAGGCTTTAGATTCTTTGTATGGGATCAAGAGATAACCCACAACGCACTTCAGATTGCCCATACATCTTGGGGCCAAATATTTGAGGAAGTCGCAGTTCCAAACACTCCCTCTTTCCTCTACTCAAAGTTGAGAGAGAACGAAGATTTCAGAAGACGCTTTGGGGATAGAGTTCACCTCCACCTTTTCAATGGCGGTAGCTTGTCGCCAGAAAAAAACTATGCGAGACAACAGAGAAGAGCCACCGAAATCGATCAAGCGATCGTAGCTGAATCTGCGCGTTGGGGTGACTCCAAGCGTTCAGTTCCATTCAAGAGAGAAGTTGAATGGCTCGATGAACTCTCTTGGTTTGAAACCACCTACTGGCCCAGAATCCATCCGATCGCGCTGAATCGATTCAAAAGAGTGAACTTATACCCCGACGTCGAAGCTCCCATTATGCTTATAAACGATCAACCCCAACATGGAGGTAACGTCACTTTCGAAGAATTCTTGACGTTTGCTCTCCCTGAAAACAGCCAAGGTCAGATCTATTTCACCTTAGATGGAACCGACCCGAGAGACGGAAACTCGCAACGCTTTTTCAACCCCATCTTTTTCTCAGGCACCACAACCGTAAAAGCGAGAACTCTACACGATGAGGAATGGAGTGCGCTCAGTGAAGCTATTTTTGAAATTGAGGAATAGGGATTACAATCACAGATTCTCATTCCTAGGGCAATCGTAGGCTTAATAATTTAGTTAGTTAACGGTTAAAAGACAGGATCTTTTAAAAAATTAAACCTTATTCATCATCTCTTCGATCACTGGAAATATTGATTCAGATCTAAACTTATAAACGAATTATAATGGGAAAACAAAAACGTAAAATAGATAACAGGCTAATCGGAACTTGGCGCTCTCATCTGGAGCGAACCTTGGAAAGTATGATTGAAAATGACCCCAGTCTTGAGAATAAAGATTTGACCAAAACTGGAGAACTCTTCGGCAAATTAACAGTGAAATATACTGAGGAAAAGATCTATGTGAATCTTCCCGGTCAACCACCAAATGAACGAAGCTTTAAATACTCATCTCTATACGAAGTCATCGAAAAAACTGAAAATAGTGTCACCATCAAATACCATGATCCTCTCATCGATAAGGAAGATACCTATACGATGCATTTTGACGATAATTATTACTATATAAAACTTTTGGGTTTCAGAGAGTACTTCGAACGGCTTGGAATTTTATAATCCCTCTCTAATTCTCAATCCGCGTCAGCAACATCAACCGAATATCCATAACCTGCTTATCGGGGATCTTTAAGGCACGTAGCTTTAGAATGCCTTCACCTTTTTCTAATTTGATCTTCCCGAACGTCACCCGCTTAAAATCCTTCACATAAGATTCCATGCGCTTGAAGCGATCGTTCTCCATCCCCTTTAAAGGTGGATCGTGGGCTTCGGTGATTTTTCCGATGAGCTTGCTGTTGTTGAAGCTGAGCTCGACGGTGGAGCCGATGTCGGCTTTGGGGCAAGTGTAGAAGAGTTCTACTTTGTAGGTTCCGGTCTTACCGACTTCGGCTTTCCAGGTGATGGAATCTTCGAGGGAAGTCCAATTGTAGAAGAAGGAATCGTTGGGGAATTTATTGGATCGCTTGATGTTCCCGTGGGCAATTCCATCGCGAGCGGGGATTTGAGTTAACTTTGAATCGGGATGACCGATGACGAAAGGGCGTTTATCAAACTTCGCTCCGAAGTTGGTGAGCATCTCCTTACGGAATTTATCCGCAACCTTTTGGAGTTTTTTGACAATCCTGGGATTCTCTTTATTGATGGGTTTCTTTTGGCCGGGATCCTTGGGAATGTCGTAGAGCTTACCTTTATGATCGAGTCGATACTGCTGAGTTCTGATGGAGACCCGGTTACGCCAAAAATGCACGAGGGTTCGGTCCTTCCATTCTTTTGCCGTCCCTAAAAGCAAGGGAGCCACGCTGATGCCATCCAAGGACTTCGTACCCGAGACTTTAATCCCAGCTAAATCCGTTAAAGTAGGCAATAAATCCATCGCCGATGAGATCTGAGGGATTTTCGTACCCGCTTTAATCTTAGCGGGCCAACGAACGAACAGGGGTGAACGCACTCCCCCCTCATCCGTAGAACCTTTACGACCTCGCATCCCTCCGTTGTAACGATTGCCATTGGGGCCGTTGTCACAAAAATAAAGAACGATGGTATTTTCGGCGATTTTTAGTTCATCGAGCTTCGCCATCAAGCGCCCCACGTTCCAATCGATGTTTTCACACATCGCAAAGGCGGCTCGCGTGTGCTCTAGGTACTTGGGTTGAAGCTTGGGATGGTCGGCCGGTAATTTCATGTCTTTGAATTTCTTCCACCATCGATCGGGTACTTGCATCGGTGAGTGAGGGGTGTTGTAAGGAAGGTAGACGAAGAAGGGCTCGTCTTTATTCTTCTCGATGTAATCCATCGCTCTTTCGGTGAAATCATCGATAACGAAGCCGTCACCCTTCACCATCTGGTTATTGTGTTCCAACATGGGACTGAAGTAGTCGCCCCAATGACCGGAACAAAAACCATAAAACTCATCGAAGCCACGAGCATTAGGGTGATAAGGGAATTGCATACCGCTATGCCATTTCCCGAAGGCTGCGGTCTTGTACCCTGCGCCTTTAAAGATTTCTCCGATCAAGGTTTCGTCAGCATTGATGCGCTCTCCCCCAGCAGAAGTACCGTACACCCCTGAACGCACATGGTGTCGCCCTGTCAAGAATTCAGCTCGAGTAGGTGAACATACTGGGCTTACAAAGAAACGATCGAACTGGGCTCCTTCTCGAGCTAAACGATCGATATTAGGTGTACTGAGAGCCGTGTTACCGTGAATGCTAAGATCACCCCAGCCTTGGTCGTCAGTGAGGATGACGACGATATTAGGGCGGTCGGTAGCTTGCGAAGTAGTGCAAGTGAAATAGGGGGTGAGGATTGTGAAGAGAAAGAGGGCATACCATCTCATGGTAATGTAATGATCCTGTTCAATGTGAAAGGGGTTGTTCGAAGAATTTGTGGATTATTTGTAGTAGTAGGCGCGCTCCGCGAGTCGTACGAAGCAGAAAAACTCAACTTGCAGAGACCACCTAAAGGACGAAAGAGTCTAACTTATCAGTAAGGCTTGCTTAAAAAATACAATTAGTAATGATCAGCAAAGAAACACGACTCGCGGAGCGAGCCTGCTACTAATTCTCAAGCCAGGAGTTCCTTCAAAGGCCCTCGCTGACTTTCGGCATCGACATTGTTGTCTTTCATCCCGAATCCGTCCTGGGGTTTACCGGCGGCGTGCAACAAGGTTAACCACCAACTAGCGATCGTGTGATGGCCGCGATTTCCCTTGTGTGGGTATTGGACGTAGTGCCCCGGTAATTTTAATTTCCCGCCCATATTGCCAAGAACGATGAAAGGCCACTCTCGATTGGATGCATGATGCTTATCTCCCACATCAGAGAAATAAACGATCGTGGTGTTATCGAGCATACTGCCATCGCCTTCAGGAATTTTTGCGAGCTTGGCTGCAATTTTAGCCACGTTATCGAGCTGGAAACCTCGAATCAAACCACGGGCGTGATCGACTGATTGAGCGCCTTCAGGAACCTTACCGTGACCGATACCATGCACCTGTCCATTGACAAAACCTAATTTCGTATACTGCGAACCTAGGCCATCGGTTCGAATGGTCACAACATTCGTCAAACCGGAAATAAGTGCACCAGCAGCGATCTCGCAGTGAGCGTCGAGGCGATCTTCAATCGTCATGTTGGTGTATTTGTCGGAGAGTTCCGGCTTCCCTCTTTTAATTTGTTCCGACATACTGAGAATGCCTTGTCGCTGCTTCTGCAACGCTTCGATGGCTTCTAAGTGATGGTCGAGTTTCACCTTTTCACTACCCTTCAGAGTTCGACGCAAAGCTTTCACGTCTTCTCCGAGGTAGTCAAAGAGGTTTCCTTGAGCCTCAAATTGCTTACGGTTTTTTCCCGACGCTACCGAACCGAAGAGAGATCGATAAGCCTGAGTCGGGCTTCCGTGAAAGGGCAAGGCCTTGGTGTTGCTGGCCGCAGAAATTCCGGGATAACAAACCGAATTGGCGAAGCGAGCGCCCATTGTGGCCGTAACAGTCGACAAGCCTAAGTGGGAAAAGACCGAGGGAAATAGCCGAGCCATTTTATGATCGATCGTTTCGGCCATCAGGTCTTTCATGCAGCTCATCGCTCCATAACCCGACATATGACCTCCCGTGACCATATTTCCGCTGAGGCCTTGAAGAATCGTCAATCGATCTTTGAATGGCTCTAACGATTTCATCGAATCGTTTAATACCGCATCTTTTAAAGAGCGCTTGATGAATTTGTCGTTGTCTTTCATCTGCACACCACTGGTGTATCCCTCACCGGCGATGTAGCTTTTCTTTTGAACGATATAGTCGTCCATGAAGTTATCCGGCACGATATGACCGGGAGTGAGACCACTCGATTTCACAACGAACACAAAGCGTTGCGGGAACGCCCTCTTGCCCGCAGCTTGAGCTGATAGCTGACCGACGAGGGGTGATAGCACCACAGTTCCACAGCCGAGACTGATTTGCTTCAGCAAGTGTCGACGAGTCATCTCAATAGACATCATGGATCTCTTTTCTAGTTTCTGTTCATCAACAGGAACGAAATAGATTTTCTAAATTCAATCTTTCCGATACAAGAACGCATCGCTTGAAATCAATGAGGCGATCAACGCCTTCATACTTCCACCACTTTCCACATAGGCCTTATCGGCAGCGATCAAAGTGGGAGAATCATCGAGAGTTTCATTGCGCCCCATCCAGTAACGAAACGCGTGCCGAACGAAGACTTGTCGCACATGGGAACTCACCGAAAGCTTGTTCATAAGTTCGAGGGCATCATCGACTGGTCCGTCGAGTTCGGCCACTCCACTTTGAACGATTCCCCCCGATGAATCCACCTCCACTTCAGTTTTATTGTCGCGTAGGAGTTCATTTTTTCGGAACCTGCCCACATCATCGTACATTTCAAAGGCAAATCCCAAAGGATTCATTTTGGAGTGACACTTCTGACAGTAGGTGTCACCGGTTTTATTAAACCGCTCCCTCAACGACTTGTCGGGATCTGCGGGTACTACGGCATCGACAGTAATGGGCAAATCCGGTATCACCCCACCCAATAAATGTTCGTAGACCCACTTCCCTCTTCTTACGGGATCGTTGTCAAAATTGGTAGAATGAGCCGTCAACCAACTGGGCTGAGTGAGAATTCCCGCACGTTGCCCGGTGAGTTTCATGACGTAGCGTTGATTGTTACGATTTTTCTCACCACTGATAATATTTTTAGTTCGGACTTCTTTTTGAGTCACGTTGTAAGAAGAAATCGTCTCCCATCCTGGTCGCGCAGGCACGTGACGAATGTAAGCGATATCCGTTGAAAGCAGTTGCTTAAGAACATCTTTATCTTCTTTAAGAATGTGAAGGATCAAAAGGTCGGTATCTCGGATCAAGTCACTAGGGCGGGGCTTGTGACCGACGTGCCGAGTACCATCCTTAAAGACATCGGTGGCTCCCTGGTATCCAAAATACTCTTGGAAAAAGCGAAGCACGCGCTCTGCTTTTCCTCTCCTTTTGGTGGTCCCGATAATCGCAGAATCGTAAATCCGTTCGACGTGAGCTTTGATCACTTTGGGATCACTGAGTTTTTCCCCGGCGAGATCCTTCATGATTTCTCTATCAGGTCCGGCATCGGTGAGGGCATAACCCAAGGCGTAAGCAATCTCAGCTGAGCTCAACATCCTTCGACCATCGGGTAATTTCTTCCCGAGTCCCATCTCCATCCGATAGATCGATTCTGGCATGAGCAAGATGGAGGTCATGGTGATCTGCAAGCCCGTCTGATTCCCATATTCAGTGATGCTTTTCTCAAGGCGCACTGACATTCGAGTGATGTCTTCGGTTTCAGGATTACGCCTTAATGCCGCTTTCAATACCCGCGTGACTGCCTCGTCTCTTTCTTCCACTGTAGGCACTTCAGGAGCATAAGCAATTCGCCAATAGACATTTCTCTTTAATTGGTGGAGCTTATTCGATGGCCTTTTTCGATCCTTCTCAAAATCAGTAGCTACGTTTCTCTCTAAGTTTTTCTGCGTGCGTTCTAACTTTTTCTTAAGCCCCTCGTTCTCGGGATTCTTCGCCAGTTGTTCCTCTTGGGATTTAACTTCAAGTTGAAGGCTTCGTCTCTTCGTGAGGATTTGTTTTTTCCAACTCTGATCTTGAATTTTCAACTCGGCTTCCGATGGTCCGATTAAACGTTCCACCTCAGCCTTGGCTTTAAGGATCAAGAGTTCGATCGTCGGCTTATCCACACTCCACATATGAGCGTAGTCTTTAAAGCCCTCAGCTTGAGATAAACTGAATGGGCTACTTTGGCCATCGATGTAAGGGCTGATACGCCAAATACGAGGTCGAGAATAGGAGGGACCTTTGTGCTCACCGCTGAAAAGTTCTTTGTGATCGACATAGTTTCCATACTTGGGAGCGGAACGCAGCAACTCGATCGGATTGCCCGCCAAACGGAACTGATTTTTTATACCAGAGATGAGCTGGGCCCGTTCTTCATGACTGGGTTGATCACGATCCTTAGGTGGCATTTCACCGGTCTCAAGTTGAAGGAGGACAGCCAGCCAGCGTCGGCTCTCTTCTGCCGATTTAAAATCCATTTCGATGTCGTGAAGAGTGGTGTTTCCCTTTTGCCTCTTGGCTCCATGGCAGGTCGTGCAGTTCTCTTTGAAAAACTGTTTTGCTTGTGACTTGAACTTAGAGGCGGATAGACCCTTCTCAGCAATGAGGGTGTGTGAGCTCAAAACAAAGAAGCTCATCGTGACTAAGAATATGATCTTGGTTTTTGCGATCATTCGTTAATGCATTATGGATTGTGATTTATTGATTCATCAGTGATCAATTATATCTCTACAATCACAATGTTTAAAGCCCATTAACTAGCCCGAAGCGCTAGCGAGGGGCCAACTCAATTAATCATGGCCTCTCGCTAGCGCTTCGGGCTAGTTAGGATAGTTACTCAAATAAGGGATTTAATTTATTTCTTCTCAATACAATAAAGATGACCTTTACTTCTCAAAAAGATTTGGTTCCCGACGATAGCGGGTGAAGCGTCGATACCTTCATCGAGTTGATTCGTGGCGACGATTTCCATATCCTTTTTCGTATCGAGAACAACGGTCGTTCCGTCCCTACCCACAACATAGATCTTTCCGTTAGCACCAACGGGAGAGGCGTATACACTTCGAAGGCCATCAATTCTTTTTTCACTGACGACAGCTTTCCCCGTTTTAGCATCAAGGCAACTCAAAACTCCGGTGTTACCCTTAAAGAAGTAGATTTTTTCTCCGTAAAGAATCGCCGAAGGTACATAGGAAGTCCCCCGAGAATGATCCCAAGCCATCGCCTTCGAATTTGTGACATCTCCCTTGGCCTTAGCGTATTGAACAGCTTGGAGCTTACTTCCACGAAAGCCACTCATAAGGTAGATCAATCCGTGACCGACCACGGGAGTTGGAATCACATTGCCGGTTTGTCCCGTACACTTCCAGATGGTGGATCCATCTTTGATGTCATAAGCGACTGCACTATTCGTCCCGTTGACAACAACTTGAGTCTTGCCCCCAGCCTCAACGAAGACCGGAGTGACCCACGAAGTTTTTTCGTCTCGTTCTTTTTTCCAAATAGGGTCGCCCGTGTTTTTATTGAGAGCGAGGATGAAGGATTGGCCTTCATGATCCCAGTTGATGATTAATGTGTCTCCGTGAAGTGCGGGAGATGTTCCTTCACCGAAACCATTTCTGGTCGACATATCACCAAAATCTTTCGACCATTTAAGTTCACCGTTCAGATCGTAACAATAAGTACCCCGTGAACCGAAGTGAACAAAGAGGAGCTTGCCATCGGTAACAGGCGAAGAGGATGAATATCCGTGATCCCGGTGATGCCCTTCGTGAGGAACGGCTTTATTAGCCGTCTTTCGCCAGATCTCTTCTCCCGTTTTTTTATTTAAGCAAAGAACTACGAACTCATGGTATTCCGTTGGAGCTGAGCGACGACCGAAGCCACCTCTTCGTCGGCCCCCTCTTCGCCTGCGCTCATCTCGTTCTTGGGATTGGGTGCGAGCAGTCGGAGTGCTTTTACCTTTTTCACCCGTATTGATCGCGGTGGTCAGGTAGATCCGATCTCCCCAAATGATGGGAGTGGAATGACCCGAACCCGGCACCTTAATCTTCCACTTAATGTTCTTTTTCTCATTCCATTCCGTAGGAGGTTGGGCTCCCTCCACCACACCGGTGAGGCTGGTTCCTCGCCAGGAGGGCCAGTTTTTATCTTGAGCTGTGGACGTATTCCAAGAACTGATCGAGAATAAAATCAAAGCTACGCTCAGTGAGCGAAAGCTATTCTGAGAGCTGAAACGTGCTGAAATTGACATGCTGTCGTCCTGTATTTCACTTTGTTAAATGCGGTAACCTAAGACACTTAAGGAAGTGTCCGCATGTTCTTTAGGGAAGGCTACCTTTTCTTAAAATTCAATGATCCCATGATTGATACTATCTGAATATCACCGACACCCTATACTGAAACCCAGTTTAAGAGGCCTGGTTTCAATCTCTTTTCAACAATACTTAAATGATGAACCTAATTAAATCTTCGATCCTGATCCTGATAATCTCCAGTCTACTTTCAATCCTATCGTCTTGTTCCAAAGCGCCCGAGTTAGACCCTAAGGAAGCAATTAACCAAAGCTTTAATTCTTTCAAGGAGGTGGTGAAGACTAATGACTGGGCGGAAATGGTCAATTGGATGACTCAGGAAACTCAGGATACCACAGTAACTTTAAGCCTAATATTTGGGGTCCAGTCCCCTCAAAAAATGAAAACCGGACTACAGGGAACGAATCCAAATCCTGAATTTACGAAGGTCATGAAAAATTACTCCAATGAGATCGATCAAATTCTAAAGAAGCACAAGCTCACTCATGAAGATTTTAAAACGAATGAGGTTTTCCCAACGGAAGATGAGATAAAGGCGATTTCCAAGAAAATTAAAGACAAAGGCTCATTTGCCAACGATCTCTTTAAAGCATCTCTAAAGCTTTCTAATCCTCAAACAGCAAACCAAAACATGTTTTCAATGTGGAAGGATGCCAGTCTTTCTGATTTAAAAATAGATGGCGATCAAGCTTCAGCAAAACTCAATATCATGAATATGAAACCACCGATATCGTTCAAAAAAGTAAACGGTGAATGGTTGATCCACATGCCTCAACCAGCAATCCCGAACTGAGACTTAAAATTTCCGACACTTAAAGGATAGATACGTAGCTTTAAGATCTTACTGCTGAGCAGAATCCCTCGACCGCCAAACCGGACGAAGACCAAAACTACCACCGGGAAATCTACGATTCTCATCGTGGCGACGAGCTGAGCGACAATCCCCGGCACGAGCACCGTAGGAGCCACCCCGTAAAACGGCCGCATGAAATTCTTTGGTATTGACCGGATCTTTTTTAGTGGCCTCTTCCGTTGAATAAAAATCCATTTGGTAATAATCGATACACCACTCCCATAGATTCCCGTGCATATGATGCAGCCCGAAGCCATTGGACTCCATAGAGTCGACGGGGACGGTTTTCCGGCGATAGTTTCCCTTTGGCTCTCCTTTTAAAGGATAGTCACCATTGAAGTTCACCTGATCCGTATTGATGGTCTTTCCAAATGAAAATGGCGTTTGAGTTCCCGCACGACAAGCATATTCCCATTGGGCTTCCGTGGGCACGGAGAGACCCGTTTTCTCGCAGAACTCTTTACAATTTTTATAAGTCACGGCTTGGATAGGAAGATTTTTCCCTTTGAAGTTTGACCAGTTAAATCCCATCACCTTTTCCCAGACTTCTTGGCTCACTTCATACTTGGCGATTAAAAACGGGCTCACTTCGACTTCATGAACAGGACTCTCATCTCCTTCATAACGTCCCACTTCATCGGCCTCACTTCCCATCATGAATTTTCCACCCGGCAATGAAACGAACACGAGCCCCGTTTTTTTGTGTTTGTATTCGGGGTAACCTTGATTGTTCTTTCCAAGGCTATCAAAGTGCTCACGGAGTTCATACCAATATTGAATTTGATCGAGATAAACGATGGGGATTCCACCGAGAACCCCAAGTAAAATGAGCCCCGTAATCAAAAGGATCCACTTTCCCTTCTTGTTGGATTTAGTTTTAGATTCCATCATGTTGCTAAAGATTAAGGGCTCCGTTTGTTAAAAAGCCATACGGGGCGAAATCCCCGTCCCGAGGCGCGGATCGCTGGGTCGTCACATTCGCTTCGATCGGCAGAACGACAACGTTCAATTCTATCGTAGTAAGCACCTCCTCTTAGAAACCTGAAATAAGAGCCAGACGTAACCAGAGGATCGGTTTGTTTCGACTTTCGCTTCTTGAAGAGATGGGGATCCCAAACATCGTCACACCACTCGGCAACATTCCCGTGCATATCATGAATCCCAAAACCATTGGGTGATTTTTCCCCTACTGGGTGAGGCATGCTGCCCGAGTTCTTATTGTGCCAACCATAGCTGACAAATTTCGATACTTCATTTCCGAATGAAAATCGAGTGCTTGCTCCCCCTCGACAAGCGTATTCCCATTGGGCTTCTGTGGGAAGAGAGAGCCCTAAGGTCTCACTAAATTTCTTTGCTTCTGCCCATCGGACCTTTTCCAAAGGTATATTGTCTCCATTATGCTTCGAAGCTACGCGTGACGGTTCCCCCATAATCCTATTCCAATCCGCGTGCGTCACTTCATACTTAGCGATCAAGAAGGGACTCAAGCTCACTTCATGCTGCGGAAACTCATTTTTGTGGGCCATTGAATCCGACTTAGGACTCCCCATGAGAAAGGTCCCTCCCGGTAAGGAAACAAATATGAGCCCAGTTTTTCGGTGTTTGTATTCAGTGTAACCCTGCTCGTTTTTTCCCAAACTTTCAAACTCTTGGTTCATTTGATACCAAAAGAAAAAATCATCTCGAAACAGCCCACCCGTCACCATCAGCAGCAGGAGAAGGAAGAATCCTGCTATCCATACAACTCGCTTACCTTTTTTTGCCTTCTTCATTCTATGGATCGTCAACAATCTTATTTAGTTCCTGTTGATTAAACAGGAACTAAGCCGAGTTGGGATCAACTCGGCCGCGGACATTGGCTCGCAGAGCCTATGTTCAGCGGAGTGAAAGCAAATCGGAGATTTGCTGGAACGGTTGAAACGTGCTCCATAGGAGCAAGTTTCAACAGAAACTAATTAGGGTTTGGTTTACGCATAGGCCAAACTGGGCGAATGCCGCGACCCGGACCACGAATTCCAATATCATCAAATTCTCTTCTATATGCTGACCGGCATTCATCAGAATCATTGTAGTAAGCACCACCCCGAAGTTGGCGGTTGGCAGATTTCGAGTCTTTAACAGGATTTTTCATTTTTGAAGCGGGCTTCGAATAGAACTTTCTATCCATTGCATCTTCACACCATTCCGAGACGTTGCCGTACATATCATAGAGCCCGAATGCATTGGGTCGCTTTTTACCAACGGGATGAGTACGACGTTGAGCGTTTTTGCGATACCAAGCATAATGCTTGAGATCAGCAGCATCGTTTCCAAAGGAGTATCGGGTCGTCGAACCTGCCCGACAGGCATACTCCCATTGGGCCTCAGTTGGCAAAGCCAACAACGCCTTCCTACAGAATTGCGTGCCATCCGCCCAGGAAGCGCCAGAAATAGGGAGTCCTTCTTTCATATTTCCAGCCGATTGGGGCGTCCATTTCGAAATGACCGTGTTCCATTCTTTTTGAGTAAGCTCGTATTTGGCAATCAGAAATGGACTCAAAGTCACTTTGTGCTGAGGCTTTTCCTCTTCATTAGCCTTTGAATCGCTGTCGGGGCTCCCCATCTGAAACGTTCCTCCAGGGAGGGAAACAAACACGATCCCAGTAGTTCGATGCCGATATTCAGAGTACCCTTGATCGTTTTTTCCGAGGCTATCGAACTCCTCTCGAATCTCGAGCCAAAATTGAATCTGAGTCAAATTTGTTCCTATGATGACGACCACAAGCAGGATAAGAACGAATCCCGTGGTCAGAAAAATGAGCTTCCCATGCTTCTTGGATTTCATAGATGAAGACTGTTAATATAAAATGAAGTGGCATAGCTTTGAAACTATAGGTGATTGTGTTCATCCCTCAAGAACACTCATAAATCTACCTAGACTTCTTTAGTCGAAGAACTTTATTTACCTAGTACCCAGAAAAAGTCTTATTCTTCAAAAAAATTGAAATTTCTGGATTCATATTCGACTGATTCTGGCTAGTATAGAAGAAGTCCAACTAACCCCTGTCCTCCACCCCCAATAATTCTTATGCTTTATTCTATTCTTGCTCAATCAGGTTCCGAATCGAGTGGATTCGATTGGAATGCCCTTTCTCGTATCGAAATCATTGTTCCCCTGGCCGGCTGTTTAGTTGGAGCCATTGCCATTGTGGCAGTAATTTGGGCGAAATCGATAAAAGACCAACGAATCATTGAACTCAAGAGATCGATGGTGGAACAAGGGATGAGTGCAGAGGAGATTGAGCGAGTGATTCAAGCGGGAGAAAATCCAAATTAAAGTTACGTGAATCAACAAACTCCCCTCGAAGACAAGTCAACTGAAGATGATTGGCCTGAGGATTTTTCAGTACAATTAAAGTATCCCTTTAAAAATAAGCTGTATTTCATACTTGGGTTATTCCTATTCTTACCCGCGCTATTAATCGCAATTTTCTCCTTCGAAAAAAATCCTAAAACTGCTACTTATTTAATCATTGGATTCAGCCTTCTCAACTTTTTGATGTTATTGGCTCTTCACTTCTGTCAAAAGTCAATTGATATCAATTATGAAGGAGCATTCTTAAAATCTTGGGGGAAGCTTAAAAAATTACTTCGTTGGGATGATGTAACTGATGTTCTCGATCCGGGAATGGATCTCCTCCTTATCGGGGAAAGTGATAGCGATAAAATTTATATCGATTCGGGATTAATCAATTACTCCTTAGCAAGAGAATTCATATTTTCAATCTGGTCAAAAGAGCTGCCGACACAACAAAGAATTCGTTTTCACCTGGGAGGCCTCTGGCTAATTTTTGGAGTCTTTGTTTTTCTACCTGGCCTCATCTTTGTTCCCGCCCTTATCAATCGGCACCTCAGTGCGATTTGTTTTGGTAGCTTTATGTTGGTTGGTATTTTCGCATGCCTCCGCCAAATCCGCAGAATCGATTTGAATAAACACTCTATCGATATCACTAGGGCTTTTGGAGTGGAAACTATCAAGTACTCCGATATGGAAAGAGTGTATGAAGAATCTATCGACCTGAATAATAAGGGGATTAAATCGGGATCGATGGGTCGATTAACTTTGAAGTTAATAAACGGAAAAAAATATACTTTTAGTTTTGTCTCAGAGGGAATACACCATTTAAAGACAGCGCTACAGCAAAAAATTGACGGGATTTAAGGTAAATATCTGGGTCTCTTAATCCGATAACACGGAAGAATAGATCTCTTAATTTGACCTTAGAGAGGGGTGAAAATCATGTTGAGGTGCTGGGTATTAATTTCCTTTTTCGCCGTTAGCTCCATACTTCAAGCCGAAACCATCACTGTAGAATCAGACGGAAGTGGAGACCACAACTCGATTCAATCGGCAGTGGATGTGGCTCAAAATGGGGATCTCATCCTTGTTGGACCAGGTATTTATGAATCGAATCGCTCCCTGACATTCTCGGGGAAAGCCATTACCCTTCGCTCCACCCAAGGTCCTAACCGAACGACAATTCAACTCTTTGACTCTCCTGCTCACTTCTTAGATCGATTCAGTGTGGTGATTTTTAACAGGGGCGAAGGTCCCGAAAGCGTTTTAGAGGGATTCACTATTCGACAAGGACGAGGCACAAAAGCATCTTCACTCTCCCTCGCGAACGGCGGAGGTATTCTTTGTACTTCGAGTTCCTCTCCCACCATCAAAAACTGCACCATCAGAGACAACGAAGTCGAAGGCAGCGGAGGAGGGATCTCTTGTGAGGTCGGTTCTTCCCCTAAGATCATCGATTGTGAGATTGTGGTGAATCGAGCGAGGTCGGGAGATGGAGGTGGGATTTTTTGCAGCCGTAGTTCTTCCCCCGAAATCATCAATTGTAAAATTCGGTCGAATGCTGCGGGCAACAACGGCGGAGGAATTTCTTGTACTCGAGATTCCTCGCCAATCATCAGTAATTGCTCCATTCTGAATAATATCGGGAGCGGCATCCAGTGCTTATCAGGTTCTTCACCTCATGTCGATCGTTGTGAAATTGCAGGAAATACTGCTGCCTTCGGAGGAGGGATTCATATCAGTCGGTCTTCTCCCACGTTCTCTAACTGCAAGATCACAGATAACAAAGCGGAGTTGGGCGACCTTGGCGGTGGCCTCGGTGGAGGGGTTTATTCTTTTAGTTCAGCGCCCTATCTTGAGAACTCCTTGATCGTTCGCAACTCTGGACTTTTTGGGGGCGGTTTTAATTTTCGAAGTAGCACCGGAGCTACAGTTTTGAATTGTACGGTTGCCGGAAATAATGTCAGTCGAGCTGGAGGCGGATTTTTAGTTAACGATTCGACCGTAAGGATTCATAATTCGATTATCTGGGGAAACCTGGAAGGCTCGATCGAGTTAGAGCTGGAAGCTCTCGCCGACATTACCCATAGCTGTATCGAATCGAATGAGAACTGGCTGGGAGGTGGTAATATCGATGAAGACCCACTCTTCGTCGATGAGGAATCCTACCGGCTTCAACCGGACTCCCCCGCGATCGACGCGGGAAACTCAAGCACCGCACCCTCTCAAGATCTCGATGGAATGGCTCGCCCCTGCGGAAATGAAGCTGATATGGGTGCCTGGGAACATTGTGAGGACATTAATCCAAACACCGCATTTTTACGAGGTGAGACCAACGAAGATGGAGACTTAAACGTCTCCGACGCTGTCGCTATACTCATCTACCTCTTCACTGACAGGGAGATACTGAACTGTGTTAATAGTGCAGACATCGACGATGATGGGCAGGTTTTACTCAATGACCCCATCCGCTTATTGGAGTACCTCTTCCTCAGCGGAGAACCACCACAAGCTCCATTTAAAAGCTGCGGTTTTGATCCCACTCCAGGAGGAGAGTTAACGTGTGTTTCTCAGGTGAATTGCAATTAGCCATCGACTCCAGAGTCTTCTCTTGATTCCAAATATTGATGACGGCGAGGATCAATAAGCTTCAATTTTTATCGTTCCCATCAGGGATTCAAGCAAAGGCCAAATGATTCACACGTTAGATTGTCTTCAGTCGGATCGACACCACATGTTTCGAAACCAGGAGCTGCTGGTGGAGCTGTACCTAAAAATTGATAGCTCAAACTTGCTATAGGATCTGATACATCGAGAAAACTCGAATCATCAAAATCGCAAGCGTCAAAACAAGTCGGTGTGAAAGTTCCAATGAACTGGTAAGTCAGGTTAGTGACAGCATCCGCGATGTCGACACTTCCGTCTACATTACAATCACCGCGTAAGAATTGAGGCCCATCATTAATTGATGCTGGTCCAAGACAAACCAACATCTCTCCGGCCACGTGTTTAAGCTGAAAGCTTTGTGAGAACACAAGTTCATCGGGTTGAGGGATTTCACTGATGACGAGGTACTCTTCGTTTTCGAAACCAGGATTCAAAACCACACGATCCCCCACAGAAAAGAAATCACCACTCGTTTCTAATTCTTCCTGGGTGGTGATATGAATTTGGTTCTCCCCAATTTCAGCCCCATTCGGGCAGGAGGTCATCGGCGCTAAATCTGCCATAGCAGGCTTACCCATAGCAATAACTTCCTCAGGAGTGGAGTTTTCCCAACCGGCTGCTTCTGTCCAGACCCTGATACGGCTGGAGTCTCGAATGGACTCTCCATTCTCTACTCTTCCCGCTTGAGCTACAGGACCATCGAGACGAAACTCTACTTTTTCATCCACTGGACCTGCTCCACCTCCAGCCTTTTCAGTAATTTCAAAGAGGATCTCTCTGCCAAGAAACGCTGGAAAGTAGTAGGGAATGCGTTTGATAAAATCTGAAATTAAGTCATCCCAGATAAAGGGCGAATAGGCTCGAACAAAATCTAAAGCGACATTGGAAAGCGGAGCACTTCCATTGATCAGAACAAACTCTCCTTGAGGATTTTCGCGACGAATCTCGATCGTCTTTGGGTTACCTTTTTCATCGTAAACCACTCGCCCCTTTCCATCGAGAATGGTTTCCTTGGTGCGTGGTCTTAAAAATTTCTGATTCGGCCCCCCCTTCAAGACAGACAAGTTATCTACAAAGTACCCAGCTGTTGGAGTACGATGCCTACCGGGACCAATCGTCACCATAGCTTCTCCACCTTCAACACAACACCTCAAATACTCTTCTCTAACTTTTTGCATTCTGAAGGTGTAACTTTCACCATGTTGCATATCTACAAACTGAGCCAACTGCTCGTAGATCGCCTTACGCTTTTCATCATCTTTTATGATTCGACCGTTTTTATCGAAGATACCCAAAAAATCGACATCCCCCGCTACTGGCAGTTCTCCATCTGGCCCTGACATCTCGATGTCCCAAACCCGTCGATTCGAATCTGGGGCAACGGGATCCTTGACTGTTCCGACAGGCTTCTGAATCACCTCTCTCGATTCATTGACCCCCACTTCGTAAGACATATCTCTCTTAACGGTTTGTTCTCCATAGCCGAAGTTGGTTTCCACTTTCGTTCGAGTGATCTGCGAACTATCGAGATCCAATTGAGGAGCAAGTTTATTCCATTCCTTGGCACGAGTTTTAAGTCTCGTCCTAACCTCCTTCGCTAACACACTATTGGTTTGGAGATCGGAATTTAATCCTTTGAGACGATCCATGTAGGCGTCGAGGGCAGCCTCAAGTTCTCCGTCAACTTTCCCTGCAAGTCCTGGGGGAGGTTCTATCACTTGAACTTTAGCGGCTGAACTCTTGGGATAGCCTAGATAATTGATGTCGATATCATTAACACACTTAAATTTGAGAACTTGCGGCTTGGGGTAGGCCTTCTTGTTTTCGATGAGCGCTCTGGCACGGGGATCACGAGATCTAAAAGCTACGATACAATCCATCTCCTCGCAAATAGTTTGAATGTTCTTCTTTAATCGAGTTGAAAGACCGTAAATTTCTCTAAGAAGATCATCGGAGAGTCCATCCCCAGCTTTTAATACGGTAGATAAATCCGTCACATTTGGGTCTGCTCGACCCGCCGCAAGTCGATCTGAAAGGCTGACTTCTTGTCGCATCGCCTTTTGTCGGAGAACGCGATTTGCTACATTCTCTCCCACATCATTTGCTGTTTTTCTCAGCTGCTTCCAGAGCTTCAAAAAACTCTTTCCCATGATGAATGGCTCGAGCAACATATCAGGATTGGCACCCAAAAAGTGTCCTATCTGAAATTGGACCTCCTCCATGTCCCCATCATCGACCGCCTTGAGAAATTTTGATATGGCCCCCACTCCCGCTAACGCGAATTGCTCGAACGCCATCGGCGCCCCCTTGATTCCCATGACTCCCAACTCGACTCTTTTGACATAATCATCATAAATCGTCCCGAAGAAAAGTTCGAGTGCCTCGAGATCTCCCATCATCGCTTGAAAGGCTGTCTTCATTAAAAACACCTTGTGAGCGAACATTCTTCCGCCGAGATCATCGGCATACTGATAGAGTCCATACATCGCCGGAGCAAAATCATTGACGAAACCGTCGGAGAACCCACAAACCCAGATCCAGTGACCATCTTCGATACAATCTTGTCGGTAGCTATCTGGAGTAGGATCGTTCGCAGCAAACCTTACTTGGTATCCACTAACCCAATCCCCTTTATCTTCTAGCTTAACTTGACTATCAGCATCTGTGAGAGAATCATCATCCTGGATTACCCACACCCGTACTCCGTATTCAACTTCCCCCGTAGTATGCCCCACAGTAGGAAGCGAACGAAACGTCCCCACAATATCTAAGCGACTTCCATCCCCTTCTGGGGGAAGTACAAAAAACTGGTACTCTTCCGCAGTTTCCCCAATGCTCGCATCGTCCATAAAGCCGCCACCCAAATTGCCCTTGCTCTTTGGATATACCAGCACCAAAAGGTCCTTGCCTTCTCCTTCTTCTCCTCCAGCACTTTCCATAGTCACATTTTGGATGAAGCCTTCTACACGAACCGCCTGACCGGAAAGAAATTCGGTCCGAGTGTTATTTGTTTTACTGATGCCCCATTTGAGCAATACCTTGTCGAGGATATTAAGATCCTCCTCTTGATACCCACGCACTTGGTGGCCATCGATGCTGCCGATCACTAATGCTTCCACTTCCAAATTAGCTGGGGCTTCAAAGGCATTGAGGTTCCATTTAAATGTCGCTGTCCCTCCACTCTCAAGATCGACTGCTAAAGGTTCTAACTCCGTCCCCGCTGGAGGGGAATATCTCAGTTGAGTCAAGGGAACACCCGGGCTCTCCTGGTCACGGCTCGTAATCCATTTCAAGGCATCCTTCTCACTTTGAAGAGTGACTCCATCGACACGTTGATTTGAAATGTTTTTTACCGTAATCGTCAGTTCAAGGCAGTTGGAAATATCCGGCGAGTTCTCTAACTCGATACAATCAGCAGTTTTCTCTGCATCTTCGGATTGGTTGAGAACCAACTCATGAGGCGTGCTCGAAATCTCGATTTCAAAGGGAGAAATAGCAATTTTTTCCAGAGTTTCGATGAGCTCTTCGCCACCACCAGGTTCATCGGTAACGGTAATCGCTGCCTTCAACTCAGTCACCCCTGCTTTCAATGCAATGATGGGTACATAGAAAGTTTGAGTGGGATTCTCGGGAGTTAAAACAAAAGGCTCAGGTAGCTCGTCAACATCTACCCCTAAGAGTTGTTTCTCTTCATCGGTTTCAGTTTCTTCAAGCAGTGGATCCAGAAAAGAAATAGTCTGCGGATCTTCTTCATAGGAAGTCACTCGAACTAGGGCATTGATCTTCGTACCTATTTTAATTCGATCAGGTGAAGTGATGATGTCGAGTTGAATCCCACTTTGGTTGAGGATAACCCATTGGAGATGCTCCGTAATCACATCGCTGACTCTCTCTCCGGGACCATTCAGGGATGTCACATAGATCCCCATGATCTCACGAGGAACGTTTTCGACGGGGTGCCCACGTAAAGTGTGTTCCCCCACTTTTACATAGGCAAGCTGACTTCCATCTGGCGACCAAGCCATCGGCGTGTTGCGGGTAATATTCTCTTGGGAAAAGGCAGCAGGAAGGGGGTGGTGATCGGTCGTTACCAACTGAACTTCATTTGAGCCTGAAGCAGAAATGAGCCCCACGTTTCGCCCCTCATAAGAGAAACTTTGAGGAGCACCATAGACAGTACGAATAATTGTTCGCCTAACTGCGATACGGTTATCAATAGGCGACCAGACTGGCACTTCTACCATCTCTCTAACCCGCACAATCGACCGTCCATCGTTGATCGTGGTAAAATTTGCCTTGGGAGTATAGAGAGTGGATCTCTCCCCGGAAGCGAGGTCGAGTACGGCAATCGTTTTCGCCGTTAGGGAACTTTCTCGGGCGCAGTTCCCAAACCGCTCTTCTGGGCAATTGGTGGCCGTAATTGGAATTGTTATTTCGTATGCGATTTTCGAACCATCGGGCGACCAGGATAGATAGGGTGTTTGTAAATCTGGAATCTCTTGAAGTAAAGTACCATCAGGACGAAAAATTTTCAGACTAGCATCTGGCCGATAAATAATCGCAATTCTATCCCCGATAGGCGTCCATGTGGCCACATAGGTATGATTGGCATAGGAAACATCATCGATCCCTGGCCGATTGCGATTTTCAAAATTGAGATCACCGGTTAAAAGGCTTGCCTGATGGATGTAGGCGATCCTTTTTCCATTTGGGGCGACCGGCCCGGGGAAGACATTGTCTCGCCAAACTCGGACCTCGCCGGTTGAAAGATCCTGAATGCAAACCCCTGGAACTCTTGGGACACACTGATAGACAAAGGCTTCTTGGTTTTGAACCTGGGCTAAAACATCGGAAAGAGGTGTAAAACAGAAATTGCAAATGATCGTAATTAAAAAGAGGCGGCAGTTCTTACTTCTAAAATTGAATATGAGTTCCACGATTACCCGCTAATACCTATCTACAATTGTTGATAATGACTGTTTTCAATAGCCCCCAATCATTTAATTATACTCCGGCATCTAGACTCTAAAGGATTAAAACCATGAAGTATCAATGAGACCAGAATGAAAATTAATCCCGGAAAAATCCGTGGAAAATCTCTCGCCCTGGGCTTGAGTCATACATTTATTGCTGGCATAAAGGATTACCAAAGCACAATATGGACCAGGAGTTGAGATACGTTGACGAAGAGTCTAAGGGGTATAAGTTCTAAACATGAAGATTCCAAAAACGGTTCTGATAGCGATACTCCTCTCAGCGACAGGGACTTTATGTTGGATCATTGATAATGCTGTAATACTTAAGAGCTACAAAGATTCAGCATTTGAAAAATACTACGTTATTGGAGAGTTCAAACTATCGCCTCTATTGTATTTTTCAGTCATAGCCTTTATTGGTATTCAAGGTGGTATAGCTAGCTATTTATTTAATTGGGAAAAAGCGGCCAAGCAAAGGTGCATAGTATTAATCGCTTCCATATTAGTAACGATTTCAAACCTCAGCACATGTATATACTTCTTCAACTATTCTTTCCACTGGTATTTATTATGGATAGGAATCTCAATCAGTCCAGTCGTGCTCGGTCTAAGTATTTCATATCTCACCGCTACTTCAAATAGCCCAAATCGAAATAAAATTATCCAATCGATTTTGCTATCAATTCTTACCCTAGGATTAGCCTTATCACCCATCAGTGTTTATTCCTCGCGGTGGCCAATGAAATTAGCTCATTTCGTATCTAAACCATTATTGAACCAATTAGCCGATGAGGTGGAGATAGGAATTGATCACTCATTCCCTCGTTGGGCCGGGTTGTTTCGAATCATCCAGTCAAGAAAAGTGGATGGTTCAGTCCTATTAATCATCAACAGAGATTTAGATAGATATGAATATGGCGCACTTGTCAGGCATGGGGCTCAACCGACTACAAAAAAATTATTCCCCTCTATAAGCAGCCACTTTCTTATATCTGGTGATTGGAAATTCTTATCGGGCGGCTGATAAATTAACCAACAAAAACTTTAAAACTCAACCTCCCGCACAATGAAAGCTGAAGACTTGGAATGGTCAATAAATTTGTTCTCGTCTTCCAGTAAAGCCGCACCTAATTTCTGCCCTTCGGGAGAACTCATTCCTTCCATTAAATCTTGTTCAGATTCAAACCAAACTTCAGCCACTCCGTCGTAAGCAGGTCTCATCCCCCTTGAATCCTGCAAGCCGTCATTCAATGGAGTTTCGATAGTGAGGGATTGTACGTACTTCTTAGCCCTCATGGCATCGGCATTCTCCATAAAGAATGGGCCGTGTTTGTGTTGCCAGTAATCTTGAAACTCTTCTCGGGTCATATCGGGATGGCGGGTGATGCACATTACGAATTTAATCATGATGATTCTTCCTTCTCTTTAACTTCATTAGATCTCAATAAATAATTAAATCGCTTGGAGTGAATTGACTTCTCAACTCCTCATTCGTCATACTAAATGAATCAATAGGGCAAAAGTATTGAATTCCAAAATCAAATTTTCAAATCCAAAATATCTAATTCAGCCTGCGAGAAAGCAAGCACCTGATTGAAAAGGTATCTAAATGAGCATCCTAGAACTTCGCCTTCCTCGAAAGAAGATATTGATTACGAGCGTTCTTCTTGTTTTTTGTGCGAATCTTCTCTCAGCAGCCGATCGCCCAAATATTTTATTCATCTTGGCGGATGATCAATCGCCCTTTGATTTAAAGATGTACGACCCTGATTCCAAACTGGAGACCCCGGTCTTAGCCAAACTTGCCTCCGAAGGCATGGTGTTCGACGGAGCTTATCACATGGGATCGTGGTCGGGAGCCGTATGCACTCCTTCACGTCATATGATTATGTCGGGGCGAACTCTTTGGCATATTTCGAATCGATCGATCCCCAAGCGCCTGCGCAAGAAAGGCGCACCCACTTCAACCTTCGTTCCCGCAGACCTGCCAGAGCAAACGATGGCCGCCATTTTCAATCGGGCTGGTTATGACACCATGCGGACTTGCAAGCGAGGAAATAGCTTTGAAGGTGCCAACAAAAAATTCACAGTTCGTCATGACAGTACCAAGCGAGGCGGAACCGAACAAACGGGAAGCGCCTGGCACGCAGATCAAGTACTCAGTTTCCTGAACGCCCGAGAGAAATCTAAAGATGCCGATCCCTTTTTGATCTACTTCGGTTTTTCGCATCCTCACGATCCACGAACGGGAGAAGATGGCTTGCTCGCCAAATACGGTGCAGTGAATCATAAAGATAAGAAATCACTTCCTCCTCTAAATCAGAAACAACCCCAACTACCCTTTAATTATCTACCCGCGCACCCCTTCCACCATGGGCATCCGGGGCTGCGGGATGAAGTCCGCGTTCAGGGGGTATGGGAAAACCGAGATGAAGCCACCATTCGAAATGAAATAGGGCGAGAGTTTGCCTGCAGTGAAAACATCGATATCCAAATCGGTCGGGTCTTGAAGAAACTCGAAGCGATGGGAGAATTAAAGAACACCTACATCTTCTACACTGCCGACCATGGCATGGCGATCGGACGTCACGGCCTTCAAGGTAAGCAGAATCTCTACGAGCACACGTGGCGAGTCCCCTTTATCGTCAAAGGACCGGGGGTAAAAAAAGGAAGAACCCAGGGAAATATCTATCTCTTAGATGTGTTAGGCACTATTTGTGACCTTGCAGGGATAAAACCTCCAAAAACCGTTGAGAGTAAAAGTTTTCGATCCGTGCTTGAAGGTAAGCAACAAACGATTCGAGAGGTTTTATACGGCGCCTATTGTGGTGGAACAAAGCCCGGAATGCGATCGGTTCGAAAGGGCGACTGGAAACTCATCAAGTACGACGTTCTCGACGGTAAGGTACGAGAAACCCAACTCTTTAATCTCAAAGACAATCCCGGCGAACTCCTCAAAGAGCACCATGCGGATGCGGTTATCAAGTTAAATGGAAATACCCCAAAAGCTCATCAGCTTAACTTGGCGAGTGACCCCAAATACAAAGAGAAGTTAGCTGAAATGGAGGCGTTGCTTCTATCGGAGATGAAGAGACTTCATGATCCTTACCGATTTTGGGATCAGTTGAAATAAGCTAAAAATAAGGCAATTGGTATACGCAAAGAGCTTTGAATTTAAGAATTAAACTGACATGAGCAAGCACTACAGAAATTCAATTCGACTAAAATTATCGCTGTTAATGTTTCTTTTTCTTCTTGGGGGTACCCCAGTCTGCAAAAAGATTCATGCCCATGGTTGTTTACAGGACCTCTTTCCCAACAGTAATCAATTCAGCTGTGGAGGCTGCCACGTGGAGGGCCTACCGGGAGGTGAAAGAAATGCATTCAGCGCTGATTTAGAGGCCTTCTTAGATCAAAATGATTTATGCAACAGTAATATTTGGGGACCTCTCCTAGCGCAAAAAGATTCAGATAAAGACGGCCGAACGAATGGTGAAGAACTCATGGATCCATTAGGAACATGGAAACCTGGAGATCCCAACCCTGGAAATCCAGATCAAGTTACCTCACCAGGAGAATTCGATGAGCACAGCGAAGGGCAACTTGAAGTGGAGCCCAACTCGCTCATGTTTGGAGAAGTCGAGCTTGAAAATTCAGCCATTCAAGAATTGGTATTAAAAAACGTTGGAGATTGGCAATTAAAAATAAACGAAGCGAGCCTAGTTGACAGTAGTGCATTTAAAATTTTAAACTCACCCTTAGTCGAAACGATCGCGGCAGGATCTCAAGCCACTCTCTCTATCGAGTTTACCCCGATATCTATTGGTACTAACAACGCAACCCTTCAGATTAAAACCAATATTTCGAACCAAGAACTCTTGCAAATACAATTGTCTGGAATTGGGAAAACTAAACCCGAATTATTCAACCGTGGTGATAGCAATCAAGACCAGACAATCGATACATCCGATTCTATATACACATTAGTTTTTCTTTTCTTGGGAACAGTTCAACAATCTTGTTTGGATTCATTAGACTTCGATGACTCTGGACTTATCGACATATCTGATCCCATTGCAAATTTAAGCTACCTTTTTCTCGGAGGGACTCCCCCGCCTGGACCAGCCCAACAAACTTGTGGCCAAGATACGACGGCGGATGAGCTTAATTGCGAATCATTTTTAGATTGTTAAACCAGAAATACAGTGAGCATTGGATTTTGTAAATTTAGATGACTGAATGCCCCATCTATCCCACTAGAGAGGAGATCGATATCAGTGCTGGATTACTTCCATTTTTTCAAAAAGACATCCGCCCAGCCCCGCCGATCAACGGGAAGTAACCAATATCCAACCAGCTCATCCACCGAGGTTTTAATTCCATCAGTAACGTTATTGGCGTGTCGCGGATCATTGGGAACGTGCTCAGCGCTCGCCACAGCCTGACAGTTTCGAATAATATTTATCCCGCGAGCTAAAACTTCTAATTCAGAAAGTCCACCTGAAGTTTTCCCAGGTGGTCGATGGGTTATCTCAACTCGAATTCGATCGAATGAAATATCGGGTATTTGCACAAAGGTGGGTGGGTCTTTGTGATCCTCCCACTTCATATTGATAGCTTTGCGCTCCCAAACCTTTTTCTTCCCTGAATAGAGAGAGACATTACACCGACTGGAACCCGTGTTGTTACCTACTCCATTATGCTGATTATAAAGAACGATGGTAGTAGGAGCAGGAAGGGACATTTCAGCGAGTCGCTGACTGAGTTCAACTCGCTTAAGCCCTGAAAGCTCACTGAGACTTCGTACGTACCAATGGAAGGCTCGAAGTTTCATTGACTCTTTCCAAGCTTTATTCTTTTTATGTAGGTTGGATAGATCTTCCCAGCGTTTAGCCAATTTTATAATCTCATTGGCTTCGATGGGATTATTCAGGTCCGTTTTTGCGAGATCTGCAAATTCTTCATCCGCAGAACTCGAAAGTAAACTCAATCCACGCTCCCAATCGTACTTGTGAAAACAGAGGAACTGACCCACTGCAACTTTACAAATGGAATTCTCTGGATTCTTTTCTAAAATTTCAAATTGACGTTGTACTTCCTTGTAGGCCGGTTTTAATCGTCGAACGTCATCCCGAAGGAAAGAATGAGCATCTGAAAGAATAGAATTTTTCGTTTTGCGAACTAAGGACCGGGTGTCTTGAAGAACTTTTTCTGCGATGTCGAATTCGTACTGATCGATCTTTTTTTGAACTAGTGAAAGAGCGACCTCGCTAAGGGAGTTTGCTTTAACCCGAGTTTTAACTTTTCGACTAGCCTTTTTTATTAACTGACGTTTTAGCTCCCCTTCTTTGACTTTAAACTCAGCAGCCAATCGATCAACTGTGTCTAGTGATTTTTGATATTCACCATTGGCGCTCAAAAGTTCGGCTGAGCGATTGAGAATGACGTAGAGAAGGGCAGGTTCCTCATCCGAAGTTTCATCCACTAACTTCAGTAACTCTTTTGTTAAAAAAGGAAGCTCCGAATCTTTAGGCCGATCAAAATTGGAGCCTAATGCTTTTCGCAACCGATCTTCGGCTTTGGATTGTGCTGCCTTATCGGGAATGGGCTTTAATTCAGGTACAATCCCCCATGTCGGAGATCCAGTGAGAAAAAAAGCTACAAAGCCAAAGAAAAATAAGCTGCTTAATATTTTGCTCTTCATAAATATTTCAAAGTCTAAATAAGTGCCGTCAACTGCAGGGCTTAAAACTTAAAGCAGGGCTCGGACCCTAAACGTCAATTATTCCAAGCGAGACCTTAAAACTCAACCTACTGAACGAGCTAATTTAATTTACTTCCACTTCTTGAGATGAATGTCCGCCCAACCGCGACGGCCCCGTGGCAATAACCAATAACCTATTAATTCTCTCGCCGAACTCTTAATCCCATCCGTAATATTTTGAGCGCTTCGAGGATCGTTTGGCTTATGCTCGGCGCTGGCTTCAGCTAAACAACCCCTGACGATATTGATTCCTCGCGACAGGATCTCAACCTCGGAAAGTCCACCAGCATTTCGTCCTCGGGCTCGGTGAGTGATATCCACTCGAAATCGATCAAATTTAACTTCGGGGATTCGTACAAAAGTTTGAGGATCCTGATTTTTCACCCACTTTAAATAAATCGATTTACGCTCCCACACCTTCTTTTTACCTGAATAGAGGGTAATGTTGCATCGACCCGATCCCGTATTATTTCCAGGTCCATTGTGTTGGTTATAAAGAACGATCATAGTCGGCGCAGCAATTTCCATTTCTTCGAGACGCTTTGCCATCTCGACTCGATCAAGGCCCGACAAAGAATCGAGGCTTTGTGAAAACCAAAAATAGGCCCGTACTTTCGCTGCCTCACTCAGTGCCTTTTCTTTTTTATGCTCTTTAGAAAAGTCTTCCCAACTATGGGCTATTTTTAAAATATCTTCAGAGGTAGTTGGCAAACTAAGATCTTGGTTGGCAAGCTCAGCAAGTTCTTCATCTGCACATTCAGACAGAAGCATCAGACCTCGATCCCAATCATACTTGTTAAAGCAGAGGTATTTCCCCACATCCACTTTACAAATCGAGTTGTCTGGATCTTTTTTCAGGACGTTAAACATCTTTTCAATTGCCTTAAAGGCCGGTTTTAACCGTTTAACATCATCTTTGTAGTATCCATGCCTATCTACAAGTTGGACATTCTTAGTTTTTCTCACTAAAGTTCGAGAATCTTGAAGAACCTTGTCAGCAACATCGAGATCATCGCCAGCGATACTTTTCTCAACCAATTCTAGAGCCAACTCACTCAGCTTGGTGGCCTGTTCCCGGGTTTTAACTTTTCTGCTCCCCTTCTTAATTAAATCTTGGGTGAGCTTTCCCTCCGAAAGTTCAAAGTTTGAACTCAATCGCTGAACCACTTCTAGTCCCGTCTCAAAATCTCCGCTATCTAAACAAAGCTCCAGAGTGCGATCTAAAAGCACATACTGAACAGCAGAGTCTTCCGAGGTTGTTTCATCGGCAAGCTTAAGAAGCTCTTTAATAAGTGAAGGCACTTCAGAAGCTTTAGGGCGGTCAAATTTTGAGCCGAAGATATTCTTTAAGCGTTCTTTGGCTTTGGCTCGATTAGCGGATTCAGGTATAGGTTTTCGTTCAGCGACGGGTACCAAAGAGTAAACATTTGACTTGAGAGTATCGGTAACCCCAATGACAAGAAGGAAAATCAAAATTGAACATGTTAATAATGTAAATCGCATAAATACGCCCAGATTGGAATCAAATTAGAAATTATCAAATTTTGAAAGAAAAGAACCAGCTCTCAAATCAATGAGTCCAAATAAAAATGAAGGCTAGCCTGAGTACTCCATAGTCCAAGAAAATGCTCTTAACACCTTCAGGAATTTCATTGTAAGGTTCAGTGAAGAATCGAGTCAAGAAGTACCGACTAAGAGAATGGGCTTCGAGTGGTGACTATTAATCTCTATCGACATGGAGATAAACCGAAAAAATTAAAGGGAAAACATCTGAAATCTTAACAATTCATTAAAACGGGACCGGCACAGAAAGTTAGCTTTTTCATCTCAACTTTACCTCTTTTCCAATTGTCGCCATTTTTAATCTGACACTTGGCTTTTGTTTGTTCGTGTGAATGACCCGATACACAAAAATCACTTCATTACCATTTAGAATTGCACCTAAAAGATCTATATCCTGAGATACGTTAATTTCTCCAAGATCATGGATTGTCCGTTTTATCAAATCTAAACAATAGGCTTTCGTTTTTCCTTGAGAGCGGCCGATGTTGAGCACTAAATCATCACGGTTATTAAAAAAGATTCCTCCAAGGGATTGATAAGGTAGCTTTCCGACCCAGGGCTTTCTTAAATTCTCATACGAAAAGAATTCAAAATTTCTCAGGTCTTCAGTTTTTTCAATTCTCCCAAAATATTTCTCATTGAAAACCACGTTAACTTTGAATTTATCCGTAATAAATGAGGCAACTTTTCTTTTAGTAAAGACATCGAAAAAATTTTGACCTCGAATGTAGTAACCAGGACCAATGAATGGTGCGCTTGTAGAATACTTTTTTTCACGCCGCGACTTGAGATCATAAATGACATGTCGGAGGCGATTACCGAAAGCAGCATATACACGTGATCCGCGCTTAAAAATGGAGTTATAGCGTTTACCTCGAGCAGAATATTGCACGGTGCGAAGCCGCTGGAGTAAAACGCGTTTAATTTCGAAGGGTTTCCCACTAAAAGGGTGTAACACTTTTACTCGAAAAAGCTTTGGATTTTTAAATCGGGAGACAAGAACAACGTAATCTTTATTATCAATTGTACGATAAGATACATCGGTGCTCAGGTTGGTCTCGGTTCTATCTATTTCGTGTTTCCAAAGTACTTTTCCCAATCTTGTAACTTGGCAAACTGATTCAAAACCATAGAGAATTAGCCCTTCGGCCCCGAGCCAAGCAAATCGGAAACGTCTAAACTTTAATTCTTTAAATTTTAGAATCCATTTAGAGTTTCCTTCAGCGTCGACTCGCTCAACTGTTTTTGTTCTTTCATTTACGATAAACACCCCATTACTATCAGCATACAAGTATCCCTCCGGAAGTCGAATTTCCGTTTCTCCAGCATCCAAAGAGATCAAAGCTTTCCCCACATGTAAACGATTCCCAACCATGGTTGGCAGGCTTGAACTGGTTCTCCTCGACCATAATTCCTTTCCCCGCTCCCGGCTAGCTCCAACGAGAGTCGATTTGTTATCAAAGTCGGTGAGGTAGACCACGACATGGTCGCCAGCTAAGAATATCTCTGCTGATTTTTGCGGGATTCCAGTGGCTGAAATGTCGAATTCATTGGCAGGAAGCTTCAAGTTTGAAATAGATAGTAAGGCAATACAGATCAGCTTAGTAAGGAACGAACGCGTATGCATTTTTAACCCCAACTGAAAGATAAAAAAGAACTTCCCCAAATTCACTTGTCGTATTGGCCCAGTGGATTTGAATAAAGTATCAATAGATTTAAAATTATTTAAAAAACCAAGATCTTATGATCGTCATTACAAGCTCATTGTAAAAAAGTAATCTATCACGGGTCAAGGTCTCAATTCCCGACAAATCTCTGACCAACTCTAATTTCCAATTTCATTTTGTGTTAACATCTTAGATTCTTAAAAGTTCCAAATTCCTAGGCTCAACATCAAAGGCGAAAATAATGAAGCCACTTCGGATATCGAACTCATTATCCTTATTTTTTACATTGGTGTTTCTTTTTGGATTTTTCCACCGTGAAGTCAATAGCGCCGAAAAACCCAATGTCGTCCTCATCTATATCGACGACTTAGGTTACGGCGACCTCAGCTCCTACGGCAGTAAAGATATCCCCACTCCTCACATCGACCGTTTAGCAACTGAAGGTGTTCGTTGTACGGCTTCCTACATCACCAATCCTCCCTGCTGCCCCAGTCGGTGCAGCTTGATGATGGGACAATACGCTCAACGGTTTGGGAAATACGGCATGTCGCGAGGACTTCCTATCCCCGAGGATCGCCCAACCTTGGCTAAGTTTCTAAGCCAGCAAGGTTACGTTACGGGACAAATTGGTAAGTGGGATATCGGGTCGAAACGACAGGGTCCCTTGCAGGTGGGCTTCACTGAGGTTGCTAAAAATCCTCCCAAGAAAAAATACACTCCATCAGAAATCAAAAAGGCTTCTCTCGAATTGCGAAAGAATCTAAATAAGAAAAAAGGTAAATCAAAATACATCTGCATCAATCGAGAAGGTAAAGAGGTTTGGCTCACCGATTACGACGGCGACTCTATGGTGGAGTTTGTGGAACGAAATAAATCAAAGCCCTTCTTTCTCTACTGGTCTCCCGAGGCGATTCATTCGTTCAATAGTGAAGTTCCTAAGAAACTCTCAAGGCGAACGAAAGCGACAGGTAAAAGGGGTCGATTAGGAGGAGCCATCATTTCTGTGGATGATCAAGTTGGAAAACTCATCGAGGTCTTAAAAAAGCATAGCCTTCGTAAAAAAACCCTGGTGATCTTCTCCAGTGATAACGGTGCGAATTCCGGCGACGGAGGCTCCTCTTCCCCCTATACCGGCGGCAAAGGTCAAGGGACTCAAAAAGAAGGCTGGGTGCGTGTCCCCACGATATTTTCAATGCCCGGGAGGCTCCCTCAAGGCAAAGTCTACGACGGCATGATCGCTAACTTTGATTTTTATTCGACGATTGCGCAATTGACAAGTAACTGGACTCCAAAACATTGCGATGGTGTAGATCTCTTCCCTTACTTCATGGGGCAGGAAAAGAAGCCCGCCCACGAATACCTCTTTTGGTTGAACAATCAACTCGACGACGCCGTACGTAGACACTTAATCGCCGTGCGTTGGAAAAACTGGCGACTCTATAAAAAATACACCAAGGACCCTTGGCAGTTATTCGATTTAAAAGCGGATCCCCGCGAGGAAAAAAACTTAGCGAGTCAACATCCAAAGATAGTGAAACAACTCAGCGAAAAACACGCTGCCTGGGTTAAAACCCTCGTTCCACTAAAAAATGCTCCAAAAATCCGGAGGGGCGACCCTGTGATACCCAATGGACACGGCTGGGAATTTGCCAAGCCGAAGAGTAAAAGCAAGTCCCAATGAAAAGAAATCGACGAAAGCTCTATCCGAAGCTGACTCTCTTAGTTGCCTTATTCGTACTTCTAAGCCCATTCCAGCTGCCTCAGGCTAAGGAACGACCTAACGTTCTCTTTTTATGTATCGATGATCTCAATACCTGGCTTCTCTCCGACCCAGCTCGTTACACGGGTAAGGTGATCGCACCATCGATCTTGAAGTTAGCAAGCGAAGGCGTTCTCTTTAAAAAGGCTTACACGGCAAGCCCGAAGTGCTCCCCTTCCCGTACGGCCGTACTTTCAGGAGTGGCTCCTTGGAAATCAGGAATCTATCAAAATGCTCAAAACATCAGTGAGAGCCCCGCATTAAAAAAGGCCATCCCCTTACCCCTTCACTTTAAAAACCAAGGTTATTCGATCGTCTCGGCTGGTAAGGTTTCTCATGGTTATGACATCCGTCACCTTTGGGATAAACGATTACCCCACAAACGTGATCCCGCTCCTCCCAATGCACCCTTATCCCCGATTGGAAGAGGAGAGAAAGATTGGGGCACGACTCACCTCAAAGAATCGGAGATGAACGATTCCAAATACGCTGATTTCGCCATCACCGAATTAAAGAGGAAACACGACAAACCTTTTTTCATCGCTTGTGGTTTGTTTCATCCCCATTATCCATGGTACGTGCCTCAAAAATATTTAGATCTTTACCCTCTCGATAAGATCGTTCTTCCAAAACTTAAAGAAGATGACTTAGAGGATATTCCTGAGGAGGGAATCGGCCTAGCGAATCCTTCTACTCACGAGAAAATCATAAGAGCCAAAGAATACAAAAAAGCACTCCAGGGTTATCTCGCCAGTACGACTTATGCCGATGCTCAAATCGGCAGGATCCTCGCTGCACTTGAAGAGAGCCCGCACAAAGAGAACACTATCGTGATCTTCTGGTCCGATCACGGATTTCACTTGGGTGAAAAGAAACACTGGGCGAAAAGTACGCTGTGGGAAGAGGCGACCCATTCCAATTTAATCGTTAAAGTTCCGGGATTGACCCAACCTAAGCAAGTTTGTAATCGTTTGGTTTCTTTACTCGACATCTACCCCACCTTGGTCGAATTGTGCGACCTACCATCATTATCTCAATTCGATGGAAATTCTCTAGTCCCACTTCTCAAAGATCCAATTGCAACCTGGGATAAACCGGCCATCACAGGCTTCTTAGATATGTGGAAGCTCGATGTGCATCTCACGGTACGCACAGAAAACTTTCGATACATTCGCTACGGTCGAGGAGGACAAGAATTTTATCATCGTAAGAACGATCCTCACGAGTGGGTCAATCAGATCGATAATCCTAAATACAAAATAGAGATCCAACGTCATATCGATCTGTTGCCGAAAACCGCCGAACCGCTTCCTTACAAGAAAAGAGGCGAACGAAAGAGTAAGCCCAAAACGAAGAAAACGAGATCCAAGAAAAAAGCCACTTCTAAAAACTAAATGTATCGATCATGAGAATTACATTCGCTATCCTTTTCGTTCTCAGCTTTCATGCCAGAGTTCAGAGTACCGAACGCCCCAACATACTCTTCATCTTTACCGATGACCACGCCCTCAATGCGATTTCGGCTTACGGAGGCCCGCTCGCAAAAATCGCTCCCACTCCCCATTTAGACCGGATAGCTTCGGAAGGCATGCTTTTTAAGCACTGCCTGGTCACGAATTCGATTTGTGGTCCTTCACGGGCTGTCGTCTTAACAGGAAAGCATTCTCACCTTAATGGATTTAAGACGAACAAAAATAGATTCGATGGTTCACAACAAACGGTTTCTAAGCTACTTCAAAAAGCCGGGTACCAAACAGCCATCATCGGGAAGTGGCATTTAAAATCGGTCCCTACAGGCTTCGATCACCACGAAGTTTTGAAGGGTCAAGGGCAATACTACAATCCACGACTTTTTACAGGCGGTAAGCCCACTCAACACACAGGCTACACCACCGACATCATCACCGATCGGTCCTTAAAATGGCTGGACGAGCGCGATCCCAAGAAACCATTTCTTCTGATGAGCCAACATAAAGCTCCTCACGGAAAATGGGAACCGGCACTTCGACATTTAAATCTTTTCGATAAGATCGATATCCCTGAACCACCCACTCTCTTCGATGACTATTCAGGAAGAAGCCGAGCAGCTAAAAATCACAAAATGGGCATCGCGAAGGACATGGGGCCTAGCCGTTTGATGTTCAAGTATTCGAGTAAGTTCACACCCGAACAATTTAAAGTATTTAATGCCTACTTTGGCCCTCGGAACAAAGCAGCCAAACAAGCTCAATTGACCGGAAAAGCGAGAACTCGCTGGAACTACCAACGCTATATCAAAAACTACCTTCGTTGCGTTAAAGCTGTCGATGAGAATGTGGGTCGCCTCCTCAAGTATCTCGATGAAAAGGGCCTCGCTGACAACACGGTTGTGATTTACAGCTCCGATCAAGGTTTCTATTTAGGAGAGCACGGTTGGTTCGACAAACGTTGGATGTACGAAGAAAGTCTACATATGCCCTTGCTCGTTCGCTGGCCGGGAGTCACAAAGCCTAAGAGTATTAGCAAGGCTTTAGTTTCAAATTTAGACTTCGCCCAAACCTTTTTAGATATCGCCAACGCGAAACAACCAGCTGACATGCAAGGACGGTCGCTCACATCCATCTTAAAAGGTCAAACCCCGAAGAATTGGCGGAAGACTCATTATTACCACTATTACGAAGCGGGCGGGCATGGCGTGCCCATCCACTACGGAGTGACCAATGGAACTCACAAACTCATTCGTTTTCCCAGTGAGAAACTTGATGCTTGGGAATTTTTCGACTTAAAGAAAGATCCCATGGAATTGAAAAGTCAGTACGAAGATGCGAGTTACCAAGATTCGATCCGTGAACTCAAGAATGAACTCCAACGACTCCGCAAGCTCTACAAGATAGAAAATTAGTTTCATGAGAATTGGCTTAACCCGACCAGCACTAAAGCTCTCACTAGCAATCTTTTTATCTATAACTCCCCTAACCGGAGTTTCGGCTGAAAAGAAACCCAATGTGCTGCTGATCATCTCGGACGATCTCAATACCTTTTTAAGCGGCATGGGTCATCCCGAATGTAAAACTCCACACTTGGATCAATTAGCGAAATCAGGGGTGACCTTCACTCGAGCTTATAGTCAATTCCCCTTGTGCGGTCCCTCCCGGGCTTCCATGATGTCGGGCCAATATCCGCTCAAAAATGGTGTGGTAGGCAACGGAGGACGAGTGAACCCCAAGAGAGTCACCCTCCCTCGATATTTCCGACAAAAGGGTTACTGGGTGACTCGCGTCAGCAAAATCTATCACATGGGGATTCCGATCGATATTCTTCAAGGCACTTCGGGTCGGGATCATTCCGCTTCATGGGACGAGACTTTTAACATCCACGCCTTAGAAACCCTCACTCCAGGAAAAGCTGAGGACTTCCTAAATCCCAAAAACAATTCCGTCTTCCCTAAAGAACGCAAAAAATGGCTCAACCAAAAAGCTCAAGGAAAGCCCTACCGCATGCCCTTCGTTGCTCGAGGCCAGTATGCCGTAGTCGAAGTGGCTGACGAGAATCAACACTTACTCCCCGATGCGATGGCCGCTGACCGAGCTATCGAAGTTCTAAGAACTCGTTCGAAAAAATCCCAGCCTTTCTTTTTAGCTGTAGGCTTTGTGCGCCCCCATTTTCCCTTTGTCGCCACGGAAAAATCGATCCAGCAGTATCAGCTCGATTCGGTAAGCCTTCCCAAGAATGCTAAGAACGATCACGATGATCTTCCTCCTCAAGCTATCGGTGCCGTTAAAGCCTTTGATAAAACTCCCCTTCAAAAAATACGGCGCGGTTACTATGGAGCGGTTAGCTTTATGGATCAACAAGTCGGGAGATTGATGGCTGAGCTGAGGCGATTGAATTTACAGAAGAACACAGTCGTCATCTTTGTTTCTGACCATGGATACCTGATGGGTGAGCATCGTATGTGGAAGAAGAATCGATTGTGGGAAGAAGCCATCCGAGTGCCTTTAATCATCTCAGCACCAGGAAAGAAGCAAAATCTAAAGAGCGATCACTTTGTCGAACTGATTGATCTGTACCCAACACTAACGGATTTAGTGGGACTCCCCCGAGAAGAAAACATTCAGGGACAAAGCTTGGTACCGTTACTCGATGATCCGATGACCACCTTAGACAAAAACGATGCCTTCATTCATACGAGTGCCGGCTACGGACTTCGAAAGGAAAAGTGGGCGTACATGTGGTACCCAGCAAGGCGAAAAAACAAAGTAGAAGGATTCATGCTCTACGATATGGAGAAGGATCCACAGCAATTTAAGAACCTTGCGGGGGATCCGAAATGGGTTTCTATTAAAGAGCAGCTTCACGAGCGGCTATTGAAGCGAATCGAGGCTGCGAAGAAGTAGAGAGCTGTAGTCAAATTCGCCAGAAATTGGGCGAGAAAGCTTTAAAAATGATATTCACAAAGATACTTCTACTTTGCTTACTAACATTTAGCGCCTATTCCAACTCAACTAGTTCCAAAACTGAAGAGAAATGGATCGACCTCTTCAATGGGAAAGACTTAAAAGGTTGGGAAGCCAACATGCGGCCAGAATCCTTTACGGTAGAGAAAGGTATTCTTAAAGCTCACGGTAAGAAAGGCATGTCTCATCTCTTCTATGTGGGTAAGAAAGGAAAAGATGTCGCCTTTAAAGACTTTGAATTGGTTGCCATCGCTCGCTCTGAAGCCAACTCCAATTCAGGAATTTTCTTCCACACCAGCCGAGAGCTACGAGGTAAAAAGTTTCTAAACAAGGGATATGAAGTTCAACTCAATAGCTCGAAGAAGGAAAAGCGAAAAACGGGCAGTCTCTATGATGTCATCGATGTGAAAGAAGCTGTCGTGGATGAATCGAAATGGTTTGAGATCCGGCTTAGGGTTAAAGGCAAATCTATTCAAGTATGGATAGGTAAGAAGCAAGTCATCGACTACAAGGAACCTCCAAAACCCAAGCGGGCTAAAAATCGGAAAAAACGCCTCCTCGATCCCAAAGGAGGTGCTATCGCTATTCAGGCTCATGATCCTAAGAGCGTGTTTTATTTTAAGAGCATTCGAATTAGGGAGCTGTAGCCGAACTCGCCAGAGCTTAAGTGCTGTAAATTTATAGACATCCTCAAAAATTGCCCGGATGAGTGCCTGTTCCTATTCAGTATTTCGAAGTTCATATGGATATTATGGCTTTCTCAATCCTAAGGGAATAAAGCACTTAGAACTTTCATTCCAATCTCCAATCCAGCTGTATACAAAAACTCTAAAGAAATTTTAAAATCAGCACAAATGCCTACCCCATTTCCTTTCATTAATAGCTAAAATTGTTTTTGTGATCTGAAATTTCACCCCTTCAACTTGAAATATCACCTGATATATCAACTTAAGATTCCACCGAAAACCTCAATCCACTTGGCTAAGTCTTGGGGATCGGTGAGGGGTTTGGATTTAAATGTTAAATCCTTATTGAATTGATCAACGAAGTTCCATTCTGGGTCAGGAACTCAAAAATGCTTTAGGGTTGGATCTCTTCATTCTGTCTGAAGTGTTCAACTTCGCTCATTGGTCGCTCTTGGGTCGAGCTCACCAATTCAAGACTTTCAAAACAAAACTCTTTAACTCATATTCCTTAACCATCTCATGAATGGGTTGAGGAATGCTTTTGCCATCAATTTCATCTCTCGATGAATATTGATTTAAGTCTGAGGGGGAATTCCCATGCATTCATTCTTAAAGAAATACTTGATATTGTTGGCAGTTGTTGCGGTCACTTCATCATTGAATGCGGATGTTGCAATTTACACCGCACAAACCAATTGGACTTCAGTGGTCTACGCCAATCAACAAGCCCGATTGTGTGCTGAGCGTTTAGAGGCGATCGGAGTGACGACCACTCTGTTTCGTACCACGAACAAGGAGCAAGCTCTCGCTGATTGGCTGACCGCTCAAACCGATGATGGTGACTTAGACGTCTTAATCCTCTTCGGCTTCGCCCCCGGTTCCATCTATGGATCAGGGAATACCCAACCCGATGGTTCACCCGCCGAACTCTTCATCGAGTCGACAGATGGAGATACGATCATCAATCACGGCGACTACATCTTCTACGTTAGCGATCCCCCCAATACTCAGCACGGTCTTCAAAACATCACCGATTTAGAAAATATCGCAATGGGTGGAGAAAACCATCCCATGGAAGTGACAGAACTAGGCCTTGAAATCGCGCCGAGCTTAAGAAACTTCGTTTCAGATCGCCCTTTACACACTGCTGGATTAGGCGGTGATTGGTTTGTCGAAGCCGCATTGGCTCAAAATCCTGACGGTACTCTCGTTGATCCTGCCATCATTCGGGATGGTGATCGCGGGAGGATCGTAACAATGTTTCAAGCGATTCAGCAAGATGACCCCATGGGTGCAGTAGCTTCTGAAGTGGTCGCTTGGTTACTCGGTGAAAAATTAGAACCGACATCCTATACTGTTTTAGCTCCTACTGCCTGTGTCGTCGCTGCTCCCATCAAGTTGAGCATTTCGGTTATCGATGATTCAGGAACGATTACCGGCGGGCATCCTATCGATGTCAATTTAAAGTCGAGCTCCCCCACCGGCGCTTTCGACGTTTCTCCAATGGGAGAATTCGATGGCTCCAAAGTATCGTTTGATGTACCTGATGATGGTTCCATCTCCGTTTACTATAAAGACATGACTCCCGGAGACCACGCCATCACCGTGTCCAATCTTGGCTTACCCGCCTTAGAACACGAAATTCGAGATATAACCGTCTTCGAAGACCTCTCGGGAAATCCCGGAAAAGTTGCGATCTACACCGGGAATGTCAGTTTGATTAATCAGGAACCCGCAAATATTCAAGCTCAGATCTGTGCCGACCAATTAAATCCATTCGGCATTTCAACAACGATCTTCCAGGATCCAGCTGAAACAGAAGAGCTAGCCCATTGGGTTTCAGAAGCCACCAACAATGGAGTTGTAGATGCCTTAGTTCTCTTCGGATATCTACCGGATACGCTCTACGCTCCCGAAAATGCGGAAGCGGATGGATCGATCATCGAACTGTTTATCGAATCGACCGATGGTGATGTGATCATCAACCATGGCGACTACATGTTTTTCGTTTCGAGTGCACTCAACAAAGTAGGTGGGCTTCAAAACATTATGGATATCCCCAACATTCATATGTGGGGGAAAGACAATTCCATGGTCCCCACTGAACTTGGCAGTCACATCGCGCCTTCTTTGGTTAATTTCCAGTCCGATCGCCCCTTCCACGTGGATCATTTAGAGGGCGATTGGTTTGTTGAAGCGGCTTTGGCTGAAGACGCAGCAAACAACCTCGCGGACCCCGTAATCGTTCGCGATGGAAATCGTGGTCGCTTAGTCCCGATTTTCCAAACGGCATTTCAAGATGATGATCCTAAAGGAGCCGTCGCCGCTGAAGTCATCAAGTGGTTACTCACCAAATCGGAAGAACCACCACTTTTCCGTCGAGGAGATGTCGATGGGAATGGGATGCTTGAAATGACCGATCCTATCAATGTTCTGTTGTATCAATTCCAAGGTCTATTTATCCCTGTGTGCTTAGACGCCGCTGATTTCGATGACAATGGAAAGGTGGAAATAACCGATGCCATTTCCAGTCTTTCGCACCAATTCTTAGGCACAGTTCCACCGGCTCTACCGGGAAAATCGACTTGTGGACTGGATCCAACTCCGGATGCTCCCGAAGAGGGCGGAGACCTGGGTTGCTTAGAACCTCCGACGAATTGTTGATCCAATTTTTTAAGAGGTGAAAAATTTCCCGGCGACCTGAGGAATTCTCTTATTCAAAATAATGTTCGGAAGATGACACTCCTGTAGTGAGAATTACCAATCTTTTAAGTACACTTGAGTATAAGTTTTCTATTAACTTTCAAATGCTCAAAAACTTAATCGAATTGACTCAGCATGAACCACAACAGCTCTAACTCTGATTCAAATCAACTTCAACGACTCATTGAATCACTGAACACTATTCGAGTTAGCGCTTATTGGTTAGAACAAGAATTTAGCGAAGATCTTAGCCAAGTCTCTCAACCTCATTTTGAAAGCTCCAGAAATCTTCTTCATTACCTCGCTCTAAGAAGGCATGACCTAAGAGAAATTCAAGAAGAGCTCGCCAATCTTGGATTGTCTTCGATGGGAAGAGCTGAGTCCCATGTCTTAGGAACTCTTCATCCCGTCCTCGAGATTCTTCATAAACTAGACAACCGTGAGTACGTTAAAAGCCCCGAGCCCCATTCGATAAAATACTACGATGGTCGCTTAAAGCTCCGGAATAACACTCGCGATTTACTGGGCCCTTCGCCCTCAGTGAGCGAGGCCGAAAATCATCGATCCTCCCCGATTCGAATCATGGTCACCATGCCTTCGATTGCGGCTGAAGACTACGATTTAGTTTATCAGCTCGTTGACGCAGGTATGAACTGTATGCGAATTAACTGTTCGCATGATGATGCACTCGCCTGGTCTTTAATGACGACGCATCTCAGACGAGCCTGTCAAGAAACCGGCAAAGAGTGTCGTCTCTTCATGGATCTTTCCGGCCCCAAACTAAGAACAGGCCCCATCGAAGACGGACCAAAGCTTCTTCGTTGGTCTCCCCATAAAGACCTATTCGGAAAAATTATCGCTCCGGCCCAACTTTGGTTAACACCAGAAAGCCGCCCCGAATATTGTGCAACTGCAGGAACTAAAACCCTTCCCCTTCCCGAAGAAAATCTCAATGATCTTAGCGAAGGAGATGAAATTGAGTTTACTGATCTCTGCGGGACTTCTTGTAAAATCCTCATCAAGGAACGAGTTGGGGAATCTTGGTTAGGTGAATCGATGGAACAAGTGTATTTGGATCCATCCGTAAAACTCTTTTGGAGCCCCAAAGAATCCAAAAAAGGTGCTGATCAACGAACAGAATTCTACGCCGATCAAATCCCCCCACTGAGCCAATCCATTTCCTTAATGGCAGGAGATCGTTTAACAGTCACCTCTGATCTGACTCCGGTAGCAGTTGAAAAACCTCCAGAAGATCAAAGGGAAAATTACTTCCCGAAAATTGGCTGTACTCTCGCAAGCGTTTTTAAAGATGTAAAAGTAGGGGAACGAATCTATTTCGATGATGGGAAATTTGGTGGCATCATCACCGAAGCATCCTCAGAAGAACTTAAAGTTCATATCACTTACCCAACCTCCCCCAAAAAGTTACGCGGTGAAAAAGGAATCAATTTACCCGATTCCAACCTCAACTTACCCGCGCTGACTCAAAAGGATATCGATGATCTCGATTTCGTTGTTGATCATGCCGACATCGTCGGCCTCTCATTTGTCAATCACCCTGAAGACATCGAGCAACTCCAATCCGAGTTAAGCTTACGAGGAAAAGAAGACCTTCCGCTCGTTCTTAAGATTGAAACAGTAACCAGCTTCAATAATTTACCCTTACTTCTCCTTCGTGCTCTTCGATCAAAATCGGTGGGCGTGATGTTGGCCCGTGGAGATTTGGCAGTTGAATGTGGCTTCGAAAGGCTCGCCGAAGTCCAAGAAGAAATCCTTTGGATTTGTGAGTCAGGCCACGTTCCCGTGATTTGGGCCACTCAAGTGTTGGATCGATTGAGTAAAAAGGGCCTTCCCACTCGAGCTGAAGTCACCGATGCCGCGATGAGCGAACGAGCCGAATGCGTGATGCTCAACAAGGGAACTCATGTGGTCGAAGCGGTAAAGCTACTCAGAAACATCACCTCTCGAATGAGGGGTCACCAGGAAAAGAAAATGTCCTGGCTGAGAGCCTTAAGTATTTCCGAAAACTTGGGCGATTCAGCGACGAATGATCCCCAGCCCAAATAAGTGAGTTCCTAAATAGCCAACAGAAACTCATTCCTCACTGAGGCATCAGATCCAGCGGCACCCCACCATCCGCCCTCCTTCCTCCAAGGGTCTCCGACTCCCTAAATTAAAGTATCTACTAAACTTTAGGGACCCACACAGGCAATGAATTAGGGCTTGAACTGAGGTCAATTGAAGCACCTGAAGTATCCGATAAAGTAGGAGTGGGCATCCAGGAATAATATTTTATTATTAAGGTAGCGTCACATTGGATTCACAGGGGCAAGTTCTCAATCCATTATGACCATGACGGTACTTCAAAGTTCCGTAATTAGTTCCTGTTGAATCTTGCTCCTTCGGAGGAAGATTCAACCGTTCCAGCAAATCTCCGATTTGCTTTCACTCCGCTAAACATAGGGTCTTCGCCCCTACGTTCGCGGCCGAGTTGATCCCAACTCGGCTTAGTTCCTGTT
>JANQLS010000026.1 GCA_028280485.1 Planctomycetota bacterium
GATCAAGAGATAAGACTTGATTTGAATCTAAGCGATTGAGCGCCTTCCTTTTAATTCCTGAAGAAACAACCTCTTTGGGCTTGAGGCTCACCAAATAAATTTCAACCTCTCGCTTTGATTTACCCCTACAGTCCTGAATAAGCTGCTTTGAATTTTCCTCTTTTAAATGAGGGGTCAATAGACTGGCCACTGTAAGTGAGATTTGATTTTGGTTTAAGGCTTCAAGGATTTCAGGGAAGTCGTTACAAGTTTTAGCAACTTGGATTCGCCTGTAAGCCGACCCTTCACTCAGGTTTAGATGCCTTGTACAGTAATCGAAGAGACTCTTATACCCGAGAGCCAAGTGTAGCTTTCTCTTGGCCACAATACTTAGGTGAGCAATAAATAAGGAAACGTTTTTCCGTTCAGTTTGAATGAAACCTTCTAACTTATTTTGAATATCATCATTTGAAAGTTTTTGAATCGCATTTAAATCTAAACCCAACATCCTAACTCCTCTTTGTGCTCAACAAACTATGAGTTCTTCTTTTCATTTCAGACTCAAGCTTACTTTTAAAGGTAAGATAAGCTTTTAAACTAAGAGAATTATACCACCCGCTTTTTGGGGCCTTGAGGCTTAGCCGTGCTGTGCGTGAAGGGCTAAAGTGGATTTGATTTTCAAAAAGACCGGCCTGTGAAGATGTAAGATTGATTAGGGGTGTGCTTGAAGAAGATAAATGAGCAAGGGGCAAGAGTGAATTTGCGCACCGCAAAATCTGTCAAATTTTTTCTTCAAAAAAGAATCTTTCTCATGGGATAAACAATCAAAAAGCCGGTTGCCACCTTGCCCGGGCAAGGTGGGCATAAAAGTTTGGCGTTAGCCTCTTTGCTCCGCTTCACCGATAGACATTGAAATTTACAGATAAGACCTCAGAAACAACGATTCGCTTCTTTAAAATCAGGCAGGACGGGCTCGCCAAGGAAGAGTGTGAGAAACCTGCGGCGAGTCGCTGGTTTCTCACGCGAGCGCCAGCGAGCTCTTAACCCGTGGAGTGTGCAAGCTCTAAAGCCTGATTTCATTCAAGGTATTATTTTGTTCAAAGTAATAGAATAAAAGCTTTAATTTAAGGGCGAAATACAGGAGTGATTTATCTTGTGTTAGTGAGTTACCCACACGGAATATAGAAGAGGCTATTGTTTTTAAAGGGATTCCCACCCAGTAGCTCCTGGGCTTGCCCCAGGCCTTTTCCTTCGTCAACCTGATTTAACCTGACGAAGTTTATAACGCTGAATCTTCCCCGTGGCGGTTTTTGGAAGTTTGTCGGTAAAATAAATTTTTCGGGGATATTTATAAGGGGCGATCCGCTCTTTGACGAACGATTTCAGTTCTTGATCTAATTGCTCATCCCCCGCTTGATCTGAATTCAGTATGACATAAGCGTGAGGTTGAGTGAGCCCCTTGTCGTTTTCAACTCCGATGACCGCAGCCTCTAAGACTTTGGGGTGTTCTATAAGCGCTGCTTCAACTTCAAAGGGTGAGACCCAGATTCCACTGACCTTGAGCATGTCATCGCTTCGCCCGGCGTACCAGTATGTCTCTTCCTCGTCAACGCGGTACTTGTCTCCTGTTTTAACCCAATCGTCGACGATAGTTTCCGAAGTGGAGTCCGGCTTTTTCCAGTACTCTTTAAACGAACTCTTGCCTTTGACCCAGAGGTTCCCAATCTCACCAACGGGACAAGTTTCGCCTTGATCATCCAAGATCTTCGCCTCATAGCCGGGGACCATCAATCCAGTAGAGCCGGGACGAATGTGATCCTTACGATTGGAGATGAAAATATGAACCATCTCCGTTGAGCCGATTCCATCTAAGATGTCGACGCCCACTCGTTGTTTCCACTTTTGGTAAATCTCACCCGGGAGGGGTTCACCCGCTGAAACACTCAGGCGCAAGAAGGGATACTCTTCCTCTGGGTGGTTATCGAGCCACGCTGAATGAGCTGCATAAAAAGTGGGGACAGCAAAGAAGACCGTGGGTTGATGTTTCTGTAAGAGTTCATCCACAACTTGAGGAGTGCACCGTCCCGGAAAGAGAATGGAATGGGCTCCCGAATAGAGTGGGAAGTAAAGTGCGTTACCTAAGCCGTATGCAAAAAAGAGTTTTGCGACCGAGTAGACTCGGTCTTCTGCTTGAACATTCAGAACTCCGACGCCGTAATTCTCTGCATTGAAATGCATGCTTTCGTGAGAATGGACAACTCCCTTTGAACGTCCCGTGGTTCCTGAGGAGTAAAGCCAAAAGGCGGGATCTTCCCATTCTCGTTTGACCGGCTCCCGAGTCTTTGCTTGGTCTTGAATGAGCTCTTTAAAAGTTAAGCATTCAAGCTCTAAGCCTTGGGGTAATTGAAGCTCAGATGGGGCGTCAACATCTAAGAAAATTAAGCGTTGAATGTTCCCAAAAGAGTTCCAAGTCGAAAGGTGTTGAGCTGCGAGGTCTCGATCGAGAACGAGAGTGGTCGCCTCACTGTCTTTAAAAAAATATTCGTAGTCTCCACTCGGGAACCAAGTGTTTAGAGGAACGGGAATTGATCCTTGTCGAATCGCGCCTAAAAAGAGAGCTACCCATTCCAAGCGATCTCCGCTCAGGATGATGATGCGCTCTCCTTCACTTACCCCGTGACTTTCTAAGCCATGAGCCACCTGACAGGTGGCTTCATAGAGGTTGTGATAGCTCCAGGATTTCGAATCTTGCGTGAAGGCGGGTCGATCGCCATCGCCAGCTTCGAGGTGCTTATCTAAGAGTGAGTGGACGACATTCGGCATGGGACGGTTGAGCTTAGCTTTGTTCTAAGTCTTTGATGCCTTGGAGAATTGTAGAGTAGACCTCTTCTAAATCTCCCACTTCTAAACAAGAAAAGGCGACTCGAATATCGACCTTACTCGTAGAGATGACTCCCAAGCCGTATTTATCCAAGAGATGAAGTCGTAAAGGTTCAGCTTCGACTGTTTTGAGTTTCATACAGTGGAAGTAGCCTGAATTAAAAGGATAGGCATCCCAGGCCTCCGCGAATTTTTCGTCGTCGAGGATTTCTCGTACCTTTTTGGCTCGTTCGCAGAGGACGTCACGCTTTTGAGCTTGTTCAGTTTTAAAGGAAGGATTGTTGAGCGCTTCTACGACCAAACTCTGGGAAACGTTTGGCGAGTTGGAGATGCCTCCCCGGATCGCTCCCCCAGTTTTCTTTTCTAATGCCGTGTGAATGGCATCTAAGTCTCCTGATCCTCCCGCAGCGTAGGAGATAAAGCCGACTCGGAATCCCCAGACGAAATGTTCCTTAGTCGTACCGTCTAAGCGAATCGCCAAGATGTTTTCGTGAACATTCGCCAGGTGACCGAAGATCGATTCTTGAATGCAAGCATCGTCGTAGACCAAGTTGAAATAAGCATCGTCACAAACGACAACCAGCTTCGTCCCCTTATCCGCTTGAGCTTTGAGGGCTTGAACGATGCCCTCGACTTCACTGACGGTCGGGGTGTACCCCGTAGGATTGTTAGGGAAGTTGAGGATGACGAGAAGCTTCTCGCGATTCTCGCTCTCTCGTTGAAGTCCTTCGGTGAAGGCTTCTAAATTGAAATTTGAACCGCTGAAAAACGGGAAGGTGACGATTTGTCCTTGTTGCTTGATTTCAAAACTCAAGCGGTAGTTTCCCCAGAGTTGGTCGGGCAGAAGAATCGCATCTCCGGGATTGACGAAGAGTTCCGAGACGAGGGACAAACCGTGAGTCAAAGCACTCGTGACGATGGGATTTCCGAGAGTCTTGCCGTTGAGCGTGGGATTTTCTTCGAGCTGTTTTTTCCGCCATAGATCTCTGAGTTCAGGCCGGCCTGAGACTGGGGCGTAAGGAAACAGTTGTTGCGGGCTGAGGCTCGGGACGAGATTTCGGATCGAAGGAAGGAACATCGGAGCTCCATCTTCGAGTGCGATCCCGATGGTCGCGTTGAATTTCTTAGCCTTAGCTTTAGCTTCTTGGGATTGACTGATGATGCCTTTGGGAAAATAAGAGCGCTTTCCGAGGTCGGAGAGCATGGCGAGTACGGAAGGTGCCTCTTTTTCCAGGGTTGCGTTGAGCTCTACAGCTAAGGGATTCAAGGTCATGGATCGTTCTCTCTAATGGATTAGAGTCATAAGGGTCATAAGGAATGGAGGACGTTAAGTAGTTCTCTGTTGAAGGACAGAAACTTTTAATCGTTGAGGGAGTGTCGCTCAAATGATGAAACTCCCCATTCATATGAGGAGAAGATACTTATTATGGAGCCGCAAGGAACTTGGGAGGGGCTCCTGCAAACAATCTTCCTAAACCTCAAAATGGAATGATCATAGCGAGGTTTTGCCCCTTTTTCCATAGGGTGTTTAAGGGTTTTCTTCGCCCCAGCTCTCCACTCGCCCTCTCGCCCAGGCTCGCAAGCCCTCCAGGCGTTTTTGCCCTTGGGTGTAATAGAGGTCATCCAGGGTTTGGCCGTGGCGGAGATAAGCTTCCGATTGCCTTTTCACCCAGTTTGGGGCTGGTTTTACCCAGCCTTCGGCCTGAATGACCTCGAAGAGGCCCTGGGCGATTTTTTTATGACCTTCGATCGAGGGATGGACGTGGTCCACCAAGCCCTCACTCCCTACGGCCTTCTCCCCCGAAGCTTTCTGGAAAAGGGCTTGAGCATCGAAGAACGGGAGATCGAGCTCCCTCTGAAGCTCTTTTAAAATGAGGTGCATCGAGGGAAGCATCCTCAGAGGGCAGATATCGTTTTTAAGGGCTTCTTCGTAGGCCCTTCGGGCCTTCGCATTCATACCGAGACTGTCGTAGCTCTTCGCCAGTTGGAATTGCACTCCAGCGTGAAGGGGATCGATTTGTACTGCCTCTTCGAGTTGAGCTAAAGCTTGCAATTTAGAGGATGAAAAGAGGGTTTTCGCTTTCTTGACTTTAGCGTTGAAGGAAGTGATTTGTTCGGAGTTTAAGCGGTCATCGTTCTCTGATTTGAAGGGAGGGCAGTCGCGAAGATTGGAGACGGGATTCATGAGGATCAAAGGGACATTCGCTTCCCGACAAAGGTGAGCCATCGTTTTTAGAGCGCTAAGGTAGTGAGCGATGACATCGCGCTGCCATTTGGGATCCCTTCGATAGAGCTCTAATCCTCCCGGGGAATCTAATCGCGCTTGGACCTTAGCGTCGAAGATGGGTTTTTCAGAGTTTCCGCTTTCTCCATCGCCAGCCCGGAAGAGGGATTGAATCCAGCGGATACTTCTCAGGTTGTAGGCGGCTTTCAAAGGCCTTTGGGCCCAGGGGGGAATCTCCTTTAAGTGATTGTAGCTTCGATCTTCCAAGAACTCATTGTGTCCCGTATAGAGGATGATCAAGTCGGGTGAGTAGTTGAGAGCTTCCTTGAGAATAAAAACTAAGCGATAGCTGGCATAGGAAATTCCCCCGCAGTTGATCACCTCCATTTCGCGATCCGGTTGGGCGGCTTGGAGACTCAGTTGAAGCCAAGTGCTGAACGAGGTTTCGATGGAAAACGGTCTCCCTTGAACTGTCGAGCCACCGAGGCAAAAGACTCGATAGGATCCCGGGGACTTTTCGGCTTTGAAGGTATCGGGGATAAAGAATTGGGTGTGCTTCTCAGAGATGGAGAAGGTTTCACCCGAGGCGTCTCGTTCAAACAGAGGGGTGCTGGGGTGGAAGCCGGCGAATGGATCGCTTCTGGGACGCTTTTCCCCCCAGCTACCGAGATAGAGGCCGAGTTCTAAGAGCAGAAAGGGGGATAATCCCAAGAGAATGGCGGTGAATCTAAAGAGAAGAGCTTTCTTCATAGGGGAATCATACCGAAGGATTTATCAATCTTATCTCTATTTTCTGATTATGTTCGGAAACGAGAAGGGTTAGAATTGTCAAATAATGACAATGGTTTAATTTCATGAAGAAATCTTCCGAATCCCCTACCGATCTCAAAACAGCTTCCGCTGTTCCCCGCTGGAGCCACCCCCGCTACGAGCTGATTCAAAAAATCGGCCAAGGGGGAATGGGGAATGTTTATTTAGCTGAAGATCTTCTTCGAGATGGGCGTCGGGTCGCCTTAAAGACGAGCCCGGATTCAGATCATCCGGAAGCGCTGAAAACGGAGTTTCTCAACCTGAGGAGCTTGAGACACCCGGGGATTGCACGAGCTTTTGACTTTGGCTTTCATGGACCTCATCAGAGTCCCTTTTTCACGATGGAGTGGATTTCAGGACTCGAATTGATGGAGTATCGGAAGCAGGAGTTCTCTGAAGGGATCGAAGATGAGACTCAACTCCTCTCCATCCTCGATCTCTTCCTTCAGGTTGCTTCCGGCCTAGCTCACCTTCATGATCGAGATCTGCTTCACTTAGATCTCAAGCCGAGCAATGTCCTCGTACTCCCCGCTTCGGACACTCACCACGAAACCCCCTTAGCGGTCATTATTGATTTAGGCTTGTCTCGAGATATTTCCGCTCCCGAAAAAAAACTTCGCGGTACTCTTCCCTACATGGGGCCCGAGTACTTCAAGGGGCTTCCAGCCAGTTGCCAAACCGATGTGTATGCCTTCGGAGCTACGCTGAGGAAGATGCTAACGGGGCAGGATCTCTACGAGGTGGAGACGACTCAAGAATGGGTTCAGTGCCTCTTGAAGAGGGCTGCACCTTCAATTCCCCAGCTCCCCAAAGCTCTCGATCGCGTCTTGCAACGCTGCTTAGCTAAAGCTCCGACTCGGAGATTTAAATCGGGGAGACAACTCTTTGAGGCTCTGCTTGAAGTGCGTCAAAGTTTAGAGGGATCGAACCGTCCCCTCTTTCTTCCGACCTCAATCGAAGGTCGTTTGCACGGAAGAGAGCAAGAATTAAAGGCCCTAGATTCTTGGCTTGAGAGTGAAGCTCAGTCTTCCATTTGCTTGATCGTTGAGGGACCTCTAGGGAGTGGTCGCTCTCGATTTTTAGATCGAGTGGAATCTCGATTGATCGCAAACGCGGGACCCGAAGCTCCCATCGTGCATCTCAAAGTGCCCGCTCAGTCTCCCTTAGAGGCCCTGAGTCGATGCCTGAGGCACGTGGAGATCACGACCCCTCCCAGTAAGGCTCAGAGGAAAAAATACGCACAGCTTTTTTCGGATTCGCAGTCGGTCTCATCCTCTTTTTCCCTTTCGGATAGCTTTACCCCTCTGGGAATCGCTTGGTTAGGTGAGCAAATTTTAACTCAGGGACTCACCTTGATTCTCGACCTCGATGGTTCTGTAGACCCAACTGAAAATCAGCAAGGGATCCCTTGGATTCTGAGGTTGGTTCAACGTTGTTTGTTCTCAAGGAAAAAGAAATCGGGAAAGGAATCTACCGGTGGCCTGGTTTTTTCCTGGGGGCCTGAATCTTTTCCATTGCATCATTCGCGTTTGAGTTCGATTCAACTTAATCCTCTTCAATCGAAAGATATTGGGTCTTGGGCACAGGATATAGGAATCGATGAATCCCAAGATCAAATTGAAGACATATTTCAAAAAACAAAAGGGCTTCCACTTCGAGTGAGCTTGGAGTTTAAAAGAGTCTTTTTAGCTTCTGAGCTTCATCGAGATCTCGATGACTTCAAAAGTGAAGAAGAGAGAATTAAATCGCTTTTGAAGCATCAATCCTCTCAAGCTCAATCTATTTTAAATCTACTTTCATTAAGCGAGGCTCCTCTTTCAGTTCAACAAATACAGCAGTTGCTTCAACTCGCCCCCGAGAGTGTCGAAAGAGAGGTTCGACTTTTAGAGTCCCAAGGCTGGTTGAGCCGAATCGGAAAGGATCAGTTGAAGTGGGCTCACCGCGATTATCCTAAGTGGCAGCTCGAAGAACAGAGTCAAGACACTCAACGGGAGAACCATGTTCTTCTTTCAACCCTGGACGCTCAAGATCGTATTAGTTTATTTGAGCGAGCTTGGCATCAACTAGAACTCGATGAACATCAGCAGGCACTTGAAAGCGCACTTCAAGCCATTAGGGTGAATTTAGATTCCGTCAAAAGCTCGACGTCGAGAGTGAAAGAAGTTCTCTTAGAATTATTGGATTGGAAGAAGATCGAACCGCCGAATCGCCGAGAGCTCCTGTTGTTTTTGGTGGAATTCGCACTGGAACACGGTGAGTTGAATCTCATTCTGCAATTCGATCGTGAGCTTCAGGATCTATGTTTCAGTGAGAACTTTCATGAAAGCATCCGCTTCGGTCGGTATCTCTCTCATGCTTACCATCTGAGCGGGCAGTTGGATCGTGCGGAGTCTTTACTGAAAAACCTATTACTCAAAGTTGAAGATCCATCGAATCTGGAATCGGTTTCACTCCACGCTTCATTGGCAATGTTGTTTCATTATCGCCATTCTGCTCGCGATGCTCTCAGCGAAGCGCAAAGAGGAATCGATTGTTGGGAGAATCTTTCAAAGGTAGAAAAGGAACATTCTACTCAGGCGGCCATCCACCTCTGGGCGATTAAAGGGCAAGCTTGGATTCGAAATTTTGAATTTGACCGAGCGATAGAAAGTTTGCTTCAGGGAAGCAGTATCGCTTCGACGGCTATTTTAGAGAAGGGCTTGGTGCTTAACAATCTGGGATTGGCTTACCAGCTCGCGAATCGCTTTAAAGAGGCCCAACGAGCCTTTACTCAAGCTGAAAAGATTTCCATAGAAACTGCCGACGAGAATTTAAGAATTCCGGTGATTTGTAATATCGCTCAAATCAAAGCGAAATTAGGGCGATTCAAGGCGGCCCATCAAGTGCTCGCTCGCTTAGAGGACTCTCCTCTACTCGCAATGTCGCCTCGACTGAGTCTGCACCAAAAGTATACTCAAGCTTTGATCGAAACGATGAGATTAGGACCCTCTCTAGATACTTGGTCGGCTATCTCCGAATTAGCAGCTTCCATTGGGGATGGATTTCTCAATTTGTTTTCGAAGACCTACCAGCTTGAAGCCTTGCTCGTAAGTGGAGAGTTGAGCACAGGCGAGAGGATTCTCAGCGAACTTCAGAAAATACAAAAGAATGAGAACACTTTAGCTTCCTCTCAAGTGTCTCGAGTCTTTATTCACATCGAAATTTTAGAAGCACTTTTAAAAGTATTAAAAGGTGAGCTGAGCGAATCGGATGCACTCCAGCACGACCAACTTTCAAATTTAGAAGACATCGACTCAGATCCCTTGAGTCCTTGGTCTCACTACTACCTCGCATTAACCTTCTTTCTTTTGCAGGACCTTGAGCAAGCGGAAGCCCTCAACTCACTTTGCCTTCAACATTTTAAAAAGACGGAGCTTTGGGTCGGATGGTTGGAATCTCAATTACTTAAATCTGAGATCCATTTAAGAAGGAAACAATGGTCGAAGGTCGACCAAGCTTTAAAGCAACTTCAACAGCAGATGTCGACGAAGAAGATGGGAGGTGAAGTCCGAGGCGCTCAGACGAGATCGAATCTCATCAAGGCGAAGAAGCTACTTTTGGAGTGGGATGTGCAAAGGATGGGTCCCCCACCCTTGGAGATCGTTCAGGATATTTTACGCGAGATCGAGGGTGATTCTCATCACGAAGAAGCCTTGCTCAATCGCCTGGACTCGATGAACCTTAAAAGATTTTTAAGGCTGTTTCGTGTACAACGAGGGTCAGAGTTGACTTTTGATGAGCTCGAAGAGTATTCAACCTTTAAGGACCGAGATCGAGGGTTTGAAAAATTTAGGTGGAAGTACTCGAGTGAATCTCGAAGGGGTGAAACACTCGATTCAGGAGCTCAAAGAGCGCTTTGCCAATTGATTGAGTGGGCGAACTTTAATCAAGGAAACTCGAAAGTGAAAGGGTCTGAAGCCCTCGAGCTATTAGGTTCGGGATGGCCAGCAGAGCAATTGAGAGTTTCATTCATCTTGAACCTCGACGGTCAGTGGGTTTCAGCGAATCCCGAAGGGGCACTTTTTAGAGATAGCCAGTTAAAGTCTTGGGTTAAAAAACTCCCCCTCATGGCGGTGACTCTCCCCTTAGAAGAGCCGTCAGAGTTAACTAAAGTTTTAAAGACCGGTCATCGCGAGGTGCTCGATTGGGCGAAAACTCTAACTTCAGTCCCCTGGATTTTGACGGATGGCGAGATTCAGGGATATCTCATCCTATTTTCTTCAGAACTCAAAAATGAGGAGGGCGGAAGTCTTCAGTATCTCGAGCGTGCCTTTGAACTCATCCAATTGGGATTGAAAGTTAAGCACCTGAGTGAACAGCCATTCACTCAAGACAAAACCCATATCGTGACGGATGTTGTCACCAAAGAATTAACGCAAAAGCTAACCCAGACTCTGAGCCAAGAATTTACTCAAGACCTCACCCGAGGCGAGGTCTCGAAAAAAACGCTTCCTATAGACCTCTCATCGAGCGAAGAATTCATCGCTGAAAGTTTGGAGATGAAAGATGTTTTAAAATCCGCCGAACAGATGGCTCAGTCCCATCTTCCGGTTCTCATCGTAGGAGAAGCTGGGACTGGAAAAGATTGGGTTGCTCGCCGAATTCACGATTGGAGCCCCCGGCGCTCTCAGCCGGTCATCATTCAAAATCTCAGCTCGCTTCCTCCCCAGCTTTTTGAAGCTGATTTATTTGGAGCCAAGAGTGGAGCTTTTACTGGCGCTGAAAGGACTCGAACGGGTTTTCTTCTACAAGCTCAAGGCGGAACTTTTATTTTAGATTCCATCGATGAGCTATCCCTGGAAGGTCAGGCTAAAATTCTTTCCGTCCTACAAAACCAAAAGGTGCGACCTCTGGGAGGTGAGTCGAATATCGACTTAGATATTCGATTTGTTGCTACTTCTAAAGTCTCGCTCAAGTCCCTGGTGGATTCGGGTCAGTTCCGAGAAGATCTATACCACCGATTAAATACCCTGAGCGTGCATCTACCTTCGTTAAGAGAACGAACGGAAGATATCTTACCTTTATTGAGGCACTTCTTTTTTAAGTACTTCTCTACAACCGTGAGAGTATCTAAAAGTGTTCGAGATCTTCTTTGCTCCCAGCCTTGGACGGGGAATGTTCGAGAGTTAGAAGCCCTCGTTCAGCGATTAGGATTGGGCATGGAGCAGGACTCGGCAATCTCGTTAGATCTTCGATCCGTACATCGAGCCTTAGACCCTCTTCCCGAAGAGCGTCCCATTCCCGAACATCTCTTTCAGCAGAGGACCTTCGAGGAGATGAAGAGAGAGTTGGAACTCTCGTATCTCCGATTTATATTCCGAAAATATGATGGTGATCTTCCCCAGATCGCTAAGGCCCTTTCCACTTCGGTTCGAAGCCTCTACCGCCGGATTGAAAAGCAGGGAACGACTCCGAGTGAAATCCTTCGTGAGCTTGGATTATCACCTCCTGATACTTCTTCGGATTAAGCACCCGTCGTTCTTGTAATCTTGAATCTTGCAATTGCAAAGGAGGATTTAGAGCTATATTGCCGATTGAAGAGTATCCGGGTTTCTCATCGCGTTCGGCAATTGTTAAGATTGGGTTTTTATAAATACATTGGTACCTCCACCTCTCTACCCACAATCCGATGAAGGCTATGCGCAAAAGTTAGGCGTCGTAGGCTTAGATTTTTGTGTGATTTCTAAAGAAGCCTCTCAGGTCCAGGCCTTGATCGATGAATTCAGAGCCCAAGGCCATCGAGTTGTTTTGACCGATCCTCTGCGCTTGCCTCAAGGCACCGAGTGGGAAGCATTTAATCTAGTTTTAGTCGATTTGGATTCGGGTTTGTCTCCAGAGGTTTTCAGTACGAGTTCCCTGAGTAAAATCATCGCGCTCTGTGATCCGAATCAACTCAATGATGCTCGAGTATTACGGACAGCTATGCAGATGGGGGCAACCGACCTCCTCCCTAGAAATCCCTCCTTCCATGGTTGGAACGAAGTTCTTCAAGTTCCTCAGCAAGATTTAAATGAGGCGACGATTCGCTTTTTCGATCCCACTACGAAAAGTGAGCGGGAAATTTATATCGATCGGGAAGGCTTGACGTTGGGACGCGATCCTGTCAATCAAGTGGTTTTCCCTCACGCTTTCGTATCCCGAAGGCACGCACGGATTCGATTGTCGGGTTCTCGATATATTATCGAGGATCAAGGAAGTCGTCATGGAACGCTCATCAATGATCGAAAGATTGAAGCCCAGCACGTGCTCCAAGACGGTGATGCGATTAAATTAGGCGGAATCTCCGGTCCTCATATCAAGTTTGAACATTCCCTTCTCAATGAGAATACGATTCAAGTTTTTGAATCGACTTCGATTTTCGAAGGGGAGGCCGTCAATCGCGAAGTTCGCGATATCGCCGTTCTTCTTGAAACCTTTCTTTCTTTAAAAGGAGGATTGGTTTTAGAGGAAATCCTCGAATTGGTTCTCACCCGTTCCATCGAATTTGTCGATGCCGATCGAGGTGTGTTGCTCTTGTCTTCGCTTGAAGATGAATCCGTAAGCGATGATGATTTTTCGATGGTGATGGGAAGAAACTCTTCCGGGCAAGCGCTGGAAGAGAGTGGATTAAAGATCAGTCGAAAAATTCCTCGTCAAGTTTTAGAAACCGGAAAAGGAGTCATCTTCGACGACCTCGTTTCCGATGATGCTTACGACCATCAAGCGACGATGAGTATTGGGATCGCCAGTGCGATGTGCGTCCCCCTTCGAGTTCGACAAAACTTTGGGGATGGCTCGAGCGTCATCGGCGTTCTCTATGTCGATAGTTCATCTCGAGGACGCCCTTTCTCACCTCGCGCTCTCGATGCTTTAGAGGTCTTAGCTTCAGAAGTCGCAAATGCGATCTATTCCGCTCGCTTGTACGAAGATTCTCTCAACAAACAAAAGATGGACGAGGAGATGGTCATCGCTCGTCAGATCCAAGAGAACATCTTCAAAAAACAAATTCGTCGGAATGAGTACTGGGAAATTTGTGGAGACACTCACCCCACTCAACAAGTGGGTGGTGATTTTATTTCCAGCTTCGACGTCGATCCCAAAACCTTTGCGGTTGTCCTGGGAGATGTCTCTGGCAAGGGAGTCCCTGCTGCCTTGTTTTCAACGATGCTCTTGGGTCTCTTCAACGGCTTAGTCCGCTTTAGGCCGGAGATGGATGGTTGCGGGCAAGCGATCGCTGAACTCAATAAAATCCTCGTCACTCAGAGTAATCTCCAAAAGTTCGTAACGTCAATTTTTGCCTTCCTCGGAGAGGACGGGCAATTTCGCTACGTGAACGCCGGGCACAATCCCGGAATGTTGCTTAGGACTCACGGTGAACTCGAACTCTTAAATCCCTGTGGAACGATCTTAGGGATGTTTCCCGATGCTGATTATAAAAGTGAAGCCTTAGTCGTCGCTCCAGGTGAATCTTTGATTCTCTATTCTGACGGAATCACCGAGTCGAGAAATCGCGACGGTGAACCCTACGAACTCGCGCGTTTAGAAAATTCATTTAGAACTCATCAACATCTGAGCGCAGAGGAACAACACAAGAATATCCTCAATGATTTTCATCAGTTTTTGAATGGGCAGGCGCCGTTGGATGATGTGACTTTATTAGCGATTAAAAGATTTGAATAACACTCCGGGATTGGACTAGAATAAATTTTTATTGATCTCCGATGAATCATTTAAAGAACTGTTAAATTTTTATATAATTAATACAATCGCTTTGAAATCCCATCCTAAGGCTACAATCAAAACGCTATTTTAGATGCTGTATTTTACCTAAGTCATACAATTGTATTGTGATATTTCAAGTTTTCATATGTCCCTTATTTGAATAAGAGTTTTCATCGAATGAACAAACCCGACATTCAATTTGAGTGGATTGAACCTTCGGATAATCCTTGGGGGATCCGCTTGATTGATGTAAGACCCTTTACTCAAGCGATGCTCTCGACCTCTCAAAATAAAGAATTTGCTCAAAATGCTGTTTCGTATAATGGTGAAGACGGGCTTTGCTTTTTAGATCAATTTCCCCCAGAAAATGAAATTGTTGAGACTCATCTAGAATATAAAATTGATCCCCCATTGTTAGATGGTGTCCTCTTTAGCCCAGACGTTATGGAACACAAATGGGCTATATTTTTACATCAAAATAAAATTATCTGTGTTCGTAGTTGGCAACGCGAGGTTCAGTTAATTGAAAACTGTAAAATTGAAGGTGATCGTCTCAAGATAACCTCCATCGAGGGTACCTTAGGTGGAGATGATGGTGATCTTCAACTTAGAGTTCAGCTCTTTGATTACTTGATACGAACTCACGTTCTCGACCTCTATTATCCCACTCCCTGTCCAGACTTGGATGATCCTTATTCTGCAGCGTTATGGTGTTTTTCGATGTTTGGGAAAATGTCCTATTTCTCAGCTCCCACTCCATTTGAATATCACCTCCCGGAGGAACCTCTACGATCCAATTCATTACTTCACATCGCTATCGCAAGGGGAGATATCGAACGAGTCAAATCATTTATAGAGGCCGGAGCTCCATTTGATCTTCTGGCACAAGATGGATTCACGCCGTTACATTGGGCTTTGTCGAGCAGGGATAAAAAAATGATCGCAAGATTATTAAAGCTTGGATCCCCCATTGATGTTCGGTCGGATGAAGGTACGACACCATTAATCGATGCTGTTCAGGATGAGAAACTTCAACAAGTTGCATTTTTGTTGAAAAATGGTGCAGATCCTAACGCACAAGATCACCGAGGATTTACGGCCTTACACCGATCCTGTGAGATGGGCTTCCTGGAAATTTCTGAGGTTTTATTAAGGTGTGGAGCCTCGGCAAGAATTGAAGTCGAAGGGCATACTCCGCGATCATTAGCCGAGGGGCGAGAGCACCAACACATTATTGATCTGATCGATCAGTATGAGGTTCAGGGTTAGAAACTATCCTGCGCTTCCAAATTAATGTGCAGCCGATGATCAAGCCGATCAAGGCCCCGAGGTAGAGCCCACAGATGATCCCCCATACTCTTTCAAATCCTAGTGCAGCTTCGCCTTCTAAGCCAAAATCGTCGATGCGTCCCCACCATTTAGCGATTTGAAAGTTCGGAAAAAACCAAAATCCAACGACGGCAAAGATTAGCGCGAGGCCTAAAGGAAAGAGCCAGTATTTAAGGAGGGATCGAGGGTTTTGAGATGGTCGAGATTTATTAAATATAAAATTGCTGATTAAAAAGAAACCCGCTACCCAAATCCCTACTCCGAAACCCGCTTGTGCTCCCAACCAAATCGACTCTGATTGAGAGTACAATCCTTTCATGCAACGAAAGTAATCAGGGCTCAAATTAAAACAAATCGCATCGTTAGTTGCACCGACGAGAGATCCAAACAATCCCCCACAAATCAAAAATAGATAGCTTCGCCAGCGTTGGCCCTTTTTTCCGTGGCGAATAAAATCGTAAGCGACCGCCAGGAATATAAATGCAAATAAGAGTAATATGCGAATTTCATTCGTCATCAGTTGCTATTTCTCGCTCGCTGAAGCTTCGGGCTTCCCTGGCGTGAATCACCATTAAAGGAACAGCTGTGGCAAAGAAATTTACATTATTCAAATATAAACCATGATTGAAATGACCCACCAGGTAAGCCCGAAGCTTTAGCGAGGGATCACCCCTGCAAACAGTGGTTATATTGGTGTTCGTTGAAATGGAGTTTTGACTTCTCGCCTTACCCAGGCAAAGAGGATTCATCTAAAGGCTTAGATTAACTATATCGTTTCCGTCTTACCCACGGAAAAGATCGTTTCGCCATTTTTAAAGAACATCACTTTCCCTGTAGATTCGCTGATAGCGATGCTGACACAGTCGACCGCCTTGCTGATTCCCGCTGCCACGCGATGGCGAGTTCCATACCCGCTGGGAAGATCGTTTTCAAATTCTCCCGGTTGGAGATAAGTACCCGCAGAGTGGATCACACCTTCCCAATCCAAAATGAAGGCTCCATCAATGGTAGCGAACTCTTTGATGGTTTCCTTAAGCGTCGGGTCCATGATGTTCTTTTCTTCGTCGGGGTAGCCCTTGAAGGGATTGATCACCAATTGTTGTGAGAAGGGTTCCAACTGTTCTGGATCTCCGATGACAAAAATAGTACCGATCGGCTTTCCTTCTCGACCTTCTCTTGCTAATTCCGAAGCGAGAGTAAGAACACGTTCAAAGAGGCCTGGGGTCATCAGTGGGGATATTTCCCCAGAGGTCGTTAGGAATCTTCCAAATTCTCGGGAGACACTCAGAACGGAGAAAGTATCTAATCCGTCCTCGGTTTGTCCTGAAAGAAAGGCCACCACGTCGTCTTTGGCGATAAAACCTTCGGCGACCCCCATCAGTGTGCCTACTCGAACGAGAGTTTCTCGGTTGAGTTGGGTATTCGGAAGTCGGATGACTCTTTTCACCACTTTCTCTGCGGCTTCGGCGATCCTTCCGCTTCGAGTGGCGACGATAAAACTTTCCTTTTTGGGGAGGCGTTTGAGGATCGTTAATTCTTCAGAGTGCTCTAAAGCTACCAAGACAGCGGTAGCCCCGATATCTCGAGCGATTTTTCGCGAGTGACTTAAAAGCAGTTTCGTGAGTTGACGAGGACGACGCCGTTTACTTTTCGCGCCGTCGTTGAGTACCTTTTTTACCTGGGTGATCGAAGTCGCTTGGAGGATCGCTTCCCGAACTCCCGGGGCATTGACGACTGAAGCGATCGCTGCCAGGAGCTGAACGTGCATATTATTGTCTTGCTCGTTCCCGACGAGGAAGATCACTAACTGGACGGGCTCATCGGTTTCAACCGTGTAGGGCAGCCCATTTGAATTCCGGGCCACAGCGATACAAAATCCCTCGAAGCTCGAAACACGAGCGTGAGGAACCGCTACTCCGTTTCCGAGGTAGGTGTTAACTACAGATTCACGTTCAAGAGAGGATCTAAAAATTTGCTCCGCACTGGGATAATCTTTTTCTAAGGCGACCGTCTCCGCTAGATTTCTTAAGAGATCATCTTTGGTCTCGGCTTCTAAATCGATGAGGCACGTCGACCCCACTAAATTTCCTAGTCGAAACTCGGGGGTTTTAGGTTTCTTTTTAACGTTCTTCTTTTGGCGCTCGATGCTTTTTTGAGAAGCTCTCAGAGCGGCTTTCTCGAGTTTTTCACGAGTTTTGTCTCGAGTGGCCATAGGATATATCTTCTTACTGACTTGGAATTTCGGTTGAGGCTAGAACCTTATATTTTCCTCGGCTATCTTCACCCCTATCTTGCTTGAAGTCTTCTAAGTCTTCGATTCGGGTGGGTTCCGATAAGAGCAAAGGGTGAAATCGGTTGGTTTTTAGATCAAAGTGGCTCTGTTTCAAGGATTTCCACTGAGACATCGAGCATTTATGGGAAGGCGGTCGATTATTGGAAAATAGTCTTCTCGCAGGATGACATAATTAGTTGGAACTATTACAATTTTCTGAAGAATTAAGGCAACAATTCCCGATGATCATCCTGGAAGATCCTCCTAAATGAGCTCATTTCAACAGAAGACATCGGCAGAACGATTTCCACCGGATGACCCGCCGTTCGTCGGATCCAGGATCGAGAATTAGAAACTAACAGTATTCAGGCTTAAAAAACAAAATGGCTACTAACGCTGAATCCCCCACTGAAGAGCAAAAACCTATCAAATTCCTTTTCTGTCGCCACGGAATTTTGATCAATCGCTTCTTTTTCTTACCCCTCGAACTCTATTTCAAGTCTAAGGGGTACACGGTGATCAATCGAGGCTATCCCTCGACCAAAAAGAGCATTGAAGAACACGCAAAAGATCTTTGGATCGAAGTGAAAGAAGTCGTGGATCCCGTGCGTGAGCCCTACGAAATTTATTTTTTAACCCATAGTTTAGGCGGCCTGATCCTTCGCTATGCGTTGACTCATTTTGATTTTCCTCCGGTGAAGCGAGCTGTCCAACTCGCGCCTCCGAACAATGGATCGATCAAGGCTCGTTCCCTGAACCGTTATTCCTTCTTCAAAAGCTTGGCTGGTTCAGAAGCTGGGCAGCAACTGACAGAAGAACCCGAAGGTATTTTTACTGAGTGCGGGATCCCTCAAAATGTGGATCTGGGAATCATCGCAGGAGTGGGAAGCCCCATGAGTTTCTTGCAAACTCCAATACCCAAGCCTCACGATGGTGTGGTCTCATTAGAAGAAGCTCGCCTACCGGGAGTTCCCCTGAAAGAAGTCGAATCCAATCACACGACGATGCTGTTTAATCCTACGATCTGGAAAACAGCACACCAGTTTTTAGAAACTGGGAGCTTCGGTGAGGTCGAGGTGGCAGTTAAGGAGGAAGCTGAACTAGAGACTCCCGCCCAAGTACGGGCCAAAGAAAAAGAATTAGAGCTCGTTTCGGGAGCTTCCTGATTCAGTCTTAAGAAAGATTAGACTGAACTTGAGCTAGGGTTTCGACTCCGGCCTGGATGTCTTTAATTCTGCCAGCCTGATCCCCTACTTCTCTCTCAATAGCGATAGGACCGGTGTATCCGGCTTGAATCAGCGCTTTGAGGAAAGATTCCATTCCTACTTGCCCCTCTCCCAAGGGGACCTCTTCCCCCCAGTTCCCTTTTTCGAGGGGGTACTTGGCATCCTTGGCGTGGACGTGGGCGATGTCGGGGCCTAAGATCTCGATCGCGCGGATCGGGTCGCCCTTATCGTAGAGAATCATGTTGGCGGGGTCGAAATTGACCTTGAGATTCTCACAACCTAATTCATCTAAAGTGAGTCTTAAAAGATCTGCAGTTTCTTGCCCTGTTTCTAAGGCGAGGATTTGATTCTTCTCTTTAGCGATCGAAGCCGCTAAACCGAGGCAATCTAAAAGCTCTTTTCTTCCCGCTTCCCCAGGTTCGGGAATGAATCCGGCATGTGTGGTGATGATCTGGGCACGACCGAGTTCTGCGGTGTTCTGAACCCCCCATTTAAAAAGTTCGATTCGCTCATCGCGAGTCTTAGGATCACCGAAGCCCCCCGTTTCTTCGATCGTCTTAGGAGTCGTATAGTCTTCTCCCGGGAATCCCATCATCGTAGCGGAGATTTCTAAGGGGGTTTCTTTCGCTTTTTGAATCATTCCATCCCCTTCTTCCCAGGTGGCGTGATGGGGGTCGCCTAAAGCGAGTTGGACGAGATTGACGTTCAAATCTTGGCAGAGTTTTTCTAACTCAGGAATCGAAGTGACCTGTAAGGACCAACTGCAGACACCAATTTGAAATGAACTCATCGTAGGCCTCGGAATCTATTTGAAAGGGTTAAGTTTGAATTGAACGGAATGGAAGAACTCTTTTAAGCAGCTGGAAGTTTACCAAAATCGTTACATTTCTACAGCCTGCAAGTAGATAAAAATGAGTCCGATATTTTCCTCGAGAGCCTCAATCTTCCATTTTAAAGCTTTCACCTTTAATTAGAAAATAACCGATTGATCTGTAGGCTCTCATTCATTCCATTTGTCCCCATGCTTAAGCATGAAGGCAATACTGGTGATTTAGAACCTTTAAAAGTTTTCCCTTTGCTGAAAATAAATCCATGAAATTTATTCCTGCTTAAAGGACCTGGAGGGTTTGAATTGAACCTGAATTTTATTGGGGGATCCAGAAAGAAGAAAAGTAGCAATAAAATGGGGGCAAGAAAATATTTGCCATATGAGTCTCTTATCTTCTTGCCCCTATTTTCTTGCTAAAATATAAGTCGGGAAACATATGAAAAGTAATTACTGCGCTAAAGTTATTTAAATTTGTATTTTTATCTCTCAGGATAAAAAGAAACCCCATTAGTCATCATAGATGAAGAATGGGGTTTTCTATTTTTTTTAGCAAAGACCTCAGGCTGAACCTGAAATCTTTTAAACGTTCTTAGACGTCGTATTTGTCGTGACAACCTTCACAGACCGCGTCGACTTCTTTGTAGAGTTTTGCGGTGGTGGCTTGATCTTTCTTAGAAGCAGCTTGGTGCATTTTAAGTAAGATATCGCGACTTTTGACGGAGAAGTCCTTCCACGCTTTTTCTTTTTGGAAGTGTTGAGTGATGTTCATCATCTCGGCGAGGAAGGCAGCGTCTTTCTTGATCGTGCGAAGACGTTTCTTCTCGAGGTTTTCTTCGATCTCGGCGTAGATATCGTCAACCTTGTGCATGATCACTTCGATATCGACCACTGGCTTGTAGAGGGCACCTTTAACGGGTGGTTTTTCTTTAGGCTTGTCTTTATCTGAATCAGCTTGAGTGGGGATGCAGTAGAAGCCTACTCCCAAAACAATGAGAGCGATCAGGGGGAAAAAACGACGAGTTTGGGTTTTAACGAGTTCCATTTTGTCCGTTCCTCTTTGCGCAAAAGTTAACTAAATTCTTAGCTCTAGTTAGTTTTTGTTGAATCTTGCTCCTTCGGAGGCAGATTCAACCGTTTCGGCAATTTTTCAAATTGCCTTCACTCCGCTAAACGTAGGCTCTACGAGCCTACGCTCGCGGCCGAGTTGATCCCAACTCGGCTTAGTTCCTGTTGATTAAACAGGAACTAATTAAAACTGGGTTGAACAAGTTCGAATTCTTATTTTTAGCACCTTTTTCACCTAAATTCCACTGCCCTTCACTTGGATACCCTGCGACGTTTAGCCTCAGTCGACTATTCAAATCGAAAATGATTTTCTGAAGGTTTCGATAAGATCAGGCTGAGTGCAGATATATCCCCCACGTACTCCCCAGTAAAATGAATGCTCAGGGTCAGTTATGTACTTATCGACTCCGGGGACCTCAGAACCTAAGGGGCCAGGTTGATTTCCGCGATAAGTTTCTGAGCTCAGGTTGAGGCGCTCTGCCAAGGGCAGGCAACCCGCGACATCCCATAACTTTAAACTGCCGATGTAGGCCAAAAATCGCCCCGTCATAACCCCGACGATGGCGTAAACTGCCGTACCGAGGACTTGGACTGGGTTGGGTAGATCTGTTCTCCCCCTTTTGGCTTGGTCTTGAGAGATACAGAGAAGGGCGTCTGGAGCGAGAACGCCTTGGGGAGGATTGAGGGTGTCCCATTCCCAATCTTCGAGAGGGCAATCTGGGGCTGGAGCTCGCCCCCACAGGACATCGGGCCCTTTGGAGATGACGATTTCTCCGAACTCCATCTGAGGAAGATAAACGGCCCCATCGGTGAGAAGACCCTTTTGAAGTAAACCCATTGAAATTCCCCAGTGAGGCATCCCGTGAGCGTAGGGAGCCGTCCCGTCGATGGGATCGATGATGTAGGCCGTGGATTTTAAAGCGTCTTCTAGATACCCATCGGGTTTGGAGTCGATCGTCTCTTCTCCGATGATGTAACGCGACTGATGGAGATCTTCGAATTTTTGAGTGAGAAGATCTTCGACATTTTTGTCGGCTTCAGTCACGATCGAAGCATCGGGTTTCAGTTCTCGCTTGAGGTTCCTTCTCGAATTGAGAGCGAGCTGTCCTGCTTCGAGAAGAGCGGGAACGATGACGTCGAAATCCCAGGGCGAGTTGTTGGCCTCTGGGTCGGTGTTATTTTTTTCTGCAGGGGACATTTAAAATTTAATGATATTTTTTCTCTTAAGGGAGATCCCGTCGCTTACGCTCCGGGCTTACTAAATCGCTTTAAGGGAACTGAGTATCTTTAAACGGGTTCATATCTACAAGAAGAGGTGAATTTATTAATCCCCAATTTCATCATAACTTTAACTCGATAAGCCCGAAATTCAATTAACTAGCCCGGAGCGTGAGCGACGGGATAAGATTTAGTCAATGATGTGAGATTGAGGGTGAATAAAATAGCCGTGAAAGAAAGCGCATCGGGCTAGTTAAGGGGTTTTTAAAGATCTTTGGCTCTTCCATTCTTATACAGGAACCGATTCCGACTCTCGATAAATCAATGAAAAAGCTCGTTCGACTATCGGGCGACGAATCTTTCCCGATGGACCTAAGAAAGGACTCTCTTTGAGGACTTGAGGCACGATATCCCACGGACCTATTTGTTCGTCTATAGGTAAGGTTTGATTGATCTCGTCGAGGAGGTTTTGAAGGTACTCTTTAACTTCTGGAGTATCGCTCGGTTCTTTGAGGAAAAAGACGGCGCCTAATTTGCTCTGGCCGTCTCCGATGACGACACATTCTTCAATTAATTGTTGAAGCTTCAAATCTTCTTGCAGAATGACTTCTTCGATCAGCAAGGGATTGTAATTTAAGCCGTTGGCTAAGGTGATGCGATCGGAGACTTTCCCAGTGACCATCAATCGGCCTCGAGAATCGAACTCGGCGTAATCCCCGGTTCGTTTGATTCCGTTGAAGGCGATAAAAGTGCCATCGGGCTCTAAGTAGCCTTGAGCAATCTGAGGACCTTCGACGATAAGTTCACCATCTTCTAAGCGAGCTTGAGTTTCGTTGAAGAGTCCCCCGCAGGTTCCAAAGGCACCCTTGAAGCGATCATTAAGGGTACAGACGGCCAAGGGACCGGTAGTCTCGGTCATTCCCCAACCTTGCAGGCAGCGAATGCCCATGACATCGACAAAGGCCATCGAGTGTTGATTCGGTTTGGCACCTCCTACGACGATGAATCGCGGTGAACCTAAGCGTTTCTTAATTTTGCTCGAAAAGATCGAGCGAATCATTTGGATTGCTGGCCACTTTAAGAAGCCTTGCAGTCGCCCCTTTTCCATATCGATCATCCCCTGTTCACTGAAGCGGAGAAGTCGACTTAAGCCCGTACGAACGGGCATAGGGATTTTCTCGAGTTTGGGATCCTTCTTTTTACCGTTGCCCATGAGCATTTCGTAAAAGCCCGAACGCATTCGATTGAGCACCATCGGAACGAGGATGAGCCCATCGATTTTTCCGATTTTAGATTCATCTAGGCGAGCGAGGTACTGAACGTCACTGAAGATGAGTCTGCTGGGTTGAGTGGCTAAAATTCCTAGCACGACGACAAAGGCAAAGATGTGACTTGTCGACAATGGAGAGTGTAATGTTAACCCGGGCTTAATGAAGTCTAAAGCCTCGATGGCTTCGACTGCAGCTCTTATATTTCGTTGATCGATGACGGTACATTTCGGAACTTCCCCCGATGTGCCGGAGGTAAAGATCCACGCGCAAGGATGGTCCTCGGGTAAGTCTTCAGGAAAGATGGGGTCAGTGGATCTAAGAAGCGGAGGTCGTTCTTCGAGGCGGATCGGTACAATCTTCTCGATACTGCCATTCCCCTCCCATTGCTTGACCCGGCTCAAAAATCCATTACCGACGGCGATCGAGCGGATTTGGTACTTTTGCAAATATTCGAGCTGAGTTTCGGCGTCCCAGTTGGGATAAAAGGGGACGACGGTGAATCCTTCAGCGATCGCACTGAAAGCGGCGATCAGAAACTCGATGGTTTCTTCTGATTTGAAAAACAAGCCGATCGTTTTGTGTCCCTGATAGCTACGGGTTTCCCAGCCACAAAAGGCCGTTCGGTAGCGACGGACGGTTTCGAGGAGATCCTCTCCGTTGGAAGATTGAACCCGATCTCCTTTGCGATCAAAACACTCTAAACTGACTCCAGAGTTTTTGGCCCGTTCTAAAATTGTTTTAAATATCGACACTTCAGAAGGTGTTCCTTGTCTTGAGTCATTCATTTTACTAAAACGGCAAGCCTGCGCGATTTTAGGTTATGAGTTTTAATGATAATTATCTCGTGAATTCCTTTTATCCCTCCCTAAAGCTTCGGGCTTGGAAAGCGAATACTTTGAAACATTAACCCGACATCTTAAGGGAAACCCGAGTTAAGTTCACGAAGTGTTTTTGGCAAGGAGCGAGCTAAAGATTCGAAACAAGTTTTTATTTCACTTTGAATTACGATTATTTCGGGGCAAGAATGTAAGAATTTAGTTAGCTAAAGTCTCTTAACTTACAAAGGCTCAATAGGCTCTTTGAGAACAAGTAAAAAAAACGAGCCTAAGTACGATCCGTACTTAAGCTCGGATGGAGCTAGAAGCTCCGTCTACCCCTCTTCTTATTGCTGAGTTCGGAACTTACTCAGCTGAAGATGACGAAGCTGTCTCTTTGGCGATTTGAAGTTCTGCTTTGATCTGTCGAATGGCGACGAGATAGTTGGGATTCTTAGGGGATTTCTCCAAGGCCTGTTGGTAATACTTAATCGCCCCTTCGAAGTCTTCTTTCTTGTACTGCACCTCACCTAACCCGGCTAATCCATCGGCAGAACATTTTGATAAAGCGGAGGCTACCGTATAGAGTTCACGAGCTTTATCTAAGTTGTTTCTTTCGAGATAGATGTCAGCAGCCGCCAACCAAGCAAAGCAATCTTGCGGAAGGGCTTCCCGCATTTCTTCGAAGGCGGTGAGTGCTTTTTCATCTTCATTCAATTGAACATAGAGAGTGGCTTCGATTGAACGGGCGTCGTAATTTTCCTTATCATCCTTGGAGATGCTTTTAACCCAAGCTAAAGCATCTTTGTAGTTTCCCGTTTGAAGGAAGAGACGGGCTACGAAAACCCGCTCGCTCGGTTTGGCCTGAGTGGGGTCTCCTTCATAGGCTTTAGAGAACCATTCAGCCGCACGGGCGGGTTGGTCGGCTTGAGCGTAAAGATCTCCGAGGCTCAAACATGCTTTTTGCGTGGGTTTCTTGATGCTAGCGGCTAATTCTAAATACTCGAGCGCCTTTTTAGGTTGATTCACTTGAATGTAGGAGTTGGCGAGGAGATCTAAGTACTCAGTGTCTAGTGGATGTTGACGACGAATGGTTTCCAATAAGCGAATCGATTCTTGAAATCGGCCGGTTTGGAATTCCAAATAAGCCAGCCAGCGCATCATATCGACATCGGTTGGATCGTTGAGGACGGCATCGAGCATCGCGATTCGCGCGGCTTCGTAGTGAGCCTTGTTCCCTTCTTTCCGCCCGAGCTCATAGTGGCAGCGGCCAACCAAGAATAGAATATCGGTAGAACGATACCCGTCTTTGAGTTCGAGCTTAAAGATCTCTAAAGCTTCTCTGTATAGCTTTTCTTTGTAGAGGATTCGGCCGAGATTCTTTCTCGCTTTGCGTTCTCCCGGATTGAGATCCAACACCTTTTTATAGGCAGTGATGGCTTTATCGGTGATTTTGAGATCGAAGTAAGCCAATGCCCGCGCTTCGTGGATTTTTGCTAAGTCACTGTCTGTTAACGGAGGAGGTCCCATATATTCAGAGTCGTCCATATCCTCTTGAGTGATCTTCGTCTCGAGAATTTCATCGGTGATTTTAATCGTTTCTGCTGGCTGATTCTGACTGAGAGCATTACGGGCATCGATGATTCGATTCCCTCGTTCGTTTTTAGCTTTAGCTCGAGCTAATTCTCGCTCGATTCGCATCCGTTCTTTTTCGAGTTCTTCCTTTTGAGCTTGGCTCTTAGCCAAAGCTTCTTGTTTATTTTTCTCGTCTTCGATTCTCTGTTTTTCTTCCTTTTCTTGTTTACGAGTTTGCATTCGGCAGCCCGTACTTGTTACCAAGAGGGTGGTGAAGATCAACAGGCCGACAATCGTTGCGATATTGTGTGAAGGTTTCATCGTTCTTTATGCTTCGAGTCTAAATTTGTATTTGAATTCTTTCCAGAACTCCAGGGGATTGCCAGCACCATCTTTTGCGGGTGAGAATTGCCACATGGGTAAAGCATCTCGAACGCTTTCTTCGAATACGCCCGCGGGTTGACTGCCGATGATTTCGACTTCATCGACCGTACCTTCGATGTTGATTAAGATACGGACGTGAACCCATCCTTCCGTTCCCTTCTTATTGGCTTCCGGAGGATAGACTGGCTTCTCTTGGAAGATTAATTTAGGTTCGGTCACTCGGCCGGAGTTGAGCATGTCTCGGATGGCTTGGCGGTCGCCCTGCTGAGTCAGCTCACGAATTCTCCTCTTTTCATTCTCGTATTGAAGAAGCTTTTGTGCGTCTTGCATCAACTCGTCGTCGGCAAAGTCGACACTTAAATCAACCTCTGCCCCACCACTAAAATCAGATATCTGTAAGCTGACTCCACCACCGGCTCCGGCGCCTAAACCGGGTCGCATCCCCGAAATCATATTGCTGGCATTGGAACGTCGAGGACGTGAACTCGGGCGCTTCGATGCTGCTTTGGAGCTTGATTTAGCTCTTTTTTTAGGTTTGCGTTTCGTTTGTTCTTTGGGTTGCTCTCTCTTGGGAGGAGATGGAGGAGGAGCCTCGGCAGTAGCGACTTTGAATTCAAATTTGATGATGTCTGGAAGGGAGATTTTCTCACCGCCCGATAGACTCGGTTGAATAAAGCCGATGAACAAGAAGACGATCGTCGTCATCGCGATGCCAACAGGGAGGGCGAAAGCCCAAACCCATTTTGAACCCTTTTGCTCGGTATCCTTGATACTCGCAGGAGGAGTTTCCAATTCCAGGGCGGGTTGAGTCGCGAGTTCACTCGTTCCATCATCTAAGTGGACTCCGTTTGCCGATTCTGAGCGTTTGAACTTTTTGTTTAAATCCTTGAGAAGGCTCTTAGCTGAGCCTTTTTTGATTTTTTTTGAGAGACGATTGGAGGCTGTCGCATTCTGTTTGTTTTTTGATCGTTTTTTTAAAGATTCCATTCGCTAAGCTCCTTCGGTCTTGGTGGCTATACTTATCTCTTCAGCTCCCGCTAATTTGCACTCATCGATCACTCGAACGACGAGTGACATCCGAGCGCTCTCGTCCGCGACGACGACCACCGGTGCATCGGGAAGTTTAAGCCTCATTTGGGACACTGTGGGACGGACTGCACTTAGATCTAATCGTTTCCCACTGATGTGAACCGTTCCGGCTTCGCTGATTCCAATAAGGATCAAATCTCCTTTTTTTTCTTCACCAGCGGCCGCTTGAGGACGTTTGACGTCGATACCGGTCTCTTTGATGAAGTTGGTATTGACCAAAAAGAAAATGAGGAGAAGGAAAGTCATATCGATCAAAGGCGCCATATCGACGGCGGCTTCTTCTAAGACCGAGGACTTTCTATTGGCTAGGGCTCTCATGCCTGAGCTCCTTCTTCTTCAGGATTGTCATCTTGATAAATTCGCATCGCCGCCAATTTGATTTCTTCTTCGAGCACTTGGGCTCTTCGATTCAACCAACTGGAAGCGATCACTCCCGACAGGGAAACAACCAGACCCACTTCGGTAGCAATCAATGCGATTGAAATACCTGAAGAGAGCGCTCTTGGATCACTGGTTGATGCAAACATCATCACGCGGAAGGTTTGGATCATACCGGTGACCGTACCTAACAAACCTAACAGCGGAGCGGTTTTGGCGAAGGTCGATATCAGGAGTAATCCCTTTTCGATCTCTTCGTGGGCTTCGTGTTCAGCTCGCAGGATTTCTAATTCTTTTTCGGCGTCGCTGGGTCCGATATGAGTCAGTCTCAATAACGCGTACCGAAGAAACTTGGAGTAAGGACTTCTGACTTTGGCACAGTTTTCGAGAACTTGGTATCGACTTTGATCATCGCCGCGTTCTAAAAATTCTTCAAAAGCGTTGGCCAATCTGCGCTTCGCGGCGCGAAGGCTCGCTCTCGCTGGAGGCCAAAGAAGCATATTCCAGGGGCCGAAGAGGTAGCCGATGCGCTCGACGATCATGACCCACATCGCCATACAAAGAAGGACCAGTGGGAGCATAACGGGAAGAGTTCCCTCTCGAAGAAGCGAAATCGTCTTATCTAGAATTTCTTGAAAGGTGTTCACAGTTTCTCGTTGGCTCCAGATTCGAAGCTCGCCCCATCGGGCTGCTCGGTTTCGAGGTCCTCTAAATCGAGATCACTGATAAGGTCGAAATCTTCTTCGTTGGGTTCCTCTATCGTTTCTTCGATATTAGCTTCTATCTCCACTTCCTCTAGGGCGCCGATACTCTTATTGGAGACTTGATCGGAATCCTTAGCTTCGACAACTCCAAACTCAGGGGTGGAGATCACCTCTTCTGATTCTCCCCATTCCTCTTCGATAAGAGGTAGATCCCCAGTAGGCTCATTTGAGGATGTACCGATATCTGGATCAGATTTCTTAAGGACGGCTAGGACAACGGAAATCGCACCTGTTTCTAACTTCCCGACAGCTGAAGCAGCTAAGGAGCCTAAGACTCCACGAAGTAATAGACAGGGAATGGCGACAAACAATCCACCCTGAGTGGTGATCAAGGCTTCAGAAATACCCCCGGCCATGAAGCGAGGATCACTCGTACCAAACAGCGTCACCATTTTAAAAGTCGAGATCATACCGGTTACTGTACCGAGTAACCCCATAAGGGGAGCAACTGCAGCACAGAGAGCAATAAAGCCTAAGCGAGTATGAAATTTGGGAGATTCGTGAAGGAGGGATTCCTGAACGGCATCTTCGAGAACAGCTCTCTTTTGGCCGCGATGAACCAATGCCGAATGAAGGACGGCACCGATGGCACCACCCACTTTCTTACAAACTCCTTCAGCGGCATCGAACCGGCCGTGTTGAACGTGATCGACAACTTGGTTTGTTGCTTTGCGAATACCTTTAGCTTTGAGGGCTAAGACGATACCGCGTTCTATGCTCATAAGGAGGCCGACGGCAGCGATGATAATGAGAGGCCACATGAAAACCCCACCCAATTCCAACCATTGGCTAACCGTGTATCGACTCTGGAGAGTTGCTAACCCAGCACCACCGGTGACGTCTAAAGGAAGGAGACCTCCTTCTGAAGGATTTTTAACAACTTCAGCGATTTGTGATTTTTGCAATGCACTCAAACCATCGCTCGTTGCGTAGAATCCACCGTCACCTTCAGTGTCCGTACTGACGAATCCGGCATCCCCGGCTTCAGGATTGGAATAAAATCCACCGACGAGTCCGAAACGAAGCGTGCTGATTTCTTTGATGGTTCCCTGTCCCCCAGGAAGACGAATGGGAACTCGAATCTTAGAAGCTTGACCCGCCATCGTCAGAGTTTGAAGGTAGACATCCATCAAAGATTGGAGATCTTGATCGGCATCGTAGTCTTCCTGATTTAGAAGGTCGTCAATCGTTTGAAGGAGTTCGGGATTTTCGACAGATAGAAGGGTTTTCTCAAACCTTGATTTGTATGCCGTCGCCTGAGAGTAGATCTCTCTTTTTAAGGCGTCAGCTCGATCTTGAGTTGAGTTGACTTTTCGGGTGATCTCAAAGTCTTCGGTTTCGATTTTGAAAGATTCGTCATCGAGTTTCTTTAATTCAGCGATGAGGATTCTCTCTTTGTCTCTCAGGCCACTGAGTTCTGTTTGTAAAGAAACTGAATCATCCTGAATCGATTTTAAGATTTCCGCGAATTGCTTTTCTTTGGTATCGAGTTCTGCTTGGGCTTCCTCGATAGCTTTTTGAATGACGGATTCTTCGGGATCCTTAGGGACCGTCGGGCCTTCGTCGTTTTGAGCGAGGAGGTTTGCTGAGATCGTTAAGGTTGCGAGTAAGAGAGCTATTTTGGAGAAGGTAAAGCGCATTATTCTTCAGCTCCTTTCACTGGAAGTGAAGGGAGAAGGAGTTCGACGATGGCAGGAGTTCTTCTTCTTCTAAGGATATCAACTGCGACAAGGTATCCTCTTTGAGCGAGATCTCCTTCGGTAAGTGAACCCAAGCCGTCTTCCAGTTGTTGGCCGCTTCGGGCGTATCCTAAGATCGATCCGTCTTCATTCGCAAAAATGACCGCCATGAGACCGAGATGAAAACCGCGAACTTCAGTTTCTCCATCGGGCCCATTAATTTTTAGAACACTTGTTTCAACCAATCGACCCAAAGCTTCTTCTTCTTGGTGAACTCGACCTACGGCACCCAACGCTGAAGAAGCGATGGTCAGTTTATCGGTTAAGACTTTTTTGACTTGGGTTATTTGTCTTTTACGATCACTCTTCTTCCAGGGAATGCTACTATCGACGAGTTCCTCTACTGAACCTAGGAAATTCGACAAGATTCCCTTGAGGCTTTCCTCACGTGAATCTCTTTCTTCGATGGTTTTTTTCTTTTCATCGAGTGCAGCTTTTTTCTTCTCGATTTCAGCTTTACGTTTTTCTAAGCGTTCTTGTAGAGCCTTGATGGTTCTTTGAACAGCTTTGACTTCTCCGCGAATTTGATTAGCCCGATCCGTGGCGAAGCGTCGATCCTTACTGAATTGGCTCTGTGCTTGTCGAATTTTTCGTTGTAGCTTGGTGAGATCTTGACTTGCCTTGGTCACTCCAGGAACGGATCGGCTGGGTCGAACCTCTCCCTTACTATTCTCATCGCCGTGGGCAAAGTCACTCAGTACCGATGTCAACAGTAAGACACCAGATAGAGTTAGCAAAGAAACCCAACTCTTGTTAAATCGCATCGGATTGAACTCCCAAAGAATTTTAAAATCAGTTACAAATTGTGATTCAAATGGAGAGAAGAAAAATTAAGAAGCATGATGAATACTCTTATAAGCGTGACCCGAAGGGTGTGTTTCTATTAAGAGTTCTCGAACATTTGATCTAGTTTTCTTCAGTATTAGTTCACGATTTTACGAGGGACTTGTTAAAGGCTCATTAACAAGGTGTCAGGTTTGATTTAAAAATATGTGAAAGAGTCTTAACGAAACCCTTGTAAATACAGCCTTGTAAATTGAT
>JANQLS010000028.1 GCA_028280485.1 Planctomycetota bacterium
GATCAAGAGATAAGACTTGATTTGAATCTAAGCGATTGAGCGCCTTCCTTTTAATTCCTGAAGAAACAACCTCTTTGGGCTTGAGGCTCACCAAATAAACTTCAACCTCTCGCTTTGATTTACCTCGACAGTCCTGAATGAGCTGCTTAGAATTTTCCTCTTTTAAGTGAGGAGCCAATTGACTAGCCACTGTAAGTGAGATTTGATTTTGACTTAAAGCTTCAAGTAACTCTGGGAAGTCATTACAAATTTTAGCAACTTGGATTCGCCTGTAGGCCGACCCTTCACTCAGGTTCAGATGGCTTGTACAGTAATCGAAGAGGCTCTTATGCCCGAGAACCAAGTGTAGCTTTCTCTTGGCCACAATACTTAGGTGAGCAATAAATAAGGAAACGTTTTTCCGTTCAGCTTGAATGAAACCTTCTAACTTATTTTGAATTTCTTCATTTGAAAGTTTTTGAATCGCATTTATATCTAAACCCATCATCCTAACTCCTCATTGTGCTCAACAAACTATGAGTTCTTCTTTTCACTTCAGGCTCAAGCTTACTTTTAAAGGTTAAATAAGCTTTTAAACTAAGTGAATTATACCACCCACTTTTTTGGGCCTTGAGGTTTGCCTGTGATGTGGGCGAAGGGGCAAAGTGGATTTGATTTTCAAGAAAACAGATATATGGGAGTGTAGAGTGGCTTAGAGGGGAAGTTGAAGGAGATAGATGGGAGAGGCTCAGCTATGAGTTTTTGCATCTCAAAACCTGTCAAATTTTTTCTTCAAAAAAGAATCTTTCTCATGGGGTAAACAATCAAAAAGCCGGTTGACACCTTGCCCGGGCAAGGTGGGCTTAAAAGTTTGGCGTTAGCCTCTTTGCTCTGATTCACCGATAGACTTTTAAATTTACAGATAAGACCTTAGTAACAACGATTCGCTTCTTTGAAATCAGGCAGGACGGGCTCGCCAAGGAAGAGTGTGAGAAACCTGCGGCGAGTCGCTGGTTTCTCACGCGAGCGTTCAGCGAGCTCCGAACCCGTGGAGTGAGCGAGTTGAAACTTGTGATATGACCTTCGAATTAATTTATCCCATTCCTGAAATATAGAATGAATAATAACGGCATCTTCAAATGATCTATTCATCACACTCATTCAATATTTTTACTCACATAAGATATACAAGGTACAAGACCCAACTTATTTAATAAGGTTCATGAACTTCTCTCAGACAAAAAAACATCTAAATCCAAAACTTATTCATTTTCCTTACCCGATTCTTCTTCCGACATCTTTTTCACTCGCCGATCAAAATCGAAATCATGGAGTTTCTTCTTAAAATATAAAAAGACAAAGATCACCACACCCAAAATGATCACGGAGCCGGCTACCCCATCGAAGGTAAAAACACTTAATACACCAAAGAACAAAAAAATAGAGCAGATGATGAAGAAGAGCAAATGAACTAGAAATCCCGCCATCCCTTCATGAAACAGGAATTCTTTAATAATTGAGTGTTTTTGAGGTTTACCACTCACGGATCGACTCCATTATTCTAAAGCCCACAAAATGCCTCGAGCCTTGTCCAAGGTCTCTTCGTATTCACCCGGCGGGGAAGATCCCGCAACAATTCCTCCTCCCACTGGAAATTGAAGCCAGCCTTGTGACGCAGTAATGGTTCGAATCAAGATGCTGGTGTCCATCGCACCTGAGAAGGAGAGGTAACCTAAGCTGCCACAATAGGCTCCCCGAGGGCTCGGTTCTAGTTCATGAATGATTTCCATCGCCCGAATCTTGGGGGCCCCGGTGATCGATCCTCCCGGAAAGGTGCAGCGCAAAAGATCTAAGGCTGTCCGTCCTTCTTCGAGTTCTCCGTGAATCACCGACACCAAATGATGAACGGAGGCGTAGGTTTCAACTTCGAACAATTGGGGGACTTTGACCGAGAAGGGCTTACACACCCGCGAGAGATCGTTGCGAAGCAAATCGACGATCATCACATTTTCACTTCGATCTTTCTCACTTTCTCTTAAGGCATCGCGGGAGTAACAATCTTCTTCAGGTCGACGGCTTCTCGGCCGTGTTCCTTTGATGGGGCGGGTTTCTACCTTTCCTGCTGGGGAAAGCTCGATAAACCGTTCGGGAGAAGCGCTCGCGAGAACAAAATGAGAGTCCTTTGGCTCGTAGAACGCGGCAAAAGGTGCGGGGTTGCGCTCGCGGAGTTTTTTATAGAGTGAAACATTTGAATTCTTTTGGGGGTAAAACAAATGTTGAGCGAGATTCACCTGAAAGATTTCACCTTCAAAGATGTAATCGATAGCTCGCTTCAAGACTTCTTGGTAGTTTTGACGAGTAAAGTTACTCAACAAACCTTTTGGGCCCTGAATTTCAAATGTTTCAAAAGGCCACTGGGAATGGGAGAATTCGGGAGCGGGGTGACTCAAACTCAGTGGGGGAGTCGGAGCCCGAAGAAGGTCTAAAACCTGATCGATTCTTTCTTGGGCCCTTTGAGCTCGGCCCTGAAGGTCGATCTCAGGAAAGCCCTGAGAGATAATCCAAGCTTTACCGAGGGCATGATCATAGGCGAGAACCCAATCGTACGCTCCCACCGAATAATCGGGGGTGGGAAAGGGAGTTTTCCGTTTGGGAGGGAGTCGCTCTAAAGCTCTTCCTAAATCGTAACTGAATAAGCCTGCGAGCCCTCCCTGAAACGGTGGTAAATCGGTAACAGCTTCTTGCTTCCAGCGAGCGAGCGCTTCTTCGAGTTCAGCGAAGGGATCTTGAACTTGAGAATTTGCCCCATCTAATTCACTTTCGTTGTCGATGGACAGTGAATACTCATCAAAAGGATCCGCAGTAATAAACGAGTAGCGCCCCAGTTTAGAATGCTTGAGGGCGCTATCTAAAAAAAGCACTCCCCCTAAGGACTGAATCTTTAAGAACGCCTCAAAGGGATCGAGAGGGGAGTTGAGCTCGTGGACGAGAGGAAGCTGACTCATGAAGAACCACCATCCTTTTTTTTCTTCTTCTTTTCCTGGTGGCTCTCTTCTTCGATCGTTAAGAATCCCCAATCGAGGGCTTCGTCTTGTTCGTAATTTTTGCCGAGCTGGTTCGCAGTAAACGCCTTCGCCATCTCCCAACCTAAATAGAAAGCGTGAGAGGGATCATCGACCTCCAGCTGATCGAAGAGATCGAAGGGATTTTTGCCTCGATGGTAACCATCTCGATTCATAATATGAATCTCATCCCTCTCGGCAAAAATTCTAAAGCTGGGATCTTTGAGTTGTTCCGCCATCTCTTCTAAGACTTTTGAACCATGCTCGGTGACCCGAGGATCACGTAGTAGGATCAAGCTCGAATCTAAATGCTTGGGAAGCGTTTTATTTTGAACCGCGTAGTAGAGTAAGCGGCGGGCGAGATCGAGCTCTTTGACTGAACTTTGGGCCCAAGGAATCACTTCGGTTGTCAAGACGCTTTCAATATTGAGTTCTTCACAGATTCCCGCTAAGAGCACATTGATCCCTGCAGAGTCACAGTCAGTGAGTTCGGTCAAATTACCGACGCCCATCATCATCGCTTCAGTGGGATAGCGGTCTCTCACTTCTAAATAGCGTCCTAAGGATTTTGCGAAACCAAATCCTAAGGGTTCCAATATGGGATCGAGACGCCGGGGGACTCCCCAGCTTTCCAATTGATTCAGGGTTTTATCTAATCCCTCCAAAGTTCCGGGAGAGTCGGGAATGGCAACGACTTCACAGTCGAGGTTTTTAGCGACGGCGAGATTTCCAGAGTGAATACTGAGAACCAACTCAACTCCCGCCTGCACCGCTTGTTCGATCTCTTTGGGATCGAAGGTATCGATGGCCAACCTAAAGCCTTCAGATTTAAGTGCGCGAATAGCCGCCGATAAATCACTCCAAGGTTCATCGGGTATACAGCCGATGTCGATGATGTCAGCACCACTTTGAGTATAGTTCTTCGCCTGAGCGATCAGCTGATCGATAGAGTACTTAGGAGCATGATTGATCTCAGCGATGATTTCTAAGTTATAGCTTCCGTAATCTTCTGGTTGAGTTTCGCCTTTTATCTTTCCTCCCCCTTCAAACCAGCGGGGTAGATCGCGTAAGTCCTTGGGCCCCAATTCCACTTCACATTTCCAACGTTGGCTCGTCGGAGTGTGATCGCCCTCACAGTAACCGGGAAGGATGACTCGCGAGCACTCCTGTTCGAGTACTAATCGTTTTTGAACCAATTTAGGGGTGAGTAAAGCAGCGACGCTCACATCGAGAACATGAACCTCAAAACTGAATTGAAACTGCTCGTGGATGGAATCTAAAGTGCGACGAAGAGAAGATTCTGCGAGTCGCCCCGTTACGAATGCGATATGTTCCTTGAGTGTAGAACCAGAGGATGATGGGCTCGGACTTTCGCTCACTCGACTAACGCACCGCGCCTCCATTGATGGCGATGGTTTGGCCGGTGAGGTAGCTGGAACCCGGGGAGACTAAATGGTGAGCTACGTGAGCCACATCCTCGGGACGTCCCCATCGTTGAGCCGGAGTTTCCTTTAGAACTCGTTCATTCCAATATTTTTCAGCCTTTTCACCCCAAGCTGTTTTAATCCAACCGGGCGCGAGGGTATTCACTCGCACCTTAGGAGCCAGCGAAAGAGCCAAACTTTTACTAAAAGCCATGACAGCTCCCTTACTGGCGCTGAAGTATTCTCCGCTATCGCCCTCCATACCGCTTTGGGCTTGATCCCAGCCCATATTCAAAATAACTCCTGAGCCAGCATCCAGCATGATTTTCCCGATGGCTCGCGAAAGAAGAATCGTCGCTTCTACATCTGTTTTCCAGAGCAGCTCTAACTTTTGTTCAAACGATTTTTGGGAATTTTCATCGGTGATGACATCGGCACCGGCATTGTTGATCCAAATATCGATCTTTCCCAATTTCGATTGAGCTTCGTTCAAAAGCTTAGACCGACCTTCCGCTTGAGAGAGATCACTGAGAACGTAATCGAGACCCTCGGTCGTGTCATTGGAGTTTGAAGAGCCCTTTTGAAGATCGCGACAAATTTGTGCGCAGGAACTGGCTCCATCCTCGTTTTTGAATCCATGCACCAAAACGCGTGCACCAGATTGGGCGAGACGCTCGGCGATCGCTCGACCGATACCGCTAGAGGAACCCGTCACGACGGCAGTAAATCCCTCTAAAGTTCTAAATAATGGATCATTCGGAGAAGGCGGATGCATCGGAATAGATCGACCAGCTTACAAAAAAGAAAAACAAGTCGCTTAGCGATTTAAGACGCGCTCGTAACGGGCAGATTGCCCATCCGTTTCTTCAACATCCACGGCAATTTTATCTGGGCTGACATACCCACCTTCTTTGAGTTCAGTGAGAACTCTCTCACAAACCCACCAAGCGAGTTCCTCAGCCGTGGTGTTGTGGATATCTAACAGCATGCAATCTTCCCGCGGAAAGACCCAGCGTTTTTTGTCTTGGTAACGGACGGTCACTTCATCCTCAGTTTGTTCCACTTTGAGGATAGGATTGTTGAGAGGGAGGATGACGTGGTGATCCAACTCATCCGTAATCTCCCGGAGGATTCTTTTAAACTCGATGAAATCTAAAACGAGATAGTTCTCGTCTAAGGGAGCCGTCACTTCAGCAGTGACGCGATAGTTGTGTCCATGAACTCGTTCACAACGAGTTTTTTCGTAACTGATAAAGTGAGCTGCGCAAAAGACCAGGTAATCTTTGGTCACGCGAATGGAGTAACTTTCCACTGAGGCCAATTCCCTTATAGCTGGGTGGGTTTGGATTGAATTCTAAATTCAAAACTCTTGATCAATGTTCGGGTCGAGAGTTCTGATCCTGGGTTGAGGGGCTTAGCCCCCCTCAATCGGAAGCCCAATGATGCCATCCCGAAGAGCGATAAACAAGCATGCCGCAGTAAGATCTGCGCTTGTTCCAGGGTTTCTTTTAACGTTTGGACGGCGAAGCCACGCGTCAAATTTATCGAAGGCTTTTATGCCTACAGGACTCTCAGGCCAACCTTTATCCAATATATCTTTCGCCACCTCGGTCACTTCCAAAGCCGCAGACTTCCCCTGCTTTCGCAGAATAAGCGAATCGGTATGTTCCGCTAACCAATGAAGGTGGGTGAGACAAATTGCCGTCTCCAAATCGTAGCCCCTCTCAAGGCCCGACTGTAAACAAGGGACTCCAAATTCAAAAACGTCTTCAAAATCGTTGGCATACTGTCGAGCGATGAGGTCGCGGTCCTTCGCCAATTCCATGATTTCACGAAAAGCTAGAGTGGGAGGCTCCGAGATGTCTTGTTCCTCAGCTTCACCCAATCCGCCGGGTTCAGCGATCCGAATGGCCTCGTAAGCATCGATGGAATCTTGAAGGTTGAGCTCCCTTAAATTTTGTTGGATGGCACCTCTCAGATCAGTAGAAAAATAGGACTTAGCTAACGGCGCCAGCAAAAATATAATACCTAAATTCGCATTGGTTTGAATTCTCTGTCGAGTTTGCTTAACGGAATCTAAAACCGTTATTCCAATTCGTTGCTTGGGAGCAAGATCCATGACAGGTTGAATCGCTTGAGCCGCCAATCCTAAGTCGATGAAGGTCAAACCCGTTTGATCAAACTTTCGATTGACGTTTCCCAATTTCGGGGCGCAGACTTCAAGAAACGATGCGAGGAAGGCGCAAGCTCCCGGGCTTAACGGCGGCTGAGGTTGATCCGAAGGAGGAACGTTTAAAGAGGAAGATGTCATGTTGAATGATCGATTTTGGTAGCGTAAGTCAGTAACTCTTTAGCGATATCAACCCCCGACACTTGGCTGAGCACCTTCCAGCCCGGAGCGGAGTTGAGCTCTAAGATATGATACTTCCCATTTAAATCGGGAATAACGTCGATACCTGCGATGGGAATTTGTAGGCAATCGGATGCAGCTAAAGCCAGATCGATCACTTCCTGAGGGGGATCCCATCTCTCACCTTTTCCCCCTTGAGAAATATTGGTTTTGAACGCCCCTTCTTCCACAAGGCATCGTTTCATCGAAGCTACGACCCTCCCTCCGATGACAAAGAGCCGAGAATCCCAACCTGAATTTTGGATGAACTCTTGTTGATAGATTACGGAATTGAGGTTTTCTAAAGAGCGAAATGTCCTCAATGCTAATTGAGTTTCCGTCAAGCGAATCAATCCTTCCCCCTCAGAACCAAAGAGGGGCTTGACGATCACATCGCCTCCAATCTGCTGAAATTGTTCGAGGGCAATTTTAGCACATTCAGTCGAGCAGGTCTGAGGGACGGGAAAGCCACGAGCTGCGAGTCGAGCAAGGCTCAAATACTTATCGACGGCACATTCGATCGCTCGGGGGGGATTTAAAATTCGGACTCCCTGCGCTTCCAGGCGAGCTAATAAGTCCATACGGTGAACGACTTGCTCAAGGCTTCCTCGAGGCATCGCGCGCACAATTAGGGCATGGATCTGTCGAAGATCAACTCCCTCAATTCCACTGGTAAAACTTTCATGGTTAGGCTTCAGGGATTGACTTAATCGAGTGAACTCGAGAGAGCAAATTTCGATGCCAAGCTCGTGAGCGGCTCTCTCGAGGTCGCGATAATGCCATGTGGATTCTCCGGCTAGTACGGCAACCTTAAGCGGGGGACTCATGCATAAAAGGAATTTTTAAGAACTTCGATGTTGGGATTTCCAAAACTCAAAGTTCGGCCGGTGTCCAAGTTTTGAAAATTGACTTTAGCGGGGCTGAATAAAGCGGGATCGATTTTATAAAAATCTTGATTGTAAGAATCGAAGATTTCTTTGAAAGGAGAGCCGTAATCTTTTGAGGCGCTCGAAGGAACCGAAGGACCGATTTTCTCGAGGCTCGCATCATCTCCCTTGACCCACAAAGTGACTTGACTGCCATAGAGAATACTGTCATTTGTTTTACCGATACCTCGGACATCGTCTTTTGCTACCGGAGGTAGTGGGGCGATCCCGTATCCACTGACAATGCGGTGGAGATCGAAATCTAACTCATGAAGTTTATGAAGAGCGGTTTCCACCGAGCGAGCAACGATTTGAATATAACCAGCCAAACTTGAAGTCGGGGTCACGGCTAAGGTGATTTTTTCAGGAGGAAGATCAATTTTATCGCTGAGCCACTGGAAGACTTCAGAGTTAGGCAATTTGGAGCATTCGATCACTCCAAAAACTTCCTCTGCTTTTTCATCGATTTTAAGCTCGCTGAAGAGATCTTCTTGGCCGTAGTGCGCCCGAATTGGGCCGGAGCCCATGCCAAAAAAACTATCTGTTTGGATGGCCCAACCCGCGTATTGGCTGGCTAAGGTAGCGAGAAGGGGTTGGTCTGTGATCACCTGAACGGTAGGAAGACCTAACTCGGGAATAGTGAGAGGGAAAAGATTCACAGCTCCCAAATCGCTGAGGCAAAGTCGTGCGAGTAAAAGACCTCCTTCCAGGCTCCCCACAGTACTCACTCCAAAATCGACGATTTTCCCCCCTGAGGAATCCGTCAATTCTTTAATTTTTAAATCTGCGAACGAGTCGCGATAACGATTTAAAAGATCGAAGGTTCTTTGATTTAAATTACGCGCCATTCAGGCTTTCCCCAAAAGTTTTATATTTAGGTTGCTCTGTTCTCTTCGAATAGATCGAGTACCGCACCATGCCGCTCCATTGTTGGATTTCAATCGAAGGCTACAAGACGGTGAGTTACTCGAGAAGTGTATCCCATAGGATAACAATAGTAGAAGGTAAGGATTCTACCTAGGGAACCATTAAGAACAGGTTAATCTACAAAGGAATTCATTCTTTCTCAATGCTGTTCCACAATTTGGGAAGGGAGCAGGAATTCCCTCACCAGATAAAAAGAGGTATCGGATCAGAAAAATAGCGTCGGTGAGCTCAAGTTCACCGTTGTCATCAACATCGCCGGCTGCCGCACAGAGGATTTCTTTTCCCAAGAATAGATGAGACAAAATATTGATCGTATCCGATATATCGGCCCGGCCATCGTGATTGGTATCACCCCTCAAAAACTTCAGCAATTGCCGGCAATTAAGATCGAGCTGGGGGGGAGCTGAGGTATTCAATCCTTGATCGATTTCATAAACGATTTCGGTGATATCGTCATATAAAAAGTTTTTCGACGGAGTTCCCAAGCCTCGTAGGCCCTTGGACGGCCCATCGGTAATTTCGAATTGAAGGTTTTCGATCGAGCAATCTTGAGTGACGATCCAATCCGTTTGAAAGAGATGGTAGAGGCCCGGAGGTAAAAAGGTGCCTCTCTGCACATCGACAAGAATAAAGTGAGTCACCGCCTCTTTTCCGGCTCCATTAGCTTCATCACAAGGGCACTCCGGATTGTCGGTACTTCCAGTTACCGTAAAGAACGGAATTCCCACGTGCTCCTGAAGAGTCGCCGGGAGATCCATTTTAGAGGTGAGAATCGGTGCTCCATCCTGAATGGGCCAACCGGTGTTGGGTCCCTCAAATTCACGACGAATCAGTTTCGATAGTACATTTCGCTGAAAGCGAATGTTGACCGTAATGGCATCGGTATAAATATCAGTATCTCTGGTATCGAGAACGACATTCAGCGAGATCTTCTCCCCGGTAGTTAGGCGGGTGAGAACATCGCTTCCTTTAAAAGGAGTCCCATTGAAGACTGTCGGAATCAACGAAATCGATTGGGCTTGAAGCCGAGATCCCGTTGACGATCCCATCGTCAATAGAACGAATAAGCTAATATAAAATGGAAATAGAAAACGCGTTGCTAGCATAAAGCCGCGGAGACCAGATTAAATCTATTAGTTTTGTTCATCGATGGACCCAGATGAGTCAGGCATTTAATAAGCATGCTGGACTCCTTTGGGATCACCTCGCTTGAGGGTAATGCTCAAGGGCACTGCTCAAGGGAGCTGGAAGGTGAGAGATCCCTTTATTCCAAGATTTGCCAGTATACCGGGTTTGAACCCAATTAGGATTATGACTTAGGGATTTATCCAAGAATTGCTGCTGAATTCTAATAAAAACATGGTTCCTAACTTGGAACCATCCCAATTGTCACGATGTGACAACCGAAAGACTCCATCTCGTCTAGGCCGTTTTACTTACCAAGAAACCCAGCCCGCCAATCGCAACCCTAATCCTCAACCTAATAGCGACTTAGAACTTCATGCCCTATTTGGAACCAGGCTTGCTTTAAATAACCAGTGCTCACGGGAAGACTATCCTGAACTGGACTCCATTGAGGCCAGAGATCCTGATATTTGCTCATTTCCGTCCTCAACATTCCGGTTGAATTCGATTTGAGCGAAATAATTCCCAACCCGCTGAGCCCCCTTTCCCATCGTTCAAAAATGTTTGAGTTGCAAGTGCAACTCATTCCGCTCACCCAGGCCCTTTCCCTCGTGGGGATTGGGCTTTTTTTATGGGAATTGGGAAATACCCACCCTGCCGAGGTTTTAATCAGCAAGCCATTCCGATAAGATACCCTCGCAATTCTCATTTGTTCGCATCAAGTTAGGGGCACATCCATAAATCTTCAGTTTATTTACAAGAATTTCGATCTTGTTCGGCTAAAGGTCAAGCTTTAGATCCCCTCGGCCGAAGTAGTACCCATACGGAATGATGTGTGTAAATTCTGATAACCCCTCTCGAATAGAGTAGACCTTTGATTACAAAATTTATCGTCAACCCCCGTGTCCCCGAACGCCTTCGCCCACTGCTCGAAATCGCCAAGAATGTTTGGTGGGTCTGGAACCGAGATGCTGTAGCTCTTTTCAGCAGAATCGATACCGATCTCTGGAATGCTTGCGAGCACAACCCCATCTCCCTCCTGGGTCGAGTTCCCCCCGAGCGATTGGCCTCTCTCTCTAAAGATGAAGCCTTCCTGGCCCATCTCGACCGAGTCTATACCGATTTGGAGAGCTACTTAGGTCGAAAAACTTGGTACAACAAGCACTACGGAGACAATCTGGATCTTCAAGTCGCTTACTTCTCGATGGAAGTGGGCTTACATGAATCCTTACCTCTCTACTCCGGTGGACTCGGCGTTCTGTCGGGTGACCATCTCAAGTCTGCTGACAACTTAGGGCTTCCCTTCGTCGCCATCAGCCTCTGTTACCAACGTGGGTATTATCGCCAATACCTCAATTTGGATGGCTGGCAACAAGAACGCTACCCTTCCAATGATTTGTACAACATGCCCTTGAGCTTAGTTCGCGATAAAGACGGCCAAGATATCACCATTCAGGTTGAACTTCCGGGTCGTAACGTCATCGCTCGAATCTGGAAAGCTCAAATTGGAAATGTCCCTCTCCTCCTTTTAGATACCAATATTCCTCAAAACGCGCCTCACGATCGAGAAATCACCGCAAACCTTTACGGTGGCGATCGCGATATGAGGATGCGACAAGAGATTGTGCTGGGAATCGGTGGGCTCCGCGCTTTAGACAAGCTCGGCTACAATCGCTGCATTTACCACATGAACGAAGGTCATAGCGCCTTCCTTCCTCTGGAACGAATTCGTGACTTGATGAGCGAAGGTTTATCCTTTGACGAAGCGAGGAATGTCGCGACTTCTTCCACCGTCTTCACCACGCACACTCCAGTGCCTGCTGGAAACGAGCGGTTCTCTCCAGAACTCATGAAAACCTATTTCCGTGACTACATTAAAAATCTCGGAATTTCGATGGATCAATTGCTCGGCATGGGTCGAGAAGATCCCGACAACTCGCATGAAGACTTCTGCATGACGGTCTTAGCATTAAGATTATCCTGCTGTGCTAACGGCGTGAGCAAGCTCCACGGAGAAATTTCGAGGAACATGTGGAAGCGCGTTTGGCCAGGTGTCCCCGAAAATGAAGTTCCGATCGGTCACATCACCAACGGAATTCATACTCAAAGCTGGATCGCCGATGATTTCGCTCGTCTCTACGAACGCTACCTCGGCCCTAAATTCCTGGAAGATCCAAGCGACGCTGACACTTGGGCTCGAGTGCAACGCATTCCTGAAAGTGAACTCTGGCGAGCAAAAGAACGTTTGCGCGAACGCTTAGTCACTTACGTTCGAGAAAAAATCAGCCAACAGAACAAGAAGTTTAGCTCACACAATAACCGCGTCCTCAATCCCAATGAGATCCTCGACCCCGAAGCCTTGACGATCGGCTTCGCGCGTCGATTCGCCACTTACAAACGAGCCAACTTGATCCTGAGAGATCTACCTCGTTTGCGAAAAATCCTCATGGATTCGAATCGCCCAGTTCAGTTGATCTTCGCCGGAAAGGCTCACCCTCACGATGATCCAGGGAAAGAGCTCATCCGCCAAATCGCACAATTGTGCCGAGATGAAGAACTCTATCACCGCGTAGTCTTCTTAGAAGATTACGATATCGATGTCGCCCGTCACATGGTTCAAGGAGTTGACATTTGGTTGAACACTCCAAGACGTCCCATGGAGGCCAGCGGAACCAGCGGTATGAAAGTTCCCATCAACGGTGGAGTCAACCTCTCGATTCTCGATGGTTGGTGGTGCGAAGGTTACCACGGAGATAACGGTTGGGCGATCGGAAACGGTGAAGAGTATTCTGATCATGAATACCTCGACAAACTCGAAGCCACCTTGTTGATTGAACTCTTAGAGAAAGAAATCATCCCTGAGTTCTACAACCGAGGCCCAGACGGACTTCCCCGAGAATGGATTCAAACTATGAAGAACTCCATCTCGAGCTTGAGCCCCGTCTTCACGACCGATCGAATGGTAGAAGAGTACACTGAAAACATGTACATTCCCTCTGCCATTCAGCATCAACTTCTCACTCACAACAATTTCGAATCAGCTCGCTTGCTCACTTCATGGCAAGAACGAGTCTTAGCTGCCTGGGATGAAGTCAACGTTCTCTCGGTCGAAGCCGACACCACTCATAATTTAGAGATCGGTAACAAGCTTCCTGTAGTGACGACTTTAGATCTCGGCCCCTTGGATCCAACTGAAGTAGCTGTAGAAGTGATTCACGGAGAGCTGGATTCCAATGGTGAAATCACTTCTTCCCAAACTCTAGTTCTCGACTTCAAGTCCGCCTCGGGATCGGTCTCGACTTTTGTCGGCGAGATCCCTTGCACTTACGCTGGACGCAATGGTTTTGCCGTTAGAGTTCTTCCCTTCAGAAGAGAAGTTTCTAACAAATTCCATTTGGGGAAAGTAACTTGGTGGACCCCGGATGATAATTCACCCGAGAATCAGATCCAGAGTGACAAAATCTTAGGTCACGTCAGTTAGAAAAAAGGAGTATCTCTTTGATCTACAATGAGATACTCTGGTGACAAACAATTCTAAAGTGTCACTTAACTGATCCTTCACTCCCTCTCACCAGAGAGCCTGGGGGTGAACCTGAGAAAACTGAAATTGATGAATGATAAGCCTCTCTTCGCCAAGCCTGAACACATAAGTTGTTCCTGCCTGCGAAGGGAGGCCTTTTTAATCCAGCCTTCTATACTCCAAATTCCCCGATATGTCTTTTGATACTGATCCCGTCATGGAACGTACGACTCTTTCAGATGAAGACCTCTACAAGATCATCGAAGCCCGACACGAAGATCCATTTCGAATCTTAGGCCCTCATAAGGTCTTCGATAAAGATCGCACCGGAATCGCAGTGCGAGCTTTTTTACCTGGAGCTGAGAAGATCAGCATACTTGTCGATGAAGAAGAGATCCCGATGGCTCATATCCATCGTGAGGGATTTTTTGAGGGCTGGTTAGATCCCGAACAAAAAGACCAATACCGCTTGCGTTGCTACCGTCCAGGCGGAGTGACTTGGGACATTGAAGACCCTTATCGATTTTCTCCCATCTTGGGGGAGGTGGATGTTTACCTTCACTCCGAGGGGACGCATCTAAGGTCTTACGAAAAGTTAGGCGCTCATATCTGTACCCACGAAGGGATTCAAGGAACTCACTTCGCCGTATGGGCTCCTTCAGCGAGCCGAGTCAGCGTCGTCGGAAGTTTTAATGATTGGGATGGGAGACGCAACCCGCTTCGATTTCACGGTCATTCGGGGCTGTGGGAAATCTTTCTCCCCGGAACGGGAGAAGGAGATCTCTACAAGTTTGAAATCCGCACTCAATCCGGCGATATAAAGCTCAAAGCCGATCCTTACGGCTTTCGTTATGAGTTCCGCCCGGGAACCGCGTCCGTCGTTCACGACTTAGGCCGCTACGGTTGGAAAGACTCTGATTGGCTTGAACAAAGAACTAAAAGCGATTTCACCAATGAACCGATTTCGATTTATGAAGTTCACTTAGGTTCCTGGCGTCGCCCTGGCGACGACGGAACGGGCTACTTGAATTACCGTGATATCGCCCATCAACTGGGGGATTACGTTATCGAGATGGGCTTTACTCACGTTGAGATATTACCTGCTCAAGAGCATCCCTTCGATGGCTCCTGGGGCTACCAACCGATTGGATATTTTGCTCCAACAAGTCGATTTGGTTCCCCCGATGATTTTAAGTACTTCATCGACCATCTCCACCAGCGAGGAATCGGAGTCATTTTAGATTGGGTTCCCGCTCACTTTCCTCGAGATGATCACGGCCTGAGAGAATTCGACGGCACCTGTCTCTACGAACATGCCGACCCTCGACAGGGAGAACATTTAGATTGGGGAACTCTGATCTTCAACTATGGTCGCCATGAAGTCAGAAACTTCCTCCTGGCGAGCGCTCTCTTTTGGATTGAAGAGTATCACTTAGACGGTATACGAGTCGATGCGGTCGCCTCGATGATCTATCTCGATTACTCCAAACCAGACGGAGGGTGGGTTCCCAACAAATACGGAGGCAACGAAAATCTTGAAGCCGTTCAATTCTTGAAAGACTTCAATGCTATTTGCCACCGTGAACACCCCGGAATCTTAACCATCGCTGAGGAGTCGACCTCCTGGGCTGGAGTCTCTCGACCTCTTTATTTAGGGGGCATGGGATTTAGCATGAAGTGGAATATGGGCTGGATGAACGACAGCCTTTACTACTTCGAAAGAGATCCCGTACACCGTAAATACCACCATCAGAGCCTGACCTTTAGCTTACTTTACGCCTTCAGCGAGAACTTCGTTTTGCCCTTGTCTCACGATGAAGTCGTTCATGGCAAGCGATCTCTCTTAGACAAGATGCCCGGCGATTCCTGGCAAAAGTTTGCTAATTTAAGACTTCTCTTTGCTTACCAATACCTCCATCCCGGCAAGAAACTCACCTTCATGGGCGGGGAGTTCGGACAAGGTAAAGAGTGGAATTACGACCAAAGTTTAGATTGGCATCTCCTCGATCTCGATTGCCATCGCGGCCTTCAACACTTTGTAAAAGATCTCAACCATCTCTATCGCGATCAAGCCGCCATCCACGAGGAAGACTTCGGCTGGAAGGGTTTTGAATGGATTGACTTCCACGACTGGGAAAATAGCATCATCTCATTTCGTAGAAGAACAAGCGATGGCTCCGAAGAGGCCATCTGTGTATTTAATTTCACCCCTATCGCCCGCAGTGGCTACCGGATCGGTGTTCCCAAGGGAGGATCTTACAAAGAGCTTCTCAATAGCGACGCTTCCTACTTCGGAGGCAGCGGAGCGGGGAACATGGGGAATCTTCAAACCGAATCCATTCCTTCTCACGGCCTCGAGCACTCGATTTTAACGACCTTGCCTCCCTTGGCAGCGTTGGTGTTTAAGCGCGAAGATTGAATTAAATTTGGGCAGAGACAAACCCTGACCCTACAAGCTGTAAAATTTCAAACCTCATATTAACTAGCCCGAAGCGTAAGCGAGGGGATTCTTCCCTCGCTAGCGCTTCGGGCTAGTTAAGACCATTTCTGCAATCAATTGGAATCCCGTTTCTTAACAAATCTTATTTAAAACTCTAAGCCTCAATAGGCGCGTTCAATTCCCGATCTCAATTAATATCCAATGTTATTAATTGCCCAAAATTTAACTCTTTTAATAAGCCCGGAGCGAAAGCGACGGGATCGGTCCCGTCGCTTTCGCTCCGGGCTTACTAAATCACCACCCAATTTATAACCCCTCTTCACTAATCGCCCCAAAACCGACCCGCCAGTCAGTTTTCCCATATTTTTTCTTGCACCCCACCTCTGTCGCACTAAACTGACCGACCAGTCAGTTTTTAAAATCCTAATTGAACAATCCTCCTTCCTTTAATGGTCTCCAAAAAAACAAAGAAAAAGACTTCTCGATTGAAGTCCGGTAAACGCGCTGAAACTCGCGAAAAGATACTTAAAGGCGCTACGCGCGTGTTTATTCGCAGAGGTTTCCAATCCACCCTGATGCAAGATATCGCTGATCAAGCTCAGGTGGGCAAAGGAACCCTATACGAGTATTTCCCCTCGAAAGAGGAACTCTTTATCGAAGTTTGTTTGACAGGATTTGAAACCGGAGGTGAAGAAATCACGGAAGCCTTCAATACCGACGGCTCACTGATTTCAAGCCTCAATGACGTCCTCGACGCGATGTTCGATGAAACCGCCAGCCTGCTGACCAAAATGCCACTCTACTTTACTCTCTGGGGAACTTTATCCTTCGATCCTCGTTTCCGAACGACTTGCAGAACCGGTTTTAAAAAACTCTATCGGAGTTTTCGCGATGCATTAACCGGTGGCTTGGAAAAGGCCCAAAACCAAGGCGAAATCCGTAGGGACTTACAAGCCAAAGAAGTCGCTTCAGCCATTATCGCCATTTTTGATGGCTACCTTTACCAACGAGTATTCGCCTCCGGAGACCTCGATCAGGATGGTATGAGAGAAACGATCAATGCCTTGATCTTAGACGGATTAAAACCTCAGGGCAGAAAGAAGGCACGGCGATGAGAGATCTCACCAAGAGTAAATGTGTTTTGCTGCCTCTCTTTTTTGGAACCCTATTCGCCATCTTTTGTGGCGCCGGTTGTGCCACATTTTCCCTCACCCAAGAGGAGAGGAATAACCAAAATGAAAGTGAAGGCTCTCACCTCCAATCTCTTCCTGAGGACGACAACAAGAAACCAACACTCAAAAAAGAACTCCACAAAGGTCATCAACTACCTAATTTAAAAGAGAAACAAACATTGATCGACCTTCAGTTCTTAGCTGTAGATCGACATCCCCTAATTGCGGCGAGTACGAGTCGCGTGGAAGCTGCCAATTACCGACGCAAAGCGAGCCTAGGAGATTTTTACCCTCAGCTTAGAACGGATGCGCGCTATTTAAGGCTTGAAGATGCGATCGAAAGTGAAATCCCTCCGTTTGGAACAGTCGTCTTCCAGGATGATGAATCCTTCAGCTTACAGACCCAACTGACTTACGCCCTCCATGACTGGGGGCGGCGGAAAGATACCCACCGAGCACGCAATCACGAGTTAAATAGTGAAAAAGCCCAACGCATACGACGCATTCAAACAGTTGCGCTCGCGGTGGCTCAAGCTTACTACTCCATCTTAGAAACGGAGAAAGAAGTTTTAGTTCTTACTGATTCATTAGAGGCTGTCGACAAGGCATTAAAAATAGCTCGCGATAACTTCCTCGTGAAGAGAGTCACCAAGGCGGATGTCCTGGTTGTCGAAGCTCGTCGAGAACGTCTTGGTTTTCAACTTAAAGTGGTTGAAAACCAACTGAAGGACCGACGCGAACATTTAAATTATTGGCTGAGTTTACCTCCTCAGCATGAGGTCACTCTTGCCGAGCCTTTCGCGGCTCCTAAAGTCGATAAATCTATCTTTGAACTCATAAAGATCGGGCTCAGCCATCGCGGTGAACTGAGAGCTCTAAAAGAGTCTGAAGAAAGTCTTCGTCGTCAAGGGGGAGCGCTTCTTTCAACATACTTACCGGAGTTCTATTTTTTCTTACAACACGACTATACCGATCCTGTAACCGCATTGAGCGAGGAGAGTCTTCTCTCCGGAGGGTTCGGAGCGAGTTGGAGCCTCTTTGATGGCGGTAGCCGTTATAACCAAAGAAATGCCCTGTTAGAAAAGTCAAAAGAACTGCGAGCGTTAAGGATTGATCAGTCCGCAAAAATTGTGGAAGAGATACGAAAAGCTAAAAGAAATTTTGATCTCAGCTTGGAAGCTTTAAAAGTTGCGGATGTCGTGGTTCAACAAGCGGAGGAAAACTTAAAACGAATTCAAAACCTCTTCAGCCAAGGTAAAGTCACCGGCCAAGAAGTTTTAGAAGCTGAAGCCTTGTTAACCACGGAAAAAGCCGAGCAAGCCCGGGCGATCTATCGCCAACATTTGAGTTATCAGTTATTGATTTTTGCCTTGGGCTTAGACATCAATCAATCGATTGACTATTAAAATCACCCATCGAATAAGTAAAAGTATAAACGATGAAAATCTTATACAACGTCATTGCCACTCTTCTCGCCTGCGGTTTAGGATTCTACGGAATCCTTCAACTCAAAGAGGCTTCCGAAGCACAAAAAATGGAAGACACCGGCAAAGTGGAAGCACAGAAGGTGAGAACCACCCTCGTCCAAGAAGAAGAGATTCAAGAACGAGAATCCTTCTACGGATTTTTACAACCCCTCGAGGAGATCAAGCTCGCTCCTGAAGTGTCCGCGAAAATCATAAAAAGATACAAAAAAGAAGGCGAACGAATTCAAGCCGGAGAGACGATCTTTGAACTGGATTCAAAGAGTTTTGTCAATCAGGTGAAGATTTCTAATGCAACGATTCAAGGATTGGAGTCGCAGTTAAAGTTCGCTAAAAATGAGCTTCAAAGAACGACGGTTTTAGTAAAACAAGAATCTCTCCAGGAGACGGAGTTAGAACGGCTGCAATCAGAAGTCGATCGACTTCAAGCCTTGTTATTGAGCCAGCAAGCCATCCTCGAAGAAGCCCAACGCAATGTTGAGCGCTGTAAAGTAGTAGCTCAAAGAAACGCCATTCTCTATATGGATCTCCAGGAAGTAGGGGAGTTTGCTGCTGTCGGAAATCCTCTGTGTATCCTTAGAGTCCAAGATCCACTGGAACTCAAAATCGAAGTCCCTGCATTATGGAGACTCGCCCTCAAGCCCGGGATGGAATTCCAAGGGTCGATCGAAGATGTCGATTCTGCTTTTCACTCTCAAAAGAAAAACTTTAAAGCCAAGATTGCCCGCCTGCCCCAAGGGGCGTCGAGAGAATCTCGTCGCTTTCCCATCGTCTTCGAAATTGACAACCAAGACCGTGAATTGTTCGCCGGCCTTTACGCTTCAATTGAGTTAGTTCTTCCCAGCCTAAAAAAAGTGATCACCGTTCCCAAGGAAGCTGTGATCAAAAAATACGGTCAGACTTGGGTTCATAAAATTGTTCCCGCTGAAACTCAGGGGGAAGGCAAGGTCAACGACGTTGAAGTTCAAGTGCAACCCCTCACTCGCCGCCCGGCTCACTGGAGGATCTTATCTGGCTTAAATGCTCAAGATCGCATCGTCATTTACCCCTTGGACAAGGTGAGCTCTGGAATGTCGGTTCGATTTCAAGTGGATCCACCAGCAAATGAAAAAACCGAAACGAGGGAAAATTGATCGATGCGTAGATTGATTGAAGCCTCGGTCCGACAACGGGCGGTAGGAAATGTCGCCTTCGTTTTGATCGCCATCATCGGTGTGGTGACCTACCTCAAGCTCCCGGTCGATGCCTGGCCTGAAGTGGGGCTGGACGAAGCTTGGATCACCACCTATTGGGATGGCGCTGGAGCGGAAGAAGTTGAGCTTTTAATCACCGAAAAGATCGAAGAAGAAATCGAATCGATTCGGGGGGTCGATCGCATCATCAGTATTTCGAGTCCGAACATGAGTTTCGTGGACGTCAAGTTTGACGAAGACCTAGGACCCGAAAAATTTGAAGTAGCTTTCAACGATTTGAGGACTGCGCTCAACCGAGTCTCGGATCTTCCTCCCGATTCCGAAGTGCCTGTCCTTCAGAAACTAACGACGAGTGAAGTCTATCCGATCTTTCAAATAGCCGTCTATTCCTCCGATGATTCCATCAGTGAGATCGTCCTTCGAGAAGTAGCTCGAGATCTCAAGCGTGAACTCGAATCCGTCCCGGGAGTGAATCGGATCATGCTCCAAGGGGCGCGTGACCGTGAACTTACCGTCGAAGTCGACCGACTTCTCACTCAAAAATACGGAATCGATCTCTTCGAAGTTTTTAGCTCCCTTCGACGTACGGGAAAGACCGATCCAGCCGGTACGATCTCAACCAGCTCAAAAGGAAACGGGTCCTCAGAGGATGAAGTTCGCATCAAGCACGATGGAGAATTCTCCTCCAATTGGGAAGTCCTCGACGCCATCGTTCGCACTCAGTCCCAGGGAGAACCTATTCGGGTTCGGGATCTCGCGAAGCTGAGTTACGATTTCGAAAAGCAAACAATCATCAGTCGATTTAATGGTCGCCCGGCGGTGATGCTCAATGTAGCTAAAGACCTCGAAAGCAATTCGATCGAACTTCGAGATGCTTGCGAAGAAGTGATCACTCGACTTAAAGAACGAGTCCCTCAAGGAGTCTTATTCGGCGCAACTGCCGACTCCACTAAAGTCGTTAAAAGCCGCTTCACCGTCTTACTCGAAAATTTAGCGTTAGGACTCATCTTAGTCACCGTCATTCTTTCGAGCCTCTTAGGAATCAGAAACGCCTTGATCGCGATCGTAGGAATTCCCTTTAGCTTCCTCTTAGCGATGGCCCTCTTTCCTCTCCTCGATATCTCGATCAATAACCTCACTTTGTTTGGACTCGTTCTCGTGGGGGGGATGCTCGTCGATGATGCGGTCGTCGTACTCGAAAATATTTATCGACGTATCGAGGAAGGCTTACCCCCCAAACAAGCGGTCATCGAAGGAACGAACGAAGTGGCTTGGCCGGTGATCAACGCCGTGGCGACGACTTCCGCTGCGATGTTACCGCTGTTGATTCAGGGCGGAGTGACGGGGAAGTTCTTCTCTTACATTCCTAAAGCAGTACTCTTAGCGTTAGCGGCTTCGCTTGTTCAATGCTTTACTGTTCTTCCGATCCATTACTTTGAGTGGGGGGCTCGACTCAAACTCGGCCCCGATGGAAAGAAAAAAACGAGTTGGTTAGGGGGCTTGAGAGACCGGGGATTCACCGGATTGACGAGCCTCTATAAAAAGCTCTTATCGTACTGCCTCGGGTTTAGGTACGCGTTCATTGTGATCCTTCTGGGTGGATCGATCGCTTTGGTGGGTTTAGTTTCGAGAATTCCTCAAGATCCCTGGACGAGTGACTTCAACGCAATCCTCTTTGCGATGGATTGTGATCCTTCTTATTCCATCGAACAAACCGATCGAACGATGAAGGAGATGGAGAAAATTCTCAATCAATTCGTTGAGGATGAAGTACTCGAAGATTACTCGACAACCGTGGGTTTCAAGATCACCACGGATGGAGTTTTTATAAGGAGACCCAATGTCGCCTTGGTCTTGGGAGAACTCGTCGATCGAGTAGAAATCACATCGGATCCCGAGAAACCCCTTAACGACATTCGAAAAGCCCTAGAGGCCGCTCAAAAGAGACTCACCGACCATCGCATCGATAAGATCACGGTATTTCCTCCTCATGACGGCCCTCCTTTAGGGCGACCGGTTGCCGTTCGCGTAGAGTCCAACGACTACGATGCGGCTAAAGAAGTCGCTCAGATTGTTCAAGACAAACTCCGTCAAATGGAAGGGGTTTTTGGAATTCAAGACAACCGCGATCTGGGCCCCGTCGAATACGAATTCGTTTTAGACTCCGATCGAGCTTCCCGGAGGGGAGTCTTACCGGGAGACATGGGCCTCGCCTTGCGCTTGGCTAACGATGGGCTGGTCACCGGAAGTTTTCGGGAAGGGGACGAGGATGTCGACATACGTGTCAGATATTCCGATGAAAATCGAACCTCACCCAAAGACCTCCTTCAAACTCAAGTTCGAACGAATCAGGGAACTCTGGTTCACCTGGAAGACATTTCTCAAGTCGATTTGAGTCGAAGCAATTCTCTTTATTATCACTACGATACTAAGCGTACGGTTTTAGTGACGGCAGAGGTCGATTCCACAATTGTCACGGGTCCCCTCGTGAATCAACGCCTTCAAGAACAACTTAAAGATATCCCCGAACGATTCCCTGAGGTACGACTTCACTTCGGGGGGGAGTTCGAAGAGACGCGAAAGAGTATGGACGCCCAGCGACAAAGTTTTGGAATCGCCCTGGTCTTGATCTATATCATCTTGGTAGCTCAGTTCAGAAATTATCTCCAACCCCTCGTCGTTTTAGCTACTGTCCCCTTTGGGGTGTTGGGGGTTTTACTCGGCTTGTATCTTCGCAACCAACCCTTTACGATTCCAACCTTCATCGCGATCATCGGACTCGCCGGGGTCGTCGTCAATGAAGCCCTCGTCATGGTGGTTTTCATCAATAAAAAACTCAAAGAGGGAGCCGTCATGGAAGCCATCGTCGAAGGATCTTCTCAGCGCCTGCGCCCCATTTTGATCACCTCATTGACGACGGTAGCCAATTTGATACCCTTGGCATTCGGTTTTGGAGGAGTCAGTAAAGTGTGGACTCCATTCGCCGTCAGTATCGTCTTCGGGATGAGTGTTTCGACGATTATCACTCTCTTTTTTACCCCCATCCTTTATTCCTTTACCGCCCGCTCGCGCTTGAAATCCTTAGAAAAGGAAGCTTGAGAAGTGAAATCCAATTCGACGCTCTATCTGATTGAACCGGAGAGCCTCCCGGAGCGTAAAGTTCATCGCGAGAAATTTGCTGAACGCCAACTTGAATTAATTTCCCGGCGTGGAGCTAAAGGACCATCCCGTCTCTTGCTCAAGTCTTTAAATTTCGACCTTACTGGAAAAGCCCTGGTCTTTGGTGATTTAAAAGCATACTTAGCTCATGCCCTCAAGATGCTCTTCCCAGAAGTGGAAGTCACTTACCACACCTTCGAGGCTTATGAACTCTCTCAGATCGATCGAGTTTCAAAATTCAATTCGGATTCACCGATTCAAAGAAGCTTTTCCTCCGCTCTCCCAGGAGAGACGAGTGAGTACCAAACCATCTTCTTGGGCATGCCATCCGCCGGAGACAAACGTTATTTTGCGAGCCTCCTTCATGAAAGCTACGATTTGTTAAAAAGCAAAGGGAAGATTTACGCCGCGGTGGATAAGCGGGGCGATCGATGGCTCAGGGATAACTTAGAAAAGCTCTACGGTTCGGTCAGCGTGCATCACCAAACTCGAACGGGCATCGTTTTTGTGGCTCGAAAAAGTTCAAAAAAGACCGTTAAAACTAAAAGTTTCAAAAGACAGTTTGGTTGCGAACTATGGAAGCAACCTGTCGTCATCGAGTCTCGCCCGGGAAACTTCTCTCACGGTGAACTCGATGAAGGAACTTTAGCTCTCAGTGAATGCTCTGATCTCAACCCTACAGATAAAATCATCGACTTGGGCTGCGGTAATGGAGTCATCGGAATCGGGGCTTCTAAAGTGCTTCGAGAGGGTTGCGCCCTTTTAGTCGATTCCAATATTAGATCGGTTCGTCAAGCGAGAGAGAATGTAATTCGAAACGAAGCCGAAGAGAATTGCTTCTGCTTAGTGGGTAAAGATCTTGCTTGTATTCCAGACCGCAGCATCGATAGAGTACTAACGAATCCTCCCTACTTCGGGAACTTCAGTATCTCAGAACTCTTCATTCGAGAAGCCGAGAGAGTTTTAAAGCCTGGAGGCTTTCTTTACCTCGTAACCAAGGCTCCCGAAGAAACCTATTCGATACTGGAAGAGTTCTTTCCTGAAAGTGATATTCAACCCAAGAACCGGCGGAACTATACGGTCTTCGAGGTTCAGAAAAATTGAAACAATTAAAAAAGAGAAGTGAAATGAGCTTATCGACAAAATTGAAACGTACTTCTTCGATGGGACATTGCTTTCTTACCATCCTCGCCATCCTGACCTTAGTGAGCTGTAAATCATCGCCAGCGAACTGGAGAACCTCCCTCACTTCCATCGATCAAATCGCCTTTGGATCTTGCGCTCGTGAAAACAAGCCTCAGCCCATTTGGCAGGCGATTCTTGAATCGGATCCCGATCTGTTTCTGTTCCTCGGTGACAATATTTATGGTGATACCGAAGACATGAAGGTCTTGCGACAGAAATACGAAACCCTCGGAAAGATTCCCGAATACGCTCGATTCAGAAAATCAGTTCCCATCTACGCGACCTGGGATGATCACGATTACGGAGTTAACGACGGCGGGCAGGAATATCCCAAAAGAGCCGAGTCTCAAAAAGAGTTCCTAAGATTCTTTAATGAACCTGAAGATTCCATTCGCTGGAAGCGAGAGGGGATTTACGATTCCCAAATCGTAGGTAAACCGGGTCAAAGAGTACAAATTATCCTTCTCGATTTGAGATACTTTAGAACTCCCCTAACCAAAAGACCCGATCGAAAACCGGAAGAAACCAGGTATTTGAGAGTCGAGGATTCAAAATCTACCTTTTTAGGTGAAGCCCAGTGGAAGTGGTTAGAGGGTGAGCTCAAAAAGGAAGCTGATTTCCGATTGATCGTCTCCAGCCTTCAACTTCTTACCGATGGGCAACGAGGAGAGAATTGGCTGAACTTTCCTCTCGAGAGGAAAAAGTTATTCGATCTCATTCAATCCGCCCAGGCCGAGGGAGTGATCTTTTTAAGCGGAGACAGTCACTACGCTGAACTCGCTCATTTAAAAGTAGATGGTCTCTACACTTTTTACGACCTCACCTCGAGTAGCCTGAATCAAGGTTGGGTCAAAGGTGGAACAAAGCCCAATAAAAATCGCTTCGGGGACTTCATCTCTAAAAACAACTTCGGCGTTTTAGACTTTGATTGGAGCGGTGACAACCCCTCAGTCTTGCTTTCGATTCGTGGTGAGAAGGGTGAGACGCTCTTGGCTTACCGGATTTGGAAGTCGGATTTGAAGATGAAGAAATAAGTGAACTAGCTTGAGGAGAAATTGAACTCCAAAATCATTTAGTAAGCCCGGAGCGTAAGCGAGGGGATCGGTCCCGTCGCTTACGCTCCGGGCTTACTAAGAAGTCG
>JANQLS010000041.1 GCA_028280485.1 Planctomycetota bacterium
GGCTTACAGCCCTTAAGAATTTTGCTTATTACATCACTCTCAATGACGACATCAATATCTCTTATTGAGATGTCTGACATCATTAACTCTTTAAAACGATGATTGAAGAGTGGGTTGATGTGAATTGCCATCCCGGCTCACGGAGTGAGCCGACTACTATGAAGACGTTTCTCATTGGGAGACGGCCAACTTGAAATGATTATTTTTTCTTCTTCTTTGGTGGCAGCTGACTCACAAAACTTAAACTCAATTTCACCCATGATTGAAGCTGTTTTTTGGTTTTGAATCCTAGAGGATCCACATAGATAAAACCCGTTAGTGGCTTACCCGTAAAATCCATTTCTCGGGTATGGGCTCTTTTCAAAGCTTTTTCGTAATTGTCGGGTCCCACTCGAACCATCAGGGTTTCTTTGACGACTCCACAAGACATATGCCCCTTCACCATAAAGGCGATGCCCCCGAACATCTTTTTCTCAACTACCTTGGGAACATCTTCATAAACTGCTCGTAAGCGCTCGGCTATTTTTTCGCTGTAGGGCATTCGTCTTCTTCTGAATTTGATTGGGATTCGTGTTTGAAGTGGAAGGCTATTCTTACTTCATCTTTCACGAGATAACCAACTCGATATGCTAAGATGGGGATTCCAATCATAAATAATAAACTAAGAGTAAGGATAATGATTGGTTGCCAGGGTGATTGGAAGTTTACCTCCAAAATTTTAAAAATGGCACCGAGGAGTAGAGCAGGAAAAGAAATTATTCCTAAATTAAATATCCATATTTTAAAAGCAATAATGAATCCTTGTTTCCATTGTTGAGCAAATGAGGCTTTCAGCTTTAGTTTCTTTTTCTTTGGCGGTTCATCGGCATTTTTGTCTTCTATATTTATCGAAAGTTCAGCGCTAAGCGTTTCCAGCTTATCGATACTTTTTTGTAGGTTATCAGTAGATTCTGATTTAGCCATAACTGCAATTCAAAGTAGTCGGCTCCGCAATAGGGGTCGCTTCGCTCCTACGTTCAAGTAAGCTTAGAGCTTGAGCACTCCCTAAAGGGGCCGTGAGCCGGGGCGGAACTAGCATTAACTTTAAAAATTAAACTAACTTTCTACGATTATATATTCAGGCCACCCTGCCCAAAATTATATTTTCAGTTCAGTACGCGAGATTTCAAGCCCGAAGTGTCAACGAGGGTCAGTACTGAGAAATATAGATGGCAAAGAAGTCATTTCAAAATCAGATATCGTGTTAAATTGAAATCCAACGCAATTAAAAGTTTAAAATTAATCGTTGGCACTCGCTTACGCTTCGCGCTTGAAATACGAGCCTACTACTAAAAAAAGCTTCAGGCTCATCAGAGCCTGAAGCTTTTTAGATTTTCATAGATAAAGCGCTTTGAAACTTAACGTTTCTTTTTCTTATGAGCTTTGTGACAACTACCACAAGATTTCCCGATTCCCTTGGCGGCTTCTCCGGCAGCAGCGGCATCTTTTTTATTGGCAGCTTTAATGACGGCTTTAGTTGCAGTGTCTAAAGTTTTACAGGCGTCAGCCCAAACTTTATCTGGGCAACGTTTGTCGGCCATCATGATGTAACTTGATTCGTTGAGGAGGCTGGCTAACTTGATGACATCGTCCCAGGCTTCAGGATCGGTTTTGGCTTCGCCGATAGCTTTTCTCAAATCACCTGAAAAGGGTTTAACCAAACCGCTCATCAAGTGTTTGGTAAGTAATGGGCGCTTTTCACCTTTTTGAATCTTCGCAGTTGAAGGCTCAGGGTTGAAAAGGAAGAGGGTGGTTAAGAATCCTGCGACTAAAAGAGATGCGATGGCGTAGCGAGCTTTCATAGTGATGTCCGTTTCCTATTTAAAAGCTAAGTGAACAGAAATAGATTTTATGCTTCAGTACTCCAATAACATGAAACTACCTTGGATAGATCTAGCGTGAAATATTTCGCATCGATCAGTTGGAGTGTTCATGGTATGACGAGGGAACAAGAATTGTTTCTCTAGGAGTAGTGAAGACCCAATCTTATTTTACACCCAAGTTGGGCGGTAGATTCAAGAGTATTCAAGTGGAATCAAGCTCTCAAATATCTAATTTAATCCTATTTGGTAAACCCTTAGAAAATCATTAGAGTTCCCTCTTTTTATTTTTTAAGAGAAATTTTCTGAGGGCTTCAAGTTTGTCGGTATTGATATGGTCGACCTTGTGGTCTAGGAGAACTTTCCAAACTATTGGATCTTCGGGGGTTGCCCAAAATCGCACTCGACGTTTCTTAGCGTGTGCCTTTTTGATGATCGATTTGAGTTTCTTTTGTTCCTCTTCAGGGAAAGGCCCTTTACCTCTCCACTTGAAGAGTTTCCCCCAACGCTCGCTGATCAAGGGAATGAAGTGGGCTGGTTTTTTGGAATCTAAGTTACTAGGGCGGCCATCCATAGCGACCCAGCGAACTTTTTGTTTCTCGACCGTTTCGAACGGGCGATTACCACTCAGTACGGCGGTTACGGCTCCTTGAGTCACTTTGCCATTTTCAACTTTCGTGAAAATTTTCGCGTACTTTTTAAGGAGTTCTCGAAGAGCCAGGTAAGTGGGTTCAGCTTTCGATTTGATATCGATCAACAACTGAAATTCTTTTCCCTCGGGATAAATCTTTCCTTCAAATTTTTTAACTCGCTCGGCGAGGGGCTTTAAGTACAAGCCTTCTAAAGTTCGAGTTTTGGAGAGTTCAAATCGAGTGTGGGCCACGAGGAGCTTCCCTTCGACCAAAAAGATATCGGCTTCAACGCTCGAAAATCCTTGATCGAGAGCATCGAGCAAGGGGCGCTTATGAAGATAATCATTATGAGCGTGGGCTTCAGCTAAACGGCTGGCAGGCTTCTTTTTGTTTTCGGCTTGAAGATCTAAACCGATAACCGTTAAGAGGACCAACAAGGTGCTCGAGATCAATGTGGAATGATTCATGATGGATTCAGTTTTACTTCTTCTTTGAACCCAGAGATTTAATAAATTTAAAGTGCTCCGGGTCGACGGGTTGAATAGAAAGACGTTGGCCTCTTTTGATGACCATCAAGCCATCGAGTTCTTCGTGGTTTTTAAGCTCATCCAATGAAACAATTTGCTTGAACTTCTTTTTAAACTCTACATCCACCATACACCAAATCGGGTTCTCTTCCGTTGCTTTTGGGTCGAAGTATTTGCTTTTTTTATCTCTAGCGGTGTGATCAGGGTAACTTTCTTTACAAACTTTAGCTAAGCCGATGACTCCAGGTGGTTTTGCGTTGGAATGGTAGAAGAGAACTTCATCTCCCACGTTCATGTCATCGCGCATGATGTTACGAGCTTGATAATTGCGAATTCCGTCCCAAGGGGTTTTACCATCGTTCTCTAAATCATCGATGGAATAAGCATTAGGCTCTGATTTCATTAACCAGTATTTCTTCATTTCACTTCTCGTTTTTAGCTTTCAAACTTGGATTAGATGGGTGACACGTCACCTCTTTTAAATTTTCCTCGAATATGAAGAATTCGGTTGGCCGCATTCTTCAAGAAACTTTCTAGCTCATCGGCTTTTTCATTAAAACCCAGTGACCGAATCGTCCAAATCGCGGCCTCAGCGGTGTTCAATTGCTCGCCTCGTTGCGGATGGGGTTTTCTCAGTCCCATTGAGGGTCGAGCCTCATCAGGTAGCGTTACAAATTGGAGCTTTCTAATCCCCGGTAAACGACGGGACATTCTACGGGCTTGTTTCCACGTGGCATCCAAAATGACAAATGAGGTTTTTCGTTCGTCACTTAGCGATGGAAAATCATGGGAGATAACTTTTGCTTCTGGAATCGGAAAAAGAACGTAAAACTCACGATTCGGATCTTTAAAATACTCTGAGTCAAAAGGCTCCCCCTTCCAGCCATGTCCCAGAAGTTGAGAAGAGGCAATGGAATGATGAGCAATTGTGCCAGTGTTACTTTGCCGGTGCACTTCTTCAGCGTGTTGAATAAAGAGGAACTCAAAAGGCAGTTCGATTTTTGGAAGCTCATCGCAAACACAGAGGTGAGGAGTTAACTTACAAATGTCACACCTTGAGTATCGATGGTAATCATCGATAGGCAAATCTGGATTTTTGCGACGATTCGTTTGAGCCATACTCGTTACTCGTTCTCTTTCGACTGAGTATCATAGAGAGTCAAGCCCGTTAAGTCTTTATCCTGGGCTCCACTGAAGCTCGAAACTAGAATCCCGATGAGGATACAAGTCATCATTCCTATTCCTGCAAATAAGAAGAAGTGAGTATCCGTTGATGTTTTTACTATGTAGAGAACGATCGCACTTACGATAAATCCCGCTAAGGCTCCCGTTGCAGTTCCTCTACGAGTAAAGATTCCTAAGGCAAAGAGCCCCGCTAAACCTCCTCCGAAGAGTCCTAAAATTTGGAGGTAAACATCGAAGATCGACTTACTCTGAACGTATGCCATGTAAAGGGCAAAGCCCGTTCCTAATACCCCTAAGATGATGGTGAGTTGCTTAGCTAAACCTAAATAATGTTTATCCGGTAAGCCTGGTTTAAATCGTTTGTAGAAATCAGTGGTGATGGCCGTCGAGCAAGAATTCAATGCTGAGTCTAAGCTCGACATACTGGCTGCAAATAAACCTGCGATTACGATTCCCGCGATTCCCTGGGGAAGTTCAGTGGCTACAAACCAAGGAAGGATGCTTTCGGTGTTGCCGGCAGGATTTAAGTTTTCGGGATGCGCTCGATAGTAAACCCAAAGCGCTGTTCCCAAGCCGAAGAACAATAGCGAAGCAGGGATCACTAAGAAGCCACCCATCCAAAGGGATCGTGCTGCTGATTTTTGGTCGGGAGTGGTTAGATACCGTTGTACGACAGCTTGATCAGCTGAGTAGGGCATCAACTGCTCTAATATTTTACCGACGACGACGACCCAAACGGCCGTCGTGGTGAAATCCCAAGTCCAATTGAATTGGTGAAACTTATTCGCTTCCTGACCCGCTGAAAAAATTTCGCTCCAACCGCCATCCAGATCACTCGCGATACCAAACAGAATCAGTAACGCTCCACCGGCTAAAACGATGACTTGAAGTACATCCGTCCAAATGACGGCTTCGATGCCTCCCATGACGGTATAGAAGGTGGCTAAAACTCCCATCATTAAAATGGAAACGTAAATGTTTAAGTTTGTCACCGTAGATAAAGCTAAGGCGGGCAGATAGAGAACGATTCCCATTCGACCGATTTGAAATAATACGAATGAAGCACTCGCCATACAGCGAACTGCTGTGCTGAATCTTTTTTCTAGATACTCATAGGCCGTCGTCACATTGAGCTTTCGGTAAAACGGTAAGTAAATGTAAATGGTGATGACAGCGGCGATACAAATCATCATGTTGGCCCAAAAGTAAACCCAATCCGTTCTGAAGACTAAAGCCGGGATCGCCATAAAGGTGATCGCAGAGAGTTGGGTTCCAAAGATGCTCAATCCAGCTGCCCACCAGGGAATGCGTTGGCCTCCGAGAAAGAATTCTTTGGTACTTTCGCCTGCACTTGAAGTGTAAATCCCGACTCCCACCAGTACAGCTAGGTAGATGGCGATAGTTAAGTAGTTCACCCAGCCGAAGGATCCTTGAGTAGAGTTCAACTTAGCTATCAAAATTCGATTCGAACGAACCGCGGGTCTAGATTCCCCTCCAGGAATGATGATGTCTTCATCCCATTTGACAGCCGTTGTCGTTACTAAATTGAGAGGAAGCGGAGGAGCTTTCAACCACTTTTCTGTCACGGTGTGATAGGTGTAGTGAATTTCATTTGGGAAGCCGGGGTGTTCATCCTTTAAATCTTGACTCCAATAACGACCATCAGCGCCTCCGATGATGTGAATGCCGGATGATCCGATAGGGAGGCCTGTTCCAGCCATAATACAAGTGGGAGAGTCAGGGATTTGATGCCAAGCCTCGGCGGCTTTCTTCGAGATTTGAGATGGGATCAACTTCCAGGCATCTTTAAGGAGAGTCGCTTTTCCCTCGGCATCAATTTTTCTACCGCTGAACATGAACAGGCAATCTTGACGGCCGTCGTGTTGGGCTACGGCGATGGGTAGAACTCGACTTGACGCATTCGCAGGCCAGGGAAGGGTTTCCCATTTCAGTTCGGAACTCTTCGGCAAATTGGAGAGCTTCAGGCGAAATACTTGCGGCTTCGAAGTGGTGTCTCCCTTCATATTGTGTTGCCCACCGACGATGTAGATATCGCCACCCAGTTGAGCGCCACTGGCGAAGGCGGTGGCTTGGGGTAAGGAAGGTAAGGCGATGGTGCTCCCATCTTCCAGGGTCAAGGAGCTTGAAACTTCAACAGTGTTGGAAGCAGCATTCCACTTCATCACAAACACTTCAGAGTGGCAAACATCTTTATCACAACCTCCGATCGCGATGACTCCGTAGGAAGTTGAAATTGAAACTCCATAACCCGATGGTTTGGGGAGCTTTGCCTTTGCAGTGATCCATTCTCCTTTTGCATCTCCTTCAGGCTTTTTTGTCATCACAAAGATGCGATCGTGCCAAACCTTGGGATGGCCATCCCAAGGTCGTCCGTCCGGAAAGTTGGCTCCACCCGCGACTAGGAGAGCGCCGTTGCTGATGCCCGCAAAAGGAGCTGCGAAACCTGTATCGTCAGGTAGAGGTTCTAAATCGCTCCAAGTGAGGAAGCTCGATGAGCTTTTTGATTCTTGCGACTGAAGAGCAGAATGAAAACTTAAGGCGAAAAGGAGAACGAAGGCTCGTTTCATTTCAGATTTCACCCTTCCTCGCTTTAGAGAAATCGATCGCATCTAAGTCTTTTTCTAAAGACTTAAATTCTTCTTCTGTCAAGGTGTCTAAGGGAAGGCGGTTGGGCCCGCAATCGATCCCACTGGCTCGCATGGTGGCTTTCAATCCAGGAATCCCCTTGTACTTGATCGAAGTATGAATGATCTGTACGGCTTTACTTTGAAGGGAACGGGCTAATTGAGTGTCGTTATTCTGATAGGCTTCTCTAATTTTCAAAAACAGGGGTGCCATGTAGTTGTAAGTGCTTCCTACCTGACCGTGAGCGCCGACGGAGAGCCCGGCTAAGAACATTTCATCGGAGCCATAGAAGAATTTGAGCTCATTTCCGTATTGATCGATGCAAGCTTGAAATCGATCGACATCAAAGGCGCTGTACTTGATGCCCGCCAAGCTTGGGATCTTTTGGGTAGCGAGGTCGATGAACGAGGGCATGTCGAAGGCCGCACCGGTGAGTCTCGGGATGTGGTAGTAATAAAAAGGGAGGCTCGATGCGACATCGGTGATGGACTTGAGACAGTCGATCAGCACCCGTTCATTGGAAGGGGTGAAGTAGGAAGGGGGCACGGCCGAAATGGCATCGGCTCCAATTTCGGCTGCGTGAGAAGCGAGCGCTTGGGCTTCGTGTAAGCAATCACGACCCACGTGAACGATGACCGGAATGCGCTTGTCAGTTGCTTTAACAAATTCCTCAGCCACCATTTTTCGTTCGTTAACGGTCATGGAAACCCCTTCCCCGGTACTCCCTCCCACAAAGAAGCCCTCGACCCCTTCGTCGATTTGACGATCTACGAGAGTGGGAATGAGCTCAGGGTAAAGAGATCCATTGGGGTGAAAAGGGGTGAACGTCGCTGCGATGAGACCTTCGATGGGGGAGTCCATAAATCAACCTAATTCATTATTGTGGAAACGCGCCCTCTGGGGCCTCGTTTCAACCGTTCTGGGAATCCTTCAATAAGACTCGCTCTGCTTTTCCTGCCAGTGAAGGCGTGGCTTTAACACAGATTGAAGCCTGAATTTTGAAATGGGAGCCTATGATTCTCTCAAATTACCCCGGGATCATCGAAGGCCTCACTGAACTTTTTTTCTGCTGATTCGGAGCTTGCTTCCTCTGAAGTTTGGTTTATATTTTGTAAGCTATAAAGCAGAGTGGGGAAAAGCCCCCTCAATATAGGTTTATTTCTGTCTTTTCGTCCTTGAAGGCCCTTAATTTCCGAACCCAGGGTTCATGAAAATGGGGTAAGTTCAGAGGCGGGAAAATTCATAAGTCACATAAATTAAAAAACTTAGTCGCTTATCCCTGCCCTTACCAGGTAACGGATTGAACCTTACCAGGTAAGGTGTTGGGCTGCTGAAGGAACGGGTATGAGTGACCTGATACTGAGAGATAAAGCTCGAAAAAGTGTTCGTCGCGGGTTCTTCGCCTGGGTTTGTTCGTGGTTTCGAGCCGATGATCCATCCTCAGAAGCCGAATCTCAGTCGGATGCTTCTGATCATCAGGTGGGTGGGCAACGCCAGTCCGATCCTGATAATAGGGATTTGAAGGTTGTGACTCTCACTGAAGATCGTTTGGAAGAAATCGTCTCCAACGCCCTCACACGTCAATCGATCGAATTAGAGCAAAAGTTCAGCCAACAGCTGCAGACTCATGTGGTGGCACTGAACGAAACCGTTACTGGTCAAGTTCAAGATCTGAGTGATCGGTTCGAAAGCCAATCTCGTCGAATTAAGAGCGGAATGGAAGCCGTCCTCAATAATCTCAATCAATTCCGATTTCAGTTTGAAAGTAAGTTTTCTTCCTTGGAGCGTCACGAAGCTTCGGTCGATCAGTCATTACGATTCATGGATGAATCTTCCCGGCGACTCGAAGAACTCTGTCGCGAACAGCTCGAAGATTTGCAAGACCAAGCCCAGTGGAGCCGAGAAGCGGTTGAATCTTTGCGGCAAAGTTCACGTGATCGAGTGAAGGAACTCCGAAATCGCCACAAGGTCGAGGTGGGAGCACTCAAAGATTTTGCTACGCGTCAACAGGACGATTTGCGAAAGGTAAAGCGGTCGTTTGCTGAACGCTTACGAGGCACTTCTCGCCAGTTAGAACGCATGGCAGATCGAAACGATGAACTCACCGAAGTCAATAAAGAGATTCATGAGGCCGAGCAGTCTCAGAGTATTTGGTATCGATTTATCCTCGGTCCCTTAAAGAAACGAAAGCAGATGCGTCAGGCTTATCACCGCGTCGACGAGCTTGCGCGTCATATGAATCAAGAAAAAGAAGATCTTCATGAGCTGAGGCGTAGCTTGCATCGGCTCGCGGTTGAAGTTCTCGATTATTCTGAGCAGCAAAAGATGCTTCCGGTTAGCCTCCCGGCTTCCCCGATCCCAGAGATTTTAAACATTCGAGAAACTCGGTCTGACCCACGAACAGATTTAAAACCAGAGGTCGACGAGAAAGACATAACCAGAACTCCTCGATTCGACATCAACAGTAAGGTGCTCAAGGTAAAAAGCTAAACGATCAATAAAAATCGAACTGTTACTTAAATCGCAATAAAGCCCAACATTGCACTCCTTTCCTTCGAAACACGACACTTCCCAGCCTAACGGGAGGTGTCGTGTTGTTTTTTTAGGTCGAGCGTAGAATGGGGCCTGAGTTGGTGTTTAAAATAAGTCTTTGAGTTGTTAAGGGCAGTTCTTCGTCTTTAAAAACCAAGCTTTAGAATCATTGTCTTTTCTCGATCTCATGAAGATAAAAAATCTAATTATCGCCTCCAAGGATTCTATTTTTGATCAAGCTTTCAGTGAGCGAACCATCGTGGCAGAGTTTAAAAGCGAGGAAGAGGAAGAAAAATATGCCATGAAGGATAACGATCTGATTGAAGAGATGGAAAAAGTGCAAATGGAACTCTTTCAGATCGAAAAGAATGCCTATGATCCCTGTTTGAATTGGGATTGGTGGCCGAATCACACACGTTACGTGGAAGTGAGTTTAGATAAGTACACTCAAGAGTATTTAGATGCCTTGCAGGCTTTATTAAAAGGAAAGTACAAGAAATGGCGCATCCAAATGATTGTCTACGGTGACCATATGGATGGTAAGTCGATGATCGGTTCCCTTTCAATCGATCACGATACAGTGTTGATTGATCGAGCGCTCTATGGGTTTAGCGTGTGGCGAGGAATCCAGTTGGGGAACCGGAAAAAGGCGGTTTGGTTGGAGGAGGAGGAATAGCAATCATAAACTTAACTAGCCCGAAGCGCTAGCGAGGGGCCAACACTATTAAGGCGGGACCCCTCGCTAGCGCTTCGGGCTAGTTGAGTTCGTATTGCTATCAAGTTGGAATCTATCTTTTGAGAAATAGCTAGTGACTCACAATCTCTCTGTGAGACGTTTTAACCTTTTCTCAAGCCTGCAAATGAACATGCTCAACCTCAACCACATGCCCCTTTTTCTGTAACTGCTTAGAAATTTCTTCGGCAAAAACAACGCTTCGATGGATGCCACTTTTACAACCAATGGAAATCGTCAGTTCATCTGCTTCTTTGAGAAGCTTCATGATTCTCTGAAGACAATTACTGAGAACCTTTTGATTGGCGTCAGATCCCAAAACCGTTTTCTTAACAATGGAATCTAAGCCGATGGCTCCCTTTGGAAGATGATCGTGAGGATTACGAATACGATTTCTCAAATCAATTCGAAGGTCACCTTCGGGGTAAGGCTCTCCGTATTTGAAGCCAAATGATTTGATTAATATTTGCATACTAAAACGTAATCATCTGCTGGGCGGGACGTTCCTCTGTCCCTTCTTTAATTTGAAATTTCTTGGGGCTCTCCCAGGCCATGATAATTCTTCCATAGGCCTCTTTTAAAGTATTCATTCTTATGACTAACTCTGAATCTAAGCGTGCGTTTCCTGTCTTCTTAGGGGGAGCTTTAAAATAGTCTGATTGTGCCTGTTTAAGAATTTCTGTGCCTTCAGTCCCCATAGAATGAAGTGCAAATAAAAGGGGATGTAAATTCACGTAATTACTGGGGGGAACTTCTTTTGGTGGTCCTCCAAAGTAACAAATTGTCATTATTGAGAAGCTCTCGATAAAGAGGGTCTCTTGTTGATCTTCTTCAACCATCTGGCCGAAAGTCTCAACGATTGAAGGAATGGCCCGTAAGCACTTCACTTCGGCTAAGTATCTAGCGGCTTCGATTCTCTTGGTTTCATCTTCAAGTTGATAAATATAGTAAGCTTCTACAATTCGATCCCGTTTTGAATATAAAACTATCCCCGTTAAGGCAACAGCAAATCCTAAGACGCTGAAGGTGATTTTTTTAGATAGTGTTTTCATGTCAGGGTGATTCCAAAAAGATCGTTAGATTCAATTCACTATACTATCTCTGCTTAGGGGTGAGCCCAAATGAATACCTTGAATTATCGAATCAATACCGGATGCTTCGTCATTTCAGGACCTTCAAGCAGTTGAAGGTCCGCGTTTTCCCAAGCTCCAAGGATGATATCGATTGCACGTAGTAGACGAAATTCTTTCGCTTTAATAGATCCTCCAGGGAAGTTCTCAGTCCTTTTAACTGGGCTTCCTTTTACCTTAGGTTGGTCCCAGTTTTCATTCCTGTAATTCAATAGTTTTTCAGTTCCTTCAGCTCTCATTGAATAGATTGAATAAAGCATAGGGTGAACCTGGGTAAAAGCTAAGGGCTCAGAATCCATGAAGTTAAATCCTAAGCGAGTCGCGGTGATCCCATTTTGAGAAATAAACATCTCATTTTGGGAGTCCTCTTTCAGCATGAGCCTAAATTCATCAAGAATATCAGGAATGGATCGATAGCATTTCATATCTGAAAGCTTTCTAGCAGCTTCTAACTCTCGATCTTTCTCACTGAGTTGGGATATCCAATACAGCTCGACGAAGTATTGCCTCTTTAAAAAGAGAGTTCCGCCTATCAGAATTACGGCTATTCCAAGAAGTGTAAGAGTAAATCTTTTCGATGATTGATTCATAAGTTCTTAGGCTGGGCTCAGCGAAACGGTTCTCGTTTTTTTCTCTTTTTCCAATTCTCAGGCCCTTCGGCTACTTTGTACCTGTTTTCGTTCTTCCAGACTTCAGTCATGTGAACCATCGCTTGAATTAGGGAGGCAAGCCTATTAGCCGCGGATGTGTTTTTTTGTGACTGCAATTTAGCGATTTCATCTTTCATGTACCCCTTGATCATTTCTTTTAAGTAAAGTTCACCTTCTGAGCCCATGGTGTAAATTGCGTAGAGCATTGGGTGGAGATGGAGTTCGATCGGGACGCCTTTACTTTCAGGAGAGAAGGAGTATAAGGTGTTAGCATCTATATACCGATGGATATAAATTTTCTTCGCCTCATCCTCAATTAGTATTTCGGCAAATTCTTGAACGATGACAGGGATCGCTCTGTGAGTTTTTAATTCTGCCAGTTTCTTCGTCGCGGTTATTCGTTTTTCTGGATTATCAACTTGAGATATCCAATAAATTTCAAGGAGGGACATCCAGTTTAAAAAAACCACAATGGTGACTAGGGTAACGGTAACGGTTAAGCAAGCAATGGTGAAGTTCCGTGGTTTCTTCTTCATGGTGATAAATAGAATACCCAATCAATTGAAGATCAATAAGAAGCTTTCTTATTATTTACAGCCTTTCCATCAATTGCATTTGAACTTTCTCTGAGCCTTCAGCGATTTTAGTGCCTTTGTTTTCCCAAGCATCAAGAATGCTTGTAACAGCTTGGTAAAGTGTGACCTCTTTTGGATCTTTAGAAGAAAATTTAGGTGGAGTTTCATCAACCTGATCTCCAGCTTCAATATCTACAATCTGCCACTTCTCTTTTCTAAACTGCTTTAAAGTTTCTAGGCCTCCCTCTCCCATCAAATACACAGAATAAAGAATGGGATGGAGTTGAATGTTTGCTCTTCCCCGGCTTTCCCATGGGACTAAACCTGTATCTACCTTCATCAATCCGTGGATAATGATAAGGAGTTCCCCTTTTTTATCTTCTATTACCATCTCTTCGAAGGCCTCAATTATTTTGGGGATTGCTCGGTAACATTTGAGGTCAGCTAATTTCCTGGAAGCTTCTAAGCACTGATCTTTGTTTTGAAGTTTGGAGATCCAATAGCTTTCGATGAAGTATCGGCTATTCAAGAAAAGAAGGATTGCGGTAATCGCTACCGCGAAGGTCAAAGCGATTAGGGTGATTTTCCGGGACCGATTATTCATGATTTTTAACTGTTGTAGTCGTCCTAGTCCGATGCTATGAATTCTAAAAGCTTTCAACTTAACTAGCCCGAAGCGCTAGCGAGGGGCCAGGGCTTTCATTCCGGCCCCTCGCTTGCGCTTCGGGCTAATTAAGGCCGCATTTTTACTAGATTGGAATCCGGCTCTAACTAAGCTTGAGAAAAATTTACAACCTCTCCGTGGGGCGCGATTCGTAGCTCTTCGCTTTGATGAAGGAATATGTCTAACTTCAAATAGACATTCTCTAATAATTTAAGGGGAGTTAATTCATTAAAGTACTTGGTGGTGCCTCGGTCGAGATTAATTTGAGCTTTAGATCACCTTGCCGTCGACAGGAGGCGCCACGCAGAGCGTGACGACTACTTTAGAGACGCTTCTAAAGCCTGTTTGTTAGCTTAAATCTATATATTTTGAGTGCAATATTCGAGTTTTGCTTCTTATACTTAATTATTGATTTTTAACTACTTACTAATCCATTTACTGCAAAACCGTCATCATGATTTGCCATAAAGTCAACGCGGCAATTCTCATCTTAACTTTGATCTTCATTAGCGACCCCAACTTGAAAGGGAATTCGCCGAGGAAGATATCGTATTTGAATGATGTTCAGCCGGTGTTGGCTAAGGCTGGGTGTAATTTAGGAGTGTGTCACGGGAATAAAAACGGTAAAGGCGGGTTCAAATTATCTCTTCGAGGTCAGGATCCTCAAAAGGATTACCAGAGTTTAACCAGCGATCTCTTCAGCCGGCGAATCGATTTCACTTCACCCCAAAAGAGTTTGATCTTGTTAAAAGCTACCGGGCAGGTGAGTCATGAGGGCGGATTGAGATTTTCCTCTAAGAGTCATCTCTACCAAACTCTTCATCGCTGGATTGAGGAAGGTGCTGCTCAAGATTCAGTTGAAGTTCCCAAATTGGAATCCCTCCACCTTGAGACTCAAGAACGAGTCGTCATGGACCCCGAGAAAGAATTTCAAATCAAAGCGGTAGCCAGTTTTAGTGACGGCACTGTTCGAGATGTTTCGTCGCTTGCTGTTTATGAGCCCTCAAAAGAAATTGTTGATATCACTCAAGGCGGTAAGGTTATTCGTGAAGACTTTGGTGAAGTGACAGTGCTCGTGAGGTTTCTTAATTTACAAAAGCCCATTCGCCTCGCATTCATTCCTAGTCGTAATAAAGTAGAGATTTCAAAAAAGAACACGGATTCGTTTATTGATCAAGAAATCGATAGCAAGCTCAACAAGTTGCGACTCCAACCCAGTGGTTTGTGTGATGAGCGTACTTTTGTCCGAAGACTTTATTTAGATCTGGTTGGGGTATACCCCACTCAAGCAGAAGCTCAGGCGTTTTTTGATGATAAGGATCCCCATAAGCGAGAAAAGTTAATTGATGCCTTAATCGATCGCGAAGCCTTCGCCGATCATTGGGCGCTCAAATGGTCTGACTTACTTCGCAATGAAGAGAAAGTTCTCGATAGAAAAGGGGTGCAGGCTTTTCATTCATGGATTCGAGAGTCCATTCACAATGATCGCCCTCTCAATGAGTTTTCAAAAGAGATTTTAAGTGCCACTGGAAGTACGTATCTGAATCCGCCCACAAATTTTTATCGAGCCAATCGATCGACGGTTCAGCGGGCTGAATCGACGGCTCAGGTTTTCTTAGGAATACGTCTTCAATGTGCTAAGTGTCACAACCATCCCTTCGATCGTTGGACGCAGGATGACTATTACAGTTGGGCTTCACTGTTTTCTCGAGTGAACTATAAGGTTTTACAAAATCGAAGACGCGACGGTAACGATAAGCACGAATTTCGAGGTGAACAAATCGTTTACCGGGGATTGAAGGGAGAGATCAAAGACCCCCGAACTTCGAAAATAGCTTTGCCCAGAGTGCTCGGAGGGAAAGCTCAAGTAGAGTCCCAAAATCGAATTCAGGCTGTTGCCGACTGGATTGCATCTAAAGACAATCCCTTCTTCAGTAAAGTTCAGGCGAATCGAATTTGGTTCCAAATGATGGGTAAGGGCTTAGTCGATCCCATCGATGATTTTAGAAGTACAAATCCCGCTTCCCATCCTGTGTTACTTGAGAAACTCACCCAGCGATTCAAGGAGGGTAATTTTCGAATTAAGCCTTTGGTGAAATTAATTGCCATGTCGAAAGCTTACCAAAGGGGGTTGTCCTCAGGCAAAACGAGTGAAGAAGAACTCGTCAATTACGCCCGTTATTCCCCTCGCCGATTAAGCGCTGAAGCTTTGGCTGATAGCTTGTTCCAAGTGCTGAGAACTTCAGTTCCATTTAATGGTTATCCCAAAGGCACTCGTGCTTCTCACATCTCTGGAGTAAGCGCCATCCGCGCTCGTTATATGCGACCTAGTTCTGGGGATAAGTTCTTGAAGATCTTTGGTAAGCCTGAGCGCTTACTAACTTGTGAGTGTGAGCGTTCCGATGAAACAACCTTAGCTCAAGCCTTTCAAATGATTTCAGGTCCGATGATGGATGAGTTACTTCGGAATGAAGACAACATTCTTTCCCTTAAACTCAAAGCGAAGCTGAGTCCTGAGCAGATTATAACTGACCTTTATTTGGAAGCATTGAACCGATCGCCTCGCCGGGCTGAGTTGAGCGCTTCGTTAGGGCTACTAAATGAATCCAAAAACATTCGTGAAGGATTAGAAGACATCGCCTGGAGCCTTTTGAACTCAAAAGAGTTCTTACTTCGGCTATAAGAGTTTTAGATAGTTCTGAAATGAAAAATATAAAATCGATTCGAACACAGCCTCATGCCTTTGTGAACGATCCTAACTGGTCGCGAAGAGATATTCTTCGAGTCGGGGGATTAGGATTGCTGGGGCTAAATTTGCCCGGATTATTACGAGGGGAAGTTGAAGCTAAGAAAATCGCACCGAAGGCGAAATCGATTATCTTCTTATATCAATTCGGGGGTCCCAGTCATTTAGACACGTTTGATATGAAGCCGAATGCCCCGAGTGAAATTCGAAGCCCTCACGGGCATATCAAAACGAATGTTCCGGGTTTAGTCATCAATGAACGATTGCCAAAGATGGCAAAAGTTATGGATAAGGTGTGTTTGATTCGAAGTGTTCACCACGAGATGAAAAACCACAATCCGGCTTCGTACTACGCATTGACGGGACACTCTCCTCCTACAGATGACATTCGACTTCGAGATTCGATCGATCTCTTTCCGGCTTACGGGTCCGTTGTGGATCATTTGAAGCCTACTGGAGAAGGGATTCCCACGTTTGTTTCTTATCCTCACAATATGAGGGACGGTTCCGTCACTCCGGGCCAAAGAGCTAGCTTTCTCGGTAAAAAGCACGATCCTCTCTTCATTTCGGAAGATCCTAACAGCCCTAATTTTAAATTACCCGAATTGAGCTTACCGAGTGGATTAACATTAGATCGATTAAAGAAACGACGAGCGCTTCAAAAGATAATCGATCAACAATCGAAAATCCTCGAAAGCCAGTCGGCTCAAGGTTTAGACGAGTATTACAAAAAAGCACTCACCATGTTGAGTAGTGCCAAAATTCGTGAAGCCTTTAATCTGAGTAAAGAAAGTGAAAAGATTCGTGATAAGTTTGGAAGACATACTTACGGTCAAGGGCTGCTTCTGTCACGAAGGCTGGTTGAAGCCGGTGTAAGATTCGTGAGTGTTTATTTTTCAAGATCTATAGGTGGGCAGAGTACCACTCGGGGTGGTTGGGATACCCACGGATTTAATAACACTAGAATGTATCCGATCATTGAAAAGCGCCATCTTCCCATCACCGATGATACGCTTCCCGTATTTCTTAATGATCTCGATGAGCGGGGCTTACTCGATACTACGCTAGTGGTCTGGTTGGGTGAGTTTGGAAGAACTCCCCGGATCAATAGCAATAAGAGTCGTGACCACTGGCCACAATGCTATACGGTTCTTTTAGCTGGTGGAGGAGTGAAGCGTGGTTATATCCATGGTGCCTCTGACAGTACTGGTTCTTATCCCGATAAGGATCCAGTCCGTCCTGAAGATATTTCAGCAACGATGTTTCATTTATTAGGAATCGATCCCGGAATTGAAGTTTACGACGCTCAAGACCGTCCATTACAGATCGCTCCGGGAAAAGTCATAGAGGATATTCTTCTATGAGGCAGATTGTTGAATCTATATTCAAGAGCATCATAGATGGTCGAAGCCGAATCTCATTGCTGGCGGGAATGATTCTTCTTTTCTTTTCGACTCCTCTACTCTTTTCAAAGCCTGAAATCTATAAGCTTCAACCGGCTTCATTTTCACTCGGTGAACCATTTATTCTCACAGTTCAAGGAAAAGACCTGGTCGACGCTAAACTCTTTCTGAACTCGAAGGCAAAGGTAAAAGTCTTAGATAACAGTCAATCTAAAAAAGCGACCTATCAAATTGAGCTTCCAAAGACCTTGGGAGTCGGGATTGCGCCCTTATTCGTTTTGAATTCCAAGGGTTTGTCGGATCCGATTTTAGTGGCTATCGACGATTTACCGATTCGACAGGAACGAGAAAAACCATCCAGGATCCCTTTGTCTCTCTTTGGAGAGATCGATCGGGAAGAAGGAACTCAAGTTCATTTTCAAATTGAGAAGCCCCAAAGCCTAACCTTTGAAGTTATTTCGCGAAGATTAGGTGAACTCTTAGATCCCCATGTATCGATCTATGGCCCTCAAGGTCAGTTGTTAAAAGCAATTGATGATTCAGCTGGGCTCGGGGGTGACAGTCGCTTTAAGGTTTACTTTGATCGTAAAGGTCAATACTCAGCCGTGATTCGTGACTCAGCGTTCAGTGTGCCGAAGAAGAATCGTTTTCATTTCCGAATTGGGCAGTTCCCGGATCAAGGAACGTCACGGCCCTTGAGTACTCATGGTAATTTTTTTGGAGTGGGAAACTACCGTTGGGGCTCTGAGCGATATCAGTACTTACAAGAACCCGGTGCATTAGGTTCTGCCTTCCATGCCACATTGAAAGCTCAAGGGATGGTTGTTTTTGAGGGGTGCTTTGAGCGGGCGGGGCAGGTGTTTGAGTTTCCTATACCCTTTAAAGGATTGAGTCAAGGTGAGCGATTACAAGCGTTTGGTTTTAGTCGATCACTTGGTTCGAGCGCTGAACTGCTATTTGAATTATTGGATGGTAATAAAAAAGTCATCGATAGGTCCGATCCTAAAGGTGGAGATGAAGGTGAACTCACCTATACCTCCAAGGGTGAAAAGTCTTTCATTCTCCGAGTCACTGAACTCACAGGGCGAGCGAGTTCTAATCATCGATTTTTAATCTGGGCTCAACGAGGAGTAGAAGACTTTGAACTTTCGTTTAAAGAGAGAACGATTTCTGGTAAGGCCGGGGAATGGGTGGAAGTGGAAATTGAATGTAATCGTAATAAATATAAAGGTGCCATCGACTTATCAGCGTTAATTGGTGTTCGAAAGCTAGAAGTTAAAGATCACATCATTCCTAAAAATAAAAAGAATGTTCGATTAAAAATCAACATTGACCCTTCAATGCAGCAAAATCAGGTCTACCAGATTTCGATTCACGGGAGAGCTACTTCAGGAGTGAATACTCGTGGATATAAAATTGCACAAACGAATCGGATTTATGGTGATCTCTTGAAGCTCTTACCAGCCTTACCCCTTGAGTTAAGAGATGGCATCTATTTGGGAATAAGGTAGTAGGCACACGCTGTGTGCCGTCTAAAGTAGTCGGCTCCGCAATAATGGTAGCTTCGCTCCCTCGTGCAAGTAAGCTTAGGGCTTACGCACTCCCTAAAGGGGCCGTAAGCTGGGATCTCATCCCACTTCAATATATTAACGAATCGATTTTCTTCTTTTTAACGTACCTAAGATTCAAGCTGATTTGTTTCTGTTGAATAAAGGTCCTTCCGACCTTTATTCGAACGCTCCAAGCAGTTCTTCGAACTGCGTCGCTCCACAAAACATAGGCTTTTCGCCTATGTTTGTGATTTGCGTGATCCCACGCAAATATAATTAGTTCCTGTTATTCAACAGGAACTAATTGGAGCTACTTAAATTTTTCGTTAAAAACGGCACACAGCGTGTGCCTACTACCCTATGAAAAAGCTTTCACGCCGAATCACAATACTAAGCCTAATTTTTGCCGTTGGACTGACGAGCTTAGCGCTCTACATGTGTCGCAAGCCTCTCATCGAAATGTATTGGATCCATCAATTGAAAAACGATACCAAGCGTATCACCGCTGCTCGACGGTTATCCGAATTGAAGTGCTATCGGGCTATTCCAGATATTGTTGATGCGTTCAGTAAGAAGTTAGAACTCGATCAAGATCTCTTCATCGGATATTCGGCGATGAACTACAGTTCTCAGATAGATCCTCGCATCATTCAGAAAGTAAAGCTTCACCCGATGCTCTTTGCTGTCTATTCGATGGGATCAGAGGGATCTGAATATTTAAAACCTTCCGTTAAAAAATATTCAAAAATTTTGAGCGGTGTAGAAAAACATAAGCAAAGGCAATTAAACAGATTTGGTAGAAGTCATGGGACAAGATTTTCGACTCTCTATGAAGCTTTAAAGTTTATCGATGATGCATGGAACCGCCGAAAAGACATCGAAGTTACCGAAGGATCTGAAAAGAATTCAGAAGTTCAGATACCCGCGTTTCCGGTCAGATTGTAACTTAGTAGTAGGCTCGCTCCGCGAGTCGAAGTGGTAGGCTCGACCTTCGAGCCGTGCGATGCAGAACGGTTATTTAGAATCGATAAAGCATAAATAACGAAATAACATTTCTGAGTATTTGGCCCCCTCGCTAGCGCTTTGGGCTAGTTCGGGTATTAAAATAGAGTTTGTATTAACTAGCCCGAAGCGCTAGCGAGGGGTTTGTTCGGGATTCAATGCAATTTGATTTATTATCGTTAGATCGACAATTTATAGCCGCCTCATTTCATACAACTCGCGTAGCAAGCCTACTACTAAAATGAAAAAACGTTCGAGACGAATTATACTGTTGATTCTATTAGGAGTAGTAAGCTTAACCGTTTTTATTGCAATTCTTTATCGTGATCCTCTGTTAGAAGTCTATTGGATTCAAAAATTGAAAGATGATAGCCAAAGTGTCGCCGCTTCTAGGAAATTGGCTAAACTGGAGTGCTTCCGTTCGATCCCTGATATTGTTGAGGCGTACAAAAGGAAATTGAAGCAAGACAGGGATACTTTTATTGGATACGCGTATACGGCTTCCAACCCGCTAAAAGATCCACCTCTTATACAAGAGGTAAAAATACATCCCATGCTTTATTCTATTTACTCGATGGGAAACGGGGGGGACGAACATTTAAAATCGGCAATGCTCACAAAATTGGAAATTCAAAATTATTACAGGGAATCAGGAGACAAAAGCAATAATGTCGATCCTTTTGGGCCAAGCCGTTTTAATCAATTGGAAGAACTTCAAGTGGTGCTAAAATTAATTAGTGAAAATTGGAATGAAACCAACAATATTCAATTGGTTGAAGGATCAGCAGGAGAAACGCAGCTGGGTATGCCAGTTTTCCTCCAGAAGTTATGGAAAGAATATCTCGAAAAATCACCTTAGTTGGAATTGTTTTAGCGCTTAGCTTGGTTGGAATTACATTATTTACCTACCGAAAACCAATCATCGAATCCTACTGGATCCACCAACTTAAAAATGAGAACAATCGCATCGCTGCCTCTGAGCGTCTTGCAGAGTTGAAGTCCTATCGGGCAATCCCAAAGATTGTTCAGGCTTTTGAAGAAATGATTAAAGAGGATGAGGATCTTTTTGTAGGGCAGTCGGTTGTTCATGTATTTGAGAGTCGAAAATCTTCAAAGCCCGATTATGATTTAAAAGTTCACCCTATGCTTTTTGCCATTTATCAAATGGGACAGGGAGGAATTGAGAATTTAAAGCAAGCTAAGTTGGAATACCGAAAAAGAACAAAGACTTTAGAAAAGTATAATGTCAAGGATGAGCTGAAGTTTGTTCATACCGGGAAGTATGACAAAGAGCTTGCGCTATACGATACTTTGATCAGCATCCTAAAATACATTAATAATCAAGGTACAAACGTTAAAGTCAGTAAGGGGCCCGAAAAGATGAGTCAACTACAGCAACAAATCTTAATCATTGATTAGTAGTAGGCTCGCTCCGTGAGTCGTACCGAAGCAGAAGAGTTTAACTCATTGCAAATATCCTTTAAGAACGAAAGCGTAAAACTTGTAAGTAAGGTTTCCTTTTGTAGCAATTTAATCTAACTACAATCCCGGCTCACAGGGTGAGCCGACTACCTGATGAAAAAATTACCACGTAGAATTACAATTATTGGGTTCATTGCAACTTTGAGTGTAATTGGGATTACGCTATTCATGAGCCGAAAACCATTAGCAGAGGCTTATTGGCTGCACCAGTTGGATAATGAGAGCACTCAGATTGAGGCTGCAAGAAAGCTGTCTGAATTAAAGTGTTATCGAGCTATACCGAAAATTTTTGAAATTTTCACAAATAGGGTTGAGGAAGATAAGGAAACTTTCATAGGAACGGTTTCCTATGCTCCTGTTGGTGCAAGTGATCTTAAAACGGTAAAATTGCATCCGTTATTGCACTCAGTACATCAGATGGGGGCGCAAGGATTAGAATCTTTTGAAGCAGCCTGGATAAAATATTGGAGCTCATTTGATGATGAAGAAAAAATAAATCGAATCCGCATTAGGAAATGGAGATTTAGAAATACGATAAGCATTGATACAGTTCAGGAGTGTTATTCTGTAATTAAAAGCAGCTGGATGGGCCGTAAAGACATTGAAGTGATTGAGGGGCCAGAGAAGATGAAGATATTCATGAGAAGTAATTAAAATTACGGAGTTTAGATTTTAGGTTAATTGATGTTGGTATGTAGTCACACTCTGACAAGCAGTGTTTTAGTTTTGTTAAAATTTAACCCTGGCTCGTTTCATGCAAGTCGAAGGTTAAATAGACTACTTTATGAATAAAACATCTCGAAGGATTACGTTAGTTGGTTTGTTGATTACGGTCGGATTGATCGGAGTTGTGGTCTTCGTTTATCGAAAACCCATCATGGAATCGTATTGGCTGAATCAGCTAGAGGATGAGGATAGGCGAATTGAGGCAAGTAGGAAGCTTGCGGAATTAAAATGCTATCGAGCGATTCCAAGAATCGTTGAGGTGTATGAAGAGTTAAAATTGAAGAGCGAAGAAGTGTTCTTAATGCAGACCTCAGCAAAGATAGATTCGAAGACAGGTTTTTTTAATTTGAACGTAATAGAGTCAAAACTTCATCCACTTTTATACTCCATATTTTTAATGGGTAGTGGAGGGCATGAAGTTTTATACAAGAAAAAGCAAGAAATGTATTCAAAGGCTTTTTTAAATTCAAAAAGTCCCTATTGGGTGTCTATTATGACCAAGGGTTTGAATGGGAAAAAAAATTCAGGACCTGACAATGTGATTGATGTGTTAAATGTAATACTTCAGGTTTGGGAAAATGATTCAAAATCTGATTTTAATTTTGTCGAAGGACCTGAGTTTAAGACTGAATTATTACCCAAGTAAGTTTTAGAATTTTTGCCAAAGACCAATAGTAGCAGGCTCGACCTTCGAGCCGTACGAAGCAAAGACGTTAAATAGAATCGATTGAACAAAAATAAAAAGCATATTGAGTTGATTGATCCCCTTGCTAGCGCTTCGAGCTAGTTAGAGTTCCCTTTAGGTTTTATTACGCCCTTACAGGGCTTCATTTATATCAGGAATCTTTCCCAGGGCGACGCTTCGCTCTGCCCTGGGCTAGGCTATTGCGGGCCTTCAGCCCTTGGCGGTTTGTGGACCTAGGTTTGGTTTTAATAGCTGTATAATTAATGCGCAACTTAGAAGGTAAGTTAACTAGCCCGAAGCGCTAGCGAGGGGAGAATGAGCGAATCAAATTTTTGCAGTCTTTCTAGTAGGTTTTTTGAAGTATGTCTCTGAATGCCGCTCCGGCTCACGGGGTGAGCCGACTACTATATATTACGAATCGCCCTTATACGCTCCAATATCGGCGGATGCGAATGATGCAAAAACACTTGAAGCCAATGCGGAGTCAAGTGAACGAGATTATCGCGTGAAAGCTTCATTAACGCGTTTACCATGTGCTCCGGATTGTCGATCGTGGTAGCCGCATAACGATCGGCTTCAAACTCATTTTTTCGTGATAAGGCTGAAAAACCGACTGATATTAGAAGGTCTAAGGGCTGTAAAAGTAAGCCAAAGAAAACTAAGCCGGCATAAATAGTAGGTGTGTCTAAGTAGAAGGCGTTGAAGAGACCTTCATGGCTCAGGAAGATGGAGAGTAAGTAAAAGAGTAAGCCCGAGTGAACGATGCTGATCACCATTCCTTGAATGACGTGCTTGTGTTTAAAATGCCCCACCTCGTGAGCGACCACAGCTACTAGCTCGTCGGGATCCTGCTGTTCAATCAAGGTGTCATAGAGGGCTAAGCGTTTGCTTTTCCCAAAGCCAGCGAAGAAGGCATTTGATTTAGACGATCGTTTTGATCCATCGATTTCAAAAATGTTCGTCAGTGGAAAATTAACTTTTTGTGCGTATTGAGTGATTTTCTCTCTAAGTTCACCCTCTTCCAATGTTTTGAATTTATTAAATAGCGGCATGATCCAAATCGGAAAAATGATTTGGAGGGCTAATGAGAAAACAACGGTCGCTCCCCAGCCCCATAGCCATGCCCAGTCGCCGGCAGCTTCGAGAAGATAAAGGATCAAGGAAAGGAAGGATCCTCCGATGATGATCATGAGGACTAATCCTTTGATTCTATCCCCAATAAAAGTTCCTACCGTCGTTCGATTGAATCCAAATTTTTCTTCGATCACAAAGTTTGAGTAAATGGAGAAGGGTAAAGATAGAACCGTTTTGAAGCCCACCAAGATGCCGATGAAGACTAAGCCAGAGGTAATGGATCCGAGATCCATATTGTCGACGAGATCAGACAGCCACTTAAAACCTCCAAAAAACCAAAACGCTAAAAAGGCGATCAGATTCACCACAGATTGAATTTGACCGGCTTTGATTTTGACGGCTGAATATTCTTGGGCTTTACGGTATTTCTCTTCTTCGTAAACGCCTTTGAATTCGTCGGGAAGATCGTCATTAAGGGTTTTGAGGTTCAATAAGTCGCTAACTAAATCTAAGAGGAAGCTGACGATAATAGCGATGAGGATGATCCAGGCGTAGGTATTCATTGGAGGTGATGAGTAAGGAAAATTTTGCGAGTTATTCTTTTAGTTAATGTGGAATTAGTATGTCTTAAATTTCGTAAATTACAATCGGCGATCATGCCGTAGCCGAATTTGTAAAAATTTGGCCATTCAGCGTTACCAGCCAAAATTTAACAAATTCGACTTCGGACTATCCGTCCTTGCTAGGATCAATCGCCTGTAGGGGCGTCCCTTGCGGGCGCCCGCCCCCAAGTTAACGGTAATCGTAATCTAAGACATTTATCGCCTTCAAGGAACTGGGCAGGGGCAAGCCCTGCCCCTACAGGGTGATGAAGGATGGCAGGTTTTAATAAAAAAAGAGCGAACTCATTGAGTTCGCTCTTTTAGGGTCAAACGGATTAGGGTGTAGGTGTCTTAAAAATGGAAACTAATTAGTTCCTGGTGATTAAACAGGAACTAAGCCGAGTTGGGATCAACTCGGCCGCGAATGTAGGCTCGTAGAGTCTACATTTAGCGGAGTGTAAGCCGCAGCCCGTAAGGGCTATGCCAAAGACATAGCGATGATTTGCTGAAACGGTTGAAGCTGCCTCCGAAGGAGCAAGATTCAACAAGAACTAATTAGATTGAAGAGAGCAATTTACTCATCGCTTTCTTTTGTTTGTTGTGCTTCTTGATCCATTTGGAGTTTAGGGCCTTCAGGAGGACTTCCTCTGCTTCCTCTTTGTCGGCTAGTTGAATCAAAGTTTTGGCTAAGTTTAGGTAACCGTCGGGATTTTCACTGTGGAGTCGAATCGACTCTTTCCACAATACTTTCGCTTCTTTCCAACGGTTTTGCGTTTGGCGAATTGTTGCCAAAGAAGAGTGACTTTTGGATTCACCGGGTCGCCGTTCTAAGATTGAAGTGAAGGCTCTTTCCGCTGATTGAGGTTGGCCTAGCTTGGTATACATTTGGCCTAGTTTTTCTAACCAGGAACCAGGATCTTTAGAAACTCGACTCGCGATCAAGATTTGTGCCGCAGCTTCCTTTTGAAGTTTCATATGCTTGTAGACTTCGATTAAAAGCTTATGAGTGTCTTCATCTTCAGGACTGATTTCTGCGGCGATTTCTAAATTCTTTCTCGCTACTTTGAGATGCCCTTTCTCTTGAAGAATTTGACCGAGGTTCTTTCTAATTAAAGGGATTTCCTGGCCGGTCTCCAAAGCTTGTTTGTCGACGTATTCACCGTAGGCAAGGATGTCTTTCGATTCTCTCAAAACTTTTCTTAGGGTATTTACCGCATAATCACGCTGGCGTTTATTACGTCCCCAAGTGATGACGGCACCGGAAGCAGCATCCACAGCAAGGATGGTGTTGCCCTGACTGCTATGGATCTTAGCTAACTCTGAATAGTAGTGAGCTAAGGTATGGCTCCCGATTCCACGGTTACTTCTGGATCGCGTGTACATTTTTATGGCTTCATCTAAATGTTCGATGGCCTTGTCGAAGACACGGGCTTCCTTTAAAGCGAAGGCAACACTGGAAGCGTTGCTGTGGTTCCAATTGTTTTTCTCTTTGAAATCCTTGATGATTTCTTCGTAAGTGACTAAGACCTCGTCTTTGTTTCCTACATGGTAATGGGAAACCAACAAGCGAGTACGGTATTGAAGCCTCGTGGGTCGTTCTTTGCGAAGTTCCTGGTAGAGGGGGAGGGCTTCGTCGTGTTGATGGTCGTCGTAGTAAAGATCCGCAAGGTAATCTTTTCCATCGAGACTTAAGCCAGAACGATCTAACTTCGCTCTAACGATCTTGATGGCTTCTTTTCGATTCTTGATACGATCGGACAAAAATCTCGCGATACTGATCAAGTACTCTTCATCGTGGGGTCTGAGTAAAGCGGTTTCGTGAGCGACTCTAATAAATTCACTTTCTTTTGCTGACCAATAGTAACGATCACCTTTGTTGAAAATGCTTCGCCAACCGTAAATTCGGTAACGGAGTTCATGTTGAAGTTCATTGAGAACGATTTTCTCAAGTCGTACATTCAAAGAATTTCCAATACTGTGTGATTTGGTTCGATAGCGAGCAATCGTATAGTGATGGCGATTCCAACCCGTATCATTGTTGAGGCGGAGCCAACGAGGTTCGTTTTCTAACCGAGTCACCATGAACTCTAAACCTTCACGGTATCCGTGAACATCCTTTAAGTTATTCACGATACTACCGACAACGTAATTTCCTTGTCGGTACTGGAATCGTTGTAATTCTCTCGGGAGTATACGGTAAGCAAAATCTTTCAGCTCTTCTTTAGGCTTATTTGAAAACCCTTTCTTATGCGCTATGACAAAGAATCGACCAAATTCTTGAGCAATACTTCTCAAGTTGCGCTCATTTGAAGCTTGAGCCATCTTTTCTCGAATGAGAGAACTCAAAATATCAAACTCATGCTCCACCTTGCCTTGGTCAGCGATCCAACGGCCGGCGTCAAATGCGCGTACGCGGAACCTTACATACTCGTAGTTCATGTTATCCAAGGTTGCCTGAGGATACTTCCTTGACATCTCAATCAATTGAACTTGATTCGATTTTCGAACCATGCCCATGCTGAAGAGGTAGCTTAAGTACTGACGGTAAGGAGATAGCCAGTTACTGGGAAGCGATCCATCATGATGGGGGCGTGTTTCCTCGAACATGGCTTCGAAGGTATCGATGGCTTTTTGTTTCTGTTGGGCATTCCAGTAGCTTTCAGCTAATTTTTCTCCTACATGGAATCGAGCCCAAAGATCACCTAAACTCAATCGATAAACTTTGTTTAAGAGTTCGATTTTTACTTTGGCAAGTTCTTTGGGTGTATTATGTCGTCGGACTTGGAGAAGATCGGAAAGAAGTTTGGCTTCTCCTCTTCTGAGTTTATCGGGAATCGCTAACCGAAGTGACGCGATCGCTCTATTCATGTGATCCCGACCACCTTGACTTTGACGACTCGCTTGAGTTTCGGTGAGGTAGAGAAGGTAGTGCAGGCCGCGCTTATCGATTTCCTTTTCAGTAGATTTCAGAAGCTCATCAATTCGCTTGACGAGTCGATCACAAGTAGCTTCTTCATTAACTCGCTCCATGATGGAATTACAAGTTTGGAGAATGCCATAGATGTTAAGAGCAGAGTGACCATGAAGACTGTCAGCTAAGCAGGCTAAAACTCTAAAATCTTTGGTTGAGTTATACATACTGCGTAAGCGCCAGTTGTAGGTATTGGGATTACGAGCCTTCTTAAGAAGCATCGAGTAGGCCCAAGGAACTCTCGGGTCGAATCCCTTTGAAACTCCACCCCGCGGCCAGGGAAGAGTGTAATTGTGACTGTGAATCCATTGGTTCAGTTCATTTTCATTTTTTAGGTAGAAAGCACGTTTGACACTGGCTTCTGCGTTTTCTCGTTGATCTAAGGCGATTTGCCAATCAGCCAGTTTTAAAACATCCGATGGGCTGAGTTCATCGATCGCTTCAAGTCTTTTGAACAAGGCCGCTGCTTGTTCCAGGCGGCTTTTTTCAGCGTTGAAATATGCTAAGGCTTTCACCCAAAAGGTCTTTTCAAAATCGAGTTCTTCTTTGGCAACTTCTGACCACTCTTTTAATCCTTGCTCAATCTTTTCTTCTTGATTGAGGACGACTCGTAAGCGGTATGCCTGATATTTCCAATCGAATAGAGGATGTTTCTTAGCTAATCTCTCATTCACATGGTCTTCAAACTTGAAGATTTCACCGCCTTTGATCGGTTCATCTTTTCCGTTTTCTTTGACCGGTTTGATCATGTTTAACAGATCTAAATAAATGAGAGAAGTGACGCAACGATCAGCCAAGAGAATGTTGGTAATCAGTTGATCTTCTTTTTGAGTTTCCGCCGTTTGAGATTCGATGAAGTCTACAATGTTCTTAAGAGCTAGTGCGTGACCTGCGTCTCTTTTCATGCTCTTGATGAGAAAGTAAAGGCGCTCGACTTCAACCCAGTTTGAAAGCTCTTCAAGCTTGCTTTTGGGTTTTAAGAGTTCTAATTGAGCGGCTGTTTGAGCGTAAGCTTCGAGGCGAGCTTTCTTTTTCGCCTCCCTTAATTGTCTTCGGTCTAACTTTGGACTTTCCTTGTCCTTGTTCATCACGAACGTTTCGTATTTGCTACGGTGCCAATTTGAGAACTTCACTAAGAAGCTGATTTTTCTCTGTAGAGCGTAATTGTCTGGATTTTGTTCTCCCCCAAAGAGCGAAGCTTCCGCCTTCCAAAGCTCTTCAAGAAGCGTATTGAAGGTGTCTCGAGTTTTTTCTGAATAGGACTCACTGGTTAAGAGATCAAACTTAACCGTCTTCAGCTGAATACGTTCCCGATCCGTTTTAACTTTCTCTAACTTTCGGTTGACCAGCTTCATTTTCAGATCGTGATCACCGTGTTGCCAGATGAGGTTGTAAAGCGTGTACTCTTCGGCTCTCGACTCCGTTTTGTCCCAAAGTACGAACAAGCGATTTTTAATCTCATCCCAATCAAGTTTTTGCTTGAGGGAAGATTCAGTATTGGAAAGCCATTGATAGGCTTGAGTGAGGGAATCCACTGGCATCGTTTCGATTCTTTTGTTGAATGAATCGAGAAGTTCGCCGTAAACCTCTTTCGAGATCGTAGAGTTTCTAAATTGATTGGAAGTCAGAATTCTACCTACGTAGCTTTGAACTTCAGGTTGATCCCAGAATTTAGTGATCACTTGATGGAGAGGAGGCAAGAATTCATCTTCGATATACTGATGGCTCAGGTGATAGAGATACCCGATGGAATAATCGATAGCTTGAAAGAGTTGGTGTTGTTCTTGCTGAGAGAGTTCTTCGTCTTTTTTGTGTAATTCTAACCACTGGTGGGCGTAACGATTCGCGCGAGTTTCTCGATCTAGATAAACCAGAGACCTTAGTAGGTAACCGAATTCGTCACCCGAGATGGTGTACTTAGGTTTCGCGATCCAAGATTCAAGGACGTCGACCAATTCTTCTAATTTATAGTTCGCCCAATGCGTATTGACGATCAGGGTTCTCAATTGCTGATGCTCGTATTGGGACCATTCCGTTCCATTGTTGAGAATACCTTTAGCGAACTCGATGGCATTGGTAGCGGAGTCAAAGCTCACGAGGTGGTAAGTGTAGGAATTTACAAAGGAAACATCAGTGGGGTATTTCTTCAGCATTTGAACTAAGAACTCTCCGATGGCTTTCCCTCTTTGTAACGAGTTCAGGATGCCTAAGTAAGCCTTATCCCAAGAGTGCTTGGCTTGGATGACTTTGCCTTCGTAACTGTCCCAAACGGGTTCCAGTTGTTTCAGGACATTCAATTTCTCGTGAACATTTAAATTATTAGCTCGTGCTTGAATGGCATTCGCCAAAGACATCGCGCCAATTTGAGTTCCTTTGTTTTCAAGAAGCTGCTTACCGAGATTTTCAATTGCCGTTCTGAGTTCTTCAAATTGTCGGCTTTCAGTTAAATAAGACAATTGAATGAATTGGAATCCCCAGTGTTCTCCGTGAAGAGATTTGATGGCTTCAAAATGGGGTTTCGTGATTTCGGGTCGTTGTCGAGTTAAGCCGTAGCGAAGAAGAACCCACAAGTCCTCTAGGCTAAGCTCTGCCTTGCGATGATTTGTGCGAGCGACGGGTAGGCTGGGAAGCTTCTGTTTGAGATAAAGTGCATCTGAAAGACGCGCTTGGTGCTCTGTAAATTGTTTCTCATACTCTTCAGCGTTGGGAGAAGAGATTTTAAGTTGCCACTTTTGAGTAACCTTGGAGTCTTTGTTACTCCAGGTGATCACTGTAGGCCACCAGGTTCCTGCCACTTCAATAGGATTTGTGTAGGAAACTTTACTTTGAAGCTTTCCTTTGTAATCGCTTTGAATTTCTTCCGTAATGCGGTTTTGTACGGGATCGATTTTGAATTCAGTGACCGAAGATTTGGGGAAGTTGGAAACGATTTTTATCCCAACAACTTTTCCTTCGTTTTCTACTAACTCTACTTGGTAGTTGAGGGTGTTATATCCACGGGTAGGATTTCTGAAATAACGAGGGATGGGGCTCGACCAAGCGGTTTCATCTCCTTTGATTTTCTCTCGGATTCTTCCTAATGAAGTTTCTCTCTTCACTAACCTTCGGTGATTGGAGTCAAACGATTCCACTCGATAACCTTCACCTAAATGATGAGCGCTTTTCTGCCACCATTTCGAAGCCGACAATAATGACTTTGCGGTTCGGTTTCTCGTTTTCTTTCCTCGAACATCAAAGTGTTCGTGAGTGGTTTCGATGATCAAATTGGATTGACTTAAAACACTCGAACGATTGAGCGTATTTAAAAGGGCATCGATTTTTTCACCCCATTTGGGATCTTTCCTGGTTAGGTTTTTGATCGTTAGGTTGGGGAAGACGTCCGAGAGAGGATTGTTATGGGTGTGGTGATCGTAATAAGATCGAGACTCGCGTTTTGAAAGTCGAGCGAGTGATTTTCCTTTAGCGACTAAACCTCGGTTAGCCATTCGGCCACCGCGATAAGATTGACCTTGAGCTTGTTGATAAGCGCCTCTCATTTGGGAGAGACCGTTGATTTCATCGTAGAGGTAATTAGCGTTACTTCTTAGCCCTTTGTAATTACCCTCAATGGGTGAGGCAAGCTCTTCCTCGGCAAAATCAAGCTCACCTTCAAAATCTTCTCCAAAACTAAATCCTAAGGCATCGTTAGAAGAAGCAAGTTTGACGTCAGCGAGGTCCAAGGTGGATTCCATTTCTCGCATTCGGTCTCGGCGGCCTGAAGATGATCGAGCTGAACTCATCGGCATCTTGGCGTATTTTTTTTCTGCAGCAAACGAATCAATTCCCCAACGTCCCCCAAAACCTCCGGCCGCTCCGCCACCCACTGCACCTGAGAAAAATTGACCGCCGAAATCCATTTCGTTATGAGGTTGGTAGTCCCAAGGCAATGTATCGGATCTTCCTAATGATCTGAGATCAGCGATGACTTGTTGGCGCAATTGAATTCGCCACAATCTTGCGGCTAATGCCTCTTGTCTACCTAACTCGTAAGCGGCGTCTTCCTTCCCCTTGGTGAAGAATTCTTCGCCATCGCGCATTTTGAGGCGTTTTTCTAATTTGAAACGTTCGCGTTCTTCTTCATCTTCGATGACCAATAGGGACGTATAGGGAGTCATAATCTGAAAGTCTTCAGAAAGGTCGATAATCCGTTGTTGGATTTCTTGAGAGGCCCCTTGAGTTTGAAGGTGATCTAAATGATGGCGAGCCCACAAACGAGGAATGAAGGAACTTTCAATTCCTACGTCTTTGACGCTTACTCCCAGGACGCGTTCGATCGCTCTTCCGGTATGGGTTTTACCTGTGACTGAAATCGTTCCTTCTATGGGGCCGCCAACAGGGTCGTATCTTCCGACGACTACTAATTGCTGCCCAGCTAAAAGACGAGGAAACTTTTCTGGGTAGATGGCGGCCGTCATTAAACCATCAACGCGAAGTTCTAAGTTTTCTAATGCCGGTTGGGTGATCTCTCCTAAAAGTTTGTTGGCGATGAAGGCAGGGTCATCTCCATCGGTGATCGCGAGCTTGGATCCAGAGCCCAATGAAGTTAAAGCGTCCAAAACCAATGGTTCACTTTGATTGCCAGGAGTCACAGTGTGAAAAGTGGCTCCTTGAGCATCGATAGCTCGAAGGCGACTGGCGAAATCGGCGGAATCACCCACCGCTGAAGTGGGAATACCATCACCGATATAGATAATTTGAGTATTCTTGGAAGCTCGATCTAAACTCGATCGGATCGCGTCTTCGATGTGACTCCAGCCTAATGGAGGACGTGCTTGTAAAAAGCTGAGGGCTTCTTCGGCCCCGGCATCCCCTCCGGCTTGATCTTGGCTAAAGGCCCAGCGGATTTCTGTGTCGCAAGTAGCGAGGTTGAAGCGGTCTTCTGGGCTCAAGGAAGCGATGAAGGCTTCGATAAAGGCCAGTTGTTGATTCCGGTGAGGGCCATCCATCGATCCCGAAGTATCCGCGAGGATCAAGATTCTCAATGGGTCATTATCTTGCTCGTTTTTTTTCGGGTTGGCCTCAGGCCCATCGACCCGAAGAATAAAATACCCATCGTCATCGCGCCGATGGGGAACGAAGGTCATTCCCTCTGCGCTAGGTTGAGTTTTGATGACTAACTCAAAATCTTCTTGGGGAACATATTCTTCAGCGACAAATTCGACACTAGCCGTTCGTTGAGCTTTTCTAATTCTGGTGGCGTGAGTGGGGCAGAGGACCTCATCGATTAAATCTTTTCCCGAAACAGTGACGTTGATCTCAAGCTTATTCAAGGGTTGAAGAGTTAGGAGTTCACTTCTCAAGGCGTAGTTGTATTTAAATTCTTCAGCTGATCCTTTGAGGGCTTGGGTGTAAGTAATTTTGATACGCTTGGATGAATGAATAGGATAGACCCTGGCCTTGAACAGGTTTCCCGTGGTCCATTCAAGGAGCCCAGGGTCTTTTTTTTCTTTCATCAACGTTTCGTAGATTTGTCGTGCGCGTTGTTTTTCAACGATGTCGGCTTCCACCATTTCGCCGCCGATCCAAATCGCGAATCCTGAGATGGAGGCATCGGCAGGGAGCGGGAAGTAAAACACTCCTTCTAAGGCTTCGTGAGTGTGATTGACGAAGACTTCTTCGATCACAGTGCGAGCGATACGATCGCGAATGTCGACGGTGACGGAGTGACTTTCCATCGAGAGAGGAACTTCACGGCCATCGATCTTCGCTAAGAGTGATCCTAAAGCTTCAGTACTTTGGTTGGAGTTGTAGTCACTGAGCCAGCGCGGTTCCTTTTTAAGAACCTCGAGTGAGCCGTTATCCGCTCGGACAGTCGCCCAAGCTTTTTGTTTGGGATCCCTTTTCAAGGTAAGGGGATTCCCGTTTGGTTGAGTTACTTTGAATTCTTGGTCTTTAGGAATGGAAATACCCACTTCTCCGTTGAAGACTGAAATGGAGAGAGGGCCTTGAACCTCAACAAGTGAACCCGGGCCGAGAATAAATTCGACGCCTGACTTCAACTGAATCTTTAATGCATTTGCACCACGGAGGCCCGTTTTGATCCAATTGCCTTTATTTAACTTGGTATGAATAGAAGCCAAACTCCAACGGCTTGCTCCCGCCGGCTTAAACTGGGCCATGCCTTCTCGGTCTAAGACCTTGGCGATCGAAAAGTCGGCATCGAATGCATTTTCGGGGACCGGGTCTTTGGCTTGGAGAGGGGCGAGAGTCAGAATCGAGAGTGCGATGAATGCGAGATATTTGAAATTGAACTCACACATATTTTCGAAACCTCATTCGGAGTTTTTTGTCTAAGGATCATTAAGAAACTAAAGAAGCTCTTTAGTCTTAGGGAACTTCTTATCATCATCGGAAATGACGCCCACCGAGTGCACATCTTAGCCTTTTTTAGTGAAATCTTTCTTCTGATCTAGTGATCATTGACCAAATCCCCTGGATGGCCTATCTTCCAAGTTCGAAAGTGTCCTATCTGAAATTGACACAACCAACTCCCAATGAGGAGCTTGCGGAGTTCCTGGGTTAAACCTGGGGCGAGCTTTGGGCCTAGCGAAGTCAAGAACCTGTGTAAAAAAGTGAAGATTGAGGAATAAATGAGGAGCAAGTTAGAGGCTTCCAGTTTGAGAGGTCAGCTCAATTCAGCTCAATATGAAGCAGTCACGACCCATTTGGGTCCCTTGCTTGTCCTGGCGGGTGCTGGGACGGGTAAAACCCGCGTGATCACCTTTCGAATTGCCAGTTTGCTTCACGAAGGAGTCGATCCTTCTTCCATCCTTGCAGTGACTTTTACCAATAAGGCTGCAAAAGAGATGAAAGAGCGTGTGAAGGAGCTTTTAGGCTTCCATCCCAAAGGTATTACCATCAGCACTTTTCACTCCTTAGGAGTAAGAATTCTTCGAACTGATTCAGAAGCCCTCGGTTTGAGAACCAACTTCACGATTTACGATAGCTCCGACCAACAGTCTTTGCTCAGAGGTATATTAAGAGATATTCGGGGAGCAGTAACTTCCTCGGATGTGCGATCGGTTCAATCGGCGATTTCTTTGGCAAAAAATCGTTTCCAAGATTCGGATGACTTGATCGACGAAGCAGAAGATGATTGGGAGATCCTGATCGCACGAGCCTTCGCCCGCTACGAAGAACATCTCTTTAGCATGAATGCCGTTGATTTTGATGACTTGATTCGGCTGCCCGTCAAACTGTTTAAAAACAACTCAGAAATTCGCGATAAGTATCAGGGTCAATTTCGTTTTGTCATGGTCGATGAGTATCAAGACACCAATGGATCCCAGTATCGATTTACTCAATCTTTAGTGGGTGCAGAGAGAAACATCTGTGTCGTGGGTGACGACGATCAATCGATCTACGGCTTCCGGGGAGCCGAGATGGATAAGATCTTAAAATTTGAGCGCGATTTCCCCGGAGCCAAAGTGATTAAGCTCGAAGAGAATTATCGCTCTACGGCTTCGATTCTCAGTTTAGCTAATCGAGTGATCTCTGAAAATTCAGAGCGCTATCCTAAAGAATTGAAGAGTACTTTAGGTGTGGGGGAGCCCATCGAATGGGTCGACACGAAAGACGAGCCTTCTGAGGTGGATTATGTTCTTCGAAAGATTTCAGAAATCAAAAGAACTACTAAAGCGCGTTATGAAGATTTCGTAATTCTGATGCGTTCAGCCTTCCAAGCGAGACCTTTCGAAGAAAAATTGCGCTTGAGGCAAATTCCCTACACTTTGGTGGGAGGTCAATCTTATTACGATCGAAAAGAAATCAAAGATGTCTTGGGATACTGGAATGTTTTAAGTAACCCTCACGATGATGTTTCGTTTCTAAGAATCGTTAACACCCCTAAGCGAGGTATTGGACCGACCGCCATTAAAAAGCTAGATACCTTTGCTCGATCGAAGAATATTTCAGTCTACGAGTCTATCTTTTTCGCAAGTCAAGGCCAGGGAGATTTTCCTCCTCGCATGAGGGCTTCTCTTAAATTATTGGCTGAAGCCTTCGCGAAAGCTCGCGACTTTAAGGAGGAAGAAGATTACGGGCAGATGTGTCGAACTTTGCTCGATGAGATTTGTTACAAAGAATATTTACACGAACTCTATCCCGATCCCCTGACCGTTCAGTCTCGTTGGGCGGCGGTTGAAGAGCTTTGTCGTGGGGTTGAAAAGTGGCAGGAAGATAACCCAGGACAAAGTTTCTCCCGCTACATGGAAGCACTGATGCTTCAGACTCAGGATGAGCAAGCGGATGACGATCGCCGAGGAGTCACTTTGATGACTCTCCACTCGGCAAAAGGTTTAGAGTTCCCCGTTGCTTTTTTAGTGGGGACTGAAGAAGAAATTCTTCCCCATAAAAAATCCATTGAGCAAGGGGATCGTGCCGTAGAAGAGGAACGACGATTACTTTATGTAGGTATCACTCGAGCTCAGCGGCGCCTATTTATTGTGGGAGCAAAAGAGAGAAAAGTTTACGGTGCTACAAGAGTGAGATTGCCTTCAAGATTTTTAACTGAAATCGGAGACTTTGAGCATTGGGTCAAGGAATACTATGATCCGGATGCGCAAGTGGTCACTGGAGATCAGACGAACTTTTTCTTAAATCAAATCCTTCAGCAGGGGAATCAAGATCAATAGTGTATTTGAAATGTTAAAGCCTTCCTTAAAAACCCTCGCTAGCGCTTCGGGCTAGTTAAGAGTGTTAGCTAGCCCGAAGCGCTAGCGAGGGGAGGTTTAAGTTATGACCCAATAATAACAGGTTAATAAAACTCAATTAGCTTAGGTGTAAAAAATGGCGGACAAAGAAATTCTTCCACTGAGTGATGAAGAGATTCAATCTCGATTAAAAGATCTACCCGATTGGGAGCTTCGTGACGGATGGATTCGTCGCGCATATACGTCACCCGGTTGGCCTCATACCTTGATGCTTGTCAACGCGATCGGTTATCGAGCAGAAGCCGCCTTCCATCATCCTGATCTCGAAGTGGGATGGGCGAGAGTGGTAGTTAAGTTGCAAACTCACTCCGCTAAAGGAATCACGGTACTCGATTTTGAATTAGCCAAAGAAATCGAAGAGATCGCAACGTGGATGCCCGATGAAGAAAGTTCATTTTCGGGCTTTCCGAAGAAGTGGGTGAGGTAGGCTATCGATATTCAAATTTGAATCCTGTCTGTAGGGGCGTCCCTTGTGGGCGCCCGTTCCCAGGCAAATCTGAATAACTTAAATTCAATACGTTTATCCCGGAATTGGGCAGGCCCTATTTTGGCGTTAGCCATTGATGGGCCCTGCCCCTACAGGGTTTTAATCCCTATGCAATAATTTGCTTTAAAACCTTCCCGCCGATGTCGGTTAGCTTACGGACGCGACCGCCGTAGAGGAAGGTATTCTTTTCATCTTCGAGTCCCATCAGATGAAGGAGTGTCGCGTGGACATCTCGAATGGGTATCGGTTCTTCCTTAGACCTAAGGCTGAATTCATCGGTTTCTCCGGCGGTACTTCCGCCTTGAACATCGCCTCCCGCCATCCACATACAAAGAGCGTGGGAGTTGTGTTCTCTTCCGGGATTAGAACGTAACCCGCCATTGACGAAGGGTGTTCGCCCCATTTCGGAGGACCACACCACCAATGTTTCTTCCAAAAGACCGCGTTGCTTGAGATCCGTTAAGAGCCCGGCGATGGGTTTGTCGACCTCTTTACAATGCTTAGTCATGTTGCCTTTTACATTGCCGTGGGCATCCCAACTGTCTCCACCAATTTGAACACCATGGATGAGCATCGTGTAGCGAACTCCACGTTCAACTAAACGCCTGGCAAGCAAACATTGACGAGCAAAACCTGAAGTTTTTGGATTATCCAATCCGTAAAGTTCTTTAATTGCTGGTGACTCATCTTCAATGTTAACGATATCAGGAGCTGCTGCCTGCATACGAAAGGCTAACTCGTACGAGCTGATCCTTGCATCGAGTTCACTGTCTCCTTCTCGCCCCTTTTTGTGTTGCTGATTCAGCCAAGCGAGAGCGTCAAATTCGCGCCGTTGCTGTTCCAGAGTCACGCCGTGGGGGCGGTTGAGGTTAATGATGGGCGTTCCTTTTGGTCGCAACAAGGTTCCCTGGTAGGCTGCAGGTAGATAGCCGTTACTCCAAACGGCTGCTCCATTCGTGGGAGCCCCTCGTGGATCTTGAATCACTACGTAGCCGGGCATGTTTTGATTTTCACTCCCTAGGCCATAGCTGACCCAGGAACCGACTGAAGGGCTGCCGGGAAATTGACTTCCCGTGGTGACGTGTAAGGTCGACGGACCGTGGTTTTGATTATCGGTTTTAATCCCGTGAATAAACGCCAAGTTATCAGCGTGTTGAGAGAGGTGGGGAAAGAGTTCAGAAAGGTAGCGACCGGATTCTCCGTGTCGAGAAAACTTAAAGGGACTCCCAACACAAGAATGGTGGAAGGATAGACGCCCTTGGAGTTCTCCCGAAATATCGGTGGCTCGATTGATCGGTTTCCCATGGAGTTGATTGAGAACAGGTTTGTATTCAAACGAATCCATCTGACTCACTCCACCCGCCATGAAAAGAAAGATGCAATGTTTTGCTTTTCTTTTAATGTGAGGAGTACGAGCCTGAAACGGATTGACTAGACGATCACTAGAATTCTCTTTCGCGCTTACCGCTTCGTTTGCCATTAAGCTCCCCAGGGCTAAGCCACCAAAGCCATTGAAGGAATGAGCTAGGAAGTTTCGCCGACTCGATAAATGCGAATTAGATTGATATTCAAACATGGGTCAATCGATATAAAGGAATTCGTTGGAGTTGAGTAGTACGCGACACAAGGCTTCAATCCCACTGGGATCAGAAGGATTTTTACTGTCGTTCACGAGAGTTTTTAAACCCTGAACTTCATGAGGACTAGGGAGTCGAGAAAAGGCGATCAGAAAAGCACGTTTAATTTGTGCTTCAACTGACTCCGGTGCTTCTTTGAGTAATCGTTTAGCGAAGTACTTGGCTTCACCACTCACAAACTCACCGTTATACATAGCCAATGATTGAAGCGGAGTGACAGATGTCGCTCTCCGATCTCTCGAATCATCACAAACTACAGAATCAAAAGCTTGAAGGAAGGGCATCGAAAGAGTGCGTTGTTGGTAAATGTAAACACTCCGCCTTCTCCCTTCAGGACCGAGATCGGTAGCCCACTTGTTTTTACTGTATTTAACTCTGTCGCCGATTTCATCGGGAAGAGGGGGAAAGATGGGCAGGCCGTACATTTCGGGATTGAGTCGTCCGCTCGCCGTTAGAACACTATCTCGAACAGCTTCTGCTTCTAATCGCCGTCGCCTGAATTTCCATAGAAGAGTGTTTTCGGGATCGATGTTCAAAGCCTGTGAATTCTGATTTCGAGTCGACTGACGGTAAGTACCAGATAGCACCATCAATCGGTGCATTTTTTTAACACTCCACTTATTGGCAACAAACTGTCGAGCTAACCAATCTAATAGCTCTGAGTGAGAGGGGCCTCCGCCGAGAACTCCAAAGTCGCTGGGAGTAGCTACGATCCCACGACCAAAGTGCCAATGCCACAAGCGATTTACCATCACTCGAGCGGTGAGAGGATTCTTACTACTGGCGATCCAACGTGCCAAAGCCATACGCCGGCTCCTTGTCGGCCAACGTTTAAAGGGATCTAAACGGATGGCGGCTGGCTTTTGGTGACCTGTGATCGCACTTAAAAAACCGGCTTCGACGATTTCACCGGGATTGTCGTACTCTCCCCGAATCATCACGCGTGATGTCGGTACTCCCGGCTCGTAGGGAGGACCGTAAGAATGACGTAAGGACATCGCTACAGGTTGTAAACGTTTTAAATGCTGCTGAATGTAGGGCTCTCTTCGTTTTAACCAGCGGTATTTTTTCAAGCCCTCTTCGCCGAGGATTTCTTTTCCCCGTGAGTTGGCGATTTGATTGAGATCTATTTTTTGAAGGTGCTCAGGATCGTAGAAAGTTGAAAGGAAGGCTTGATTCCCGCCTACTTCAAAGCCGTAAGCCTGGGATTTTCCGCGAGCAGTGAAGATCGTTACGATCGATCCCTTTTGGTGTTTGAAAAAGGGAGCATCGGTTATTTTAGCGATCAATTGGCTATCGTTAAATTCAACTGAGGCTCGCTTATTCTTCCCGATTGAAATGAGTTTGGGGCGAAGCTTGGGATCACTTTGCGTAAGCTCGACACCCAGCACTTTATCTTTCCATAAAGCGACCTTTTCACCTTGAGCTGGGTTTTTAGTTTGCGGGTTAGCATCGAGGTCTGCTGCATCTAACCAGAAACTCAATCCGTCTTTTGGGGGTAGAAGGTTCTTGACCGATCCAGAGTACTTTCCCTGAATGTACTGATTCAATTTTTGAATCTCTTTTGAATTAGGTGGGTGATCGTAAACCAAAATTTCGGCGATGCTTCCACTGTGGCCGTAACCCTCGGGTTTACCTGTTCCATTCGTGTAAGTTCCGAGACTTACGTGCTGAATTTTTTTCAAATCTCCAAACCAAACCCCTTTGTTTTGCCCGGCGCGAGTTCCAGTGCTAGAGGCCGGTTTTCCATCAGTATAAAAGAGCCAGCGTTGGGAATCAGAAGCCGTAACTGTCCAATGGAGTTTTCCATCGTGAACGATCTGTCGATCGTAATAGTAGTCATTTCCACTTTCCGGTGAGATCGCTTGTAAGCCGAATCCAGAGCCTTGATTGCCCGCATTCGCTCTTAACTGACTTTCAATTTTTTGAAACGCTTGGGCATTGGATTGAATCTCTGCTTCTAATTTTCCACGCTTGTTATTGATCCAATCCTTTTCACCCTTGATATAAAAACCAGCCGGTAAAGGGCCTCCGATTTGAAAAATATCACCAGGGAGTGGGCGGGGAATTTGAACCGTAGAGAAGAAGGCTTTCATTCGATAAAAATCCTTGGTGGGAATCTTATCGTACTTGTGGTCGTGGCATTTGGCACAGCCCACGGTTAAGCCTAAGAAGACGGAGCTAACGGTGGTCGTCATCTCACTCAAGAGTTCATGGCGAGTTTCATCGCCACGAGGTTCGGTGAATGGGGCAAGCCTTAGAAACGTTAAGGCCACTGTATTTTCGGCTGAAACACCTGGCAAATGACCCGCTCCCATCACGTCGGAGAATTCATCGCCAGCGATTTGTTCCATAATGAATCGATCATAGGGCTTGTCTTTATTGAAGGAATCGATCACGTAGTTACGGTAACGCCAAGCGTGAGGTAAATCAGGGTCTCCTTCGTAGCCCGCCGTATCGGCATAACGGGCGAGGTCTAACCAAAACCGCGCCCAGCGTTCACCGTAGCGCGGATCCTGTAAAAGTTTGTCGACCAACTTCTCATAGGCTTGAGGATCTTTGTTTTCGAGAAAGCTTTTAACCTCCTCAGGCTGGGGTGGGAGCCCGATGAGATCGAGGTAGAGTCGGCGAACAAGTTCACTCTTGGAGGCAAGGGGCGCAAATCCCAAACCCTTCGCTTCTAGCTTCCTCAAGATGAAGCGATCGATGTCATTTCGGATTTGTTCTTTGGCTTTGACTTCAGGTGGGTTGACTTCAAGGGGAGGGAAATAAGGCCACGAAAGTTTCTCAGGTGAATTCACAAGATCAGACTGTGCTCGAACAGACGGCGAACTCATTGACCCAAGGATCAGAAATATAAATAAATATCTGAATGCACCAACTCGCATGATGGACCCTTTAATTAAAAGTATAGATCATTTGATGATCATTAATTTTAGGACGAAATTCAAGGATTAGATGAGATCTGAGAGCCTCCCCTGGAAATGATCTGGGTCTAGGGTACAATCAGCGGTTCTCATTTAGGTCGAGGTGCCTTCAATGTGCCTTCAATGTAGTCTCGACATTAACACTTAAGTAGCACTTAGTAAGCCCGGAGCGTAAGCAACGGGACACGATAAAGTTTCTGTTCGGGTGTTTTACGGGTGAGACCTAAATTTTTAGGGCATTTTATGAGCTGTCCTAGCGCAAAAGTTGAATCCCGTCGCTTACGCTCCGGGCTAGTTAATGAATAATGAAGTTTTTTTAAATTGAATTTGTCATGTCCAAGATCAAACTCACTTTAGAAGGCTTGTCCTTCGAAGCTGAACTCTATGATTTTCCTCAATCGGAAGCTCTCTTGAAGGAACTTCCACTCAAGGCTTCATTAAGTCGTTGGGGCGAAGAATATTATGGCGGCATCGGAGATTTGGATATAGCTAAGGGAGAAGATGCGAGGGACCTCATGAAATTGGGCGAACTCGCATACTGGAAACCCGGTAAGGCCTTTTGTATTTTCTTCGGGCCTACTCCAGCTAGTCACAGTGACGAGCCGAGAGCGGCATCTGAAGTCTTACCTTTAGGACGTATGACGACGGAAGATTATCAATCTTTAAGTGCTCTAGGACCCCAAATTGAGGTCTCTATAGAAGCTATCTAAGAATCCAATAATATTTAAAATCGATTAAGGAACGTGAAATGGCACGCATTAACGATAACTATTTAAAACTCGCTGCAGGTTACCTCTTCCCAGAAATTGGTCGAAGAGTTCGTGAATTTGGTGAAGCCAATCCTGACGCCCAATTGATTCGGTTGGGAATCGGAGATGTGACTCGACCGCTCCCCTCCTCCATCATTTCAGCTCTTCACAAGGGTGTCGATGAGATGGCTGAAGCATCTTCCTTTAAAGGTTACGGCCCGGAGCAAGGCTACGCTTTTTTAAGAGAGCTCGTGGCCGAGCACGACTTTGGTTCTCGGGGGGTAAAAGTAGATCCCGATGAAGTCTTCATCTCAGACGGTGCAAAGTGTGATAGTGGAAACATCCAAGAGATCTTCTCTTCTGATGCCAAGATCGCCGTTGCCGATCCTGTGTATCCCGTTTATGTCGATACCAATGTTATGGCCGGCCGAACCGGAACTGTCGACGACCAAGGTCGCTATCAAGGTTTGATCTATATGCCATGCCTGGAAGAAAATGGATTTCTTCCTGAATTGCCCACTGAGAAGCCTGATCTCATCTACATGTGCTTTCCCAACAATCCAACAGGGACGGTTGCAACTAAAGAACAACTGAAAACGTGGGTCGACTACGCCAAAGAGAATGGATCCATCCTTCTTTTTGATGCTGCCTACGAAGCTTTCATTTCTGACCCCGAGATTCCTCACTCCATCTTTGAAATTGAAGGGGCAAGAGAAGTTGCAATCGAATTCCGAAGCTTCTCAAAGGTTGCTGGGTTCACCGGTACGCGTTGTGCCTATACCGTAGTGCCTAAAGAACTCAATGGGCTCGACGCCCAAGGCAATCCCGTGAGCATCCACAGCTTGTGGAACCGTCGTCAATCTACAAAGTTTAACGGCGTTTCCTATCCCGTTCAGGTAGGAACAGCTGCAGTTTACTCCCCTGAAGGGCAAAAAGAAATTCGCGGATTGATCGATTACTACATGGAGAACGCTCGTATCATCCGAGAAGGTTTGAATGAAAGTGGATACGAAACTTTCGGCGGAGTGAATGCTCCCTACATTTGGTTAAAAACCAAAGATGGAATGGCCTCATGGGATTTCTTTGATCATCTCCTCAACAAGGCTCAAGTCGTGGGAACTCCCGGTTCTGGATTTGGGGCTGCCGGTGAAGGTTATTTCCGATTGAGCGCATTCGGTGATAAAGAGAACGTGGAAGAAGCCATCCGAAGGATTCAGCAAGGGGTGTGATTCTTTATCGCCCCTAAAATTTAGTTTCTAAAATCTCATCTAACGCCACCCGCACGGGTGGCGTTTTTTTATAACCAAAGCCTGGCGGCTACGGTTACAGCCTCAATTCGCATTATCGGTTGTACGTTATTTCTGGATGTTTTTTAGACGAATCTATAGGGGTTTTCCCCTGCTCTAGGTTCGATAACACGCCTCTAAAAAGTTATTTCTCAGATTGAAGCCTCGGGTAAAAGGTTTGAGAAATGTTAGCCGAAAGAGAATTCAGTCGTATCTCTGCTTTAAGCGCGGACGAGGTGAAATCAATTCCTTGAAAGTTCATTAAGGAATTTCTTGTAGGTCAGCATTCTCAGTGGGAAAAGAATGAACACTAAAACTAAAACTTATCTCATTCTAGGTGGCATCGGACTGGTGGTCTGTGTCTTTTCTTTTATTTTTATTCGTTCATTGGCAGTTTCGCAGGTGAGTCAAGCCAGCCTTCAAACTGCAGATGCCCTTTCAGCACAAGTGCGGGAAACTAGAGGTTATTACACAAAAAACGTTGTGGGTGAGGCGAAAGCCAATGGAATTAAAATCAGCCATGCTTATAAGAATCAAGAATCGGCGATTCCCCTTCCCGCGACGATGGTTCACGAGATTAATAAGAAGCTGAATACCAGTGAAGCTGGTTTCAAGATTAATCTTTATAGTGACTTCCCATTTCCTTGGAGAAGCAACGAGAATCATTTGGATGAATTTCGCCAAGAAGCTTTAACTTTTTTAAAGGAAAATCCCAAGGAAGCTTTCTGGAGACGTGAAGTTGTGGATGGGAAGGTATCTATCCGGTATGCAACGGCGGATTCGATGTCAGCTCAAGGCTGTGTAACCTGTCATAACAACCATCCTCAAACTCCAAAATCAGACTGGAAGCTCGGTGATGTGCGCGGTGTGTTGGAAGTCACTTTACCGGTGGAAGACACCATGGTTGCCTTCAGCTGGGGTGCATTTTGGGTTTCATTGGGAGTTTTTGGTGGAATCTTGGCGATTGTGCTCTTCAGTACCTATAGCTTCAGCCAAATTATTAAACGATACCGATCAGTGAGTGAAGAGATTCAGAGTTTCTCTCACCAGATTAAGGAATCGATTCAAGAGGTATCCTCTTCATCGAGTGACCTCGCGGTTGAATCCGAACAAACGGTGGGTCAAGCTCAAGGAGCTTCTCAGGGTGCGGGGCAGGCCAGTTCGAGCATCAACTCTGTTGCCAGTGCAGCAGAAGAAGTGACCGCAAGTATCAAGCAGATTAAGACTCAGCTGAACGAGGCTCGAACGGTTGCAAATGAAGCTTCGAAACAGTCTGAAGAAGCTGTTCACCTCATGGCAGAGCTCGATGGTTCAAGTCAAGAGATTGGTGAAGTGATCAAGGTGATTACTTCGATTGCAGAACAAACGAACCTGTTGGCATTGAATGCTACGATCGAAGCGGCACGTGCGGGTGAAGCAGGTAAGGGTTTTGCAGTGGTTGCAAATGAGGTTAAAGAATTGGCGGGCCAAACGGCAAAAGCCACCGATGAAATCACTCTAAAGATTAATGATGTTCAAGAGAACACTCACACTTCAGTTGATGCCATTCAAAAATTCTCTGATGTGATCTGTAAGATCAATGAGATTTCAACTTCAGCTGCGGGTGCTGCTGAACAACAAAGTGCAGCTGTCGAAGAAATTGCCCAATGTGCTGCGGGTGTCAGTCAGAATGCAGTCTCGATTTCAAATAAGGTGGACACCGTTCTTGCTTCAGCGGAAAGTTCTAAAGCGGGAATCCAAGCTATTAACGGTAATACCATCGAGTTGCTGAAAAAATCTGAACAACTCGAATCCAAAATGAATGATTTCATTCACGAAATGACGGGTAACTAACAAATCGAAGATTTTCTGGAAAGCTTGAAACGGGCTTAAGGTAAAGCGTCGAGTTTATCCGAAAGAACGTTCGGAACAGATTGGCTCTTCAAACGAAACGATTGATGAACTTCGGAACAAGATTTGGGTTGAACCCCCTTGTTCAATAATGCGGAATCATCGATCGCACAGTTTGAAGGGCCATTTTTATTGGCGCATTCAGCCAATTGAGAACGACTCGCTTCAGAGGATGAACGACTACCTAATACGATCAAAGAACCCCAGAAGAGGCACGCACCAATTAACAAGGCGCTTCCAACTATGGCTTTCCAATCTGTTTTCATGCGTATTCTGTGCCTGTATAAATATCTTTATGTAGAAGCTTAAATGATTTGAGTGAACTCTCACGCCTAATTGTATCTGTTCCGAACCAAATATCGTAGCCTTCTCTTTCACAAGCGGTAAATCTTTATTTCCCACAAGCTTGTGAGAGCATTGCCCACCTAAAAAAGTACAATCCCCCCTTGAGAGTGTCGACTTTTAGTTTCGACAGCTCAGACTCCCCTTCAAGCCTTATTAAGTTTTGATCGTTTAAAGAGATATATTTCATGCTGAGCGTATGGAAATCACGGTGACGGAGTTTTATCATGGGCTATCTGAAATTAATTATCGGAATCCATGACTGGCCCATCTGCTATTCCTCCGTGTAATTTTCGGCGAGATGGGCTTGGGTGGGAACTTAAGAGAAGGAGCTGTTTCGTGAAACATCCATCAACAAGACGTGATTTTATTAAGACTGGGGCCCTAGCCGGTGCCGGTTTTTGGTTAGGGACGAGCACTCCTCTTTACTCTGTTCCCAAATCGGCAAATGAGAAACTCAACATCGCCGTCATCGGCTGTGGGGGTAAAGGTCACAGTGATGCACGCGGAGTTTCGAGTGAAAACATCGTAGCGCTTTGTGATGTGGATGAGAGGCGAGGCGCTCAAGCCTTCAAAGATTATCCAAAAGCAAAAAAGTATCACGATTTCCGCGTACTCTTTGACAAAGAGAAAAACTTGGATGCGGTCGTGGTTTCAACTCCAGATCACACTCACGCTGCAGCTACGGCGATGGCTTTGCGTCGCGGAATGGGAGCTTACACTCAAAAGCCCTTAACTCATTCCATTGAAGAGGCAAGAATCCTTCGAGATCTCGCCCGTAAGCACAAAGTTGCAACTCAAATGGGTAACCAAGGAACTTCGATGACCGGTTTGCGCAGAGGTGCAGACGCGATTCGCGCTGGTGCCATCGGCGAAGTTAAAGAAGTTCACGTTTGGACCAACCGACCCGTGTGGCCTCAAGGAATCAAAACCAAACGTCCCGAGCACACTTCGAAAGTGCCTTCCACTTTAAAATGGGATCTTTGGTTAGGCCCTGCGCAATGGCGCCCCTACGCAGAAAAGAAAGCTGGGCAATCGGTTTACCTTCCTTTCGATTGGCGCGGATGGTGGGACTACGGAACGGGTGCTTTAGGCGATATGGCTTGCCATACTGCTAATCTCGTTTTTATGGCCCTTGAACTTACTTACCCCACGAAATGTGAAATCATTCGTGCTGAGGGTTTAAATCCTGAGACCGCTCCCGACAAATCCACCTTGCTTCTTCACTTCCCCGCTCGTGGTAACAAACCACCGGTGAAGTTCTACTGGTATGATGGGGGTCACAAGCCGCCAGCTAACCTCACCGAAGGACTCAACATTCCTAACAGCGGATCCTTGATGGTTGGAGAAAAGGGTAATCTGTATTCACCCAATGATTACGGGGCCCGTTATGAGCTTCTACCCAAAGATAAGTTCAAAGACTTCAAATTTGAACCCAAGATCCCTCGATCACCCGGTCACTACCGTGAATGGTTGAATGCCCTTAAAGGTGGTCCAGCGGCTCTGTCCAACTTCGATTATGCCTCTCAATTGACGGAATCGATCTTGATCGGTAATGTCGCCTTGAGAGCAGGAAGCACCATCGAATGGGACGCTAAGAATATGAAAGTCACCAACAACCCCAACGCACAACAATACGTGATGCGCGATTATCGCAAGGGTTGGAGCTTGAATATGTAATTTTCATTTTCGTCTCATTTAAACGATTCGGAAAAAAATTTACGACAGTCCCACGAACTGAGAAGGTTCGTGGGACTTTTTTTGTTATAACTTCTTTTGGTTGATGGATTGTATATCCTCATTATCTATTAAACGTTACAACGAATTCAAAGGTGTCCTGGGGCGAAATAGGCTCACGCCGAAATTGGCTCAGGCGTTACAGGTGTCTTTCCTTTCAAGCGGAGGTGATCCTGTAGCGCCACCCCTTGTGGGTGGCCTTCCCCATTTGGCTTAAAATGCTAAATCATCCACGGAAGTGAAGACATGAGTAAAAAGGTTATCGATAAACTCGTTAAGCAACACGGTGCACGCAATCGAAAAGACATCGTTCGGGGCGTCGACGCGGCAAAAAAAGTTTGGGACTTTAAAAAGAAACCACAATCTCAGTTTGAGGCCTTTTGTTTAGAGCAGTATGTTCCTCCTGGGAAGAATCGGGTTCAGTTGCTTCAACGGCTCGATGAGTTTCATAATTCAATCGCCGGAAATATGGGGATGTCGGTCAAGATCGCTCGGGCCGGGCAAGACATTGCAGATCGTCCTTTGACTCCAGCTGAATCGGTGCTCGCAGCCTTTAGCCCGGATTCCCATCTCAGTGAAGATTATCGTGATTCCAATATCTCTGCCTTAGCGCAACTCAACTTTGGAACGGATGATCGTACTCCACCGAAGAACCGCGATGCTTGGGCGGCGAGAAGAATGGGAGACCTCGGCCGCAAGGTTGTTCCTGCGAAGTTGCTGGCGGAACACACTGAAGCTCAAGCTAAAGTCGATAAGTTCATTTCTTCTTACAATCTCTACATCGATCAAATTGATTTCGGTGATCCCAAAGTGAAGTTTCCCAAAGGAACAAAATTGATCTCTCACTGGGGTCTTCGAGATTACATGATGGAACAAAACGGGCAGAAAGATGCCTTAGCCAAGCAACATGCGATCTTAGGCTTGATGCGAAGAGTCGTCGACGGCGAAATTCCTAAAGAGATTTTGGACAACCCGAAAGCCAAGTGGAGTATCCCTAAAAAGAAAGTCACGATTGGAAGTAAATCCATTCCGGCTAAAGGTCATGGAGCTCTTCGGTGGGATAATTTTCGCGGAGTTTGGAAAACGATTAAAAAGATCGATCCCTATCGGCGGTATAAAAACCTGATCGACGAAAAGTTTGAAGTTGAGCGCGAAGTTTCTGAAAAGAAGATTGTAAAAATCTTAACCGATATTCTTTCATCTCCATTAGCCACTCGCGTAGCGAACTTCGTTTCTGATCAATTGGGCCGCCCTTTAGAGCCCTTCGATATTTACTACCGAGATTTCGTTAAAGAAGGTGTGGGTAAAAAGCCATTAAAGTTCGACATCAAGAAGAAGTATCCAACTTCAAAGGCACTTGAAGATGCCATCCCCGATGTCTTAGTCAAAATGGGCTGGGATCGTAAGCGTGCGAAATGGATTGGCTCAAAAATTCGAGTCGATAACGGTCGAAGTGCCGGGCACGCCTGGTCCCCTCGCTGTCCTGAAGATTTGCAACTCTTACGATGTCGGGTTGATAAGGACGGCTGCGATGAAATCAACTTTGAAACTTATATGCACGAGCTAGGTCACTGTGTTGAAGGTGTCCTCAGTAGTTATGAACTCGATTATAAAGCGCTTTGGAGTGTACCTAACACTGCGTTCACTGAAGGTTTTGCCTTCACCTTCCAAGATCGAACCGACGAAATCTTAGGCCGAGGTAAAAGAGAGGTTTCCGATCGAACCGTTCTTCTTCGCTTTTGGCAGCCCTTCGAAATTGGTGGTTCAGCCTTAACTGAAATACGATTCTTTCATTGGCTCTACAAGAATCCCAACGCGACAGCTCAACAGATGAACAATGCCATCCGTCGCATCGGGGATGAACTCTGGGAAGAGTTTTATGCTCGTATCTTTGGCCCTGATAGCCATGGCTTGATGTCGATCTACAGCCACATGCTCTGGGGAGATTTCTATCTCGCCGAATACCCCATGGGCTACGTCATCGCTTACCAAATCCAAAAATACCTCGAAGGTAAATCCCTCGCTAAAGAGATGGAGCGTATGTGTGGTCAGGGTTCCATCTATCCAGAGTCCTGGATGAAGAACGCGGTGGGTAGCGAGATTTCGGTGAAGCCCTTGTTGACTGATACGAAGAAGGCCTTAAAGAATTTGGGGTATTAGTCGTTCGCTCGCTCCGCGAGCGGCCATCCTCAAATTATAATTTCGCTTGGAAATTCACGATCGATTCAAAATTTCACATCCTGTAGCTCCACCCCTTGTGGGTGGCCCATTCCTAACATTGGTAGTGAGTGGTAAAGATTGAATCAGAGCTTCAGGATGGCCTGGGGCAGACATTGGCTTTCGCCCAGGTTGGGCCCAGGCGCTACATAAGCAATAAACCATGTTCCAAGTTTGGTCAAAAGAATTAGATCGATCAGGAGTTTTAACTTTCGCAGAAATTGCAAAAGGATTGCCTGAATATAAGAAACGTGAGGCAGGAACTTCTATTGGATTTTTGTGCCCTATTGATCGAATACCCCTGGACATAAAACCTGATTACATAAGTCTCGAGGAATTAAAAAAGCAATCACCTTTGAGGCTGCTATCACCCTTTGAATTCAAGAGTGAGAAAATTGATCTATGTGAAGCTGCTGTACGAGAAATATGTGAACTCCAACAAGATTTGAAATTAACCATCCATCTTCATATTGCGGATTCGTTAGAGAATATTAATCAGGTAAAGAGAGAGACTTATTACCTTTGGTTATGGATTTCTCAATATCGAAATCAGAAAGAAAGAGATCTAATTTCAGTCGAAGTCATGCTGGGGATGGCTCTTGAAGCACATCGTGATCAACAGCAACGAGCTAAGATTTTTAATAAAGTACTATCACTTTTAAAGCTGAATGAAATTGCTGAGGTTTATGTCGCTGAAGAAACCACCCAAGCAAGAGCGTTATCAGACGTACTTCTTACCGATCATAGAACTGATAAAAAGGGAATGGTCAGATTTTTCGAAGCGTCAATACCGGTAGGTCATAAAGGTCCTGTCAGTTCTATGAAATTCAGAAATTGCTTAGAACGTAAAGATCTAAGTATCGTTTTATGCAATCTTTGGGGTGAATACAAAGAATTGGTTTTTGAACAGGATATGCATTTTCTTGTTCACGATATAGAAACACTTGATGAAATCCGGGGAAGATTGTCAGAAAGTAACTTCAACTGGAATTTTAACCATATTTCAAGGAATCCTTTCGGCATTCGCGAAATTGAAAAAGGTACCCATGGTGAAAAACCGGCTCTCTTTAGCCTCTTCAATGTACGAATACCCAAGCATCGAACAGTTACAGTTAACGGAATCTATCATGAAGGTGGCTACAAGCTATTGTTCACCTCGCTAAAAGAACGAGGAAAAACCGAAGCTTTTCAAAAGATCTTAGAAACCACCTTCGAAGGGTGCTCGCTATTCGATTGAAGAAAGATGTTGTTGAGTCTGGCAAATATTTAGGCTAAATCGGAATTTTGAGGAAAGATCTGGGGCAAGCTTAGGATCTACAGAAAACAATAGACATGTTTGAAGTTTGGACAAAGGAATTAGATCGAGCTGAAGTATTAAAGATCGCAAAAATCGCTAAAAGCTTGGCGGAATATGATGAGGGAAAGCGGGGAGAAAGGATGGGATTCAATTATTTAATTGATGCGTTACCTGAAAATTTAAAGATTGATTATGTAAGTCTTGAAGAACAACAAAAAGCATCTGGATTCGAGTTCGTACCCCTCCCACCGTTCGAGTTCACCAGTGAATCAGTGAATTTAAGCCAAGCAGCTATTCAAGAAGTTATTGAGTTCAATGAGGAATACGGATTATCCCTTCGTTTTAATATTGTTGACTCATTAGAAAGCTCTGAAAAGATTAAGCAAGAAGAGAAATATCTTTGGATCAATTTTCCTCGTTCAAAATATAAAAACTTACTCAGTGTAGAAGTTATGTTAGGAGATGTAGCCAAGGCACATAGGGATCAAACAAGAAGAGCTGCAATCTATAATGAAGTTTTCTCATTACTTAATGTAGATAGATTTGTTGAAGTTTATCGAGATGCAGAGTTTGCTCAAGTCAGAGCTCTTTCTGATGTCCCGATTATCGATCAGTTTTCGAATATTGACGGGCTAAAGGTCTATATAAAGAACTGGATGCCATCAAGATTTGAACGGCCAGTCGATAAGTTATCTTTCATCAATTGCCTTAAGAGAGAAGATTTTAAACAATTATTGAATAATATTGCGTCTAAATTTAGTCATGACATTATCCAGCAAGAGGTAACGGTTACTGAGCGAGAGGTTGAGAACTTAGATGTAATGAGGAAAGAATTTCGAAATAGAGAATTGAAATGGAAGTTTGATCACGTTTGTAGAAATCCATTTAGTGTTAAAGAAATTTCTAAAAATTCCAATCAAGCTGAGGATGCGCTGATTCATTTATTTATGGTACGCATTCCCAAGCATCGAACTGTTTTTGCCGATGCTTTATATTCTAACGGAAGCTATAAATTGATTTTTAATTCTGGTAAAAAAAGAGGAACCTCAGAAGACTTTAAGAAAATCTTATCAGCCACCTTCGAAGGCTGTTCACTATTCAATTAAAGGAGGAACAAAGTGAGTGTCGAATGCGCCGTTTACCGCATTAACTGGCCAGAGATGGTGGAAGAGGGATACACGCTGGAAGATTTCGAGGATATCGATCCAGATTTCATGGAATTTAGAAGTATTGATGGATCGACTAACCACAAAGATTACATAAGCTTTTACCTGTTGATGGAAGTCTTAACTGAAAAGATTGAAGATCCTTCAACCAAAGCATTTTGCTCGATTTGGAACTGGGAACGGATGAATTCTGAACGGGATCTTCCCGACTCTTTTGATGCTGAAATGATTCCCGTTGAGTTCGCGTGGCCGCCTGAAATGGTGGCGGAAAAAACAAGTACCTATAAAGAAGTGAATCTCGATCTACTTAAACCTCACTTCGAAGCTCTTCCTCGAGATCATCGTTTTGATGCTCCTCCACCTCGAGGGTTTAACGAGTTTAAAAGTTTTGCTCAGGCTTGGATCGATGTTTTGAAAGAAGCGAGTGAGGGAAACTTTGGGATTTTGATGATTGTGTTTTGTTGAGTAGTCGTTTCGTTCTGCGAAGCACGCAAAGATTTAGACTTTCACAACTAACTCACCCTCAAAACTTAACTCATCACAATATGAAAATTCGCCTGTAGAGGCGTCCCTTGTGGGCGCCCGTTTCCTGGGCATGCGTGACCAGCTTAGTTCATTGCTTCGTTTAAGGAATCGGGCAGGCTCCTATTTGTTTTAAAATCTGATCAGATCCTGTAGCGCCACCCCTTGTGGGTGGCTTGACTGTAGCCAAATTCGCCAGAATTTGGGTGAGTGAACTTTAACAGTTCATTCTCTTTTTTAAGGTACGGCCTGGGGCAAGCCCAGGTGCTACAGGGATTGTGACTATATTAAGCGATTTGATACGTTAAGACATTGTCGTCGTTAAGAAAGGCCGCACGTGGAACGTGCGGACTACAACTTCGCCAACGAATGCCCCGCCCAGACGGCGAGTAAGCCTAAGCAAACGTTGAGGCCGATGCTCAAGAGCATGGATGGGAGGGCGCCTTTTTGTATGAGAGCGAAGCTCTCGTACCCGAAGGTGGAAAAGGTGGTGAAGCCACCTAAGAAGCCAGTGACGATCAATAGACGAGTTCTTTCATCAAAGAACTCTTTCGACTCACCCCAGGCCAGAACCCAGCCGATGAGCAAACACCCAATGACATTGACGCTCAAGGTTCCCAAGGGGAACTGAAGACCCTTCCACCGCTGGTCGACCCACGTACTCAATAAGTAACGCCCCCCGGAGCCAAAAAAGCCACCGCTTCCTACCAATAAAAGGTCGATGAGGATCTTGTTCATAAGTCTATTCTATTAAGAGTTTTGGGTCGATAGGTGTCGTGAGCACCGGGCATTATCGGGGGCTATTTTAGGCCCTTCACGGCTGAAATTCTGAATCGAATTTAAAAATTTCGATCTTCTTGAAAGGATTGCTCGGTTTATAGCGTTCTATAGATAAGTATGCAGACTGATCGAGAGCTGATTCAAGTGTATCTAAAAGACGCTGACGACAGCGAAGATGCGTTCAGAAGATTTTACTGGCGCCATCGACAGTCGCTTTATGTCTACATTCTCTCGATTGTTCGTAACTGTGAAACGGCTGAGGAAGTGCTTCAAGAAACTCTGATGACTTTTCTTCGGCACGTTAAGAACATCGAATCTCAGTCAAGCTTTAGACCCTGGTTACTTCGTGCGGCTAGAAGTCGTTCTATCGATCGTATCCGACAAGAAAATCGTGAAAGCCAAGCAACGCGAAAAGTTGCTCTTCGAGCTGAAACGAAATCGATTCCCGACCCGGCTGATCTAGCGGGCTCAGGATTGTCGGATGAAGTCATCCGCATTTTGGTGTCTTTGCCGGTGGAACAGAGTGAGGTACTTATCCTTAGAGGATTTGTCGAAATGACTTTTGCGGAAATTGGCGAACTTACGGGTGTAACCGAAAACACTGCGATCTCTCGCTATCGCTACGCCGTGAGTAAAGTTCGCGAAACTATGATCCAAGGAGGTAAGGGTGACTACTCCGATTCATCCCACTCCCGAGGATAGCCGGTTCTTCAATGAACTGAGTCGATTGGAGCCCAGTCAAGAGACCGACCATCGGATCTTGGAAGGCGCAGGGTTTCAACTCGGACGTCAAAATGGAATGAGCCAGATTCGCAGATACGTTTTTCAATCTGTACTCTGGGCTGCGATGATCATCATCGCAACTTTGATCATTCTTTTTTCGCCCGAATTGAATCCAAATAATTCTTCGTCGACCCCATTGTCCAACAATTCGAATTCCCAAGGCTCTCCTGCGGGATCCTTAGGGACAGAAGCAGAAGAAGAGCTAAACAGAGATTCTTTTAGTGCTGATGCGCCTGAATCTATCGTCAGTTTTCCTGAACCCGACGGCTACCAAGAAGAAAATCCCCGTTCCCTAAGTCATCAGAATAATACTTCTAGTCATCCTGTTCGTGTTCGTAGTGATAACTTCGTGGGTCCTGAACGACCCCAAGTGGCCTCCAGTGAGAATACGATGGGAAGCGCTAGCCAATCTGTTTCTGAGAAACAAACTCACCTGCAAAGAAGCATCGACCGCCTTGCTCGCGAATCGTCAGTTGAAATTAGACGTGAATTGATTCAGCTTCAAAAGCAAGCGGAGCAAATTCCCCCAGAGAAAAAAGAACTGAAACTTCTGATCGAATATAAGATCTCTGAAGCCTTGAAAGATTTAGAGGCTCTTCAAGCCAATATGGGTGGCCGCCGTGTTGGAACTGAAGACCTTCAAAAAGATCCCTAAACGTGGAATGAACATCGTTTGATGTTTCACACCCAACTAGTTGCTGGAATTTCCAGGAAGGAAAAGTATGAAAAAAGCAATCTACCCTCTCATTTTGCTTCTAAGTGGTGCCCTATTAGCACAGGACGCTGCTGTCGATAATATCAGTGAAGGTGTAACTGAGGCCCCTGCAGGAACGAGTGAGCTTCAACTCGAGGGTCTCGTTAATGATGTCCCTGCTGAAGCCACTTCATCTTCAGATTTAGCCAGTTCTACGAGCGCACCTGATAAAAAAGATTCAGCGAAGAGAAAAATCGAAAAGAAAAAAGTCACGAAGATCACTAAGCCAAAGCCAAAAGTAAAACCTAAGGCTAAAGATGAACTAAAAGTGACAGAGTTAAATCAACCTAAACTCAAAGTCATTAAAAACGTCAAAGACGTTAATGTTCAGCTGATCCATGAACTTAACGATGTTGCTGCCGTCGATGCGAAGCCCGTTAAAGCAAACGATAAGGTGATCAAAGGCATCATTCGAAAGATTAAAGATTCGAATCCAAACGCAAATATCATCGTTCAGGACGTGGCAGTCAGTGCGGATGGAGCCATCCTCGAGGTTCCACCCAAGCCCGTTAAGACAGTTGTAGCGAAACGAAAAGGTGGAGTGAGCCACATCATTATCTCTGATGACAATCCTAATGTCGTTAAGGGTAAGAATAATAAAGCTAAAGTGGTTTCTTCTTCAGTTCGTAAAAAGAAAGTCCCCATCTTGGGTGATATTCCTGTCGTCGGAGAACTCTTCAGCTCGACTGAAAAAGTTGTAGAGACTAAAGAGATCCCTGTACGTACCGTTAACTCGGGTACAGTTCTTTTAACCGGCACCGATAAAGATGGTGTTTCCGTTGTGACGGAAATGATTGTCGATGGGAAAAAGGGAAAAGTTCCCGTCAAGACCATCAGAAAAGGTAAGAAAGTTGTTAATCCCTATACGGGTGAAGTGATCATTACTGGGGATGGAAAAGAAGCCGTTTCTATCGCTCAAGTGGACCCTGACGGTAATATTGTTGTTTTAACTGCGGATGAAGTCACTCTCACCGGGAGTGGCGCACTTCCAGCTGATAGAAAGAAAGCAGTTGAAGCCATGAGGGCAGCTAAGAGGAAAATCGGTGGAATGCGTGTGGGTTCTGTCGATTATTCTTACGGTGATCCGATGGCTTCTAACCAGGATAATCGCGATCAAAGAATCGCTAATCTCGAAAAGAAAGTCGCTCAGTTGCTTAAAGAGCTTGAGCATTTGCGTAAAGCCACTCGCACAAGTTCTCAAAGTCGACGGAATTCAGCGTCAACCCCAGTAGCTCCAAGGCCTTCAGGAACCATTCGAAGAAGTTCAACAAGCCGCCGTACCGCTCGTACGTTGCCTCCTGGAATGGGAACAACCTCAGCTCAACCGAATCCCTTTGGAACTCCCAAACCACCAAAGCCTTTGAATCCTCCAAAACTTCCTGGCGCTTCATCGGGTAGCCCTTTTGCCCCTGCTGTTCCAGATGCATTCCCTGGTACCCAACCGGGTCAACCAAGAGCCGTTACTCCTCAGTATAATGCGCCCAGGCCAACGAAGAAGACACTTCGCAGAAGTTATTATGGTGGTGACGCCGTTCCTGCTGAACCCGATACGAAGCCAACCCCCGGTGCTCGATCTGGAAATGACGCTGGGAACTCCAGGTCTAGATACTACTACAACTATAAAGGTGTAAAGCCTCCTCAGACCTCTGCTAATCCTAGCCGGAGTCGACGATCGTCAACCTCCAGTAATAAGCCTAATCCTTATTACTGGTCTTATTCTCAACCATCAACTGGAGCAAGCCCAGAACCGCAACGCATGCGTACCTACGGATCAACATCCTCAAGTCGCAAAGGTAGCAATGAAGCTGTTCTCACTGAGCTCTCCCGATTACGTGGTGAGATGGCTCAAATTAGAAAGCTTTTAGAGCGTGCTTTGAGTCGCTGAGTTGATTAGCTTTTAAGTCGTTCGTGTGAAAAAGCCCTGAAGGTTTGGTTTGAACCTTCAGGGCTTTTTTGTGTTTTCAAAGTGGTCGGCTCACCCTGTGAGCCGGTGTCGAAACCAGATTGTGCCTAAAATTATCTATAGGCACAATCTGTTGTTTGTGCATATTTTTCGTTCTCAAGTTGACTCTAATGCAAAGACCGGTGCACGGGGAGGCTGTGAGTTTTTAACCCAAAACCGACGAAGTTTCTTTTATCCCTCGCTAAAGCTTCGGGCTTGAGGGGCGCGAACCGCTTTCAATGTTTAATTTGTAGCAAAGGATTTCATGCAATCTATCTATAAATAAGTATTGAAATCACCAACCTCCCAAGCCCGAAGCTTTAGCGAGGGATAATGGAGTGCCATTTGGCTTAAAGATTGATTTACCCTAAAAATTCACAACCTCGGGGTGAGCCGACTACTTTGCGGACTTCTATAAATCTATCGTGCTTTGAGACGATGAGGGGCCGGGGTTTTCAAAGAAGGGGTAGGGGGCATCGCCCAGGCAATCGATGAGCCAGGCGAGTTCGCGGTGGTATTCAGTTGCTAAATTTTGGCGCACTAAATCGCGGTGAAAGCTTACAGCGCCCTGTCGGCCTAAATCGGCATCGTTGGCATCGTGAAATCGGTCTTTGGGATCGACGGCGATCATTCGACTGATCATGCCGTAAAGAAGTGAATTATCTTTAACGTCGTCAGGTAAAAGATTATCAAGTTGGTCAGGTAAACTGAGTTTTGCATTTAAAATTTGAGAGAAATCTTTGCACTCTCGAAACAATCTACGGCCGGTCAACATTTCAATAAGCATGTAGCCCAGGCTCGCGATATCAGAATGCAGTTCGATGGGCTCCCTTCTCAATTGCTCCGGCGCCATGTAATAGGGAGTTCCACGAAGGAGGTTGCGACCTTCGATTAAATCGCAAGAACTGTCGAGATCGATGATTTTGATCGCCCCCGTTCTCTTAATCATCAAATTAGACGGCTTGAGATCGCAGTGAGCGATGCCTCGATTGTGAAGAGCTGAAAGACCGCCTAAACATCCGTGAATAATATCGACAGCAATTCCGGGGCGCACTCGAGAGTGGTCCGTTCCCTTGGTGATGATCACATCATTTAAATGAGACCACGACCTTCTCGGAAGCTTGTTTTTTAAGAAAGCTAAGAGTCGAGGGTCGACGAGTTGAGCTAAGTCGATGCCATCCACCCATTCCAAGACCATCACTCGAGTTTCTTCGATGGCTACAAAGTCACGAACGGTGATGAGGTTGTCATGTTGAACCTGGCTAACCCGTTGTGCTTGGCGAGCGATCCGCTTCATTTCAAGCAAGTATTCCTGTTGAGTGTGGATGGAATTCTTGTAGAAGATCTTCGCGGCCACTCGAGTAAAGTAACCATCGACTCCGTGACGAGTCGCCAAATACACGACTCCCTGAGCTCCACTTCCCAAGAGCCTTTCGATCTTATAGTTCGCCTTCCACGCGAGCTCTTTAGGAGCTACTCTCGGTTTAGGAGCTTGAAGCGCATGACCGAACGTCCCGTGGAATGTGTTAACGTTCGTACCTTCCCAATTTTTGTCCTTTGTGTAGAGATCAAATTCAGTGGGGGCGTCAGAAAGCTCAGAAGAATCCGAGGTGGGATACTCCGTTTGGGGATCGAATGGGTATTTGGGATTAGGGTCTTTAGAAGAAGTCACCAGGTGTGGTTGTATTTGAATTTAGAAAAGGGCTTAAAATCGAGCCCATGTCGTTGAGGCTGGGTCTTGGAGGATGCCTTTTAGATTGTCTTTGAGACTGTTTGGGTCTGATCATTAACAAACCACCCATTCTACTTTTTTCTGAATTAGTTTTTAGTTAAGAATCGAAAATTTTATTAATTAGGTACATTTAGAAATTTAAAAGTGAACTCGCGATTCTTTAAACTGTTCGACTCAATTTGTTAAACGCCATCGCAGTAGCTTACATTCTGACCCCACTTAAGAGTCTTCAATCCTCATGTTTCAATCAGCTCAAAACTCGAACATCGTTCTCTACGGTGAAGTTCTTTATGATGTGTTTGTGGGGGATAGTGAAGTTCTCGGCGGAGCTACATTTAATGTCGCTTGGAATCTTAAGGGGTTCGGATTAAATCCACTCTTGGTGAGTCGGGTAGGCGCGGATCGTCGTGGCGATGATATTAAGCAAGCTATGAGTGAGTGGGGGATGGATCTATCGGGAATTCAAACCGATCCTGATCGGTCGACCGGGATTGTGGAAGTGCATCTTAACGAGACTGGGCATACTTTTGATATCGTAAAGGATGTGGCCTACGATTTTATCGATAGTGAACTTGCGATAAAAATCATAGGAGAGTATCCGCAGCCCATCCTTTATCACGGCACTTTAGCCATGAGAACTCCAAGTTCGATGGAGGGGCTTTACAAATCCATTACCGAATGCTCCTGTAAAGGCTTGTTTGTGGATCTGAATTTAAGAGCGCCGTGGTGGAGCATCGAAAATGTCATTTTGGCAATTCAAAATGCTCGTTGGTTAAAACTCAACGATGAAGAAATGATCGAGATTGCCAAACTTCAAAATGATGATGCCAGTTCGTTAGAGAAGTTGATGCAGCATTGGTTGGAACGATACAGTTTAGAAGGCCTTTTAGTTACGCGAGCGGAGAAAGGGGCCTTGTATTTAGATAAAGATCAAAAACTCATAAACGTCTCTGCCGGAAAAATAGAATCGATGGCCGACACCGTTGGGGCCGGTGATGCTTTTAGTGCCGTTTACCTGCTAGGTCTAATAAAGGATTGGCCCAAAGAAACCACGCTTCAACGAGCTTCTGAATTTGCTAGCAGTGTTTGTTCGCTTCGTGGAGCCGTGTCGCAGGATCCAGCGTTCTATCAATCGTGGTTAGATCGGTGGAACTAAGGTAGTAGGCACAAAGTAGTCCGCAAGCTCCGCGTGCGGATGGTAGTAGGCACACGCCGTGTGCCGTCACTCAAATCACCCTCGGATTTAGTCAGCTATAAAATATCCTTTTAATCTCAGTCGAGGATTGAGCAATTAACTAGCCCGGAGCGTAAGCGACGGGATCAAAAGCCAATTCTTTCATCTTGATCCCGTCGCTTACGCTCCGGGCTAATTAAATCGTATTTCAATGTTATTATAGATCCTCTACCGCGGCGGCATCCTCAATGCCCCATCCAAACGAATGGTCTCTCCGTTTAAAAACTTATTCGTAATAATCTCATGGGCGAGGGAGGCGAATTCTTCCGCTTGACCTAAGCGTTGGGGGAAGGGCATCTGTTGAGCTAATGAAACTCGGGCTTTCTCGGGTAATCCGGCCAAGAGAGGAGTGTCGAAGATTCCGGGGGCGATACAGGTCACTCGAATTCCCTCGCGAGCTAATTCGCGGGCTGCGGGGAGAGTGAGGGCATGAACTCCGGCTTTTGATGAAGCGTAAGCGGTTTGCCCGATCTGGCCTTCGAAGGCAGCGATGGATGAGGTGTTGACAATAACGCCTCTTTCACCGTCAGAATCAGGTTCGTTACTCTTCATTTGAGCAGCTGCGAGCCTCATCACATTGAATGTTCCGAGCAAATTGACCTGAACTACCTGAGCAAAATGCTCAAGCTCTTGGGGGCTTCCATCTTTGTTGAGAATCTTTTCTGCCTTGGCGATTCCCGCGCACTGAATGAGGGCTCTCATCGATCCGAGTTGGCTTTGACCGGTTTTAAGCGCGGCTTCAACCTCTTTAGCCTGAGTGACATCCGTTTTTATAAATTCGGCTCTTTCATGAGCTTGTGAAAATTCTTCGCCAGCCTCTTGATCCATATCTAAGACCAGAACCTGGGCCCCGTTTTTCAATAAGAGTTCACTGGTGGCGCGGCCTAAACCTGAAGCCCCTCCGGTAACAACCGCGGTAAAATTGGAGTCGAAGCTCATATATGAACATCCCTTCAAAGGCCGACGGGGCCCCTTTTCTAAATAATTATTACTTAATAACTTCGGATGTATCCCAAATTGAAATCCGTGGGATAATGACAGTGGAACCCAACCCGCCAAACAGATAAGATGACGGGTCTGAATGCGGAGAAAAATAGTGAGTCCACACTCTAGATATAAGTATGAGTATCTCGATTGTGGAAATCAGTCGAGGAATTTGTTTAGGGTCCTTGCCGATTCATCTGGCTGCCTATGATCGCATTCGTTTGGGTAGATGACAACAGGGTCTGGTCTTATTCGTCTTACCTCAAGACATTCTATTTCGACGTGATCTGAGCTTGCGTGAGCCTTTTTCAATTTACGCTTGTGACTTGAGTGGATCACGTTGGTGTCTATTCGTATACACATCGAATGAACGATGTCTTACGGATTGGGGCGATATTCCATCCCTCTGAAGTTCTACCCTTGTTTCCATCAGAGAAAATGAACAGTTCAGCTAGGGTTGAACTATTTTGCTTTTTACCAAACACATGAGGGGATTTGGTCATGAGTCAAAGTGATTGGCGCGTGAAAGTTTCTTTTAAACTTCACCGATTCTTATTTGCACTTGTCGTGCTGGCGATTTTGGGCACGGGTACGAGTGAAGCTCAGGAAGTCTTTGTCGACTTCGACTCAGAGTGGAGATACTTCAAAGGAACAGAAGCTCCTTCGGCTCCCGATGCCACTACATGGCGTAACTCCGATTTTGATGATGCGGCTTGGGAAGTTGGCCAAGCAGGAATCGGTTACGGTGATGGGGATGACACCACTATTCTCGATGATATGGAGGATAGTTATATCACGGTTTATGCCCGGACGACCTTCGAAGTCGATGACCCTGCTGCAATCAACTCCTTACTTCTCTCCATCTACTTTGATGATTCCTTTGTCTGTTATATCAACGGTCAGGAAGCTCATCGAGTCAATGCTGGAGCAGCCGGAACAGAGTTGGCATTTGATACAGTCGCGACTGCCGGTCACGAAGCCGATGTTTTGGAGTTCTATACTCTCGACGATGATCTTCCTCTCCTCCAAGCAGGAACGAACACCATCGCCTTTGAGATTCATAACCTAACCATCGGAAGTAGTGATCTTTCTTTCAATCCTCGTTTGACCGGTGACGACCCTCGTCTCAACTGTGTCGATGCAGTGACTTGCACTAATAGCCTGGATGAGATCACACTGACTTGGGCTGGTGGAATTGAATTCGATTCCATCACCGTTATGAAGAACGGTGCTGCTATGCCCGGTTCTCCATTTTCTGGAGATGCCTCTCAGATTATCGATACCGAACCGGGTGATTTCATCAACACCTATGAACTGACTTTTACCTTGAATGGTGTAGATTGCGATGTCGTCACTTGCTCGACAACGCCCGATTACAACATCATCAGCCAAGGCGAAATTTGGAAGTACTTTAAAGGAACCCAAGAGCCAAGCGACCCCGTTGAAGCGTGGAGAGCCTTAAACTTTGCTGATGAAACTTGGGAAGAGGGACCAACGGGAATTGGTTACGCTGACAACGACGATGCGACGGTTCTCGACGACATGGAAGATAACTATGTCTCGGTTTACATGCGTAAGGTCTTCAGTGTTCCGGATCCAGGGGCGCTAACAAACTTAGTTCTTTCGTTTGACTATGACGATGGCTTCGTCGCTTATATCAACGGTGAAGAAGTGGCTCGTTCAGCCACGATGGGAGCCGCAGGAACCCCCGTAGCTTTTGATGACACGGCTTCTGCCAACCATGAAGCAAATGGTGCAGAAATATTTGATATCTCTGCTGTAATCCCCTCACTCAATGCGGGTGATAACATTCTCGCCATTCAAGTTCACAATACTTCGATTGGAAGTTCAGATCTCACTGCGATTCCCGAGTTAACAACCAATTCCTGTGACTTCACCATCGCCTGCGCTTATGACGATGTAGAAGGTTCGGTAACGATTGATATTGGAGCTGTTGGTGCTGAATCGATCGCGATCACTCGAAATGGCGTGCCTTTAGCGGGATCTCCTTTCAGTGGGGATACGATGCAAGTCGTCGACGATAATCCCCCTGCTCAAGATGTTACTTACGAAGTCATTCCCACCATCGCCGGTGCCGAATGTCCTCCTCAATCGTGTACGGTCAATTGTACTTCTCGATTCCCCGATGCCTTGACTTGCGTCCTGTCTTTAGTCGACGGTAGCACCCGAGCAACGTTAGCTTGGGGAGAATTCGGAGCCGGAGCCACGAGTATCGAGATTTCAAGAGAGGGAACTCTCCTCGATACGCTTGAGCCTGGAGTCAACACCTACATCGACCCCGATGTTGAATCGTTAGAACCAGAAGAAGACACCGATTACGATGTGACCTTCATTTTCGAAGATGGTTCTTCGTGTACGATCGAGTGTAACGCCAGTTTATGCCCGGAAAACTTAGTTTGTACGACGAACGATCAAGACCAAGCCGTTCTCACCTGGGAGAACATGGTTAAGAATTGGGAATCGGTAACGATCCTCGCCGATGGAGTACCGGTTGCTGAAGGGCTTCCTGGAAATACAACGACTTATACCGATACAGAAACTGAAATCCTTCCCGGTGCACCGGTAGATTACATGATTGTGCCCGTCGCACCCTTAGGTGAAGAAGTTACTGGTTGTGAACTAAGTTGTTCAGTAACGGTTCAAGTCGAAGAAGTTGCAGCTTATGCCGCTCCTGCGGGAGGTTGGGATTACCAGACCGACTTCGCAGCGGGTGAAGACCAATACAATGCTGAAATTGGCGTAACCGGTAACTTAGATGGAAGTTGGATTCGTATCGATTCTTGGGATGGTTCTGCCCCCGAAGAAATCGGCGCAGCTCCTGATGGCGCCGCGCCCGGTGGAGTTGAAATTCTCAATATCGCTGGGGGAAGCGAATGTGGATCCAGTGCTTCGGTTCTTCGTATCTTAGATCCAGGTCAACCTTCGAATCCGGCCGGAACTTTACTGGCGGAATATCCCGAAGCCTTTACGGAACCGTCCAATGACCGCATCTTCTTAGCGCTCGATTTGGAAACTCCCGATGCTAACTTGCTGAGAAATGGGGTGACGATCGCTGCTCGTTGGAGAGTCACTCCTGCAGTCGATTCACCTTCATTTATCGGCGCTAATGCGGGTGGGGATGGAAGTCCGCTTATCGACGGTTTGGGTCAGATCGGTCTTTATTACATCGACCAGACCGCCGAGCCCTTAAATGGTGCTTCAGCCTCAGTAGCCTTGTCTTTAAACAGTAACGGTAACTTCCAAGCTTCGACGGCTCCCACTTCAACTCTGGGGGCTAACAATATCGACGAGTTTAGAAGTGTATGGATCACGATCGAAGATCCTGAGGGCGATGATACCTACAACGTCAATCTCTATATGAACGGGCAGACTGAACCCTTCGCCCAGTTATTTACGGGAACAGATCTTGCCTTGCAGGCTCCTGATATTGGGATCACTCCTGATCCTGATTTGGGAATCGATCCTATCGTTGGTAACTTCTTAGGTATCGGTGCTCCACATGGTACCAATGACGCAGATATTCAAATCGACTACGTCGCTTACAAAGCTGGAATTCATGTTCCAACGACTGAAGAATGTGAAATTGATCCTAATGATCCGATCTTCAAACGTGGTGATGTCGATGTCAACGGTGCCTTGGAGATTACTGACCCCATTCAAAACTTAACCTTCCAGTTCATCGGTGGAATTGTTCCTCCTTGTATGGAAGCATTAGACTTTGATAACAATGGCGCAGTAGAGATCACCGATCCCATCTTGAGCCTGGGTCATCAATTCTTGGGAAATGCTCCTCCCGCACCTCCAGGTAAGGACACCTGTGGTCCTGATCCTGAGGGAGATGACGACGGTGTGACTTGTGAAAGTTATCCCGTAGCGGACCATTGCCCCTAAGCTGATCTTCAAAATCGATAACTAAAAAAAGCCCTCCGCAAGGAGGGCTTTTTTTATGGTAGTAGGCACACGCCGTGTGCCGTCTTTAAAGTAGTCGGCTCACCCCGTGAGCCGTAAATCAATAAACTTTAAAGATCCAACTCAACTCTAAGCCGTCTATCAACTTAACCCTTCGAGCATTTATCACTTGCTCAAGCTTTAAACCCAGCCCTCAATCACTGAGACGGAGATCTTTACTACACCTCACTAACTAGCCCGAAGCGTAATGAGGGGAAGATACGTAGTATTGATATCAAGCAACTTGAATCTACGAAATGTGGGACTGAATCATTCCCGCCACCAATAGCAATAATACGATTTCGTCTTTATCCCTCGCTAATGTTTCGGGCTTGGAGGGTTGCTGACGTTATTTAGGTTAATTCTTGAAATTGACTCAATCCCCCATCAATTTCCTTATCTTCTGCATCTTTCTCTCTACCAACTCTCTCTCATGTTGAGCAACCTTCTTCTTCAGAGCATTGTGGTAACACAATAAGGCTTCCTCATTCGCTTTTGACAACTCATAAATCCTCGCCTTCGCACAATCAAGAAGGAAATAGTCTTTCATCTTTGGAACTTCAGAAAGAGCTTCTAATTCTTCTAAGGCAATTTCGGATTCACCCAACTGACCCTTGGCAATGGCTCGATTCAACTTGTAAATCGGAGATTCAAAGCGCTCGAGAAGCCGATCATAAATTTTTACAATGCTTCCCCAATCCGTCTCCTCTAGTGAGGGTGCGATGCAATGATGACGAGCGATGACCGCTTCTAAATGGTAAGGAGTCAACTGACGATGGTCATCCCCAGGAGGAGCTGAGCGGATAAGCCAACCTTCAGCTATTTTTATCATCGATCGATTCCACAGTGATCGATCTTGATCTTCAAGGAGGATGATCGCCCCACTTTTATCCACTCTTGATTTTAATCTTGAAGCGTGAAAGAGCATCAACGCGAGGAGGGTGTATGTTTCCCGAGTGGCAAAGTCGCTTTCACAGATGAGATGACACAAACGAGCCGCTTCTTCACAGAGATCATCTCGAATAGGATCGTGCCCTTTTGAAGTACTGTATCCTTCATTAAAAAGTAAGTAGAGAACTTCATGAACAGTGCTTAAGCGATCTCCGAGGGTGCTAGGCTTGGGGAGATCTAAGGAAGGTTTCAGTTCCTGAAGTTGAGTGCGAGCTCGTTGTACCCTTTTTTTAATCGATTCTTTTGAACTTAGTAATCCTCGGGCAATCTCTTCGATGCCGAAACCACATAAGATTTTTAATGTTAAGCTGATCTGAGATAGTCGATCTAATTGAGGATGACAGCAGACAAACATCATTCGAAGCAGGCTATCAGGGAGATGTTCTTCCTCTAACCATCGATCAACTAACAATTCGGTGGCTTCTTGAGATTGACCAGAAAAAGCGAGAGCTCTTTGATGAGTCTCTTCTCTTTTTAATGAATCTAAGATTCGTCGCTTCGTGACGGTGTAGATCCAGGCCGACGGTTGATCGGGCAGGCCTCGGTGTTGCCATGTTTTCATTGCTTCCAACATAGCTTGCTGAACCATGTCTTCAATCAATTCGATTCTGGAAACACCAAATGCTCGAACGAGAACTGCGATTAAATTAGCAGACTCATGTCGAAAGAAGTGTTCGACCAATTGATGGCTAGACTGAGGTGACTGCCTGAAAGATTTAGCAGATGAAGAATCCCGCTCATTCGGGTTTGAACTTGGACGAGGCATAAATACCGAATCTTTCAGGCAGTTGATCAACTTTCAAATTGAGCCAATTATTCCTCTTGGCCTAATTTCGCTAATTCTCGGATCTCAATTGATCCTTGTTGAGTCGGGTCGCCGCAATCGTGATGCGGACAACTTTGGGCGTACTCTAAAGCTTCATCATAGTCCTTCGCTTTTATGATGGAATATCCCCCGACAAGTTCTTTGGATTCGGGATAAGGGCCATCGGTAACGGTGTCGTCTACTTTGAGAACACGCCCTCCATCTTTGAGAGCATCACCACCGTCGATCATCCAACCGGCTTGCATGCCTCCCCCAATCCACTCCATCCACTTCTGCATCAATTGTTGCATTTGTTCAGGTGAGGTCTCTCCCAGATCGCTTCCGCCACGATAAATAAACAAAAACTCTGCCATGATTTGGACTCCTTTGTAATCAAAATTAGCCAGTGATTGGCTTTAGGTTATTGCAAATGACCGAAAGATTGCCAGTAATCTTCAGCTTGCCTCCTGTGGGTTTTATACAGATGTCGAATGAGCAAGGCGATAGGGGACAGGAATTAAGATTTATTTATTCCATCTGAAATTTTTTGATTAGTTATTGCTGAACATTCAATTCCCTTTGAGAATTAGGGGTATCACTTACTTTACGATTCGATTCTTTTCCTTCATACTCCTCCTAAAAGCGTTTCTCTTCTTAAGCTGCCGACCACAGGTTTGGGCTGCTTACTCTTTTCTCCAAGGCAGATTGAACCTGTTTAAGTTTTTTGACTCATGACCCTCGGGAGGCTTCATTGAGGCTGAAATATCAATTCCTTATACCCACTCTTCAAGCGATTGTCGTTTTTCTCATCAGCTTCGGATCGCCATCGCTATCAGCCCAAGAAGTTTGTCTTCCCCAAATTACTCCATTAGATCAATTCACCATCCGTCCCAATTTTGGGATGGCTGCGATCGATGACTACGATATGGATGGCCACCATGACTTAAACATTGGTACTGCCATTTATTTGGGTAAAGGAAATGGCGAATTTGAAACTCCTATCACCTTAGAAAGCTTTGAAAGTGGTTTCGATGCCCGGTCTGCTGATTTTGATGCTGATGGCTATCGCGATCTTGCGATCATCGGAATCGGGGCCAGTTCTTTGGTTGTTTACTGGGGTAAGCCTAAAGAAGGTAATAGCTTTTTAACTCGGCAATCTTTTCCCATACCCCCTTCTGCGGGGAGAGATTTGTGGCACATGGATATTGGCGATTTCAATAATGACGAGTTGCCCGATTTAGCTATCGCGAGCATCGGAGGGAATAATCATTGTGTCGCCTTAAATTTAGGTGGTAGAAATTTTACGTTCTTGCCCTTGCGAGCACCTTCATTACCTTTGGGCCATATGGTTGCAGTGGGAGACTTCACTGGTGACGGGCAAGATGACGTCGCGATTGGCGCATTGATTCATGTGTCGCTGATGGTAGGTAAGGGGGATGGAACCTTTAATACCGAGTTGCCGGGAGAGCTTCGAACTGATGATGGGGTGAATGGAGGCATCGGGCATCGATTTCGTTCAGGTGATTTAGATGATGATGGAATAGACGATCTACTTTGCACCTTAATCGTCACCGATGGTCCGAATGCGAATTCGGTTCCGTCCCAAGTGGTTGTTTATTTAGGAAGTACTCTATCAGGAGTCGATGAGTTTCCAACTCAATGTGACATGGGCTTAGAGATGGGCCGAGATGGGAATCTTCGATTTGTCGATGTCGCCGACTTAAATGGCGATGGAAACTTAGATGTGGCGGCCTTAGCTGAGACTCCTCAAGGTTCAAAGATTCGTTATTTCATCAATGATTCCCAATCCGAAACGCTTAAATTTATTCCGGGAAATTTAATCACCACTGGGATCGGTGGAAATAGTTCTGTTTTAACACTTGGAGATTTGAATGGTGATCGTTGGATGGATATCGCCGTGACCAGTGAAGATGTGAACAGAGCACGTATATTCTTGAGTGAATGTGAGGAAAAACGAGCTGAACTGGGAGATGTCAATGCCGATGGTGTAGTCGATGTCTCAGATCCTATTACTATTCTTTCTTTTCTCTTTTTAGGTGAAGTTATTGAATGTCCCAATGCGGGTAACGTCAACGGAGATGATCTCTTTGATCTAACGGATGTTATTTACATTCTATCTTTCTTATTTACAGGGGGTGAGCCCTTAGTCGGGGAGAGTGAAGTCGTCTGTGAGCCGTAAAAGTTGATTTCATTTAAAATTGGCTTTTCGTATCCGGCTTTAATTCTTCCATCGAATGATCGCTTTAACAAAAGGACTTCAAAATGCTGAAAAGCTCAACATTTTTGCTCTTTTTAGTTTTAGCGGCTCCACAAAATTTTTTAAATCAAATCGACACGGAAGCCCAATTTGAATCTATTTCTAAACTGACGCAAGCTCAAGCGAACATCGTTTCCGCGACCAAATTTATCACTCCCGTCAAGAATCTTCCTCAAGCCATCCCGACGTCGTTTCAAGACGTGAATACCTACTCTTTCCATCTAGATTTTCTGCTCAATGAATTCAGCGATAGATTTGCTGGTTTATCACTCGAAGAGTATCGACGTCTGGTAGAAGTTAGAGAAAGTCGCGAATATTTTGCGGGTACATTGTTTAAATTTAAGCTGAGTGATGACTCCATCGCCTACGGTTTTGATTTTTATACAGATCCCAGCTCGTCGACGGAGTTACCAACTCAAGAGGAAGTCGAATGGGTTTATGATTCACTTCGAGCAAGATTTAAGGTTGAAGATATCTTCTACGCTCCCTTGCAAACAGATGTGCAAGAGCACATTTCCCAATGGCAAAATACTAAATTTAAAATCTCGCAGCTGACAGATTCTACGAACTCAAATTTTCAGGCTTATACCACCGGCCTGGCTTACGGTTGGTTAAAACGATACAGCCTTGAAGAGATTCTTGAGAGTGACTCTGAAGGTTCCATCGGCTTACGAGAAATCATCTTTGTAGATCAAGCTCCTGGTGATTTAACTTCACCCGTGTCAGCTATGATTACAGGCACACCCCAAACCGAGTTGTCGCATCTCAATTTAAGATTAGCTCAACGGGGAACTGTTAATCTTTTTGAAAAGGATTTTTGGAACAATCATCAGCAGTATGAAGATCAACTGATTCGATTGGAAGTTACACCCACCAGCTTGACCTTGACCTTAGTTGAGGATGCTCAAGAAGCAGAAACCTTTTGGAAGAGTCAGCAACCACGACTCTCCAAGGAGCCTGAGTTTGATCTATCTGAAACACAAATCAAAACTCTAGATGAAATCGCTAACTTAGAGGATGGTGTGGCTAAATACGGGGCGAAGGCTTGGAATTTAGGCCTCCTTCGGAAAGCTTTGCCTACTGAACACGTCGTTGATGGATTTGCCATTCCTCATTCTTGGTATGCAGAATTCATGGGGCAGATCTTTAACAGCGGTCCGTTTGAAGGTTCTACTCCTGAAGAAGTCTTAGAGCTGATTCAAAGTGACCCACATTTTAATTCAGATGGGGAAACGCAAACTCAGTACCTCAAGGGTTTCGTTAAGCAACTAGAAGATCACACGACCATCAATAAAGAAGTCGTCGAGGCTTTGATTCAATTATTAGAAGCAAATACTCCCCGAGAAAAGCAACGATGGCGATTTCGATCTTCTTCAAACATTGAAGATATACTCCCATTTAACGGAGCTGGTTTATACAAGTCGGCTTCTGTTTGTCGAGAAGATTCCACCGATCGCGACTTCAACGGGCCTTCCTGGTGTAATCTCGATCAAGAAAACGAACGCACCATCTCAAGAGGACTTAAGCGCGTCTGGTCAAGCTTGTGGGCTCCGGGAGCTTATAAAGAAAGAGAGTACTGGCAAGTCGATCACCAGAAGGCCAAGATGGGGATTTTGCTCAATTTAGCATTTGAGGAAGAACTCGCCAATGGGGTCGTTCTCTCAGGGAATCCAAGTGTTCCAGGCGATCATCGAATCTTGATCAATGTACAACCCGGTGAAGAGAGTGTCGTGAATCCGGATCCCGGAGTTCTTCCCGAACGTATATTGGTACAAGTGGATGGGGGAGTAGCCACGCGGGTCGATCGAGTTCGTCCCTCTAGCTTAAGCGATGAAGGAGAATGGGTTCTCTCCATTGAAGAAGCCAGAAAAATTGCTGAACTCGTACGGCAAGCCGAAAATAGTTTAGCAGAAATTTATGATTCACCCTTGGGAGATGTCCTCTTTGATCTCGAGTTCAAGGTGGTTGAGGATGGAGATGGAAAACGAAAGATTCTGTTCAAACAAGTTCGCCCGTTTTTGAGGGAATCGTTTATTCAGTCCGAGCTAACTTTTGTCATTCCTCAAGGCACAAAGGCATGTGGAGCCTTTAAGGTCTTTAGCTCACTGCAAGAAGAGTACGAAACTCTTTCAGAATTAGAATTGATTCCTGGTCGCTTAGAAATTCCCATCAGAGCTGGCACTTTCGAAGTGGAATTTATTAAGCAGCTAATCATCGGGCCCGAGCAAATGATCGCCGAAGCGCTTGGAAGTGGGCAATTAAGTTGTGAGTTGATTCCATTGGGAACTCGGATTCGGGTTAAGTGTGAATTTAATCAAAGTTTTCAATTGGATGGTGAAAGCCTTGCGGTCACCCTTAATTTTGGGGATCTCTTTTTGGATTTTGAAAAGAGTTCTGAAATCATGGTGGTGGAATTCGATGAGCTCTATCTCAATAACGAAATGGAAATGAAGGCTCTCTTTGAAGAAAGTGGCAGGAGAGTTTTTTGGAGGTCGTGTAACTTTTCTTTCTTGCCTCAGTACTTCATTAACTTGAGTACGACTTCCGGGGACACCTTTTCCTTAACCACGCGCCATCAGCCTCCATTCCTTAGTGTGGGATTAGAAAGGTTAATGAATGCAGAGGTTACGATCGGCAACCAAAGTCGAGAAACAGCTGATTATTGGGATTTGGTCTATACGGCTTGGAATCACAATTGGAATCGAAAGTACTGGATTAAATTAAATCCACCCATCGATGAAACTCACTTTGTAGAGATCCACGAGCCCACTCGTCTTCCCCGAAATGAGAATCCGAGAATCTATCTACTCGATCAAAACTATGAAGTGATCGAGCAACTCGAACCCGCATCTTTTAAACGGGAACGGATTCAATTGGGAGACCCTTCAGATTTCACTCGTGGAGATGTAACGGGGAATTACCTCGTCGATCTATTCGACGGGACAGAGTCTTTATTGAATCTCTTTTACGGTGGGGGACAGTTTCTTTGCCCGGATGCTGCCGATGCCAATGATGATGGAAGGATCGACCTCTCGGATTCCATTTTCATTTTCTTCCACGCCTTTGGCCTTAACGATGCCGACTTACCCTGGCCGGGTACTCATCAATGTGGATTAGACCACACCGAAGATAATTTAAGTCGTTGCGACTACGATCTCGAAGGCTGCTTTGAAAGGTAGTAGGCACACGCCGTGTGCCGTCTTCAGAGTCGTCGTCCCACATTGTAGTCCGCACAAGGAGAGGTTGTGAATTTTTTGCCCAAAACCGATTTAGTTTCTATTATCCCTCGCTAAAGCTTCGGGCTTGAGGGGTACGAATTGCTTTCAATGTTTAATTTGTAGTGAGAGATTTTACGTAATCCACATATAAACACGTATTAAATAACCAACCTCCCAAGCCCGAAGCTTTAGCGAGGGATAATGGAGTGCTAACTGATTTAAAAATCTATTAACCCTAAAAATCCACAACCTCGGAGCGTGCGGACTACCCTATAATTTCTTCAATCAACTTCCCGCCAAATTGAGACAACTGCTTATAACGACCGCCGTGGAAGTAGGTCAATTTGTTGTCATCTAAGCCGAGAAGATGGAGCAAGGTCACATGTACGTCGCGAATCGGATGAACCACTTCAACGGCTTTAGCACCAATTTCATCCGTGCCACCGATGATGGCTCCTTTTTTGGTTCCTCCACCGGCGAAGAACATGTTCATGGCATCGATATTGTGTCCGCGGCCTAATGAAGTCACTCCACCGCGATAGTTGTTATCAGGAGTACGACCGAATTCGCCAGTCCACACGACCAAAGTATCATCGAGCATCCCTCGGTCTTTTAGATCTTTGATCAAGCCGGCGATGGGTTTATCGACACTGGCGATTCTTGAGGAGTGACCTCGCTTCAAATAATCGTGACTGTCCCAGCCACCAGAGAAGATTTGTACGAAGCGAACACCCTTTTCAACCAAGCGTCTCGCCATCAAACATTGGCGGCCGAAGGGTTCAGTGACTTTATTGTCTAAGCCATATTGCTCTTTGATCTTTTCGGGTTCCTTGTCGATGTTAACCACCCCAGGAACGGATGCTTGCATTCTGAATGCCAACTCATAGTTTTCGATTCGAGCTTCGAGATCTCTGTGCAGGGGATGCTTATTCGCATGCTTTTTATTCAAGAATGCGAGTTCATCGAGTGCACGTCGTTGGTGTTCACGAGAAATGTGACTTTGAGGCTTTAAATCGAGAAGAGGTGAACCCACGGGGCGTAATCGAGTTCCTTGATAGTGCGCGGGTAAAAAGCCATTCGACCAATTTGTAGGGCCAGCTTGGGGTAAGGCTAATTCGGTCATCACGACGAAGCCAGGCAGGTCTTGGTTTTCAGAACCTAAGCCGTATGTTACCCAAGAACCTAGTCCTGGGTCACCGCCGAGGCGACTTCCCGTATTCATGTGAAGAAGAGCCTCAGGGTGATTGAGGGATTCAGCCTGGCAACCCCGATAAACGCAAAGTTCATCGGCCACATTTGGATCGGCTAAATGATTCCACTGATCGGACATGTCGATGCCACTTTTACCAACCTTGCGAGATTTGAAGGGGCTTCCCACATAAAATCTTTTTCCGGTCAACAAGCCTTCGGTGCGCTTGGACTCCTTCAAGTGCATGCTGTTGAGCTTGGGCTTGGGATCGAAGGTGTCGACATGACTAGGGCCACCTTCCATGAAAAGCATGATGCAAGCCTTGGCTTTAGGTTTGTGCATCGGCTTCTTCGGAAAGAGAGGGCCTTGTTTTTCGCTTGCCTTATTTATTGCAGGCTTATCTTTTGCAATGAGGTCGGTCAATGCCAATGAGCCTAAGGAGGCACCGAGACCAAAGATAAAGTCGCGACGATTGCTATTGAACATTTTTAAACCTCAATATACGTAAACAAATTCATTGGCATTCATGAGTAATAAACACGCATCCGCTAAAGCGCGTGTTTTTGCGTCGACCGTCCAGGGTTTGGGGTCGGGTACGTAATCGTTAAATCCGGGAAGCCATTCGGTGTAAGTGAAGGGCTTGCCCGAAAATTCTTCCACCAAAGATCGAACGATCTCCTTGGGATAAGTCTTAGCTTTCGGCTGGTGTTCTTGGTGATACGTTTCCATTTGCTGGACGTATTTTTTCAGCCGAGTGAGTTCATCTGAATCGATGTTTCTTCCGAAAACCAGTTTAAAAGCGTACTTCAGTTGCTGTTTTAAACCCTTCCGCTCTTTTTGAAGCCTTAAGGCTAAACCGATGGAGCGATCGCTCATGATGTCACTATTTAGAAGAGTGAGAGCTTGAGGAGTCACCGCAGTGGTTTCCCTTCTTTCGCAAGAATCATTGGGATTGGGGTGGTTGAGAACCTGAAGGAAGGGATCAGCTTGACCTCTGATTCGATAAGCGTAGATCGACCGACGATTTCGCTCCTTTGGAGTTCGCGATGGTTGGTACGCTGGAGCGATCGAAAATTGAATCATTCGAGGCTCTAAGGCGACTTCCATGTTGATTTCAGGTCGAACTGGGATTCCACCTAAAGTGGGGTTGAGTTCCCCGGTGATTCGTAACAAGCTATCCCGAATTTCTTCCGCGCTGAGCATTCGAGGAATGAATCGCGCGTAGGAATTATTGTTGGGATCTAACTTGTCCAATTGTTCGGGCTTGGCGTGCTGCGAAGATCTTTTGTAAGTTTCAGAAGTGAGAATGACCTTGTGAAGTTTTTTGAAACTCCAGCCATTCTCAATAAATGTTTTAGCTAACCAATCTAGGAGCTCGGGGTGAGTGGGAGCACTTCCTTTGACTCCGAAGTTATTGGAAGTTTTTACGATCCCTTTTCCGAAGTGATATTGCCAAATCCGATTCACAATCGATCGGGTCGATAACGAATTCTTAGGGTGAGCGATCCAGCGGGCTACAGCTAGGCGACGACCGTCTAAACTGTCAGGAACGAGGTAAGGATCTTCAGTTTTGACGCCAGGAACTTGAATGCCGAGTGAACTGAGGACTCCAGGATTCACCGCGGGTCCTTTGGCCGTTCGCGCTCCTCCTTCGAAGATATTATTCTGCGGTCGCCACTTCTGGTTGATCTTTTCTGGCTTGCGAAGTTTTCTCGCATTTTGCCAAACGTCTTGGCCGTTAAAGACGCTTTGCGCCATCGGCTTAAATCGTTCCAAGCGACGACTCCAAATCCAGCAATCTTGTTCCCGGACCTTGAGCGTCCCTTCGTCGACATAATCTAATCCGACATGTCGCGGGGGTTTCTTGTCGTCTGGATCATCTTTACGTTCCTTTAGATTCTTGTATGGAAGATTGTTTTCTTTGTACCACTTTCTAGCTGCTGTTTCTCGTTTGTTAACTAATCGCTTGCGATCCTTTTCGGCGTAGTCAAAAAGCGACTTCACCAACTTGCGCTCGTTCTCAAAACCTACCTTACTTTCTTCGGGAAGAAATTCGGCGGGCATTTCGGCCGGTTGAGTGGCGGAGAAGGCAGCGTATAAGCGGTAATAATCTCTTGTTGGAATTGGATCGAATTTGTGATCGTGACATTTCGAACAACGCATGGGAATCGAAAGAAACGTTTGTCCAACCGTTTGGACTAAATCATCGCGATAAATTTGACGCGCTTCTTCCTGTGGGATCATCGCCGTTCCCCATGGACCCATTCTTAAGAATCCCGTAGCGACGATGGTTTCTGGAGTTTTATCGTCGAGTTCATCCCCAGCGAGTTGTTCGAGGATGAAACGGTTATAGGGTTTGTCTTTATTGAATGAGCGAATGACGTAGTCTCGGTATCTCCAGGCGTTCGATCGTTCATAATCATTGGAGAAGCCTGAGGTGTCGGCGTAGCGAACTACATCGAGCCAGTGTTGCGCCCAGCGTTCTCCGTAGTGAGGACTGCTGAGATAATGATCGATTTGATCGTTCCAGGCTTGATCGGGATCTTTCTTCCATGCCTTCAAGAAAGTCTTTTGTTCCTTAATCGTTGGTGGAAGGCCCGTTAAATCATAAGAAAGTCTTTTGAGAAGAGTTTTGGGATCAGCTTGCTTACTGGCTTCGAGTTTGAGGCTCTTTAATTTTGCATCAATAAAGGCATCAACCGGATGTGTTTCCTTTTTAGGATTGGCGACGGGTGTCAAGGGTCTGAATGCCCACACCTCTTCTTTTTTATAGCGGCGATACGTCCATTCATCACTCGTACCACCACTGGTTGAAATCAAGATACCCTCTTTGGTTTCAACCTTAGTTTTCTCTTTTAGAAGCACTTCTTTTCTTTGGGCTTCATTTAGCCAAATGGCTCCGTCTTTAATCCACTTTTCAAAATGAGCGATCTCTTCTTCGGTGAGCCGATCGTTCTTTTTGGGCGGCATCTCTAAATCTTCCCAGCGGATGGCCGACATGAGAAGGCTCTTTTCGGGTTTACCGATGACGATGGAAGGTTCACCCGACTCACCACCTTTGAGTAGACTCTCAAGGCTGCTGACGTCATAGTCGCCTTTGAGTCGGTTGGGCTTTTCCCCGTGACAACCGTAACATTTGTGTTTGAGAAGGGGATAGATCTTGAGGGCGAATAGCTTCCCCTTTTCCTCGTTAGTCTCCGCGTAGATATTAGAGGAGCTCATGCCCATCGAAGCGAATAGAACTCCACAAAGGACTAAGCTCGATAGGGGGAACGATTTTTTAATCATTGTTTTAAGACTGAATTTGGAGTTGAGTTTTTGTTTTCAAGTGAAGAAGTGTTTTCGGCGGCGCATTCCAACATTACTGGATATTCTCTTTAATCGCTTTCTGAGCGAGCGCCGTCTTCTTTTGTTTTAAGGCTTCTACAATTGCCAGGTGTTCGGCATAGACATCATCATAGTTGTCTAAGCGAGCGTAGGTCATCAACATTTGAGAGCAGAGACCTTTCCAAGTCGCGAGAAACTCACTTCCTCCACATTCAAGGAGGACGGTTTCGTGAAAGGCTAAGTCGGCCTGTGCAACTCGGCTGGTACTCCCGGATGAACAAGCAGCTTGCAAGTCCGCGAGAGCTTCTTCAATTTTTGTGAGCCCAGCCTCGGTGAGATTCTTGAGGCCTGTCTTGATGACGTAACACTCAATTTGCTGACGTAAGGAAGTGATGAATGTTCGATTTTTTGGGTCCGGTGGTGTATTGACCGTCACCCCGCGATTGGCCTCATAGGCGAGGAGGCCTTCTTGAGCTAATTGGAGAAACGCATCCCGAACGGGTCCACGGCTGACCCCGAATTTTTTGGCAAATTCGGTTTCACGTAGTGCCTGACCGGGCTGGAGCGTGCCTTTTATTACCTGATCTCGGATTTGATCGGTGACTTGCTCTCGAATGGTTCGGGAAATGATTTTCATAAGCTCTTAATATTCAGTGGATTAGGTATAATCCGGCTGCGGATTAAAAACAGTTAATTGTTAACAATTTACTGGAATCCGCTCAGAGCTTCAAGGATGAAAATGGGAGATTGTTCAAATTTGGAAGATTTGGAGGGAGGACTTTTCAGCAGGGCATTCCATAGAAGACCATCTGTAGGGGCAGGGCTCATAAACGGCTTACGCCAAGAAATGGCCTGCCCGACTCCTCAAACGAAGGTGTTGGTCTTAAACGTTGGTTCATTTTTGAGCAATTCATTAGTAAGCCCGGAGCGTAAGCGACGGGATACTTCATCGCGATGAATCATCTCCATCGGTACGTCCTAAGGGATAATTCAGGCAATTAATTCCCACCCACGAAATACTTTAGCATTGTCCCGTCGCTCACGCTCTGGGCTAACTAACGGTGGCGATTGAATAATCGGAATCGAATAATTCACATTGGCAAGGGGTGGCGCTACTGTGAATCACTCATCGCCTGTACTTGGAAGCAAAGTGGTTTGTAATTTTCCTTAACTAGCCCGAAGCGCTAACGACGGAATTTACCCCTCGTTAACGCTTCGGGCTAGTTCATTATTCAATTTAAATTTAATGGGCGTGTTTTCTCTTACGGCGCGCTCGGTTCGTCGCACAAGGGATATCCTTCGCAACTCAACTCATCTGCGGTGGGATCCACGCCACAAACATTCGGAGGAGGGATCGGCGCACCATTTAAAAAGAGAGAAATCATGACGTTCATGCCATCGCTCATATCCATTTGCCCATCGTCATTGGTATCGACGGCGTCGTTGCAAGGAGCGACCCAAGAGTCTTTTCCGTTGAACAGAAATTGAAAGATCAATACGGCGTCAGTGATGTTGACGGATCCACTTTGATTGACATCTCCGCGGATGAAAAGTTCTTCTTGGCTTTGGGCTGAGCTTGTAGCCGGTAGTAAACAGGTAAAAAAGAAAGCAGCTGAAAGAATAAACAAGCGGCTTTTCATTTCCAATCTCCTTAAATCCCGTTGAAGGTTTAAACAATAACGTGTCCTCACCTTCTTATGATCGGAATTTAAGGGACCTGCTCTTCAGAGGAACTCCAGGACTCAGATACCGATATTGATAGTTTCACTTTTTCTGACTTATTCAGCTACATTAGTTTCGATAACTATTGGATTATCGGATTTACCGTAAAGCCACCTATAAGCACGTTTGATATCTTCTAAGGCAAAGTACATCGCCGGGATCAAAATCAAGATGATGAAAGTGGCGAAGAGAATTCCAAATCCTAAGGTGATTCCCATCGGGATTAGAAATTGAGCTTGAACACTCGTTTCTAAAAGAAGGGGAGTCAGACCTCCAAAGGTTGTCAGAGAGGTTAGGAGAATGGGGCGGAAACGAGCTGCACCCGCATCGCGAACGGCTTGGAGTAAAGGGCCGCCTTGATCTCGTTTATAGTTGATGTAATCCACGAGAACTAAGCTGTCATTGACCACCACTCCGGTCAGCGCAACTAAACCAAACATCGACAGAATAGTGAGGTCTACTCCCAAGATCATGTGACCCCAGACAGCACCCACCAATCCAAAGGGAATGGCGGATACAACGATCAAGGGTTGGAGGTAAGACTTAAAAGGAATCGCCAGTAAGGCGAAGATTAAAAAGACAGCGAAGATAACCCCTTGAAGAAGCTCTTTCATCGTTTGAGTTTGATCTGCGCGTTGACCTTCATAGGTATAAGATAAGCCGGGGATGTCCGCGAGAAGAGTTTTGAGTTCTCCTTCTTTGAGTTTGTTTAAGATCTCATTGGCATTAGCATTCTTACTGGCATCGACTTGAGCGTAGACCGTAACCGTTCGTCTGCGGTCTCTCCGGTTGATGTTTGAAAATCCGTAACCAAACTCGGTTTCAGCCACTTGAGAGAAGGGCACTTCCAATCCACTTCGAGTTCGTATGCGCATCTGTTCAAGGTTGCTCAGTGATTTTCTATCCTCTTCGGGATAACGCACCATCACTTTAACTTCATCTCGGCCTCGTTGAATGCGCTGGGCTTCTTCGCCGAAGAAAGCTTGGCGAACTTGTCTTCCTAATTCTTGGCGAGTGATGTTTAAGGCCTCGCCAGCCGGTTTGATGGAAAGCTCCAGCTCCATCTTTCCCGTCTTGTGAGTGTTGGTAATCTCGTAGACCCCCTTTTGTCGAGCTAAGATTTCTTCCACGCGTTTGGTGGCGGCCTCTAAGCTTTTAAGGTCGGTGTGAGAAAGTTCGATCTCAATATCTTTTCCGGCTGAAAAAATTGATGAGGTAAAAGAAATATCTTTGAGTTCCGGAATGTTACCGGTTTTCTCTCTCCACAATTGAACGATCTGTGAATTGTTGAGCTTTCGATTTTCTGAAAGCGTTAACTCGATCGTGACCTCTCCCATATGACTTCCCGTGTAGACCACTCCCATATTTCCAGCGTTCATGGCTTGGAGAGTTCGTTGGGGTTGCTCGCCAGAAGAAGCGAGCATATGTCGAATGGCCCCCTGAGTGTCTTCGGGATACTTTTTCTTCAATTCCTCTTCCATTTCAAGAGCCGCCTTCTCGAGAATTTGAACGACTCTTTCGGTTTCCTTAAAGGGGGAGCCTAAGGGAAGGTCGACGTAGGCACTGATGAAATCCGCGTCAACATTGGGGAAGAACCTAAACTTGACGAGGCCTCCGTTCACAATACCGATAGTGGAAATCAAGGTGGCTAAACCGATAGCGATGGTTAAGTAGCGCCAGTTGAGAGCTAGTTCTAAAGAGGGTTTGTAAACTTTGTCTATAAAGCGTTCGAGTAATTTGGCAAAAGCTTGTTGAAAGCGAACGAGGAAATTTGGATTCTCTTTCTTTATTTTCGTATGACCTAAGTGTGAAGGTAAGACGAATAAAGATTCAACTAATGAGAAAAGAAGTGCAGGGATGACGATGAGCGGAATCACGCTCATGATATTTCCCATCGTTCCCGAGACGGAGAGCAATGGGATCATCGCCGCGACTGAAGTGAATACGGCAAAGACCACTGGCCGAGAGACCCTAGATACGCCTTCGATCGATGCTTTGAGAGGGTTAGAGCTGTTTTGTTGACGAGTATATATACTTTCACCGACAACAATGGCGTCATCGACCACAATTCCAAGAACGAGGATAAAGGCGAAGAGGGAGATCATGTTGATCGATACCCCCAAGGTCGGCATCATCCATATTGCACCTAAAAAGGAGATCCCGATACCGACACAAACCCACATCGCGAGTTTTAATCTTAAGAACAAAGCTAAGATTAAGAAGACGAGCATGAACCCATAAAAGGCGTTCTTCAGCAGAAGTTCAGTACGACTTTTTAAATAGGCCGAAGTGTCTTGCCAAGTTTTGACCTCTAAGCCTTCCGGGAGTTCCTGTTTAATTTTATCTACATACTCAAAAACCGTGTCGGCGACCTGAATTGCATTTTGTTCACCCACTCGGAAGACTTGAAGTAAAACTGCGGGTTTACCATCAAAGCTGGTGGATTGGTCGAGGTCTTCAAATCCATCGTAGACCTGAGCCACGTCACTTATCAAAACTCGGCTTCCATCGGGACGATTGATCAAACTGATACGTTCAAAATCAGGTCCTCGATAAGCTTGTCCTTTAGTTCTTAAAAGGATATCACCTCCGCTGGTTTTGATCGCTCCTCCGGGAAGGTCTAAGGAGGAGTTTCGGATGGCGTTGGCGACGAAATCAAAAGTGATTCCGTACTGTCGTAAAGATTCCTCCGAAACTTCAACGGATATTTCGTATGGCTTCGCGCTGACCATTTTGACCTGAGTGATCCCAGGGAGATCTAAAAGATCATCGCGCATTCTTTCAGCCATCAATTTCAGAGATGCTTCATCGGTATCACCGCTGATCGCTAAGTTGATGACCTGACTTCTCGTTAAAAGCTCTTGAATAACGGGCTTTTCGGCCTCTTCAGGAAAGGTGTCGATAGCATCGATTCTCAGCTTGATGTCATCCAAAGCGCGGCCTGGGTCCGTATCGTTTTCAAGTTCGATTCGAACGGTGGCTAATCCTTCTTGAGCCGTCGAGGTGATTTTTTTGATGCCGACAACATCCTGAACTTCCTCCTCGATTTTGACACAGATACTCTCTTCAACTTCTTCGGGGGTGGCTCCCAAATGTTGAACGGAAACGGTAATCATTCCCGTCGAGAACTCAGGGAAGACTTCCATCTTCAAAGTGAGTAGTGTACTGAATCCTCCCACCACGATGGTGAGCATCAAGAGGTTGGAAGCAACCGAGTTTTCAGCGAACCAAGCGAGTGCTTTTTTCATTCCTCGCTCCCTTCACTTTCAGAATTGGAGTTGTAAGCATTGTTGTCGTCTTCGTCATTCTCTGAAGTTTTTGGCTGAGACTCGACATCTTGATCGAGTCCTTGGATGCGCACTTTCATATTTTCGACAACGATATTCATTCGAGATGTGATGACTTGCTCGCCTTCATTCACGCCCCCCGAGATGATGACGTTGTTGAGGTTTCGCTTCAGAATGTCAATTTTTCTGAAGTGGATTCGTCTCTGGTCATCGACGATGAGAATTTGATCTTGTTGACTCCCTCGGATGGCTTGTCGAGGAATTGAAAAGGTCTTTTCAAACGTCTTGCCCTCGATTTCAGCAGTAACAAATAGATTGGCGGAGAGGGGAGGTCGATTTTGATTTGGATCCTCTTTGTAGGGATCGGCTACTTGAGCGACGGCATAGAAGAGTCGAGTGCGGGGATCGATTTCTCCTTCGGTGCGAACGATCTTTCCTTCCCAAGAGTGGTCTTTGCCTCCAATTTTTGCGCTGAGGATGACTTTAATTGTCGGAGCTTCCGAGGTGTCTTCCCGGTAGTTTAATGGCAGGTTGAGGTAGGCTAAGTCTTCAGAGGTTAAAGACAGTCGAATCTCAGCAAAGTCCACTGCGTAGATGGTGGCTAAAGGAGCGCCTTGAGCAATGAACTGACCAAGGTCGACATTCTTCATTCGCACCCTTCCGGTATAAGGTGCTTTGATTTCGGTGCGATCTAAATTTCTTTCAGCCGATGCTAAGTCTGCCTTTGCGGCTTCGAGTCTTGCTTGAGCTTCTTTTAGTTGCGGAATTCGTAGAGTAAGCGGGGAGGGTTGCGCATCTTTTTCGCCCATGGATTCCCATTCTTTCTTAGCGATTTCCCCTTCAGCTTTCTCTCGGATTAAAGCGACTTCGGCTTGTTCTACTAAGGACTTGGCACGGGTGAACGCCAGCTCATAATCGGTTTTCTCAATCTTGAGGAGGACTTGATCCTTTTCAAAGAAACCTCCATCGGCAAAGGCCGGTGAGATCTCGATCACCTTCCCTGAAATTTCTGAAACGAGACTGCTTTGAGTTCGAGGGCGTACATTACCCTGGGAATGAATCTTGAGAGTTTTAGATTCAAACTTAACAGTTTCGACCTCGACCCAAGGATGGCGAGGAATGGGTTTTTCAGCTTCGGGTACAGGGCGGCTGTCGATCACCTTTTTGGTGATTCCTAAGGCGGCGAGTACGACAATAATCGGGAGGAGAATCTGCAACAAGACTCTCATAGGGCTACTCCATTCGATGGAAATTGGGTGAATTTAAAGGGGTGCTGGAACTAGGATTTTTGTTCATCCTCAGGGTGAATGAAGGAGGCACCAAAGTTGCCTCCTAAGGCGAGGTGAAGGGAGACTCGAGATTCGAGGCGTTGTCTTTTAACTCTCAACCACTGTTGTTGAGCTTGGATGGCTTGGCGTTGAGACTCTAAGTAAAGAAGGAAGGTGCCGAGACCGTTTCGGTACTGATCTTGAGAGAGGCGCTCGGCTTCTTTGGCTTGAAGGAAAGCTCGTTCTAAGCTGGCTTCACGCTTAGCTAAGAAATTTTCAGAAGCGAGGGCCAATTCCACTTCGCTGAAGGCTCTCAATACGGTGTTGGCATAGAGACTTAAGATCTCTTTTTCTTCTGCTTCACTCACTTTGATTTGAGCTCGTATTCGTCCTCCCTCAAAGAGAGGTTGAACGATGTTTCCGGCGATGCTCCAGACCGAAAAATCTCCGTTCAGTAGATCCTCTAATTTTTCGGTGGAAGTACCTCCGCTAGCCGTAAGAGCGATTCGGGGGTAAAGGGAGGCTTTGGCTTCCCGGTAACGCGCGCGGCTGGCGGCGAGTTGACGTTCTGCTTTTCTCACATCCGGTCTTTGACTGACGAGTAGAGCGGGGAGTCCGGCGGGGATCTCGCGAGGGAGTTGAGGTAATTGGGTTTGAGATTGAATTTCGCCTTGGGGGTAGCGCCCGAGGAGGATCTCAATTTGACGGGAGTGGCTGTCGACGATTTGCTGTTGAGCGGTAACTCGTTCTTGAGCGCTCGCCAATAAGGATTCTGATAGCCTGAGGTCGAGAGGTTTTCTCAAGCCGGATCGATAGCGATTTTTAATCCACTCGCTCGTTTTCCTTAAGCTTTCCTCCGTTTCTTCGGCGAGCTTTAATTGTTGTTGGGCTTCCAACAAATTGAACCAAGTGTTGCAAACTTTGCTGGCTAAGGATTCTTTGAATGCCGCTAGATCGAGTTCTTGAGCTTGAATATCAGCTAAGGCAGCTTCTTGACCGGATTTGATTCTTCCCCACAGATCTAACTCCCATTGCGTATTGAGGGAGAGTTGAAGGTTCGTCGATCGGGTGCTGAGTACGTCCCCGCCTCCATTAGGAATGGGAAAACCGATGAAATTCATTTTTCTTCGGCTGGCATCGAGGCTCAGGTTGGCTGAAGGTAAAGAACTAGCACCTACGACTTGGCCGCGTGCTCTCGCTTTTTCGAGGCGTGCTAAAGCAGCTTTTAAATCGTGATTGTGATCTAAAGCCTCTTGAATTAGAGAGCTGAGATCGGAATCCCCAAAACTGTTCCACCAGGGCCCTTGAAGTTTTCTCTCCCCGGGGGAGGGAAGGGCCCATTCTTGAGGGAGATTGAGATTGAGATCGGGATGCTCAACGGGGGGTGGAGTCGTGCAAGAGCTCAATGCAACAACCGAGGAAAGAGCAAAAAGAGTGGATAGGGTGAGTTTCATTTTCTTATGCTTCTTCAGCGGAATCTGGATTTGAAACTGGGGCGAGGAACCCTGCTTGGCAGAAGTCGATTAGACGGGTGATCGTGGCTTGAACATCGGAGGGATCACAGAGACCCTGGGATAAGAATTTGAGGCGGAAGGGTTCGGCCATGGCGTGAGCCATCGCTCCGATCATGAAATGCATTTTCCAACTGAGCTCGGATTGGGAGAATTGGGGGAGGGCTCGGTGGAAGGCTTGAAGGAAACGCTCGACGACTTCAGCGAACTGATCGATGAACAGTTCAGCAATTTCCTTTTTGCTCTCGATGATGAGACGCGAGAAGAGGCGCATGATGGCTTTACCCGAGGGGTGATTCATCAGCTGAATGGGGGGTTCGATGAAGGCATCCAAGATTTCTCTAAGCTCAGGATTTCGACCTTCGATGTTCGCTTTTTCTTCGATTCGATCGAGCTTCTCTAAGCGTCGCTGGTTGACAGGCCCCACCCTTCGGCGAAAGACTTCTCGAATGAGGCGCTCCTTACTCCCAAAGTGATAATTAACAGCGGCCAAATTGACCCCTGCTTCTTGGGTGATGACACGGAGCGAAGTCCCCTTGAAGCCATTCTTAGCGAAGAGCTTCTCAGCTACATCTAAGAGTTTTGTGTGAGTATCGAAGGGCTTCATGAGCTCGTTCAGCGCAATCTTTCTGCATTATTTTTACGAATTCAAACAAACGTTTGATTGAATTTTACCTCCATTTCCCTGCCGAACCACCAATTTCGAAAGAAAAAATAAATCCCCTAATCAAAAGCACTTATGAGCACCCCCACCCAACCCAGGGTTCATGAATGAGAGAATGAAACCTCTCTACTTATGAACCCTGGGTTGGGAAATAGGTGGGATAGAGTGAGGGGGAATGGTGAGTGAATCGAATGAAGCTTAGGGGTGATGGAATGAACCCTGGGTTGGGTCTTGAGGGGAGCTGAATTAGAGGCTTTGTGGTGAGGGGAGCTGTTAGCCAGCTGTTGAAAATTTGTGGATAAGTGGGCTTGGTGAAGGGCTTGAAAATGCTGCCTTATCCACAGTTTATCAAGGGGAGGTGCTAATCGAGTTTCTCCCTGAGGTCTTTCACGTCGAGCCCAACCTTCTTCAACCAGGTGTACAGATTCGATCTTTTGATGCCTAAAAACTGAGTGAGCGTTTTTATGTCACCCTGGCAATCGATGAAGGCTTTTTCCAAATAGGCTCGCTCAAGCTCCGTTCGAAGTTCCTTCAGATTTCGGTCTCCCATCCAAGATTTGAGGTGCGAGTTTTCTTTGGGAATTCCGACGGGGGAAGGTTTTAAAAATGGGTTTTTAGAATCTATCAGGCTGCCGGGTGAAACGGTAACGACCAATTTGATCATCAAAGTTTCAAGTTCCCTCACGTTTCCCGGCCAGGATCGTTCACCTAAATGAAATAGAGCGTCGGGGGAAAGGCTCGGTGCCGGTCGCTCCATATGGTGGGCGTGGTGTTCGATAAAATGCTTTGCAAGTAATGGGAGATCTTCCAGGCGTTCACTCAGTGCGGGTACTCGAATATCAAATTGCCTCAATCGAAAAGCTAAGTCTTCTCTCAACCGTCCTTCGCTTATCGATTTTTCAGCACTCTGATTCGTTGAAGCGAGAATTCTGACATCGATCGGTCGCACATTTAAGCCTCCCAAGGGGCGCACCTGCTGACTGTCGATCACTTGAAGCAATTTGGACTGAGTGCTCAAGGGTAAGTGAGTAATAGAATCGAGTAATAAAGTCCCTCCCTTTAAATGCTCCAACAGACCGATACGATTTTCTTCTGCCCCGGTAAACGCCCCGGCCTCGTACCCGAAGAGCTCAGATTCGAACAACTCTGTGGGTAAGGAACCACAATGGAGGGAATAGTAAGGCCCGTTTTTTCGGTGGCTCGATTGATGGATCGCCTTAGCCACTAAGTCTTTCCCTGAACCCGTAGGTCCTTCGATCAAGACACAAAGGTCGTTGTTTTTTATTCTCTCAATCGATTCAAAGAGTTCTTTCATCTTCTGAGATCGACCTAAGATCCCAAAGTAACTCTTAGTGCCCACTGCCAAGGGAGTTGAACGATTGTCGTGAGAGCGTTCAATTCGCTGTCGTAAAAACTCAAGCTCTTCAAAGCGTAAATGGCTGAGGTAATCACTTTGCCAAGTGGCTGGCAGGGTACGGCAAATAAACTCCCGGGCCTGCAAGCTTCGGTAAAGATGATGTCTCGCTTGAGGACGGTTGCTTTTCTTTTCGGCTAAACGAGCACGATTAAATTCAATGTACCAATCGAGCTCAAGGAAAGGGAGGCCCACCATCGCCGTGGAGGCGCGTTGGAGATTTTGATCACAACGATCAAGGTTTCCGAGGAATAGATTCGATTCCGCACAGAATACGTATTCTAAAATTGGAACGATTCGGTGCTGAGAAATATCGTCCGACTCAATTTCGAAAACGATCTGACGAACTTTTCCGTGATCTTTTTCGTGCAAACACTGAATCAAAGTTCCTAAGCGTGCGAGTCGCATACCGGCTGGAATGTTCCAGGTTTCAAACTGATTTCGAATCGAAGTAAATTCAACCTGATGGTTAGGAAGAAAACTCAATCCGAGAAAGAGATCATTCCAAGTTTCCAAAAGTTCGATATCTGTCTTTGGAATGGAGTTGATGGTTTCTTCTGCTTGTTGAATCCAGGATGAATTTTTCAACCATGCACCTAAAAACAAAAGACGACAAGCGGCCATTCGGAAGATGACGGGTGGTTTTTCTTCTCGTTTCTTCTGAAGGAGCCGTTTAAGAGTCTTCACCGCGTCTTGAAACCGGCCACAATAAAAGTAAGCTTCAGCAAGGTAGATTTCACTGAAGTGTACTAAGTAGGAATCTCCGAATTTCTTTCCTACCGGAATCGCTTTTTCGAAGGACTTGATCGCCTCACTCATATATCCCAGGTGATGTTGAGTGACGGCTTTAGAAATGGAATAGAAAAACTCTAACCGTTCTCCTGGGTGATCTTTGATCAAGCTTAGGGCTCGATCTAAATGAAGCTTAGTTTTCTTGGGATCCCCTAACTTGGCCCGAATTAATCCTAAATTACAGGCGATATGGATTCGCGCGTTGCGCTCACCTGAAGCCTTTAACAATTCTTCCGCTTGATGGAAGGCTTTTTCTGCTTCTTCAAATCGATTGAGTTGATTTTTTGCTATGCCTAGGTTGTTTAAGATTAACGCGCGTAATCCAACCTTTCTCTCTAATTGAGCCAATTTCAGCGCGGCTTCAAAGTAGTAGCAAGCTTGATCGAGATGGAGCCTTCGAAGCTCTAAATGACCTAAAGTCGCGTTCAGCGTCACTTGCATTTCAGATTTGAATTGATCAGTAATCGTGGGAGATTGATCGATTAAATCCAAGCCTGTCCGGCAAGATTGTTCAGCTAAGGTGTATTGACCCCTGAACGTGTGAATTTCAGCGACCTCCGAATGTACAAAGATCAATTCTTCCAGATCGCGTTCAGTTCGGGCCTCTTGAATGAATTGTTCAAAAATACTGAGAGCCTTATCCGGATGACCGCTTCGATGGTAATGCACCCCGAGGCGCCTTTGGTATCGAAGTTTTCTCGTCTCACTCAAATGGTTCCCGAATGCTTTTAATTCAGGTTCTAGGATCTTAATCCCATCGGGGTGGTCACCGGCTTCTTCATGGAGCTCGCTCATCTTTTCAGCGAGATCCAAACGCTTGCTCGGTTGAGTTTCGGCTTGAAGAGTGAATTCTAAAAGTGAGAGTGCGCGGCCCGGGTTGCCCGTAAGTTTAAATTCTTGAGCCACATCGATAACTAAGTTTGGCTCATTCGAAATCGAATCACTGGCGATGAGATGTCGAGCTAAGGCTTCTTTTTCAACTAAGGTGATTTCAGATTTGGAGGAAAGTCGTTTAGCGGCTCGCTGATGAAGCTCTTGAATTCGATTTTTTGAGAGTGACTCTAAGATCTGGGAACGAAGCGTGTCATCATCTAAGAAGTAATAGTTTTTTGAGTCGAGATTCGATTTCCTTAATAACTCGCCTTCGGTTACCTCTTTTAAGAATTGAGTGACTTGCTTCGGCTCAAGGGTGGAAAGTTCGATGAGTTCCAGTTCTGCTGTCGGCCGTTTCATGATGGCTAAGATTTCGAGGATGGTTCGCTCGCCATCGGGAAATTGCCCGAAAAAGGTGTTGATATCAGTTTCAGTGCCTTTTTCTGCCCATTGAGTTCGGTGTTTTGGAATTGGCCGCGGGTTATCTCTACGAATTTCGCGGTGAATGAATAAAGAAGCTTGGCGAATTCTTAAGGGTAAGCCTCCACATTCTTTCAGCCACAATTCGAGCAAGCTTTCCTCGATTTCTAAGGGTTGAAGTAATCGTAAGAGTAGTTCTTTAGAGTCGGCTTGATTCAGTTTGAGTAATGAAAGATGGAGTTGATCTTCATTTTCGTTTTTATCAAGTGAAGGAGGGTTCGTGCTCGTAATGAACAAGCCCAATCCTCTTCCTCTCAGCTGGCTCTTCTTTCTTCTTTGGATTTCATTCCAAAGTGCCTTGATCAATAGTTGGCTTTCACGGTCAGCATTTTGAAAGTCGTCTATTAATAAGATGAGAGGATCACCGGGTTGGTCGAAATATCCCTGAGCCGCTCTTCGTGAACGTTCTTCGGTGGAGCCTCCATGTTCGATCGATAAAGGAGATAGCCAGGTCGAGGGTTGTTCTTGACCTTCTAACTCTAATGAATCTTGTAATCTCTTCTGAAGAGTGTCTCCCAGTATTGCGTTGGGTAAAAAAGAAGTTTCTAAAACGCTTAAGCCTCTTAATTGGGCTCGCCAACGTGATTCGGTGAGCAGTCTAGATTTCCCGATGCCCAAGGGGCCTGAAATCCATTTTCCAATCGACTCGCCTCTTTGAATTTTGAGGATTTGTTCATCGATCGTTTCTAATTGTTGATTGCGACCAAACGTGACTTCGCTCGGCTCGATACTTTGGCTTTGGGTTTGATCTTCACCTAAGATGGAGCTAAGCGCTTTACTGACTTCATTGATCGTTGAGAACCGAAGATCACTATCAGCCTGCAGTGCTTTTGAAACGATGCGCTCAAGTTCTAATGTTCTTCGTGAACCCCAGCCAGGTATTTCATGAGGTAGTACAGCACTGCCATCGTAGGACCCGGTGAGGCGGAAAAGTAAGAGTCGACCGATGGAATAAATATCAGTTCCGGGGCCGGGGGCTTCCCCCCGAATCAATTCCGGAGGCCACACCGATCTCGATAAAAAAGATGCCGTGGAAGGAAGATTGTTAGCACCGAAGTAGAGACCGAAATCAATCAACACCGCACCTCGTTTTGGATCATCCGAGACGATTACATTCCCGGCGTGAATATCGAGATGGAGGATGCCTTGGGTGTGGAGGTAGTGCAAAGCATCTAAAAGCTGAATGAACGGCCTTAAAAAGCGGCGGGGTTGAGTTTGATCGCTGAGTGTGGGTGGGCCGGGCAGTAGTGCTTGCCCCGAAATAAACTCCCTGGTGTAGAAGGGAAGTTTTTCTTCATCGGTATAACCAAAGTCGAAGGCTTGGGCGATATTAGGATGTTTGAGGTCGGCGATCTGACGGAACTCTTCTTGGAGGCGAAGTAGGCCTGAAGAGTCTAACCGCTCGGGGTTGATAACCTTAAGAGCGACAAGATGTTCTCTGCTTAAGTCGGCGGCTAAAAAGACAGTGCCCGTACTGCCGGAGCCCAATTTCCGTTTGATGACGTAGCGGTCGTTTACGCGGAAGCCGCGAGCCGACGTAGACGGATGAGGAGCAGGATATTCAGGCTGCTCTGGATGTGGAGAAGGATGGGGAGACCTCGACATAACAATAGTTTATGACGGATTAGGCAAAAATTTAGATAAATCAGAGATTTTTCAACGAAGCCCCATCCGGGCAGCGTCTAATGAATGGAGTGCAAACGATCGATTGATGGGCACTTAGAAACAATTTTAACTTTACTCTTCGGCCCCTGAATGAAGCAGAGAATTCAATATTCGGGCGGTTTGATAACAAGGAGCCTTTCGGATGAAAGCCAACTTTAAAATCTTTAGCGTTCTTTTGGCCTCTCTACTTGTTGGAAGCCTGGTGAGTTCAAATCTCGCATTCGGGCAAAAGAAGCTGAGTATTAAAACTCTTCAAGCTGCTGGTGGTACAGGTCTAGGTGCCGGAGCTGACGCCGGTTCAGGTCCCGCTGCGAGTGGGGGTGGAGGGATTTCCAAAGGACCTTCAGATGTTATCCAATCGATCTCCTTTAATGGGGGAACATTGGGTATGTATCTTGAAGAAGTTAAAAAGACTCGTAAAACGCAAAATGTTGTTCCATTTAACGTCATCGTCAGTGGATCGGTTTCAGCGGATCAAGTTCCCATGCCCCCAGTTGTTTTAAGTTCAGTTAGAGTGCAAACCGCGATGGAGCTCATTGAGCTTGTTATCGACAGGAATCAATTTCTCGTCAAAATTAGTGAGCTTAGGGGACGGGCAGCTAGAAAATCAGATCCCTTTTTATCTGACACTTATGTAGTTAGCATCGTGAAGTCTAACGCTCCCCGACGCCTAGCTCCAGTTCGACCGGGCCCCCAAAATTCGGAGTCAAAGCAGTTTGAAATTTTCTCCCTCGCATCTCTTAGAGATCTTTCAGGTACAAAAGATCCAAAAGAAGCGGATAGTGCTTTCAATACTCGTATAGAAACATTGCTTTCAGCCGTTCAAGCAGCCTTTGAATTAATCGCTTCATCTAAAGAGAAAAAAGGCAGCGCGCTTCCAGAAATTAGATTTCATGTAGATTCAGCCCAATTGTTTGTCTTGGGTACGGCTCAAGAAGTTGAAGTGGTTCAGAAAGTTTTAGATCACCTAGAATCATCAGAGTCACAAAAGACTGCGCATGAGTTCCAAATCAACTCGCATCAATATCAACAGCACAAAAAGGACGTTGAGAACCTCAAGAGAGCTCTCGCTCGGGCAGAGGTGGAGATTTCTAGTTTGAGAGCCAAGAACAAAGAATTACAGGATATGAAAGCTAAGTATGAAGCGATTATGAAGAGCCTTCAAAATGCGCAACCTCGCCGAAGGTTCCGCGAAGCTAATGACCCCACCATCAAGCTTCTTGAAAAGACTAAAGAATCTTATAAAGACAATAGTGCGAAAAGGCTTCAAGATCGTCTTCGAATTCTGCGGGCTCAAGCTCAAGACGCCGAAGATGCAAAAGCAGCTGCCAAGAAAGCTGAAGCTGAGGCGAAAGCAGAAGCAAAGAAAAAAGCAGATCAGAAGAAAAAGGCTCAACCACAACCTAATGTCATTTTTTAATCACGCATAAGTTCTCTGGAGAATTTGATTATTTCAAACTCAATTCCGCCTACAAATCATGATCGCAAAGACCCTCATTCAGCTGAGGGTTTTTGCGATGGTTTAATGGAGGATGTTCCTGAGCTCTGTAAGAGAATTCGATCTGGAGATACTCAGGCTTTTGAGGCATTTTATCTTCAATGGTTTGATCGAGCGTTTTTATTGGCGCGAAAAGCTACTGGGCGCGATGAGAGTTTCTGTTTCGATGTGATTCAAGAATCTATGTTGAAGCTGATTCAATCGTTGCCCGTTTTAAATCACCAACGAGCATTTGATGCCTGGTTCAGTAAGGTGATCTATTCCACATCCAGGGATTTGCTTCGAAAAGAAATTCGATTAGCAAAACGAGAACAAAAGGCGATCACAGTTCACGAGAGAACTGAGGTGAGCCAAAGCCAAGTTTCTTCGATATTAGAAGATGAAGAAAGAATGGTTTGGCTGGAGAAGAAAATAAAAGAGCTTACTCTCGAAGAGCAACAACTTCTTCAACAGCGATTTTTCTTAGGTCGAAGCTTGGATCAAATTGCTCGTGGATTGGGAATCAGCGGTTATTCAGCTAGGTCTCGAGTAAAAAGATTGATTAAAAAGCTTAAGCCAGACTCTAAAGATGGCTACGGCTTTCAAATTTAAAATTGAACGAAATCAATGATTCAAGAGAACCAAAACCAAGCCTTTGAAAAACTCTCATTGAGTGCTTCCGGTGTCAACCGAAAGCACGAGCTGTTGAGTGAACTCAAAGCGGAGCTTGAACACCAAACTGAAAGGAGGGAGGAAAGAGCAGCGACTCTTTATAGTTTACTTATTCTTGGGATGATCATCGGTTTGTTGTGGATTGCGGTGGATGATGTGAATACTGAGGAGAGACCACAACTCCAGCCCGAAATCGTTCAAGCTCAACCTGTTTTTGAAGAAAAATTAGTTGAATTTAAAAGGCCATTAGAGAATCAGAGCTTCAAATTTTCGGTCGTATCGAACCGTAATCTCAAAAGGAAGCTGGGGCAGCAAGCCAATCAACAACCCTCCAAAGCTCTCTTTGGTACTACGATAATTGCGAAAAAGAAGATCCCTCAAACCTGGCTGGCATCTTCGCGGTCAAGTTTTAAGCCGCGGTTTAAAGAGGTTGAATCTAAACGGCTGAAAAGGGCCCTCACCTTCTATTATCAAAATGAGGAAGCCGACAAAAAACTGACGGATTTGCTGATTAGTACAGATGATGCTCGAAATCTGCTAAAGGTCGCGGGTAAACTTGAAGGCATGATTCATGTCGCTGGGTTAACTCTGTTAGAGACCCAACTTGTTAGAAACTGACCTGCTTTATTGAGAATCGTTTGCTTTGGATCAGAAAATATTAGACCGCTACCGCAGTGAAGAAGGGGCACACAGCTACCGTTCCAAGTTTAAAAAGCATTGGAATGAACGCATCAATGATCGGCATGAACAAAACTTGGTAGCCGCGTTATTGAAGAGTGCCAGTCAGGGGAAGAAGTTTTCTTCTGCGCTGGATGCTCCCTGTGGTTGGGGCCGACTCTATCCTTTGGTCAGAGAAGTGAGCGAGCGGGTAGTAGAAGGGGATGTCAGTCAAGCCATGCTCGACCAGGCACAAATTTACCATCAAACTTTGGATGGCTTAGGCCAAGCTGATGACTATGTCGTTTGTGATGCCATCAAAACGGATTTCCCCGATCGACATTTTGACCTCATTTTATCGGTGAGGCTCTCGCATCACATTCGAGAGAAGAGTGAACGATTGGCTTATCTTAGGGAGCTTTTGCGAGTTTCGAATGACAGTGTTCTCTTCACCTACTTTGGTGAAAACTCGTTAAAAAACCGTTTACGAGAGTTCCGTCGTAAATTTTCTAATAAGCGGTCGAAATGGACTCTTTCAACTGAAGATATTAAAAAAACTACAGCCGAATGTGGCTATGAAGTCATCAGCCAAACCCCCCTTTCCCGCCTGTTTTCAGGTCATGTTTATGCCCTCCTAAAGCGTATTCCCTAGGCTTAATTTCCTCCCAATTTCCCTCCCGCCTTCGGCGCCAAAATTCCAACCCAGGGTTCAATTCAAGTCCCGCCATCTCCCAACCCAGGGTTCAATTTCCTGATCTAAAGTCGCTTCCTCTCCTGACTCTCGATGTTCACTCCGTGATGGTCCTATGCACACTCACTGCATCTTCACCAGCTCGACCTCCGAACCCTGGGTTCGGGAATTTCGTTACCAGGTAAGGGTTAAGTTGTTGTTTTTTAATGGCTTGTGGGCTTGTGTCCATCTTTGTTTCACTCTTGGCATTCGGTTTGTTTATAGGCTTCCCGTTCAAAATAACTTTGACCGTGGGAGAGGCCAATGCAAGACGAGCATCAAATTCAATCGAGTGATCGTGGGGATTCCGACCAACCCTGGGTGCGGTTTTTCGATTCCTTTTTGAGTGAGAAAAACATCAAGTGGCTGCTTGGAACAGGAGTGTTCTTGCTCTTCGGCTCCTCGCTGATGTTGGTGACGAACCATTGGGAGAACCTTCATTCAGCCGCTAAGTATCTGACGATCCTCGGATACACCAGTGTGATTTGGATCTGTGGAGAACTTGTTCACAAACGGTTGAAACTTTTTCGAACCGGAAAATTCTTGCTGTCTCTGAGTCTCCTGTTGTTTCCACTCACCTGGGTGGTTCTCGCCCTGTCGGTCGAAGGTCAAGGATGGGCTTTAAGCTTGCTCGCACTTCAGTGCGCGATCAGCCTCCCGGCAACTTACCGCGTATTAAATTTCTTCCTAAGGGGATTTCAACCAACCTTCTATTTTGCTTATTCCGTTCTCTCGATCGTGCCTTACTTACTTGAAAGCTCGTTGATTCCATCGGGTCTTCAATTCTCAATGGGGAATCCCCTGGGGTTCTCAGTTGTATGGGCCGTGTTTTTCCTCGGCACGATCAAAGTTAACCGGCATGTGTTCTGGCTCGCCGAGGAGCATCGTCTTCCACGGGTTTTCGGCTTCTTCCCGATAACTCTCCTCGGCGGCCAATTTTTATTTATTACAACTGGCTACTTCAACTCCGTCGTGTCCATGCCCTGGTGGGGCTTGTTGAGTGCGCTCACAGGACTCGTCATCGCCAAAACGGCGGGGGATTGGATTCGCGTCCACCAAAACCGAACAGGTTCTTTGGTTCGCCCTTTACCTTGGATCGTTATCCTTCCATGCCTTGTCACTCTACTGCTGAGTGGAGCCGGGATCGGTCTCGCTGGTTACGGAATCGTGAATCCTCAATTGTCAGCTTACGCACTTGTGCCCACTGCATTGGTAGCGACTCTTTCA
>JANQLS010000068.1 GCA_028280485.1 Planctomycetota bacterium
CTTCGCCCCTACGTTTGCGGCCGAACTGATCCCAGCTCGGCTTAGTTCCTGTTTAATCAACAGGAACTAATTAGTTTCTGTTGAAACTTGCTCCTTCGGAGAAAGTTTCAACCGTTCCGCCAAATCAAAGATTTGACTACACTCCGCTAAACATAGGGTCTTCGCCCCTACGTTTGCGGCCGAACTGATCCCAGCTCGGCTTACTTCCTGTTTAATCAACAGGAACTAATTAGAACGGTTTCTTCTGCGTCTTCGCCGATTGAGAATCGTATGAAAAATTAAGCCTACGAAGAGTAAATCTTCATAAATCAGCTCGTCATCAGCTCGAACGATCCAGCCCCCTTCGCACATTCCTATTATTTCTACTGTTCCCACTTTACGGCCCTGACGAGTGATATAGAAACCAGAATTGAACACTCCTTGCGAGACCAACTGGCAAGAACCGATGCTGAGATGTAAATCCCAGGCCGAGGTGAGCCAACCGGCGCGGTCGGCTTGAGCGAGTATGGTGTTTTGCTTGTGATCTCTAAGTGTGAAATGGCTACCTAAAACCGATTCTTTTTCAAACCGGAAATGGTTTCGTTGGTTTCCCTTGATATTCATGCCTTCGCTAAACCAGCGACCGTGAAAATATGCTTTTGGTTTTCCGTCGAGCTTAAGTACATAAGTAGGGGAAAAACAGCTGGGGGAGCGCGCTTCTAAATACATTCGAATACTTTGGATTGTAATCGTTTTATATCCAGTAATGAATCAGGCCGATAACTCTTGTTTTTAATTCTCATGTTCCTCTAAACTGTAGCTTTCCCAGTTTAAATGAAGATGCTTGTTCAGGTACTTTGTATTCAAGGCCTGTTAAGAATTCAAGTTTCCATCTAACCCGTCGATACAGTTGATAAGGGTAAATAATATTTGTGAACCAAATAGATTACCCCTATTTAATTAATCTTTGTTAGTGATCAATGCTTTGGAGCTCTTATGCAAAATCAAACTTCTAATCCAGAAAACCCAGCTTCTGAGGGAGCTCGATTGAGAAGAGCCTTTATTCTCACCGGCGCTATCGCAGTGGCCCTGTTTTTTGGGATGACTCAGGTTTCGAAAGTGATTCCCTTGGCTGAAGCTGAGGCTAAAGAAAACGAACGCCCTCGAGTTTTGTTCATCATTTCAACCGGTGGCTTTCATCATTCATCCTGTGAGCACGCGGCTAAAGTCATTTTGAATATGGCTCGTCAAACGAAGTTGTTTGATGTCGTGGTTTCAAATACCACTGAGTTTTTAAACGCTAAAGATTTGAAGACCTTCGATGCGGTTTTCTTTGCGAACACCACTGGAGACAAAGGGCGGTTTCCTGCGAGTGAGGAAAATCTACAAGCTCTTTTGGATTGGGTGAAAGCAGGGGGGGCGTTCCTCGGAGCTCATGCCGCTACCGATACCCTGAAGAACCACGAAGGTTATCAAGATATGATTTGCGGAGCATTCGCAGGGCATCCCTGGCATGAAGATGTGGTGATCGAAGTGGAAGATCCCAGTCACCCTGCAGCCTGGGAAGTTCCTTCTCCCTGGAAAATCAAAGACGAGATTTATATTTTTAAGGATCCTCCTCGCGAAAAGGTTCACGTCATTCTAAGGGTTAAAGAAGCTCGCGTAAAAGGGAAGCACGATGTCTCGAAGGGGGACTACCCAGTTGCTTGGTGTCGAAACTACGGTAAAGGAAGAGTCTTTTACACGTCTTTAGGGCACCGAGAAGATGTTTGGGACAATCCTACTTATCAACGTCATTTGATTGGTGGATTGCGCTGGGCCCTAAATCGATACGCCGTGATGCCAAATATTTCTCCTCTTGAAAAATCAAAGATCAGCTTTGATTCGAAAGTGAATCATGGTCATCCCGTCTTCAAGTCCGATTGGAAACGGGTCTTTGATGGAAAAAACCTCAATTGGGGGAAAGATTGGGAAGTGACCGGAGATCCCGAGAAAAACCGGAAAAATTGGACAGTGCTTCCAGGTGGAATTCTTCAGGGGGCTGGAGACAATGCCACTCATATCTATCACATCAAAAAGAAGTATAAAAACTTTGAGTACCGCGCGGATATCAATATTGATCCCGACGGGAATAGTGGGATGTATTTCTTATGTTCTCCCAATAATCTTCAAGGGAATGGGCAGTGGAAGAATTGGCCGAATGGCTTTGAAGCCCAGATCAATAATGCCTATAAAGGAGATCCGAAGCGTAGCGGAACGTTTTATCCCAATCCTACTTTGTACGACAAGGAGATTGCGAAGCTCCTGGGATATAAAAAAGGTAAAGACGATGGGAACTTTTGGTTCAATATGCACGTTATCGCTGTTGACGATTTGTTCGTCATCAAATTAAATGGGAAGGTTGCAGTGGTTCACCGAGCTAATCGTGGGGGCGACAAAAAGGAAGGCTATTTCGCTTTCCAAATGCACCACAAAGGCACGGTTGTTAAATTAAAGAATATCGAGGTTCGGGAGCTTCCCTAAGGGGCCTCCTTAGTAATTTCGATTAAAATGAACGCCCCGGGGCAACCCGGGATCCAGTTATTGAGAGGTGTACGATATGAAACTTTTACAACTCGGTTTAGTTGTGGCTTTGAGTGTGGGACTGTTCTCTTGTGTGGGTTCTGAATCTACAACTGAAGGTCCAACGCAAAATAGTACCGTTCAAGGTACTACCCCTGAGACGAATGTAGCTGACTTGCTGAAGGCTCCTGATGGCGGAAAATTGATCACGATGAGTGTTGATGGCATGAGTTGCCAATTCAATTGTGCTCCCAAGGTTCAAGAAACTTTGGCTAAGATCGAAGGCGTCGAGGGTGTTAAAGTTGATTTCGAAACGAAGCAAGCCGTTGTTGCAGTTAAAGATGCAAAATTTGACGGTGCGAAACTGGAATCAGCATTGGCTTCGACTAACCAGTTTACTGGTAAGGTAAAGAGCTAAGGTTTATTCGACTCTTTAACGTTTTAAAGCCTTCAGAGTTCAGGAATTAGTTCCTGTTATCTGAGGGCTTTTTTTATGCACAAAGCGTGAAAGCTTGGAGTGGAGCGGATGAATTTCATTTTTTGGCAGGGGATTGTTCCAAGGGTGAGCTACTCGAGATTTTTATTACGAGATCTGATTCTTGAGGGCGGAATAAACTGGGTACTGTCTTTTCATCCATGCTCGTTTGCTTGCAGGCAAGGCTCCAAGGTAAGAATGTCAGTTTGAGGTCGGTGCGTTCGGGAAGGCCGATGGTTATTCCGGCGACTTCGGGGAATAATATTAAAATTTTTCGGAGCTCCCGTTGATCTTGAACGAAGGTACTCGTCATCCCCATTGAAGACATCGAAACTAAATACACTAAGTCTTCGGATTGGCTATCAATCAGGGAGGAGGGGTTGAAGGCTAACCAGACTAACTCTTTATTTTCGATATAGTTTTCGCGGCGAGAGTAAAGATAAGGGGAGAGTAGGTCTTCAAAAACCAACTGGGCGAATTGAATTCTGCCGGCAGGAGTATTTAGTGATTCAATTAGGGTCTTCCTCAGCTCATGTTCGGTATCAAGGACGACTGATTTAAATAACTCTTTATCTGCACTGAATTTAGCTAGCCTGTGTTCCCTCATATAGTGTAGGGTTAATTTCATGGCAACTGCAGAAGATATTATTATTAATATGCTTATGAAAATTAGGGGGCGGTTTTTATACTTAAGCATGAAGGAGCAGACCCAACTAACGCCTAAACGTTACCGGAACTAAAAAAGTATCCGATTTCTGTCAGATTACCTGACGCCTTACAGAGTGGCGGGAAGTATTGTCGGAATATCCGACGCATCTAAACGACTTAGGACAATATTGACTCAAAATATTACTGGCACAACACTTGCTATAAGAAGGGTGCAAGACCCAAAACCCAACCCTATCCCACCTCCTACCAAGGCCGCGACATTGATCGCGGCCTCCCGCATTTATAGGGAGCATCATCTTGAGTTCGAGCTACCTAAAAGTACCCATTTCTCTCTCCAATTTAAATCCCGATCTGTAGAGCCGCGCGAAGTCTCCCTCAATCTCAGTCCCCAGGCTCTCTTACCAGGTAACCTATTTCACTCCCTAATCCTTCTCCCTAATAATCTGGTAATCCCTTTACCTGGTACACCAAAATGTTGATGGTCGACCGTAATCGTACCTAGATAGTCAGAACTTTACACTGCCCGTAAACAGCCCAGTTCCCCTACCAGTTAACCCTCATTTATCTACCTTGGCTTCACCTGAGATGCTAAATCTATTCGTAATGTTCGAAATTGTTCGTGGGTATAGGGGCTTTTAATTCGTTCGCTTTCGATCCCTGAATGAACGCCCCAAGGGCTCCAACAGGGCCGATTTTCAAATCGTGGGGAGCCCTTGGGAACTCATTAACTTTGACGAGTCCCTTAACCCAGGGTACCGGTCCCGCCCTTGGGATAGCACGATTTGCATTGTTTTGACTCAAAATGAATCCCTTGGACCCTTACCAGGTAAGGGTGGGAGTGGGTTTCCGTTACCTGGTAAGGGGTGGAGGGGGAGTTGATGTTACCTGGTAGGGATTGGGTGTCCGGGTTTAAAGTGACTTTACGGATGGGGGGCTGCAGAGCTTGAGGTGGGTTGTAGCAGCTTCCCAAGGGCTCGCTTGGGAATTGTATTCGCCCAAAAAAAACGCCCCCGTGGGGGGGCGTTTTTTTGGGCAATACTCTTTGGCTTTGGTCTTTATGTTCAGGGATCAGTTGACTCCCGCCCCGATGGAGAAGACGAATCGGAATGCCGCATCTTATAATGAAGTCTCAGGCTCTCTAATCCTGCACTGATACTTCGGTGTTTCAGGTTGATTATTAGCTTGGGTGCACTTTATTTTGAAGAGCTTGTTTGCGATTCAGGATCGTTGGTTTTCTTAGGTTCGACCCGTCAGTAGATATCGATATCGACAAAACCATCCGCGGCGAATCCTGTGATCACGATATACCAATCGCCTTCATCCCCGTCGAGGGTTTCGTCGAGAGCGTATAAATCTCCGCCGGTACCCACGTACGAGTTCCGGAAAATCAAATCATCGTGATCGTCGTAGATCTCGATCATGATTTCACCGTGAAAATCGAAGGCTTCAAATTCTACGTAGGCCCAATCTTGAATGGTGTACCAATTCTCTTCGTCCACCTGATTGTAGTTCACTAAGCGGGCATCCCAGTGGAAGGCGAGTGGATGCTCCCTCACCAAGGGATCATTCCTATGTCGCTTACAGCCCGAATTCGTGAAAATTGCAAGACTTAGGACAAAAAGTGTCAAGAATCGAGTGAGTTTAGGGACCTGGGCTAACATGGTCGACCTCCTATTTCTTAGCTTTTTAAAGCTCATTTTCGAGGATCGCTACAGTTCATCAGACGCTTCGACCGAAGAGGTATTCAAGTAGTTTTGTTAAACATGCTTGACCCTGATTCTATCAGGGATGTACATTCGCGATCTTATCTACACCTCTCACAGAATGAAGATTTCCCTTCATCTCCCTGAGGCATTCTGCCGATAAGATCCTAAGCCACTTAATTGCTTTGCTTTAGGGTGAATTCACCCGATTGTAAAAGCATGGGCAGAGTTATTGAACGGCTCTTTACTCGTAACCCGTGAAGAGCGTTTATTAGTTTTTGTTTTACCGATGAAAACTAATTTTTAATCAACATTCTTCTTTGAGATCCCCGGGGGTCATCAATTGGATACTAAGGAACTTACCCTAACCCACTTAGATGCTCTTGAAGCAGAGAGTATCCATATCTTTCGTGAAGTCGCGGCGGAATTCGAACGCCCCGTGCTTCTTTACTCTGTTGGCAAGGACTCCTCCGTGCTCGTACGTTTGGCTCAAAAAGCCTTCGCTCCGGGAAAGATCCCCTTTCCTCTCTTGCACGTAGACACAGGGTACAAGTTTCAAGAGATGATCGAGTTCCGTGATCGCTTCACCGCTGACATCGGAGCCGACCTCATCGTTCATCGAAACGAAGAAGCCATCGCTAACAACGCCAACCCCACCGACCTCGGTACCCAAAAATGTTGTGGGTTACTGAAGACTGAAGCCCTTCTCCAAGGACTCAGTAAAGGAAATTACGACGCCGCCATCGGTGGAGCCCGTCGCGATGAAGAAAAATCACGAGCCAAAGAACGGTTCTATTCGTTCCGTGATTCCTTCGGTCAATGGGATCCTAAAAACCAGCGCCCCGAACTTTGGAATATCTACAACAGTGGGATCAATGAAGGTGAAAGCATCCGTGTTTTCCCACTCTCCAATTGGACGGAGCTCGATGTTTGGCTCTACATTTATCGCGAAGAAATTCCAATCAGTAACTTGTACTTCGCCCAAGAACGTGAGGTTGTCCGTTGGAACAATCAACTCATCGTTAAGGGGGACGTCATGCTTAATGCCGCGGAACTCGAAACAGAGCCCGTTGTTTCTCGATTCCGTACCTTAGGTTGTTACCCCTGTACGGGTGCGGTTCTGTCGAACGCAACGACAGTCCCTGAAATCATCCAAGAGATGATGGTTGTTCGCTCTTCCGAAAGAACTACACGTGTGATCGATCACGATTCGGAAGGTTCAATGGAGAAGAAAAAACGGGAAGGATACTTCTAAAGTGAGCTCGCCAACACAAATCAAAAGCGATTCAACGCTTCAAGAGGTCCAAACATTTCTGGAAGATTACGGCCAGCGCACACTTCTCCGTTTTACCACCGTGGGAAGTGTCGACGATGGAAAGTCTACACTCATCGGCCGACTGCTTCACGATTCAAAAAGTATCTTTGAAGATCAAATCGCCACTCTCAAGGGAGAGAGTAAGCAAAATCTAAGCGATGAACAAATCGACTTCTCCTTGCTCACTGATGGTTTGAAAGCCGAACGGGAACAAGGGATCACCATCGATGTCGCTTACCGTTACTTCTCAACTCCTAAGCGTAACTTCATCATCGCCGACACTCCTGGTCATGAGCAATATACTCGTAATATGGCTACAGGAGCTTCGACGGCTAACTTGGCGATCATCCTGATCGATGCTCGTCACGGAGTTATCGAACAAACCCAGCGTCACTCCTTTATCGCGAGTCTCTTGGGGATTCCTCGTCTGTTGATTTGCGTCAATAAAATGGACTTGGTGAATTACTCTGAAGATGTCTTCGACAATATCAGAGAGCAATACACCAATTTCGCCACGAAGCTTGGAATCGTCGACTTGAAGTTTATTCCTATCAGTGCTCTGAAAGGGGATAACGTTGTCGAGCAAAGCGAAAACATGACTTGGTACCATGGCGAACCCGTCATGGAGTATTTAGAAGACGTCTACATCGGTTCCGACCGAAACCTCGTCGACTTCCGCTTCCCGGTTCAATCCGTCATTCGCCCCGACCACACTTTCCGTGGTTTCGCCGGTCAATTGGCCTCGGGTAGAATTCGCGTCGGAGAAGAAGTCATGGTGCTTCCCTCCATGCGAAGGTCGAAAATTAAAGAGATCCATCAATTTGATAAAACGATTGAGCAGGCCTTCGCCTCTCAATCGGTGACGATCACTCTTGAAGATGAAGTGGATATCAGTCGCGGGGACATGCTCGTTCGCCCGCGTAATGTTCCTCACAGTGAAAATCACTTTGAGTCGATGATCGTTTGGATGAGCGAAGTACCGATGGATCCATCGAAGACTTACGTTATCAAGCAAACGTCACGTCAAACGAAAGCAAACGTCCTTGATGTGCGCTATCAAGTCGACGTGAATTCTCTAAGCCGAAACAAAGTTGACCATCTCAATCTTAATGAGATTGGAAGGGTTGCTTTCAGAACGAACCTGCCTCTCTTCTTCGATCCCTACAAGCTCAACCGCATGACGGGTAGCTTCATCATGATCGATCCTCTCAGCAACAACACCGTCGCTGCAGGAATGATCATCGATCGCGTGCCTACCGAACGCTTGCGCGAAGAGAGTGATGTCGCTTTAAAGAATCGAAATATCCACCGTCACGAAGGTAGTGTGACTCAAGTCGAGCGCGAAGCTAAGCTCAATCAAAAGGGAGTCACCCTCTGGTTCACCGGTCTTTCAGGATCCGGTAAATCCACCATCGCGGGTGCTCTGGAGCGCCGCCTCTTCGATCTCGACAAAAATGTCTATCGCCTTGATGGCGACAACGTGCGGGCTGGACTTTGTGGAGATCTCGGCTTCTCACGTTACGATCGGAAAGAAAACATTCGTCGCGTCGCCGAAGTGGCGAGCTTATTCAATTCACAAGGTACGATCATCTTGGCGTCTCTCATCTCGCCTTACCAAGAAGAGCGAGATTCGGCTAAGGAGATCGTAGGTGAAGAACGCTTCGTCGAAGTTTACGTCAAAGCTCCACTTGAAACATGTGAGCAGCGAGATCCGAAGGGCCTCTACAAGAAAGCACGAGCCGGTGAGATTCAAAACTTCACTGGGGTTTCGGATGCCTACGAGGAGCCCACTGACGCTCGGATCGTTCTAGACACTGAGAAACTTTCCGTTGACGAATGTGTCGATCAGCTTCTCGATCTTATTGACGAGTTGAGTTGATCAAAGTCACGATCAGAAACTGAAAACAAAAAAGCCTCCGTTTAGAATTTCTAAGCGGAGGCTTTTATTTTATGAAAACCTAAATCAGTGGGCGCTCTATTTATCCCTCGCTAAAGCTTCGGGCTTGGAGGGCGTGAGCTGCCTTCATGGCAAGTACTGAAGCAAGAGGATATTTGCTATCCATCAATAAACCAAAAATGAAGTCTCCCACCCCTCAAGCCCGAAGCTTTAGCGAGGGATAACCATCAGTTTTAGTTTTAATTCTTAAAAATATCCCAATCCGAACCCAACGCATCATCGAACTCTTCGGTGGCATCGAGAGCGGGTGGATCTTCAGGTTCATCCTCAGTTTTGTAGACGACCGTACAGATCGATTGGTCGCCCTTAAAACTCATATTGACTGAGGCGATTTCACAATTGGGATTTTCGATCAACCACTCATTGATAGCATCTTCAGTCGAGTCTTCAGCAGCAACTTCAAACACCTTCACTCGCGTTACCCATTGGGGTTTCGGAAGTGGGGGAGGTGGAGGAGGCATGATCTCTTCGTAGCGCTCTTGGAGCGCTCCGTAGACCGTACAGGTCCCTAGCATGAGCTGCCAGTATTTTTCTACGAGGGATTCTGAACTACCGAGGTAGGGATTGTCGAACGTGCTGTCGGTGTCGGCCATTTCGTCCGCCACTTTATCCATCAGACGTTCGCGGAATCCTCGCAGAGAGTTGAGAGCCGATTGATAAGCCTCTAATTGGGCATCGGCCTCGTCTCGATCAAAGATGGAAGGATCAAATTTTGGATCGTTCAGCATGAAATTTTTCTTTACGCCCGCCCCTTTGAACTAAGGGCAAATTCTTGCAAATATTAGATTTACGAATGGATTGTCCGGTCATCACTCAAACCTAATCTCGACGCTGATATCTTACAATTGGAATCTTAAGATTAGATTAAGGCGTACCAGAAAAGCTTGGCCAGGAAAGCTTGGCCAGCTAAAAACAAGTAGCTGATCTTCGCCTGAATTTGCCTCGGTGTCAATCATTCTGCATAAAAAAACAGGCGAGATAGATTCCCGATTTGTTTCTGTCCAGTCGACAGTGACGTATCAGGTTTCCATCTCGCCTGTTCTATTCTCTCGGAAGCAGGGCTTATTTCTTTCTAAGTCGAGAGAGGAACTCCACCAAATCTACCAATTCTCGTTGAGTCATGGCGCTCTGGAGGCCAGAGGGCATCAGGGAGCCTGTCATTTTCCTGCGTGCGAGAATATCACTCTTTTGCATCTCAGTGACGATGGCTCCTTGCGACTTCACGCTGAGCTTATCGTTCGTTTCACTGATGACGATACCGGAAATTTGGGTTCCGTTTCTAAGAATGAATTCTTCCCCTTCGTAGTTAAAGGAGATACCTGCATTCGGATCTAAGATCGAGGTGAGGAGAGCATCTTTAGGAAGCTTGTCACCAATTTCAGTGAGTGCAGGTCCAAAGTCTTTCCCTAAATTTCCTGCCTGGTGACAGCTAGCACAGTGGGTGTTAAATACCTGCTGCCCATTTCCCCAGCTTCCGCGTAGACGAGCCAGCTCACCGATGGCGGGGAGAGGCTTGCCGTCTTTTGTGGGAGGTAAGGGGAACAGTTTCTTAGCTGCTTCACGAATGTCCTTCCAAGGAGCATTGCTCAAGGGAATCGCGGCGATCGCGACGTGGTCTTCGTCGAGGTCACCTTTTTGAGCTAAGGCGATGAGCTTTTTGGCTCCCGCTTGAGTGCGTCCGAGGCCGCGTACGGCCTGGGAGACTAACTCACTGCTGGAGTCATCCGAGTTGAAGGCAGCTTCTAAGAGCTCGACTGATTCGGCTGCATTTGAGTTTCCAACCGCAGTCGCCACCTTGCGAGCTACTTTGTCATCTTTGCCTAAGATCCATTTCCTGAGAATCGCTTTTTTGGCTCCGCGAAGGAGGCGTCGCGCTGCTACCGCTCCCGCTGAATCATTGGAGTGATTGAGGAGTACTTTCAATAAGCCTTCTTCGTGACCCGAAGCGTTGAACCGCTCGACCAGCTGAGCGAACTCGGCTTGACCTTCAACCGACTTTAAAAGATCGGCTAGAACCTTAGCGTGCTCGGGATTCGAATTGGGTTGAAATCCTTTAACTCGTTTGAGGGCTTCCGATGAGACAAATTGACTCTTTGAGGCGAGAAGACGCACGAGAGCACCTTCTTTTGAAGAGCCGTTTTGGAAATCGAAGGCTCGCATGAAACGAGGAGCGTCTTCAGCTTTAAAATTAGCTTGGCTCATTCTCTCGGCCAGCAACTGAGGAGTCACTTGGGCTCGTGAGCGCCAGATGATGTCTCCACCCGCGTTCGTTTTAGCATGAGAAGGATAAGCTTTGAGATACGCACCTAAGTAAGCGTCCCACTGTTTGTCAGCTGAGATGCCCAGGGCCTCAACGTACCAGCGGTCTTTTCCATCGTGCTTCGCGGCAAGCTTAGCCCAAAGCTCAGGAGCTTTGGGTGATTTGTGGTGGCGTAGAGCAATCAAACAATCTCGGCGAACTTGAGGTGAGGGATCATCGGCTAAATGAGTCACGATAGGAATCACATCGAGTTTCAAGTCGCGAGCGAGTCTCAGGCCGAGAATTCGCATGTCGGCGTTCTTATGCTTGAGAGCTTCCTCTACATAGTGAGCCCCGCGTCCTTCGATTCTAGCTAAGAGATGAAGAGCCCGTGCGCGGTGACGTAAGCGTCCCTTTTTGAAAGCAGCCTGTAGAGCTTCTTCCGCTTTACCTTGCATTTTGTGCAGGGCTTGCCAAGCGAGGTAGCGCGTGGCCAAGTTGGGCGACTTGAGTGCTTTGACCGAACCTTCGGCTGAACTTAAATCAACTGCAGGAACATTGGGTTTGTGATTGGGAGGAGCCAATCGATAGATACGACCTTTAGCTGTATTGGGATTACGGTCGGCCATATTGTGGCCGCCGACTCCGGCATCGTACCAATCCGCTACGTAGATCGAACCGTCGGGCGCGACACAAACATCGGCGGGGCGAACCCAGCGATCGGAAGTTCCTTTGAGGAGATCCACGATCTCGCCTTTGTAACCGGCTCCATCTTTAGTGGCTTTATAAGCACGAACGACGTTGGGTCCTGCGTCACAGTGAATGACTTGGTTTTGAAAATCTTTAGGAAGTAAAGTGCCCTCGTAGACACAAATTCCGGTAGGTGAGCCCGCGCCGGTTTGAACGAAGTTGGGAACAACGCCAGGGTCGTTCAAGTGCCAGTGGCGGTGGGGGATTTCTTTCTCAATATTGGTACGCGCTGATCTCCAGCCCGCTCCATTCACTTCACTGCGATAACCGTAGTTTCCGTATTCCATGACGTAGTTGATGCGAACGCCACGGTTGCCGTCATCGTCGTTGTCGGATTGCCAAACGGTTCCTAGGGAATCGACGGTGACTTCGTAGTTGTTACGGAAGTTCCAGCCTAAAGTATCAACGTTGCTTCCATCTAAATCACAGCGGAAGGCGAGGCCTTGTTGGTAGGGTTGGCGGCTGGGGCGTACTTCGTTACCAGCGACATCGACCACAAACTTCCCGTCGGGAGTTTGAAGTTGGGCGCCATCGTTTCCGACATTGAAATAGAGTTTCCCGTCAGGGCCAAACATGAAAGCGTGAGCGCCGTGGTCGTGTTGAACACCGCGGATCCCAGTGAAGAGAACTTCTTTTTTGTCGGGCTTGTCATCGCCATCCGTGTCGGTAAAGACAAAGATGTTGGGGGAGACACTAACGATAACTTTGTTGCCTAAAACACAAATTCCCAAAGCCGAGTTGATGCTGACATCCTGGTAGTAGACCTTCGACTTGTCGGCTTTGCCGTCATTGTCGGTGTCTTCCAAAATGACGATACGATCGCCTTCGGGTTTATTCTTTTGCCAACGACGGTAGTTGACGCCTTCGGTGATCCAGATTCGACCTTTGGCGTCGATATCCATGTTGGTGGGGTTGCGCACCATGGGTTCGTGGGCCCAAAGTTGAATGGCAACATCGGGGTGAGTTTCGATACCGTCGAGGCCTTCGGAAGGCTCTAAGCCTCCGGAGCGACCACCGCCGGAAGGACGTCGTGTGATCGCTTTAGGTGGTTTACCGGTGTAAACCATGAATTGGATGGTGGAGCCGCAAGATTGGTTGGAACCACCATCGTCTAAAACTCCCTTCGCTTGAAAGCGCAGGTATCCCTTGGGAATTTCGTAATGAATAACAGAGTTCGCATGAGTTCCGATGCCATTGGTGTGGACCTTACCGTCAACCTGTAAGGCCCCACCAGCAGCATTTTTATTCTTTCGAACTTGGCCCCATTCGGCCGAGGCAGTTTTCCATTTAAGAGAGGTTAACTTTTTTTTTACTCTGGAACCGACGATAGTGGGCTCGAGCCAATTGGCCCAATCGCAACCGTAGCCATCGCCAGCATCGCCGACCACCAGGTAAATGTTTTGGGCGCCTTTGATATCGACATCGATTTTGGCGACTTTACCTTTAGTGATGACGGGGCTTTTGTAGAGTAATTTTCCTGCGGGAACTTTCGCTGGAGCTTTAGGAGCGGTAGAAGTGCGCTTGGGGCGCTTCTTTCCACGATCTCGATCTTGTCCGGTTTGAAGTTCATCTTTACTAAACTTGGTTTCGATTCCGTTTTCAGGAATTTTAACTTTAGCGACCCAAGCTAAGGCGTTGATGAGCATTTTTCTAAAATCATCATTAGCCAGGTTGTGGTGGTAGTGGATTCCAGTGCAACCGAAGCCGCGACCACCACCTTCGTTCTCAGAAGCCCAAGCGAGATGTTGTAGCATTTTCTTTTTAACCATTTCGCGAACGATGGGATTTCCACTGTGGGGACCGTCACGACGCTTCATAGTTTCAGGAGGGGGAACAGCACTATAGATTGGGGTGACTCCCTTCATGCCTTCTCGGAAGCGCATATTGAAATACCATTCATCGTCCAATTCGAAGGGCTTTACACCGTTCGTGATTGGATGGTTTTTGGCTAGTGTGGGATTCTTGGTTACCCAATGCGGATTGACGGAATAGTGAGCTTCAAAGTAGCCTCCCATCCAATCGAGGAAATAGGCTCCTCCACCTTTTTTACCTTTAGGTACTTCAACACCGTAGTGAAGAGCTGCGATACCTACGCCTTTTTTAGCGAGCTTGTCGACAGACTCTAATTCGTGCCGAACGGGGTGTCCACCGCCACCATTCATGAAGTAGACCAAGGCATCGGCGTTGTCGAAGCGAGTGGGATCAGGGTTGTATCCCTTACGACCTAAGGCGTAGTTGTTGTAAACGACGGGAAGGATTCCCTCGACAGTTGATAAACCTTTAGCTAAGAGTTCGCTACCGGCATTGAATTCATGGCTGCCGTGACCGTGACTGGCAGTACCCGCTAAGAAGACGATTTTTTTACGGCCGTCTGAGAGAGGGAGTCTTTTCAGGCGAACGTTTTTAAATTGAACGGTCATCGGAGGGCCGACGTGAGCTTGGAATGCTAAGATCCCTTGCATCGATCGCTTTTCTTTTTGATTGTCGATCGTGTGCGAGGTGACTTTACCGTTGATCTTATGGATCAGCTCATTGCCGCGGGCGATGATTTCGTAATCGTTCCAATCTTCGTGTTTGATCGAAGCTTGAATCTCGTCAGAATTACCCACCGAGCCGACGACTTTCTTTTTACCGTTGGCTTGGATCTCAACTTTTTGACCGCGAAGAGCTAAGATGCCGCGACCGCGTTCTTCGTAGAGAATTCCGGAGTATTTTTTTCCGGCTTCAAAGTCGGCTTGGTAACCACCGACGACCCAACCAGGGCTCTCTTTACTTCGGTATTGGATACCGGAGTTTCCCCCGACCATTTTGTACTGAAGACGAAGGATGAAGTCGTCTAACTTTCCTTGCCTCCAAATGATGAAGGTATTCTTTTTAATTCTCTTTTTATGAGTCGAGCCGGTGATAGCTCCATCTTTAATCGACCATACTTCAGGGTCACCATCCCAACCCGTGAGATCCGTTCCATTGAAGATGGGTTTAAAGCCTTCTTCACCTTTGTGGTGATCGGCCCAGAGTGGGGTAGCCAAAAAACTAGCTACCAAAACAAACGTAAACATCGTGCTTGCGCGCATGTATATCTCTCCTGGAATTCTCAGTTTGTAAGTACCAGAGTTACGACATATTGGAAATTCAGACTAAACGTCTAATATACCGGATTTGGGAGTCTCGTTTCAGCGCTCAATTCTAAGAAACTCTCCGGAAATAGATAAAATTTCCCCGTTTTGAATCCGGAGACCGTCTTATGATAAAGTATTAAGCTTATTCAATTTGACTCTTGAAACGATTTCCCGTCTTCCCGGGAGAAGCTCTGGGCGAATCGTTAACACTTCAATCCCATTTTTCTTCATGAAACCTCGCACGATTAGTTTTAATCTTTCTCACACACTCTTACTCATCTCGGGCATAAGCTTATGCTTCTTATCCCCTGCGGATGCGAAGGAGCTTCCCCATGCAGCGACTCAAGAAATAGACTTCCTCGAAGACATTCGGCCCTTATTCGCCAAGCATTGCCTTCATTGCCATCGCGAAGATCGGAAGAAAGGGAAGTTTTCTTTAGAGAGCCGGGATGCTTTTTTGAAGGGCGGGCGATCGGGCAAGGCTGTGGAAGTCGGAAAAGGGAAAGAGAGCTTGCTCGTGGCGTTGATCGCTGAGCTCGAACCGGGTGAGCTCATGCCTGCCGATGTGGAATCGGGAAAAGGTCGGCGACTGAATCAAGAAGAGATTTCAAAAGTGATCGCCTGGATTGATCAAGGCGCTCATTGGCCGGTGGGGGTCCAAGTGACTTCACGGGAGAAGAAGCTTCCAGTTAAGCCCCGGTTGCCAGAGATTTCAAAAGTCTCTACGGGTGTTAACCCTATCGATCATCTTTTAAAGCCTTACTTCAAAAATCACGATGTCGACACGAGGGCTTTGGTTTCCGATCAACGGTACGTTCGACGGGCGTATCTCGATACGATTGGGCTCTTACCTCAGCCAAAAAACCTTGAGGATTATATTAATGATAAATCCGCCAATAAAGAAGAAGCCTTAGTTCAAGGTCTACTCGCTCGGGATGATGATTTCACCGAACATTGGTTGAGCTATTGGAACGATGCTCTTAGGAATGATTACGGAGGAACGGGCTATATCGATGGGGGAAGAAGGCAGATCACCAGCTGGCTTAAGAAAGCGATCTCCACGAACATGCCTTACGATCAATTCGTAAGGGAACTCATCGAACCCGCTCCTGGAGCTGAAGGTTTTATTAAAGGCATCGTTTGGCGAGGGGTGGTGAATGCCAGTCAAGTACCTGAAGTTCAAGCGGCTCAAAACATTTCACAGGTCTTCTTGGGAATCAATCTTAAGTGTGCCTCTTGTCACGACAGTTTTATCAATGCCTGGACGCTTGAAGAGGCCTATTCCTTTGCTGCTTTATTTACCGAGAAAAAACTAGAAATCCATCGTTGTAACAAGCCCATCGGGAAAGTCGCCAAACCCCAATTCCTCTTTCCCGAATTAGGACAAGTGGATCCGACTGGAAATCGTCAGCAACGATTGAAGCAATTAGCACAAGTGATCACCTCGAAAAACAACGGTCTTCTCACTCGAACCTTCGTGAATCGCCTGTGGGCTCAGTTCTTCGGAAGAGGAATCGTTGAACCCATCGACGATATGGAGCAACCCGCTTGGAATCGAGATCTCTTAGATTGGCTCGCCTGGGATTTCGCTGAGAACGGTTACGACATTAAACGAACGATCCAATTGATTCTCACGTCGGAAGCTTATCGTCTACCGGCTGTTCCTGGTAAAGAGCGAGAGGAAGGGGAGTACATCTTTAAAGGTCCAACCGTTCGTCGCATGGACGCCGAGATGTTTGTCGATGCTCTGTCGTCTCTCACGGGGGTTTGGCCGAAGGCTTCTGGTAAGAACATTACCCAAAAACTGGTGAAAACCAATATTAAGAAGAAAGCTTCGACTGCGCATGGAGATTCATTAAAGTACTCCAGTGGAGTCTTAAAACGGGGTTTTCGAGAGGTTGAGGTCGATATCAAAGGTTCTCACACTCTTTGGCTGGTGGCTCGTCAAGGGCCTGGGGGAGCTAACCACGGTTGGGCGGATTGGGCGGAGCCCCATTTCGTCAATAAGGCTACCAATGAAGTGAAGAAGCTCACCGACCTCAAATGGAACACGGCTACAACCGGTCATAAAAAAGTTTTAATCGACAAGAACTGTGTAGGAAATGCTCTCAGGCTTGAGGGGTACGATCCCAAGTACGGTCTTGGGACCCACGTGAATTCGGTCATTTCATACAGCATACCTTCTGGATTTACTCATTTTCGAGTTTTGGTAGGTCCGGATCGCGAGGCCATTGAAGCGTCTCCAGATAAGGGTCATGAGATTGAGTTTCTCGTGTTTACTGATATCAAAGTCAGTAGCCGAACCTCGCTCTTCAAAAAAGATCCTCTGACGACGGCTTTAGGTCGGCCGAGTCGTGACCAAGTGATCACGCGTCGTGAGTCCGTTGCGACAACCCTTCAAGCTTTGGAGCTCACCAACGGAAAAACTTTAGCTTCGTTTTTAAGCCAAGCTGCGAAGACTTGGTTATCTCGCGTCGATACAAAAAATCCAAATTCGATCGTCGAGGAAGTTTACTTTAGAGCTTTAGGTAGAGCACCAAAGGCTTCAGAGAAAGACGTTGCGAGTGAACTCCTGGGTCAACCGGTGACCCAAGAAGGGCTCGAAGATTTATTTTGGGTAGTCGCGATGCTGCCTGAGTTTCAATTGATCTATTAACATTCAAACCATCATCCGGGAATGAAATCATGAATAAGGCTCAATGGAATCGACGTGATTTTCTGCGAACCGCAAGTGCAGCTACTCTTTCAGCCTTAGTCGCTGGAAGTCCTCGTCTCGCTTTTCCCAAGTCCGTGAAGCCCCCTAAGGCAACCGCGGATTCTGTGATCTTGCTCTGGATGGGTGGGGGAATGGCGTCGACTGAAACTTTCGATCCCAAAAAGTACACTCCCTTTAAAAAGGGCTTAGAATCGAAAGCGGTTCTCAGTACATTCCCGGCAATGGATACCGTTGTCGACAACATCAAGATCTCTGAAGGCTTTGATCGAGTATCCAAGGTCATGGATCGAGGAACCTTGATTCGTACTTACACGGCAGGCGATCTCGGATTTATTCTTCACTCGCGACACCAGTATCATTGGCATACGGGTTACGCTCCTCCATTGACGGTGGCTGCGCCTCACCTGGGGGCTTCGATCGCAAAAATCTTAGGCCCTCGTGATCCTGCTGTTCCAGCCTTTATCGACATCGGGCAACGCCTCGATGTGGGAGAAGGGGAAGAACTCAAAGCCTTTCACCAAGCCGGCTTTCTCGGAAGCGAATACGGACCTTTCTTCATTCCTCAACCTTCTTCGGCATTAGAAGCCGTCAAGCCGCCAGGGGGAATGACCCTCAAGAGATTTAAAGCTCGCTACAAAGCATTAAAGAAACTTGCTAAAGAAGGAGTCATCGGGACCCACGGAAGTGAGTATCAACGAGAGTCTTTAGAACGATCGTTAGATAAAGCCTATCGCTTACTTTCTTCACCCGCTCGAAAGGCTTTCGATTTGTCTCTCGAGCCCAAAGAGTCTTACGACACCTACAATACGGGTCGATTCGGATTGGGTTGTTTATTAGCTCGGAGATTGGTGGAAGCTGGAGCCCGGTTTATCGAGGTGACCACCGAGTACGTTCCGTTTTTGAATTGGGATACTCACGACAATGGTCACACTCGCTTGCGGGACATGAAGAAGCAGATCGATGCTCCCATCGCTCAACTGGTTCTCGATTTAGAAAAATCAGGGCAGCTCGATCGTACCTTGATCATCCTCGCCAGTGAGTTCAGCCGTGACATGATGACGGAAGGGAAGCCCGAGAAGAAGGTTCGCGATCAGGTGAATGTTCCCGAAGTGATGACCGAGCTCAAACATTACGGGATGCACCGCCACTTTACCGATGCTGGGAGTGTTTTGATGTTCGGAGGCGGGGTGAAAAAGGGATTCCTCTACGGAAAGACCCAAGACGAACGCCCCTGTAAGACCATTGAAAATCCAGTAGTTATCGAAGATCTCCACGCCACCATTTTCCACGCATTGGGGATTTCTCCCCAGGCGAGTTTCGAGATCGAAAAACGCCCATTTTATGTGACTCGGGACGGTGAAGGCCGCGCAATTCAGGCATTATTGAGCTGATAGGCTTGCGAACCCCCCAGATGAGGAACTAAAATAGTTCGATTCACTACCTTTAGGCGTGAACCCCCACACCCTCACCTTCGTTGTTATATGAGGCTGGGGTTTGGGTGGACTCCATTTGTATCGACTCCTCTAATGGGCATTTTAGAGCGAGTTTCCGTCGGCGCGCAAACTCAACTAAATATCTATGAATTCTAAAGATCATTCAGGTCCAAGCACCAACGACTCAGCATCTGTTTACTCTCAGAAGTTCTCCGTAGAGTTCGACTACGATGTTCACTTCACCCGAAGTACATTTGATGAAGCCAACGAGATGTTCCTCGACGTCTTGGACCGCCGCGGAGAAGGGCGACGCCATCGCATTCTCGTCTGTGTGGATTCTGGTGTCTTAGAAACCCATCCCGACTTACCCCGCAAGATCAAAGATTATTGCCATGCCCATCAGGAGAAGGTGGAGCTCGTCGGCACTGAAACCGTCCCCGGGGGAGAAGAGGCGAAGGTCGATTGGAAGATCGTCGAAGACCTGATGATCGCCCTCGGCAACAACCACATGGATCGTCAAAGTTACGTCGTAGCGATCGGTGGGGGAAGTGTTCTCGACATGGTGGGATTTGTGGCCGCTCTCGTCCATCGTGGATTGAGATTGATCCGCTTTCCCACTACCGTTCTCGCCCAAAACGATGCTGGGGTCGGAGTTAAGAACGGTATGAACGAACACGGGCAAAAGAACTTCATGGGTACGTTTGCTCCACCCTTCGCGGTGATCAACGACTTTGATTTTCTTCCCACGCTGAACCAAGACCACTGGTTGGGAGGAGTTTCAGAGGCCTTTAAAGTGGCGATCATCAAAGATAAGAAGTTCTTCGATTTCCTCTGCGGAAGTGCTCACGCTATCGCCCAGAGAGAACAAGGGCCGATGGAAGAATTGATTCGTCGTTGTGCGATTCTTCACCTTCAGCACATCGCTGGTAACGGAGACCCATTCGAAATGGGAACGGCTCGTCCCTTAGATTTCGGGCATTGGTCGGCTCATAAACTCGAACTCTTATCGAATTATGAGATCGGTCATGGAGCAGCGGTTGCGGCCGGGATCGCATTAGATTCTTATTACGCGAAAAAGAAGAATCTTATCTCCGCGGATGAACTGAAGCGCATTTTGGATGGAATCAGTAACTGTGGTTTGAAAGTTTGGTACCCCGAGATGGCGCAACGCAATGATTCGGGAGAACTCGCCATCCTTCAAGGGCTTAAAGAATTCCAAGAGCATTTGGGAGGAAGACTCACCATTACTCTTCCCGAGGGCATCGGCAAGAAGGTCGAAGTTCATCACATGGATTACGACCTCATCGAAGAGGGGCTCTTTTATTTAAGGGATTACGCCCAGCAGCGCTCTACTGACAATGGGGATGTGAAGGCGGGTTAGTCTTCTATTTTTAGCCAAGCCCCAAAACCTTGGGGCTCCGTCGGTTGGATGAGTACAATTTGCTTTTCATTATGAGACCTTTTGAAAGATCCAGATTCAAAAGTGATACTTTTGTATTCTGGTAAAACTCTCTGTGCCTCTAAATGATTTATCCAATCCCGAACCACCCTTCCCAAACTAAAGCGGGCATTGATTTCTCCAAGGGGATTGAGCGCGCTTCCTTGAGGAGTTTCATACTTCCAAGTGTCAATACTTACGGGGCCTCGATAACCTAAGTCAGATAGTTTTTCTCCAATTTGAATGGAGACCTCCATGATCAATTTAAGTTGCGTTGGAGTGAGCGATTCCCCAGGGCTTAAATCCAAGGTCTCTATATTAGTTCGGTAGAATTTTAGATTTTGAATTCGACCTCCTCCATCGACAGATTGCTGATGGAGACCTAAATATTTGATATTTTCTTTTTCACCCACTTCAATTAACGCTCCCCAATCGGATAACCTCTCTTGCCAAGGCTCAAATATTAAGGCTCCATAGTGGGAAAACAAGTTCTCGATTGACTGTCGTTCCTTACCTTGGTCAATAAAGTCATTTTTAGAAATATAACGCCATCTTCCTGCAGCACTCCAACGAGCTTTTAAGACCCAAGAGCCTGTCCAGCTTCCGCTACCTTGGATGGTATTAATATGTTTCTCAAGCTCCTCAATATTCTGCAAGACCGCTTGACCCGGAAGTCTCACTTGGAGATCTTTGCTCCAGTTAAGGCAAGTTTCCTTTGAATTCGCTGTCAGACTCATCTCGGAAAGGGATTTAGTCCTCAGCTTATCAGTGGAGGGGGTGTCGATCCAGGGAATGATTTCTCCGTACTCGCTGGAGTCAATATTAGATAGAGAGTTCGAGATGAAGTTAACAGAGGGAACTGATGGGATTGGAGTCATCGTAGCGTTGTCGATGGGAACTGGTGTCCATAGAACATCATGACCATTGGGATGGGCATAGATCCTCATAAGAGAACCCAGTAATGAAATATGATTTAAAACCGATTGTTTAATTGACGAAGGTTTTTTCCCGGTCCCCAGTAATGAGAGTTCAGATTCTCCATCTAAATTCGCGATAATGAGATTCGGCTTTTCTTGATCGGATTCGCTCATGGCCGATCTGATTCCTCTGAACTCTCATAACCTGCTTCCATACCCGGGATACTGTCACTTATTTTTTGAATGAACTCATCATCTAATCCTGCTTCAACTCTTCCCTCGGGATGAAACTTCCTTCCTCTTGCTAGGCCTGGTCTTAAAGGGCGCGTAATACCTTGGCTGTAGGCCTCCCACATCGAGTGATCTTTGGATTTAAATCTTTTAAGCCAAGTCCAACCAAATTTGACATGGTCGATTTCGTCATCGTGAATTTGTTCGATGACTTGAGCGAGCTTTTTATCGCCAATTTTTTGAGCTGCGAGAGCGTTCTCCGTGGTGTGATCGAGGTTCGCGTTTTCAAAAGTGAGGGACATCGTGCATACAAAATCCTGGGGTGACTTTATATTCGGTACTTTATTCCAAAAGTAACCGGTTACCGGAAAGTCACCAAATCTCTTACCCATACGTTCTAAGCAGGCGATGTACATCCGAGTGTGGCGTTGTTCGTCGTCTAAGATCTTAAGTAAGCCGCGCCGAAATTTGCTGGGAGTATCTGGAAATGCGAGAAGAGCCCACGCGAATAGCTCAACGGCTTGAAACTCGTGATTCGCTAAGGCGTGAACGATTCTTTCCCGTTGTGATTGATCGGGAAATCCGTCCACGGGAGGAACTCGTACACTTTTTCCAGGGACGATTTTTAATTCCGAATTCCTTACAGGTTGAGAGGGGAGGGGTGAGCCCGATGGTTGCTCATCTGTTAAGTCAGGAGGAGCGGGGTTCAGTTTAGTCTCAAGGCTCTCACTTGAAAGAATCTGGTGAGCGAATTGATGGATTTCCATTTTTTGAGAGGGATAAATAAATCGGTATGGGGGAGTCTGCTGAGTTGACGAATGTTTTATTAAAGACAGATCTTATAGGAATGCGAACCTTTTTTAGGAATTGAATTTTATCCTGTAGGGGCTCTCCGTGGGATTACTAAACTATTTCGAAATTCATTATTTAGCCCGGAGCGTAAGCGACGGGAACAGGCTAAGGTGATTCGTGGGTAGAGGGTACCTGACTCAACTATCTATATAAATCTATCGATATGGTCTTTACTGCGGAGGGGTCATCCCGTCGCTTACGCTCCGGGCTAATTAATAAGGGGGCTTGAATATCGAATAGCGCATTACCCCATCTTCACGCAGCTTTTGATGCGGTCGACTAAATAGATTAAGGATTCAGGAGTCAAGCAAAGAGAGAGATTGCCTTGAATTTCAGTTTGGTAGGAATTGAAATCGACATCGATCAAGATATAAACTTCGTTTGAACTGTCTTGAGCATTCGCAAAGAGTTCCCTCCAATTTCCTCGGAGAAGTTCGGGGAATGTCGGGGTGAGATCGATTTCAAAAAAGTTACCTACGGTGTGGAGGCAGGCGTTCAGTAAGATATTTCCGACTTCTTTTAAACAATCTTCACGGATGATCGAAACGCTTTGATTCTTGAAGCGATCTCCGATGAAACGATCGATTATATTTTGGCTGCTCTCCTCTGAAAGTATCAGAGTTACCCAACCTTCTAAAGCGCCAGTGAAGTTTTCTTTGACACTGACGGCTGGGGTTGAATGTTTCTCATCGAGAGCCGTGATCATAGACTCCAGAGCCATCGCTTCAACTTGAGGTACAGAAATCTCGATCTCCGTTGAGTCTTTGGTTAGCAGTTGAAGTGATTCTAAGGAACGTTGAGCTCCTTGATTGAAGATTTCTTTTAAAAATTCACATTCAAGTTCGCTGAAATGCAAAGTAATACCTCTTGAGTTTCTCGGTGGCTTATAGACCCAAACGACCGTTAACGTGTTTGAGAATTCCTAGGTTTATGTATCGGCAAATTTAGGGTCTTATCTTCAGTTCTACCTAAGGGATCAAGTACTGGCAACTCTCGGGAAATTTAGCGTTCTCATAATCTTGGGAAAGTTCTTATAGGGTTATAAAAATTGAACAATTGGATGTTTTTAGGTCAATGATGGCTGAATGTTCAAGTTTTGGATGCTTCATTTCGATATCAAAGTATCAATTTAAAGTTTGTGGTCACCTTGGGATTTTTAATTGAGTATTCGAAGAGATGGAAAAGAAAAAGGTTCTAATTGTTGATGATAGCCTCGTGGCTCGGTTGATGATTAGAGAAATCATCAGTTCCCAGTGGGATGATTGGGAAATCTTAGAGGCTGAAGATGCCTTTAAGGCACTTGAGGTTTGTAAAAATCATGAGCCAAGTCTTTTCTTTATCGATGTGAATATGCCTGGTATGAATGGTGTTCAGTTAGCTAAGAAGCTAAGAGAACAATTTGAAAAGGAACCTATTCTTCTTTTAACTGCTAATATCCAAGATTCTATTAAATCGAAAGCAGAAAAGATTAAGGTCAGCTATATGAATAAGCCCATCGTTGATGAAAAAATCGTCGAGTACCTTGAACGTGTGGCATTCGTTAGTTGAAGCCCTTTTATCTTTATCGAGACCCCACGACGCGTTGTAATTAGTTCCTGTTGAATAACAGGAACTAAGCCAAGTTGGGATCAACTCGGCCGCGAACGTAGGCTCGTAGAGCCTATGTTTAGCGGAGTGCAGACAATTCGAAGAATTGTCGAAACGGTTGAAGCTGTCTCCGAAGGAG
>JANQLS010000113.1 GCA_028280485.1 Planctomycetota bacterium
CTCACTCTCGAAGGTTCTATCTCAGACGATACAATCCTCGACACCGATGTCTTAGATCTCACCGATGAAGACGACGATTTCAACTTGGATGAAGGTTTGGACCCCGCTTCAACATTGATTCGAAGTGGTGGACCCCGCACGATGCAAATGCAACGGGCTCCCAGTCACGCCCTCTTCACCTTCTTCCTCATGTTAGGAACGCTCCTCTCGATGGTTCCAATCGCCGTCATGATGAGTATCTTCATTTTCGATCGTCCTGGTGATTTCTCAGCCAGCGACGCTTCTCAATGGATTACGGAAGCCAACTTCCTCAAGGATGCCGTCAATAGTATTGGAGATAGTATCTACGATATGATCTCAGGATAATCCTTAGATCTGGCTACCCTTCAAATAGAAAAACGCCTATAACCTTCGAGGTTATAGGCGTTTTTTTTATGCGTCTCAACTTCTTTAACTAGCCCGAAGCGCTAGCGAGGGGTCCTTCCCTCGCTAGCGCTTCGGGCTAGTTAATATCGTTCTCCAGAGCTTTTCGAATGAGGTACCCTGAATCTATTTCTATCTAAGCTTCATCCCCTCCTCGCCCTAGGCCTCAAGAACCTGCAACGTTTAGACCCCTTAAACGTTGCAAAGTGTACATCGAGATTTTGTATTTAAAAAATCCCCTTAAAAGCAATATTCTTACCATTTGATTGCTTTACAAAACTGTAATTCACCGATATATTGCCTTTGGTTTCAGCTGTTTATTGATATTGAAGAGAGACATAAACATATTCCTGTTAGCTTCAAGCTAGTTTCTATATGTACAGTACTGACAGTTCAGTTGGTTTTGTACTTAGATTTCTCAGGAGCTGAATCTTCTGATTCTAAAGAATATTCATAGTAAATGAGTAATTGAATCAGCTGATATTGATTGAAGAGAAACAATCAGAAAAGAAGTGCCGAAAAGAATTGGGGGAGACCATCCCTTCCTTTCTATCTCCACTCCTATTATTGCTGTATTTCTCTTTCACATGTTCTCTCTATGTAGGTTTCTCTATGCCCAGTTCGTAGAGTTCAGCACAGTCTTGATGGCGCAGTTTGTATTGAGAGTGAGGAGAAAAGCTCTCAATGGAGGTCAAAATAGGTTTCTAAGGTCTATATAAGCCTTGAAACATGCTTTTTGACCTTTAACGGGTTAAGTAATTTCTGTTCAGTCTATTCTTCTTAATTACTGACAGACTTGAATTTTGTTTGGAGAAATATCGCCAGTCGGAAGGATTGAATCAAATTTCTGAGACACCTTCTGATTCCCTAGATTCACTTCGCTGAAATTCATAGTATTAGCTCAGAGCTACACCAGATTCTGAGTAGCGTCTAGTCTTCAGCTGAGTGAAAATTTAAGAAAAAGGGTACTGGCATTTAAAATCTTTCGAGTTGTTACACTCGAATGGAAGTGAGAGAAGAAGGGAATAAAAAATGTTCCAATCCCGCCTAAGCCTCGTGGCCATCGGCCTCTTTTTAGTTGTTGCAGCGAGTGGCTGTGTTCCTTACCAAACTTATGATGATTTGCGAGCAGAATACGGCCGAGCCGAGAAGATCAATCGTGATCTCACCACCAAGCTCAACCGCTTAGCTCAACGATACAACCTCGTTCGCGGCGGCGAGCAACACGGAGATGCCACCATCGAAAATCTCCGTCAACGCTTAGCCAATATGAGTCAAGCTAATGCAGAATTGGCGAGAACCGTCGAAGAGTTGAAAGCTTATCAAGTTAATCAAACTCCGGTCGGATTTGAGCCTGAAGATATTCCCCAGGGATCCGGTATTCAATTAGATCCCACCACAAGAGCCTTGGTCCTTGAAGAAGGAATCTTGTTCAATTCTGGTCAAGCAAAGCTGAAAAATCGCTCAGCATTTAATGCCCTGTCGGAAGTGGCTAATCTCCTCACGAGAAAATATTCGGGTGAAACTTTCTATATCGTCGGCCACACGGATGTCGATCCCTTGAAAAGTACAGAAAAGCTTTGGAAGACCAATAAAAGATTAAGCTTCGAGCGAGCTTATACTGTATTTGATTACCTGCTATCTAAAGGCATCCGCGAAAATCAAATGATCATCAATGCCTACGGATCGATGAAGCCTACCGATCCAGCGACGCAGCACACAAAATCAGGAAAAGCCAGAAATCGCCGCGTAGAGATCTACCGAGCGGGCGCCTCGCTCTAAGAAGAAGATAGCTTCTACAAAATTCACCCTTAAGACCTTTGGGTCTTGGTGATGCCCAAGAAGAGTCGAAGTTGATTGCGGGACTTTATTTCAGTTTTCCTCAAATTTATGCAGGGAAAATAAATTGAAGTAAAGTCCCGCAAACCTCGTTACAGGCTTGCAGACCTCAAATCTCAATCCTCCTCAAATTTCGAGTCTCGATCTTAGAGAATGAAGATTTCTGTCGGTGGAAAACGGACCCAAGGATTCCAAGAAGAGTTTGAGCGACTTAGATAACTCCGATGACAGCGCTTTACCTCCATTTTGGAAAGCCGGGGTATTAAAACGCCTTGAAAAGGCTGGGTTACGCTTCAAGAAGGGATACGGGCAACACTTCTTGACTGATCCGAAAATCTTACGAGGAATCGTCAACGATGCTCAGTTATCTGAGGAAGATTATGTCCTCGAAGTCGGAACTGGGCCGGGAACTCTGACCCATTTCTTGTGCCAACGAGCGGGTCGGGTGCTGACGATAGAGATCGACCAACGTCTCTTTCAATTCGCCTTTGAGGAATTAAGTTCTTACTCCAATTTGGAACGAGAATGCTTCGATGCCTTAAAAGGTAAGAATGCCCTTTCAAACGAGCTCTTAGAACGTATCGAAGGCTGGGATCAAGTTCCCGGCTGTAAAAATCTTAAGGTTGTTGCCAACCTCCCTTACAACGTGGCGACTCCTCTCTTGATCGAGCTTTTCAGGAGAGTTGAGGCCCTCGGCCAGGCCACAGTCCTGGTTCAAAAGGAATTGGCAGAGAGAATGACAAGCCCTCTTGGGGCTAAAGCTTACGGGCCACCCACGGTCTTGTTGTCCTATTGGTGCGAAGGAAAGATCACGAGGGATGTTTCTCCTCGGTCTTTTGTTCCGCCCCCTAAGGTGAATTCCTCAGTGTTGAATTTGGTCCGAAAGTCGAGCCCGCTGGGGGAGTCGAGCGACTACGATTCCTTCGCTGGCTGGGTTCGATTGCTTTTCAGCCAAAGAAGAAAGCAAGTTGGGGGGATTTTAAGTAAAATTTTGGGCCCCGTTTTGGCCCAAAAAGCCTTAAAATTGATTCTTAAAGCTCACTTACAAAAAGATGATTTAGAACTCCTTTTCGGTGAACCGGGTGGCGTAGGAAGTTTTGATTCAACAGATCGAAAGAAGATAGAAGACTCACACTTCGAACTTGAGTCGAATTCAGCAGAGGATCTCGAAATTCTCCTGAAAAAAACAGCCTCTTTGAGGCCTGAAAGTTTATCTCCTGTCGATTTTTTTAACTTAGCCTCGGAGTTTGGAGATCCCGAATCAAAGTCTCGAACTCCATAGCTTTAATTTTCTTAAACGCAATAAAATCAAGGCTTTGTGGGCTCTATAGCGGCCTTCATTCTCAGGTTTTCATGGAATAACCTCGCGAATGTCGAGTTCCTGTAAAGATTTTAGGCATCTTTTTTATAGAGGAACGGCCGCAGAGGAACTAAGATCGTTAGATTGGTTACCTGTCGAGATCGTTTTCAAGTCCGGAATAAGCTGGTCGGTACACTCAGGATCACCCCGAGTGACAGAGTTTAATGGGCTATGAAAAGAGCAGAGAACAGACTTAGCAGAAGCTGATTTTTGGCTGCGTCTTGATCTCGATCAGGAATTAGGAACGTCTATCCTGGATTGACTTTAAGACACCATTTAAAGGCACTACTTTAAAGACCTTTAAAGACACTGTCTTAAAGACACGGTTCGGGGTATTGAAAAATGAATTGGAACGTGGGGTTTCATGGTTTCCGAAGACAAACTTCGAGAAATCCGAGATCGTGTACGCCTCGAGGATCTGGTCAGAGATTACAACGTAATTCTGCAACAGAATGGCTCGAGGTATAAAGCGCTCTGTCCTTTTCATAATGAAAAGACTCCCTCCTTCCATGTCAATCCTGACTACCAGTATTTTAAGTGCTTCGGGTGTGGCGCCTCTGGAGACATTTTCAGTTTTGTCCAAAAATCAGAAAGCGTTACGTTCCCTGAAGCTATTGAGATTCTCGCTCGAAAAGCAAGCGTCGAACTCGATGAGCCTGGTAATAGAGCCTTCAATCGAAACCAGCGCAACGAGAAGACAAAGCTATTTGAAGCATTAGAACTCGCACGTGACTACTATCACCACTTGCTCTTAAAAGATCCCAAGGGAGAGATCGCCCGTACGTACCTCACCCAGCGGGGGATCACCCCGGAGTCCTGGAAAGAATTTCAACTAGGTTACTCACCTGATTCTTGGAGTTCACTCTGCGATATCGCTCAGTCCCGCCAGATCAAGATGGAGATCTTAGAGAAGGCAGGCTTGGCTCGAGCTCGGCAGAATTCAGGTTCTCACAGGACCCATTCTCAAAGGGGTGGCAGCGGTCACTATGATTATTTCCGGAATCGACTGATGTTTCCCATTTTAGATGGTCTGAAACGCGTCGTCGGCTTTGGGGCGAGAGCCCTCGGAGATGATCACCCAAAATACTTAAACACTCAAAAGACTTTAGTCTTCGATAAGAGTCAAATCCTTTACGGATTGCCTCAGGCGAGAGAATCGATCACGAAAGAAAAAACGATCGCCGTCGTCGAAGGCTATACCGACGTCATCATGGCTCACCAAGCGGGCCTCAAGCACCTGGTAGCCAGTTTAGGAACGGCGTTTACGCAACAGAACGCTCAACAGCTGAAGCGATTGGCTCCTCAGGTGGAAATGGTCTTCGATGGAGACTCTGCCGGCCAATCGGCCGCTGAACGATCATTAGATCTTTTAGTCGAGGAAGACCTCGACGTAAAAATCTACAGTGTCGTCAACGGATTAGACCCCTGCGACGCCATTCAGCAGGACGGCGCCGAGGTGTTCTACGAGAAGCTCCGCCGCGATGCTGTCGGAATCTTTGAGTTTAAATGGAATAGAACCATCGGGTCTTTGAAGGAAGGTCGTGATGGAGCCTCGCACAAAGCTCAGGCTTTAGATGAGGTGCTTAAGCTACTAGTAAAACTACCTAATCCGGTCACGCGACAGCTCCAAGTGAGTGATTTAGCTGACAAATTAGGTATTTCTGCGGATGATGTTCGTCGTCGTTTAAGTTTTTTCGAAAAACAAAAGGAACGACGCGACCCATCAGGTCAATCATCTGAGGGCTTTGGTTTCCAGAGTCATCATGGCGGGCCCGATGTCGGAGAAAGATTAAGTGTTCCAGGTCATGACGAGGGTGCTGTCTCAGCAGCTCCTGGTTCTGGTTCTCACTCTTCCCGTTCCAAAGGACCGGGATTAGAGGAAATCGTTCTGGAGTGCATTTTGGTGGAACCCCAATTGGCTTTGCGGCGGTTTGGAGAACTTCCCCAAGACTTTTTTCAGGAACCCGACTGCTTACAGATTTCTAGAGTGATCTCGGCTCACCTCCAAAAAATTGAGGGCCAGCCCTTTCAACGAAAGTCGATCCTCAGAGATCTGGTGGGAGTCCCGGAGGCCATTCAGCGTGCGGTGAGCATCCTCGAGAGAATCGAGGAGTTCGAGCGTGCGAAAGCTTCCGATGGCGCTTCGTCGGTTTTCTTTGATCCGGAAGAACGCTGGAAACGTTGCCTCAACGATGTTCAGCGTCAGATTCGATTGAAGCGGCGTTCGGCTCTCGATCGAAAGAAACTTCAGGCGCGAACTCAGGGAGACCAACAAGCCCTGCTCAACGCAGAAAAAGAGACTTACAATTTGATTCGAGAAATTCACGATCGTTCTGAAAGCTCGGAAGAAACGGATCCTCAACGTTGATGTTGAGGGTGGTCGGATCCGACCGTGACGGAACTAAGAATTCTCGACGGTATTTTTTTAGACCCTGTTTTAACTTAGGAATTAACCTCGGAGAGTGGAATAACCTGACAAAATTCTGTGAGACCCAAGACCTTTTTGACCTCAAGAGTCGCGTTCGATAAATCTGGGATGAACGGACCGATCAAAAAGGCTTGAGAGGGGAACTACCAATGTTCTTTACCCGAATTAGATCGGGAGCGGTGATCGTTTTCAGTGTTCATTGTAAACACACATTTTAAAAACGATCTAAGGCCGCAACTCTACATTAGGTATCCGAGCCTGGATCTCCAGCTTTTCGTCAGCCAAAACTCACCCTTAACGCGCGCATGAAAAAGAATTGCGGCGGTTGAAGGGAAGAGCCTCCGAGATCCGTTCGACAGCGTTTCATCTTTAGAGTTTCAATCTTAAGAGGCACCTTTGACTGAGTGCTCTATAGATCGAACTTGAGACCGATCGCCTCGAACGCATAGCTGCTCGCACAATCACCTCTGAGAGGGTACACCTGAGGGGGGCTTCGGCGATTCAGCTTATCCATAGGCGTTACCAGATAGGTTAGAAAGCTTTGCTCTTCTAACTTGAATGAATGGAAAGATAATTGGATGAATACCACTGGTATTGAAGACAAACTGCAAATTTTAATCGCTGAAGGTAAGCGAGAAGGATTTGTCACCTACGATCGTTTCAATGAGATCTTCCCCGAGGAATGTAACTCACCGGAACGTATCGATGAGATTTTTGCCACCTTAGATAGTCACGGAATCGAGATCCGAGAAGACTCCCTCACCGGAGTCGATCCAGGCCTCGATAAGGACGAAGTCGATACCCTACCGGACAAAATCGATGATCCGGTGCGTATGTACCTGACTCAAATGGGAGAGATCCCTCTGTTGACTCGAGCCGAAGAACTCTTGCTCGCCAAGAAGATCGAAATCGCTCGTCAACGCTTTCAAAAACAAATTTTCAGCATGGGCCTCACTCATGGACTGGTCGTCAAAGTTCTACAAGATCTTCTCAACGGCGATCTGGCGCTCGACAAGGCCGTCAAAGTCACTCCTTCCAACAACAAGGAAGATATGACCAAAGAAGAGATCTTCATGTTGATTCGAAGCAACATGGAAACTCTCGCCAAAATCTCCGAAGAGAACAAACGAGACTTCAATAAAGTCGTCACGGGTGATCTCAGCGATAAATACCGCCAACGCTTGGCTCAACGAGTCATCAGCCGAAATAACAAAGGCGGGGTTTTAATCCAAGAACTACACCTCAAGAAAAACATCGTTTCGATCCTTCGGAAGGCCATCATGAAGAATTTCCGCAGCATGGAAGAATGCCGCAGTGAAATGGACAAGATCGATGCCGCCCGAAAAAGAGGGAAACGTCGCTTACGTAAGTCTGAAAAAGAGATGATGGATCACCTGGAATCACGCCTCCAGGATTCTGAGCTCGAAGCGCTGGAATACCGTCACGAACTCAAAGAACGTATCGAACAGATCGATAAATGGTTCGCCGAGTACGAAGTGGCGAAACGAAAGCTCTCCGGTGGAAACTTGCGTCTGGTCGTCAGTATCGCCAAACGTTACCGAAATCGTGGTCTCTCCTTCCTGGATCTCATTCAAGAAGGAAACACCGGCTTGATGAAAGCCGTTGAGAAATACGAATATCGCCGTGGATACAAGTTCTCCACTTACGCGACTTGGTGGATTCGCCAAGCCATCACCCGTTCGATCGCTGACCAAGCCAGAACGATCCGTATTCCGGTTCACATGATCGAAACCATGAGTAAGGTGAGAAACGCCACCAAGAAGCTGATCCAGAAAAACGGTCGTGAACCCACGATCAAAGAGATCGCTCAAGAATTGGACATCACCGAGGAAGAAGCAAGGAAAGTCATCAAGATCTCCAAGCACCCCATTTCATTGGACCGTCCAATCGGGGAAGGAGACGATGGCTTCTTCGGAGACTTCATCGAAGATAAGCGGGCCGAAAGCCCCATCAACTCGGCGACCAATGAGATGCTCAAAGAGAAACTGGATGACGTCCTCGGAACCTTGACCTACCGCGAACGAGAGATCATCAAACTCCGTTACGGTTTAGGCGACGGGTACACCTACACTCTTGAGGAAGTCGGAAAGATTTTCAAAGTTACTCGTGAACGTGTTCGTCAGATTGAGGCAAAAGCCGTTCGTAAACTTCAACATCCCATCCGAAGCCGCCTCTTAGAAGGTTTCTTAGAGACGATCAGTTAATACGATCAGTTATGACGATGAAACTGAGAGAAGCGAATCCCAGTAATGTACATCGAATTCGATCAGGAGAGGATCAAGCTCCTCTTGGGTCGACAGGGAAGCACTCGTTAAAAGTGCTCCCAGGTCGATCCCCAGGTGCGTCATCGACGAGCCATTCCTCGACCAAGAAGTTTTCGCGGATGTCTCGTCAAAACGTTCTATTTCAGAAACAAACTTAGCAAAAAGCCGGCTATGATAAATAGCCGGCTTTTTGCGTATATAGCCGAATAGCAAACAACGGTATAAACGAGCTTCATTAGGTTTAGGCATTGTTTATACTTTTTATGTTGAGGAGACTGTGAATTGAGCCAAGATTTAACCTCACCCAACCAACTGGAGGTCCTTCAACAGCTCCAGAACCTTGATGCTGATCTGTTCACGATGAACGAATTGAAAGTGAAGCGTCCTCAGGAACTTCATCGTGAAGAAATCAAGGTTGAAGCTGCCGAGGAATTCGTTCAACAGATCAAAGACAATATCAAATCAGCTAAAATCGACGCCGACAAAAGTGAACTCAACATCAAAACTCATGAAGGGGAAATCGAAAAGGTCCAAGTGGCATTGAACACCGCTCGGTCAAATGAAGAGTACCAGGTCTTTCAAAACAACATCAAACGCTTGAAAGAAGAAATCGGCACGATGGAAGAAGTTGTTTTGGAGAAGATGAACGTCGTCGAAAAACTTCAGGGAGAATTGGAAACCGCCTCTGGTTTTGTCACCGAAGCGCAAAAAGAAGTCGCTATTAAGAGAACTGAAGTTGAGGCTTTCGTCAAAGAGGTCGAAGAGCGTATCAGCAAGCTTGAAGTTCAACGTTCTGAAGCCGCCGAAAAGGTAAAACCGGATACCTTAGAAATTTACTCTCGAGTCTTATCTCGCTATCCCGATTCTCCCTTAGCTCAGATCGAAGGTGAAGTCTGTCAGGGCTGCCATATGGCTGTGACGAAGCAACTTCAGAGTAAACTCTTGATGGGAACTGATATCGTTCAGTGCCTCAACTGTTCCAGAATTCTTTTCTTTTAATGTCACATGTTGAAGATTTCTCCTGAGATTTACATGAGCTTGATTTGTCTGCTAGGGGGACTCTTTAGCCTCACAGTTCAAGCTGAATCTCCCGTCTATAAAGTTGAAACAGTCGCTGGAACAGGAAAAGCAGGGTTTTCCGGCGACGGCAAAAAGGGGAGCAAAGCTCAACTCAACAATCCTTTCGGAGTGGTCATCGGCCCGGATCAGGCTCTTTACATCTGTGATACCGGAAATCACGTCATCCGGAAATTGAGCCCGGAAGGCACTCTCACCACGATCGCTGGCACCCAAAAAGCGGGTTATTCAGGCGATGGCGGCCCCGCCACTCAGGCGCGATTATTTGAACCCTACGAAATTCGCTTCGACAAAAAAGGCGACCTCTACTTTGTCGAAATGAAAAATCACCTCATTCGCAAAGTGAATATGAAGACGGGGGTGATCTCAACGCTTGCGGGTACGGGAAAGCCGGGATTCTCCGGAGATGGTAAAGCGGCTATCAAAGCCCAATTTAAACGACCCCACAGCATTCAATTTGGGCCTGGGGGAGATCTATTTATTTGTGATATCGGCAATCATCGTATTCGAAAGATCGATATGAAATCGGGTATCATCCGTACTTACGCGGGTACCGGAAAAAGAGGACCGATTCCTGATAAGGTTAAAATTCAGGGATTAGCTCTGAACGGCCCTCGAGCCATCGACTTCGACGCTCAAGGAAATATGTGGTTAGCCCTTCGAGAGGGAAATGCCATCTGCCGGATCGATCTTAAAAAAGAGCTGATCTATCACGTGGCGGGTACGGGAAAGAAGGGTTTTACAGGACACGGAAAGCCTGCGATCTCGGCGACTCTTTCTGGCCCCAAAGGAATTGCAATAGCTCCCAACGGCGATATTTACTTTGCCGATACGGAAAGTCACAGCGTACGTTGGATCGATCGCAAAACCCTAAAAATGCATCTCCTGGTCGGGACCGGAAAAGCGGGGGATGGCCCTGAAACTTCTGTTAAGAATTGTCGATTAGCCCGGCCTCATGGAGTTTACGTCGATCGACACGGCGCCGTCTACGTAGGAGATTCTGAAGCTCATCGAGTTCGGAAAATTACTCGTTTAAGACCTTAGAACCTCGTTTCGTTCAAACTGAATTCAAGATAGAGGAGTCCAGGGTGAGTTTACCTCGTATCACCGTTTTCATTTTGATATCAATTTACTGGCTCTTCTCACCGTTGAGCTTATCTGCACATCCCAACAACAAAAAGGCCGCGTCCAAGTACGCTGCTAAGTTGTTGAGTGAGAAGCCCGATATCTATTGGGATTTCAACGAAGCTAAATCCCCTCGATTTCATTCTTCTCCCCTGCCTCATACGAATTCACGCTACCAAGGGAAAGTCGTCCGAGCCAAAGTGGGGCAAGCTGGCCCTCGCCCCAAAGACTACCCAGATTTTATCAAAAACAATAAAGCGGTCGCCTTTGATGGTGAAGGAAGTCGGATCGAAATTCTCGATCCCGGAGCCGACAGCGTTTTTGATTTCAAACAGGGTGATACC
>JANQLS010000128.1 GCA_028280485.1 Planctomycetota bacterium
GTTCCAGCAAATCATAGATTTGCTTTCACTCCGCTAAACATAGGGTCTTCGCCCCTATGTTCGCGACCGAGTTGATCCCAACTCGGATTAGTTCCTGTTTAATCAACAGGAACTAATTAAAACGATTTTTCAAGCTTGATTCGTTTATATAGGTTCTTCAACCCGGAGCAACTGACCATGCCCAGCAACATCACCCGCCGAAGATTCATCGAAACAACTTCTCTTGGAACTGCCGGAGCCTTAGCCTCAACCGACACCACTTTGGCTACAGGATTTCCAAAAAATGAAACTCTGCGAATCGGAGTCATCGGCTGCGGGGGGAGAGCCACGTACTCTTTGATGCCTAAAGCAGCCAGTCTTCCCAATACTAAAATTGTGGCTCTGTGTGATGTGTACAAAGCTCATTTAAGAAGAGCGAAAAAACGACTGGGGGATCAAAGTAAGGACGTCCAATTGGAGACGGGTAAACACGAAGAACTTCTCGCTCTCAAAAACCTCGATGCGGTCATCATTGCCACTCCAGATCATTGGCACGTACCGCTGTCGATCGCTGCCTGCCAAGCGGGGAAAGATGTTTACGTCGAAAAACCCCTTACGCATGACCTCGCCGAAGGGAAAGCATTAATTTCTGCTCAAAACAAACACCGCCGGGTTCTTCAAGTGGGAACCCAGCAACGCTCGATGCCGCAATTTGAAAAGGTGAAAAAGCTAATCGATGAGGGCAAAATCGGCAAGGTTCACAAAGTTCATATGAGTTGGAACCGCAACTTTTTACCCTTCCGCGGTAAAGGCCAGCGCAATATCAATGTGAGTGAGTTCGACTGGAAAAGGTTTTTAGGTAACGCCCCCGACCAAAAATTCGATCCCTACAAAGCGATCGGTTCCTGGAGATGGTTTTGGGATTTTGGAGCCGGTATTCTCGGCGACCTCATGGTTCACTGGCTCGACGCTGTGAATTGGATTCTAAAACTCGGGCTCCCTTCCAATGCCGTGACGATCGGAGATCATTTCGCCACTCAAGGAGTATGGGAAACCCCGGATACCATTCAAACTCTGATGCAGTACTCCAAAGAGAAGCTTCAAATTCACTTTGAGGGAACTTTCGTCAATCAACACGAAAAGGCGGGGGTGACCTTCATGGGAACGGAAGGCAGTATCTACGCTGATCGAGGGCGATTTGAGCTCTACCCTGAGCCACGTTCAAAATTTAAGACAGAACAATTTATTCCGGGGAAGAATGTGAAGGGAGCGGATTTCGATTTGGATGGCACTTTACTCCACATTAAAAACTGGGTGGAGTGCATTCATACTCGAGAAAAGCCGATCGCCCCAGCCGAAGCGGGGGTGATGGCTTCGGATGCAGCGCATATTGCTAATAAAGCACTCAAGTCGAGTTAATACTATTGCTCACAGTTAGTAAGCCCGGAGCGTAAGCGACGGGATCTGAGGGATGCCAGAGCCCAATATTAAGGATGTAATTGCCCCATCCAAACCCCCCGATTATCTCAGAATAATATAATGCGTTCGGATCCCGTCGCTTACGCTCCGGGCTTACTAAGTGACTTCAGGGCTTAACCTTTAACCTTTAGTCCTTCATTATTAAGATACTCCCTCACCATCTCCCGGTGATCACCCTGGATCTCGACGATTTCGGCGGAGACTTTCCCTCCAGCTGCTGCTTTCGTTTTCAGGGCTTTCCCGAGTTCCTTGGCGCGGTCAGCCTCTAACCCTTCAAGCTGAATAACCGTGACGGGTTTCCCTCGACGTCTTTCTAAAGACAATTTAGCTTCCGGTTGAGAATTGGATTCAGAAACGGGGCTACTCTCCTCAGAAGCGGGCACAAAAGTCCAGCCATCTCCAGATTCAAGCTTCTTTCGTCTTCGGCTCAAGGCGATCTCCGATTATGATTGAGGTTTCGAATTTAATTCAGGTAACCTTTCCAATGCCGACATCCCCATTCATTATTTTCTGAGCAATTTTCAGAGAGGGGATTTGGCTGTTAAGGTCAGCTGTAAAGATACTCAATTTTGTTCCACAATTTAACAAAGTGATCCTCAAGATGTTTGAAGTTTCCTCAATCGACCCTTCTGAACGATTTTCTGCAATCTTTCAAATGCGGTCATCTTCATTCCGAACTCTCGTTGGAATGTTCCTGATTCTCTCGCTCACGCCTTCAGTTTCTTCAGCTCAAGCCAATGATCGCCTCGCCTCATTGAAGGCAGCATTGACCCAAGCAGGAGAAAATCGAAAGGAATTAGAAAAAGCCCTCTGGAAAGTTCCCGAAGAGCAGTACGAAGGAATGCACTTCCTTGTCGAACACATGCCCGACCCCGACCTTAAAACACTTAAAGCAGACTTTTTATTAGAGAATGTTCACTACGCCTACAAAGTTAAAGACCTCGTTCCCTGGGGACATAAGATTCCCAATGAGATCTTTTTAAACTATGTGCTCCCTTACGGCAATGTCGACGAAGCCCGTGATCCCTGGAGAAAAGAGTTCTTGGAGAAGTTCCTTCCTCTAATCAAAGATTGTAAAACTCCGGCAGAGGGAGCTCAGCGACTCAATGAACAAGCTTTCCCCTTAGTGAAGGTAAAGTATTCAAGAAAAAGAAATCGTGCCAATCAAAGCCCAAAGGAAAGTATCGAAATTGGTAAGGCCTCTTGTACGGGTCTCTCCATTCTACTCATCGATGCTTGCCGCGCAGTCGGAATCCCCACTCGTTTCGTCGGGATCCCCAATTGGGCCAATAAGCGCGGGAATCACTCCTGGGTCGAGATTTGGGATCAACGCTGGCATTTTACAGGTGCTTGTGAACCTAGCAAAAAAGGTTTAAACCACGCTTGGTTCACCGGCGATGCCAGTTTGGCGAAAAAAGATGATCCTCGCCATTCGATCTACGCCGTTAGCTATCGAAAAACAGGGACTGCGTTCCCCATGGTATGGGCTCCTCGCAACCGAACGATCTCTGCGATCAACGTCACGGATAATTACGCGAAGAAAGCTCCGAAAACCAGTAAAGTTCGATTGATGGTGAAAGTCGTCGACTCGAAGAGTAATGAACGCATCTCCATTCCCATTCGAGTGAAAGAAATCGCTCACTCGGGAGTTTTCCACGTTGGTGTGAGCAAGGGAGAGGGCGCGGACACCAATGATTTCCTCACCTTTGACGTTCATCCCAACCAACCGATTGGGATAACTTACGGCCACGAAGGAAACGAATTTAAATCCTTTAAATTAGGTTCTGAGAAACAAAAGATCATCGAGATCGCTTACTCAGCCAAGAAAAAAGAAGCGACTCTTCCCCCTGAACTCCAAGATCTCAAGGATCAACTGAATCGATACTTTAAACTTCCCTCTGAAAAACGAGGAGAGTTTCGCAATAGCAGCAAAAATTCAAAACTCCTCACTCAGCATGAAGATCAAATTCGTCAACTCATTTGGGAGGCCTATAAAAGCGCTCCCGAGCACGCCGAGAGAAAGAAAAATTTCGAAGGCAATAAAGTTGTCAGCGGTAAACACACCAGCCCCTACACCGTAAAAAACGTGGGGGCTCGTCCCGAGGGTGGCTGGCCGCTCTTTATCGCCATGCACGGTGGGGGGGGCGCACCAGCGCGCGTAAATGATAGCCAATGGCGCATCATGCAACGCTACTACAAAGACCATCCCGAGGTTGGAGGTTACAAATACCTCGCTCTGAGAGCTCCCAACAACACTTGGAATGGATTCTACGACGACTATGTTTACCCACTGATCATTCGCTTGGTTCAAAACTTCACGCTCTTTGGCGACGTCAATCCTGATAAGGTTTTTATCATGGGTTATTCTCACGGAGGTTACGGAGCTTTCGCCATCGGCCCTAAAATCCCTGATCGTTTTGCGGCGATCCACAGCTCGGCTGCCGCTCCCACGGATGGCCAATCTTCTGCCAAAACTTTGAGAAACACCGTCTTCACTTACATGATCGGTGAGAGAGACACCGCCTACGGCCGAATTAAACGCTGTCGAGCTTTTAACGAAAAGATCAAAGCACTGAAGGGGGACCGAAAAGATATCTATCCCGTGGTGATGGAATATAAAGCGGGCTTCGGACACGGGGGACTTCCCGACCGAGATAAGATCAAAAGCATGTACCCCAACGTGAGAAACCTGTCACCGAAACATCTCACTTGGGAGATGACCGATAGTGTGGTGACGAGCTTCTTTTGGTTGTCGGTTCCCAAAGCTAAACGAAAACAAGAGATCGAGGCGAAAATTGATGGGCAAACGATCACCGTGAAGGCTGAGTCTATCGATGAGCTTTCATTGAACTTGGATTCCCGGTTGATCGATTTCTCTAAAGACATCAAGGTCAAGTGGAATGGCGATCGTCACATTCAAATAAAGGCCAGGCCGAATTTAAGTACTTTGATCGGGTCGATGGTCAAACGGGGTGACCCGAAGTTAGCTCACACTTTCAGCATCAAGCTCTCACCTCAACCCGAAAAGACTAAGAGCCGCCTCTAGGCTGACTTTCGGAATCTCAAAAAAAAGGGAAACTCAGTCGAAACTGAGTTTCCCTTTTTTTATGAGATTCAATCGGAGTTACTTGAAAGTAACTCCCTTCTTTTTAACCGATAGTTTTTTATCTTTCTTTTTTTCTATCTTTTTTTCTTCGGCAATCTTCTTAGCTAATCGTTTGCGCTCTTCGCTGTATCGACCTAATTCTGTTTGAATGTAAGACAGTCGTTCTTTGATAGCATCTTTAAAAAGCTCGGCGTAGTAACTTTGATTGCTGGCTCGCCGATCGCTGAGTTTTTCGAGTACGGGATCCAATTTCTTTTGAACTTGAGCGATACGTTTCAGCATCGTCTTTTCCACCATGACCTTCTTAAGGAGATACTCGACTTCTTCAAAGTACTGGTGTCTCCAACGGGGGACTTCCATCACGGAATCAGCAACCATCCCCTGATACCAGGGAACGATGGGAGTATGAGTGCGTTCAAACATCTGATCCATACCATGGGGCAGGAAGATAAACTTTTTAGTTGTGGGATCACGGTAGAGCTTGTAATTATTTCTCTTCATCGCGTAACCATCCCAATGGAAGGTCAATGCTTCTAAAGCGATGAAGCGCAAAAATCGATCGACATCGAGGATTTTGGAAAGGGCCTCTTCTCGTTTTTTATGATCGTCGATCCGGCTCGCTTCGGAGAGAATTTCTAAATCGCTTCCATCATCAACTCCTTCACCGGATTTTTTATCGATTCCCCAATCGATTTCTTGGAGAAATCCACCGTCGTATAAATTCCCTTTTGTATTTTTGAAATAGTGCTTCAGGAATTTACGATCAAATCCTTCCTTCAAGACGTAGAGCCCTAAATCTCGATCATTGAGAGTGACATGGGCATGAGCTACTCGAGGAGCGGGGATACCAGCTTGTCTAAAGAGATCTCCACAGACAAGCTCATTGAGATAACTGCGGTCTTGAACCGAGTTATTGAGATGCAACTTATCCATCCCATGGAAGCGTTGTTTTTTTACGTATTTGTCAAAATTGAGAGTCAGGGCCGGGCGCGAATGAAAATGACGAAAACTACCGGCTCGCCCCTTCAGGTGGATCCCCACATCTTTATATTCCTTCTTCCCTTCTCTCACGGTAGCTTTTACATAAGATCGAGGCGCTCGATAAAGTTCTTCAACTTCAGCTTCACCTAGGGTGATCGTAAGTTCGACGATGGGAATGGAATTAAAAAAAGCCACGCTCGGGCATGGCTTCTTCAGTTTCTTTTTCTTATTAGCGGCCTTTTTATTCTCGGCTGCCTTCGTATTATTTTTAGGTGAAGATTTGAGATCTGTTTTCTTAGAACTCTCGGTCTTTTTATCCTGCTTCTTCGCAGTCTTTTCTTTGGTTGGACGATCCTTTTCAGAAGCCTCTGCTTTCGGAGGAACTTCTTGACTTCTGATCTCACTCACCCCCAGCGTAAGATTAATTGTCAGGGAAAGCAGCCCCAAAAACAAAGCGAGTAAAAATACAGACGGACATCTCTTCTTAGAAGTCTCTCTCACTTGATCGATCATATAAACTCCGATCTTAGTGCTTAAAAGAGTTGATTGGCATCCAAGAACCGTTGATAACTTGAACGGTTGAAGCGAGCTCCGCAGGAGCTTGTTTCAACAAAAACAAATTAGTTCCTGTTGAATAACAGGAACTAAGCCTGCTTGGGATCAAGCAGGCCGTGAGCGTAGGGTCTACGACCCTACGCTTAGCGGAGTGAA